>CAZIUL010000004.1:0-82221 GCA_964542475.1 uncultured Phycisphaerales bacterium | reverse complement strand
GTTTTCGCTGTGGTACCACCATCCGGCCTTGTAAGCGCCTGGGAAGCGGTCGTTGATCTCGAACTGCGGCTTGACAGCGGCTTCGACTATGCCGAAATATCCGTCTTCACCATCGCAAAGGGTGTTGAATCCGGTCTCGCCGCCTTCGCCGTCACCATCATAGATTCCACCGCCCGCTGAAAACCATTTGCAAGGCTCCGCCATGGCCATGACGCCGAGAGCAGGGTCAGGGTATGTCGGCATGGGGATGTTGGGTGGGGATTCGAACGATAGGTTGATGAAGTTTCTGCCGAACTCCGGGAAGCAGAAATCGGTGTTGCAGTCCTGCTTTCCGATCTTCAGGCGAAACATATCATCGAAGAGCATCTGTTCGAGCCAGAGCTCGCTGATGCGAGTGAGATCCTCCGCATCGATGTTGCTGACCTCCTGGAAGTCGCCCACATACTTTTCCGTGATCCCGTTGCCGTGCTTTTGCTGTCCGAGAACGAAGATCTTTGCGTTTTTCCACAGGAAAAGCTTGTCCAGGTCCATCGTGACGGCCAGGTCCACGAGCCCGTTGTATTCGTTCGAGTCGTGGGTCCGCAGTCCGCCGCGGAGGTTGACGAAGTATTCCCCCTTGTAGGTCAGGTCAACATCGATGCCGTAGTCGTACAGGTCATCCCGCAGGCCTCCCCAGTTTCCGGTCATACGTTCCCATTCCCAGAACGGCTTGTCACCCGTGTCTTCGGGATGTTCGGGCTCCTCGGCCTCGACAATGACCGGGTCCTGGCTGTCTGTTGACCCAGCCCGGTCCTCGGCACTTATCAGGCCGGTGCAAGTAACGAAAAAGGAAAGCAGGACAACAACAAAAGGTGTAAAAGTTTTTGTGGTGATCGGGTCATTCATTAGAATCCCTCCCTGTTTGACGCTCTGGTCACGATCTGAAAGTACTGTATGTCTTGATCAATAACAATCCGATAGTATAAACAGGCCGAAGTGAAAGGCAAACCAATAAAATTCAGATCTCCTTAAGAGGTTGGGAGCCTCTGTTGCAGTAGCAGGTAAGGTGCCCATCCGAGTAGAATGGCACGAACCTGCGAGAAAGAAAATCGCCGAGACAATCGGCAATGCTGAATATCACCACATCGCGGTCTTCGGAATCCAGGGCTGCGGCGAACCGCTCATAAAACAGCCTGCCCCGCCCCTCGGGCCGCACCGGCCTGTAGAGGTAGATG
This sequence comes from uncultured Phycisphaerales bacterium, assembly GCA_964542475.1. Classification (GTDB taxonomy): domain Bacteria; phylum Planctomycetota; class B15-G4; order B15-G4; family CAYZWU01; genus CAZIUL01. Next base: position 81,007 of record CAZIUL010000004.1, on the reverse strand, counting down.
AAGTCCATGCCGGAGGGGGTGATCCCGCACACATCGCAGGCGCGCCATTCCACGCGGCTATCAGGGATACCGATCCAGGCCTGCAACCCTTTTCCAGCCTCGATCATGCTGCTCGATATCTCTATCTGTACGGTCTTTTCGTGGGGGTGGAGCTTTTGCATGAGAAGGCCCTGCAGGCCGTTGCCCGCGCCGAAATCGGCTGACACCGTTTCAGCGTTGATGTAAGGCCCTGCCTTGATGATCGGGGAGATACCTCCAGCGTGGCACCAGTACCCGCCTGTCTCTTCGATGCGGAGCCTCTCGTTCGACGTGTAAGGAGCCTCGTGTCCGTGAACATGGCAATAGAGCGTCAAAAACGTCTCCTCTACGGCTTCGCAGTCCCCGGATCCGGCTGCTTCGAGGAAACGCTCCTTCAGCTCCCCGTAGCGCGGAAACAGGCCGATCGGGTCGGGCGGCGGATCGAGTTTCGCGAACAGGAGCATGAGGCTGATAAGACACTCCTGCTCCGCAGTACACGCGTGCTCGCCCGCGCCCGCCTTTCTGATGTTCCGCTCGATTTCCGACATGTTCATTGTTGCGGCAAAAAACCTTTCAAATCATTATGGGTCGGAACCATGGATGAAAACAGATTGAAGATGGAAGAGGTACCACGGATGAACACGGATTGAAGAAAGAGAATTCATTTTATTTGTCAATTGTTAATTATTAATTGTTAATGACTTGGGGGCTTTGACCTTCAGGCTCGGTTAAAAATTATCCGTGTCCATCCGTGGTTCTCTTCTTCTTTCTTCCTCTTCCTCCAGCCTCCAGCCTCAAGCCTAAGTAATACACATAAGTTGTGTTTTTTTCATGGCTTGTTTTACTTTTCTTGTTCTATAATAATGGGTTTGAAATCAGGTTCGTTGGGCAAGATCGGCTGGATGCCATGGTTCATGGCTATTGGTTCCCGCTCGGAAGCCCGCAGATCAGGTTTAAATCGTTATGTCATAAGGATGCTCGATGTTTGAGTCAATCTCCAACTCCTTGCAGAAGGCTTTTCAGAAGCTCGGCAAACGCGGCAGGCTTACCGAGGACAACATCCAGGAAGGGTTGAGGGATATTCGTACTGCTCTGCTCGAGGCGGATGTTCATTTCAAAGTGGCCAAAGACCTGTTAAAGGAGGTCACATCACGCGCAGTCGGCGAGGACGTCGTAAAATCCGTTACTCCCGGTCAGATGATCGTCAAGATCTTTCAGGATGTGCTGATCGAGACTATGGGGCCGACAATAAGCGGCGTCGAGTTCGCACCAAACCCGCCTACCGTGATTTTGATAGCAGGGCTCCAGGGTTCGGGAAAAACCACAACCTGTGCCAAGCTGGCGGGATTTCTCAGAAAAAAGGGCCGCAACCCGCTCCTCGTAGCAGCTGATATTCAGCGCCCTGCAGCGGTGGAGCAGCTCAAGATCCTCGGCGAGCAACTCGAAGTGCCCGTGTTCCACCAGCACGGGATGAGCCCGCCGCTGATGTGTGCGGATGCTCTTTCCTCTGCTGCTGCCGGAGGGCGGGACACGGTTGTAATCGATACAGCCGGGCGTCTGCACATCGATGAGCCGTTAATGCAGGAGCTCAACGATATCAGGGGCGCTGTGAAGCCGCACCAGACCTTTCTGGTGTGCGATGCCATGACCGGCCAGGATGCGGTCAACTCCGCAAAGGAGTTCAACGAACGCCTTGAGCTGGACGGAGTCATCCTGACCAAGCTGGACGGCGACACCCGCGGCGGTGCGGCGATTTCGGTGAAAACCGTCACAGGCAAACCGATCAAGTTCGTTGGTGTCGGGGAAAAGCTTGATGATCTCGAACCTTTCTACCCGGACCGCATGGCCTCCCGGATCCTCGGTATGGGCGATGTTGTGAGCCTCGTGGAAAAGGCCCAGGACGTGATAGACAAGGAGCAGGCGGAAGAGCAGGTGAAGAAGCTGTTCGAGGCCGAGTTCACATTCGAGGACTTCCTTGTGCAGCTCCAGTCCGTTAAGAAGCTTGGATCGCTCAAGGATCTCATGGGCCACCTCCCGGGCGGCCTAGGCTCCCAGTTCAAGGATGCCGGCGTTGATGACAAATCCATGGTACGTCTCGAAGCCATTATCCAGTCCATGACACCGCAGGAGAAGCTGAAACCGGATCTCTTCGATATGAGCCGCAAAAGGCGTGTGGCCAAGGGGAGCGGCACATCCCTCGGCGATGTGAACGATCTTCTGAAGCAGTTCCGCCAGATGCAAAGCATGATGAAAAAACAGAAGGGGGGCCTTGGCGGCATGATGGATGGTATGATGGGGGGTATGATGGGAAAGATGGCGTCGCGCTTGATGCCCGGCATGAAAGGGGCGCTCAAGGAAAAAAATGCCATGGTGGAAAAGCTGCATGCCAGCGGCAAGCTGGATAACCCGGGGCAGCTGAAAAGCGGCAAAGGGAAAAACATGAAAAGAAAGAAAAAAGCCGAGAGACAGCGCCGGAAAAAAGGCCGCCGTTGACAGGCGGGCGGTCTAGTTTAGAATTTTGTATGGAGTTTATATAAAGGAGTGAAACACATTGGCAGTTAGAATCAGATGCAAGCGGATGGGCCGCAAGAAGCACCCTTTTTACAGGATCTGTGTTTTCGATTCAAGGCAGAAACGTGATGGAGCCAGCATCGAAGACATCGGAACGTATGATGTCATGAACCCGGACGATAACAGGATGTACACGCTTAAAGTTGACCGTCTGAAGTACTGGTTGAGCGTGGGAGCCAAGCCGAGCGAAACCGTGGCATCGATCATCAAGAAATTGGGAATCCTGTAGGAGATTGAACATTCATGGTTGAAAGCCTTACACGGCGAAAAAAGAAGATGCGCGACTTGCTCGACCGATTGGCAAGGAAATACGGTGTTACCAGGTTGAGCAGTCAAGAAGCAGGCCTGGAGCTTTGCGTGTATCTCATTTTTCGACAGGGCTGGGATTACAAAAAAGCGGCCAAGGCCACGAGCGCTGTTATTGATGAGTTCGTTGACCTGAACGAACTCAGGGTTTCCTACATCAGGGAAGTTTGCGAGGTTCTGGATTTTTTAAAGTACAAGGACCTCAGGGAGAAAGCCGGGCTTGTTATCGCTTTTTTGAAAGAGGTCTATGAAGAATACGACTGTATGCCCTCGGACTTTTCCGAGATGGGCTTCGAGGAAGTACGGAAGTTTTTTTCCACGATCCAACCTCTTGGAAAATCCAATGCCTATGTGTTTCTCCAGCTTCTAAAAAAGGAGATGGATGGAGCCGGTGCTGGAAAGCCCCAGATCCTGGTAATGTCCTCGGAGGGATTGAGAGTGGCGATCCGGCTGGGTGTTATCAAGAAGACCGGTTCACAAAACGTGGGGCGCAAGGAGCTCATGAAACTTATCGATCCGTCAGACTATGTCCGGTTTCAGAACTTTTTTGTCAGGCATGGCGATGAGCTGTGCAAGTCCAAGGCACCATTGTGCCAGGACTGTTTTCTGAAATCCTTTTGCTCCTGTAACTAGCTGTAGCTGTCTGTCGTGAGCCCACGTTTCATTCGATGCCTCGCAGGAAGGTTTTTGGACCTGGACACCGGTTGCCGGAGCTTTATTTCGCGCTCCTGGTCAACCGCTTCGGAAGACTAAATGAAAATCAGCCCCGCGCTCCATCCCCTGATACTGGCCTCCGCCTCACCGAGACGCAAGAAGATCCTGGATCGTCTCGGTTATGATTTTCGGATAATCCCTTCTACCGTCGAGGAGAGCTTTCTTTCGGGTCAGGCACCCGAGAAAAACGCTGAGCGGCTTGCAAGGGAAAAGGCCATGGACGTGGCAAAACGTCTCGATCAGGGCACGGTTATCGGCTGCGATACCGTTGTGGCGGTTGAGAAAAAAGTGCTGGGAAAACCCGCTTCGGCGGAGGATGCCAGGATGATCCTCTCCTGCTTGAGCGGCAAAACGCAGAGAGTGATATCCGGCCTTTACCTGTTTCATGTAAGGAGCGGTATCGAAAAGTGCGGTCATGAGGAGACATCGGTTTTTACACGACCCATGTCCCGGCATGACATAGACGAGTACATCGCCACAGGCGAGTGTTATGGCAAAGCCGGGGCATACGCGATACAGGAAACCGGAGACAGGTTCATCGATAAGGTGGTGGGGTCTATGGACAATGTTGTGGGCTTTCCCAGCGTGCTTTTTGAAAACCTTTTGAATGAACTGGCGAGGAGTGTGGGCGATGGTTCCATGCATTGACAGGCTGAAGCGGGTTGTAAGCATAGTGTCAATAACAGCGCTGGCAGCGGTTTTCTGGTGGGGATCGTTGGCGTGCAGCGGATGCGGCGGAAAGAGCAATGCGCCCCCTCCGGAAGTCGGGGGCATAAAGCAGGAGCAGGGTGTCGTTGCCCTTGGCATGGGCGGTGTCGAAGTGTTCCTGGAAGTTTCGGCTGACTTTCAAAAAAGAAGGCTGGGCCTCATGAAGAGGCATCATCTCGACCAGGACAGGGGTATGATCTTTGTGTATCCTGAGCCGGATGTTTTGCGTTTCTGGATGAAGGAAACATGGATTCCACTCTCGATAGCGTTTTTGAGGGATGACGGGACCATCATTAACATCGAAAAGATGCGCGAGATGGTCATTGAGCCCCCGTACATGTCCAGGGAGCCGTGCAGGTTTGCCATCGAGATGAACTCAGGCTGGTTCGAAAAGCATAAGCTTGCCCCGGGCGACAGAATCGAACTGACAGAAGAGATCCTCTCGATAGAGGCCGAATGACGAGTGGGCGCTGTTCCGGGTTGGTATGACAAGCCGGTACTTTCCTGTTGATTTTTGGCGCGCATCTCCTTAAAATATATCGTTTTTCCACAGGGCAGAGCTACAAGCCCGCCCTTGGAGTGTCCAGCCGAGTGTTTTTGTCGGCTCTTTTTTAGAAAGTCTTTTATATCATATTCTTATGCTCTCATGGCATGATTCGAATTCATGTAAAGAGCAACGGTTATGAGCCCATTGAAAAGTCAGATCGGCTGCTGCCGGCCCTTTTGCCCGATTTCTGCGTTGCGAGATCCTCGACCTATTCGATTCGCCTGCTGTCTCGCGCCTTGATCTCGGACAAAATGACCCGGCCTAGCTTCGAAGCACTTTTTCAACGGACTCTTTGTAGAAGAGAGTGAATCGCTGTGAAAAAGAAAACTCATCCCGAATACCATCTGTGTACGGTTACATGCGGTTGTGGAAACTCATTCCAAACCCGCTCCACCGTGAAAAAACTGAACGTCGAGATCTGCTCCAACTGTCACCCATTCTACACTGGTAAACAGAGGTTTGTGGATACTGCCGGACGGGTCGAGAAGTTCATGAAGAAGTACAACATTAAGCAAAAAGAAGAAGAACCGTCGTAACCGACGAAAACCCCGGCGCTTTTGCCGCCTGCCCTGGCAGGGTGCTTGTGCGGCCCGATCCTATTAGCGGTCGCCGAGGGGGAATCAAGGGTTTCGATTCCGCTTGAAAACGCGCTGAACCAGGGCCGCGGTTTTCCGTTGCTCATGAGCAACGTTATGTAGCTCCTCTAGGAGATCCTAAGAGTTGGCAAGCATGTTCGACAAGCTGAAAGAGCTGGCTGAACAGCACAAAGAGCTGGAGGCCAAGCTGGCTGATCCGGATCTGATAAAGAACCAGACAGCCTATCAGAAGATCCTGAAGGAGATTGGGAGCATCTCAAAGCTTGTTGAAGCGTACAAGGAGCACGAAGCGACTCTGCAGAAGATCAAAGGGCTCGACGAGATCATTGGCTCGGAAGAGGAAGAGGAGATGAAGAACCTGGCCCGGAAGGAGCTGGAAGAGTTCAAAATCCTGGAAAAAGAAAAGGTCGAGCTCTTAAAGCGGCTTTTGGTTCGGGACGACACCCACGTGGGGAAGAACCTGATCTTTGAGGTCAGGGCGGGCACCGGCGGAGACGAAGCCAGTCTTTTCGCTGCCGACCTTTTCAGGATGTACCAGCGTTTTGCGGAGAACACCGGCCTCAAGACCGAGGTTCTCGATACATCGCATTCCGAGGTGGGCGGTTTCAAGGAGATTACATTTTCCATTTCCGGGAAGAAAGCCTGGGAATCTTTACGGTTCGAGAGCGGCGGCCACAGGGTTCAGCGGGTTCCGGTAACGGAATCTCAGGGCAGGATTCACACATCTGCGGCCACGGTTGCTGTTCTCCTCGAAGCCGAGTCGGTGGATATCGATATCAACGACGCTGATCTCAAGATCGATACTTATCGCGCCGGAGGCCCGGGCGGCCAGAACGTCAACAAGGTTGCGTCCGCCATCCGCATCACACACGAGCCCACAGGCGTTGTGGTGCAGTGCCAGGACGAGTCGTCCCAGCACAAGAACAAGTCCAAGGCGATGCGCATCCTCAGCGCTCGGTTGTACGATCTGGAGCTTTCACGCGTAAAGGACGAAAGGGCTGAAACCAGAAGGGATCAGATCGGTTCCGGCGACAGGAACATGCGCATCAGAACCTACAATTTTCCTCAAAACAGGGTGACCGACCATCGTTCCAAGACAAACTACTCGCTCGAGATTATCATGGCGGGACGTCTGGAGAAGATCATAGACGACCTGTCCGAATGGGACGTGGAAGAGAAGTTGAAATCATTTCAGGGAGTTTAATTACTATTCAGGTATTGCTAATATATAAGGTGTGTAGATTTTTTTGATTAATGGAGGCATCTAGATGGTTTCAGAACCTGGAAAAATAGAAGAGTTCGATAACCTCGGAGATGACGGCGAGGAAACCGGTAGCGATGAAGTATCGCCGCTGGAGGCCTCAGATCAGGTTGAAGGCGAGGAAGCTGAAGAGGTCGAGCTGATCGACGAGGCTCCTGAAATGACTTTTTCCAAGGAGTCCCAGGAGATCGATCAGGATGAGGTTCGAGTCAAGTACTGCATGTTCTGCCGCGAGATTATCCCCGCGGACGCCATCGCATGCAAGCACTGCGGGCATGTGTTGCACATCTTCGAAGGAGCGGTATTCAAGCAGCTTTACTTTTTCTTCTGGGGCGGAGTCGTAGCGTTAGCCGGCTCTTTTCTGCCGTTTTTTACGGGAGAACCCACACTCGTGACCGCCTGCACCTCTTTTGCCGGATCGCTGTATCTGGTCTTTTCACTCCTGTTGATCGCGGGGATGGCGATGAGCATATACTCGAAACGCCTCATCATGTCCCCGGTCTTTTTGATGTTCATTCCGGCTGTGCATACCTGGTGGACTGTGTCAGAGCAGGTTGCCGCCGGGGAAATCTATGAATGGTACGAGTTTCTCTTCAAGCTCGATGCGCTGAACTGGCTTTCAGGCAGTGTTGGGTCGGGAATGCTGCTCATCATGCTGGGCTCATCCCTTATTGTGCTGACGTTCATCGTTTCCCTCTTTACCGCCATAATCAGCGGCGGACAGGACGAGAAGAGCGTTAAAGCAGGCGCGAGAGGTAGAGGCCGGCGTCGTTGATACGCTGACCGAGCCGGGCGCGGTTTTGAATGCGGCCCCTTGTGGGTGGCCACAAGGGGCTATGAAGGCAAAGGGGCGCGGAATGCCCTATGCCTGCCCGAACAGTAGGTTTTTTAAAAAAAAGAACATCTCATTTTCTGAGCTTACCACAAGCTCCCGCGAGCAATAATGTGGACCATTCTTCCCCTGCTTAAAAAAGCGGAAACATATCTGGACGAGAACAGGGTGTCCTCCTCCAGACTCGAGGCTGAAATCCTTCTAGCTCATGTTCTGTCCCTTGATCGTGTAGGTCTCTACGCCAACTATTGCAAGCCGGTTGCCCCGGATAAAGTCGACCGTTTCAGGGAGCTGGTGCTCAGGCGCATAAAGGGAGAACCATCAGCCTACCTCACCGGCAAAAAAGAGTTTTATTCCCTTTCATTCCAGGTCGGCCCCGGTGTGCTTATTCCGAGGCCCGAGACGGAGGAGACGGTTGAGATGGCGCTTGGATGCATCGAGGGCGACGGTGAGGGCACCACCATGCTCGATCTGGGAACAGGCTCCGGGTGCATCGCGATAACACTGGTCAAGTGGAGAAAAAATCTGCGGGCGTGCGCATCGGACATTTCTTGCAGTGCCGTGAAGGCTGCCGGTGTCAACGCGAGGCGGCACGGGGTGGATGACCGGATTCGTTTCTTTTGTGGGGATCTTTTCGAAGCCATTTCAAGAAAGAATCCGCATATTCCGTTTCAGCTCGTTGTCTGCAACCCTCCGTATGTGGATCATGCGGGATCACAGCATGTTGATCCCGAGGTCATAGCCAGCGAGCCTGAGGCAGCCGTGTTTTCTCCGCCGGGGGACAGCCTTTTTTACTACAGGAGAATACTCGAAAAAGCCCACCCTTTTCTCTCTATGGATGGAGTTCTCATATTCGAGCTGGGAGCCGGGCTGAGGGACGAGGTGGAGCGGTTGGCTGTAAGCGTGGGGTGGAGCCTGCATGACGTGCGGCGGGATCTGGCTGGAATAGACAGAGCGATCGGATTCAGGCTTTCATCGGAAAATCAAAGAGTTGCTGAGGAGCATTGATGATGGAAGTCGGCATCTTTGTAACTCGTGGGCCGCGAGTACGTCGAAACCCATGTCAGGTCCGGCAGTTGATATACTTTTCGAGGATTTGTTTGTTCGAGCTGTTGACTTCGGTGAAAAAGATCGCGAGGAGCCATTTACGTTTGGAGTTTCTGTTGTTGATAGGCTCGCACCTGACAACAGCGCCTTTGCAGGCGAATGAATGCCGTTCATTTTTTTCCTCAGGAAGAGCCGGGAGTTGTATCTTCATCTCAACCACGGTCATTTCCGGAATCGATGCGTAGCTGATGCAGGCCAGGCCGGACATGCTGATGTTTTTCAGAACCGCGGGCGATATGTTTTGTGCCAGCTCGATCTTTGCGTCGGCCGTGCCGGAGTCGACACGGTCGGTTTTTCGCCTTTCCGCTGTTTGCCGGGTCATATCAGATCCTCGAAAGAGTTTTTTTAGCTTCCCCTTGCTTACGCAAGCAGCATGGATAGCTTGCGTATTTGTGATCTACTGAAGATAGATAACTGATCGACATTCTGATCGTTCAGGTTGAGCTGTATTTCGCTTCTTTTCTATGCGCTGCATGGATGGTATATTGGAGCTCTGAAGGCAGCGGCATGAAGCGGTCGGATGGGCGCATTTTAAGCAATATGAAACGGAGGAGACATGGCAAATCTCAACAAGGTCCTGCTGATAGGCAGGTTGACGCGTGATCCGGAGTTCAGGTCCACACAGTCCGGGACTTCGCTGGCCAAGTTCGGTTTGGCAGTCAACCGATTCTTCAACGTCAACGGAGAGATGAAAGAGGAAACATGCTTCCTCGACATCACCGCGTGGCGCCACCAGGCGGAAAAGGCCAGGAACTACCTACGAAAGGGCACGCAGGCTTTCATCGAGGGTCACCTGGTGCTCGAGCAGTGGGAAAGCAAGGAGGGGCAAAAACGGTCCAAGATCACTGTGACCGCGAACAACATCCAGCTCATCGACTTTTCCAACCGCGAAGAAGGCGCTGGTTCGCAAGGCCGGGAGCAGTACGGTTCTCAATCAAACATGACAGCTCCTGCGGAACCGCCAAGAGAGGAACAGGGGGGCTCCTTTCCGGAAGATGAGGATGGCGCCCAGGCTCCGTTTTGAGGATCTGTGCGGGGATCGGTGCATCAGGTCGAACGCTTGGGAGATAAGTTTTCATGCCTGTAAGGCCCTCTCAGAGGATAGACCGGCTCGAAAAGTACGCTTTTGCAGAGCTGGACCGCAAAGCAGCTGCGCTGAGGCGGTCCGGATGCGAACCCATCGATTTCGGCGTCGGCGATCCCACGATGCCGACACCATGGTTTATCCGGGAGGCCACGGCGCATGGACTGGAGGCTCACAAGGCGGGGGGGTATCCGTCCTATGAAGGGGAGCCCTTTTTCAGGGAGGCTGTTGCGTCGTGGATGCGGAAGCGTTTCAGCGTGGCGGTTGATCCTGAACAGGAGATATGCATCACACTGGGATCCAAGGAAGCGGTTTTCAACTCGCACGAGGCTTTTGTGAACCCGGGCGATGTTGTGATCAGCCCCTCGCCCGGGTATCCACCGTATGCGCGGGGCGCGGCTTTCGCGGAGGGGGAAAACTGTTTTTACCCATTGGCCGCGGAAAACGGTTTCCTGCCCGATGTAGAAGCACTGCCCGGCGAGGTTGCCGAGAAGGCCTCGGTTCTGTGGATCTGTCAGCCGCAGGCTCCCACGGGAAGCGTCATGAGCGGGGAAGAGCTTCGTAAGGTGGCTGCGTACTGCCGGCAGCACGATATCCTGCTCTGCTCGGACGAGGCCTACATCGATATTTATTACGACAACCCTCCTGAGTCCTTGATCCAGCACGCCCGTGAGGGGATTCTTGTGTTTTACTCCCTGTCAAAACGCTCGGCCATGACCGGCTACAGGTGCGGGTGGGTTGCGGGAGATCCTGAAGCGATCGCACGGTTCAGGAAGCTGAAGACAAACATCGATTCCGGGGTGCCGAAGTTCATTCAGGATGGCGCTGTGGCAGCGCTTGAAGACGAGACACATGTGGAGGCAATGCGCAAGGTTTATCGCCGGGGCAGGGATCTTCTTGCAGAGGCCCTGGTCGAGGCCGGCTTGCCCCGGTGCGTGCCGCGGGCCGGCATATTTTTGTGGCAGCGCACACAAGGGGAAATGAGCGGCCTTGACCTGGCCAAGCGGTTTCTCGAACCAGATCTCGCGCTCATAACAGCACCGGGGGAGCTGCTTGCACAGCCGCTGAAGCCCGGCGCGGAAGAAAATCCCGGCCGGGGCTATGTCCGAATGGCCCTGGTTCCGCCGCTGGAGCGGATCGAAGAGGCGGCCTCCCGCATCAGAAAGGTCCGGCTCGACAGGTTTGTAGGGGCGACCGGCCGGTCACCCCTGCGCTAGCCCGCCTGATCTCGATCCCGATCCAGAGAAAGACAGCTCCTTTAGCGAGGTAATCCGCAATGAACCGTACACTCCAGCTTGTTCTGAAGGTGCCGGCCCTCATCTTCGCTCTTTCCATTCCATTACCGTGCCAGGAAAGCGCTGTTGAGAGCGCCCATGAGCTGGAGTTCCTGGAAGATGCCATCCGGAGCGGCTACCACGGGCATTACAGGACAGCAGCCGGCGATCTTCGTGACCACCTGTATGACTTTCCTGAGTCGGCGCGTGCTCTCGAGGGGCTGGTCATGGTGGAGCGTTTCAGGGGAAAGTACCAGGAGGCGCTCGGCGCTGCGAACAAATGGGTTGATCTCTGTCCGGACGATTCCGACGCTCTCTGCGAACTGGCTGAAACACTCTGCCTGTTCGGCCGGTACGAAGAGGCGGAGGCCCGGCTGCGCGAGGCGGTTGACGTGTCATTGGAGCCGTTGAAGCCGCGTGTTTTTCTGGCGGAGCTTTTGTACGAAACCGGCAGAAGGGAGGAGGCCCGAGCGCTTGCAGAGGTTTCGCTCGAATCCCGGTCCGCCGGAGAGGGGGCGGGCAGGGGAGATGAGCTCTGCCTGCGAAGCCGGCTTTTCTATCTGCTTGGAGATCTGGACCGTGCTGTTGTCGAAGCCGTGTATGCTGACAAGGAGTTCAACGGCCGCCGCGGCTCAGGCTACAGATTCGAGCGTTTTGATTCTCTGCTGATTCTCGGAAAGATATACCGGGAGACAAGGCTCGGAACGGGAACCGGGGACAAGGGGTCCGGGAACAGGGCCCTGTCATGTTTCAGGGATGCTCTGAAGGTGAATCCGAACCTTGCAGAATCGCTGACAGGCATCGCCCGCACCCGGAGCTATGCATTCAAGTTCAACGAGGCAATGGTAAGCTTGAATAAGGCTTTGAATCTCAACCCCGTGCATGCCAGCGCACTGGCCTGCCTGGCGCACAGTTCGAGCGTTGTGGGCCGTTGCGGGAAAGCGCTGGAGCTTGTTGAAAGGGGGCTTGAAGTCAACCCGCGCGACAAGACGCTTCTGGCCGAGAAAGCGGCGGCCCTGCGTCTGAATGGTGATATGGAAGGTTCTCAGGCCGTGATCGAAAAGGCCTTGAATCAGGATCCGTGTTTTGGCGGTGCCTACATGATCCTTGGCGAGCTGTTGATTTTTCACTACCGTTTCTCAGAAGCCGAAAAGTGCCTGCGCAAATGCATCGAGACTGATCCGGATTGCAACGAAGCATACATTCTTCTCGGAAGGGCCCTGGCCAACCTAGGGCAGGAAAAAGAGGCTCGAAAGGTTCTGCTGGAATCCGCTGACAGGGACCCTTTTCCATATCCGTGGCGGGACAACATGCTGCGTGTTCTTTCCGACCTCGATACTTTCATTGAGGAAAAGTCGGATCTTTTTCGCATACTCCTCGATGTCGAGGAAGCCGGGGTTATGCGAAGCTATCTGCTCGGGCTGGGCCGGGAGAGCATCGGGGTTTTCCAGGAGAAATACGGGTTCCGGATCTCGGGTCCTGTGCTCATGGAAATGTTTCCCGAGCACCAGGACTTTGCTGTGCGCACTGTGGGATTTACGGGGCTGGGCGCGCTGGGCGCCTGTTTCGGCAGGGTCGTTACACTGCTTTCACCCGGCGCCTCCATGTATCGCGGAAAGTTCAACTGGGCCACGACTCTCCATCACGAGCTCTGTCACGTGTTTACCCTGCAGATGTCACGCAACAGGATACCGCGTTGGTTCACGGAGGGGATTTCGGTGTACGAAGAAGGACAGAGGAAAGCCTCCTGCAGGCGGAACCTGGATATGGAGCTCTACAACAGCTTTCACAACGGGAAGCTTTTCAAGGTAGTCGACTTCAACAGCGGTTTCATGGGAAGCCGTGTGTTATTCGCTTACTACCAGGCCGGCCTTGCAGTGGAGTTCATCGTTTCCCGGATCGGTATCGAGGGGCTTTGCAGGATGATTTCTGGTTTCGGTAAGGGGCTCGACACGCGCAAGGTGCTCGATATCGAAATGAGCATGAGCTTGGATGAGTTCGATGAGTCGTTCGAACGATGGTTATGGGACAACATACTGCAGCCGGTAAGGTGCAGCCCGGTTTATGACAGCGACAAGCACCGAGAGCTGCTCGACGCGGCGACGGACGAAGATGAGGATATTGAGCTGCTCCTCAAGGCAGCACGGGCCTGTTTTCAAAACGGTAAATCAGTTGATGCGCTCTATTTTCTGAACAAAATCTTCGCGGCAAAACAGGGGTACGGTCCCGCCTCGCTTCTGAAGGGGGAGATCGCCTTGTCCCGGGGAAACGAGAAGGATGCCCGCATGCTTTTCAGGCAGGCTGTTGATGCAGGAGTGGAAGACCTTGTTGCTTACAGGAGCCTTGGCTTGATGGCGCGCAACGAAGGGAATTACAATCTTGCGGTCGATCTGTTGATCAAGGCAAAAGGCTGTTTCCCTTCATATATCGGCGGCGGATCCCCCTGCCTCGCCCTGGTCGAGCTATATTCCGCCATGGGGCGGGCCGAAGACGCCGTCCGCGAGATGGAAAGCCTGATCGAGCACGGCATGACGGACCTTGTCCTTTTCCTGAAGGTAGCCGAACACCACATTGAGAATGGGAGTCATGACAAGGCATCGGCGTATCTGGAAGAAGCTGTTCACATCGATCCGTTCCAGCGCCTTTTTCACCTCGCGTTTGCCAAAGAGTTGGGCGCACTTTCCATGTACGTGCGTGCCCTGGAAGAGCTGGATATTGCCTTGGAAGCACCGGGCGGAAAAAGCGATCCTGCCTTTCTCGCCTTTACATTTCTCCACGCCGATTGGAGCGAAAACGCCGTTTTGGCTGACATTCATGCTGAAAAGGGAGCGATCTTCTTGAAGCTTGGGAACATGGATTCCGCAGAGGTTGAGGTGAAAAAAGCTCTTCTTCTCGACCCTGACCACGAACAGGCGCTTGAGATGGAAAAAAAGCTGTAAAATCCGGTTCCTCCTTGCCCATGAAAGCCCGGCAACGAATCCGCTGAATTATCAGCTAAAATATTGACGCACACTTTTTTCCTTCGTAACATTTCCGATGTTGAAGCGTTTTTACTCGACCGCATGTTACAAAAAATACACAGGGGATTAGAAAAAAGAGGAGGGTTCTTTGAACCTTCTTGCACAGGATATATGGAACCAGGTGAAGAATGGCTTTGCCGAGCGCCACGGTATATCCCTGAATAAACTTTGGCTGACCCACACCCGTCCCTTGAGCTTCACCAAAGGTCTTTTCGTTCTGGGTGTTCCCAACAATTTCGTGCGGGAATGGCTGGAAAAAAAGTACATCGGAGACATAGAAAAGATATTTGTCGAGATCACCGGAAGCCCTGTAAAGGTGATGATAAAAATCGACGGCTACCTCTTCCGCCTGATGAAGGATATGCAGGGGACAGGGAAAGAAGGAGCCAGACGGCAGAAAAGGGAAGAGGCATACGATACCCGCTATGTGGTCAGGCCTGAAAACCGGCTCGTTTACTCGGCGTTCGAGAAGATTCTTCGCGAGCCGCCCGGAACCTTCAACCCTCTGTATTTTTATGGGCCCAAGGGTGTGGGGAAATCCCACCTTGTCTATAATTTCTTGAAAAAGGTGAGAAAGCTCGACTCGTTTCCTGCCCGGTACAAGGTCAACGCTTCCCAGTTCGCGCGCGAGTTCAGCAACGCGGCAAGGGTTGGTGACAGGGTCCGGTTCAGGGGCGCGGTTCTGAGGAGCGATCTTCTGATCGTTGAGAATATCCATGAGCTTGAAGGCAAACTCAAGGTTCAGCTCGAACTGCTTTCGATACTGAAGTTCCTGACAGAACGGTCGCGCCAGGTGGTGATCACCTCAGGTTACCATCCAAGGGAGATACGGCTGTTAGAAAAACCGCTGGCTTCCTTTTTGCTTTCAGGCATGGTTGTGTCCATCTCCGGGTACAGCCTGAGCTCGACGGTTTTGATTCTATCCGACAGGTGCAGGGACAAGGGCCTTAAAGTGCCGCCAACACTTGTCGAGACAATCGCGCGTTCGTCAAGGGGCGGGCTGAAGGGGTTTATCGAACTGATTGAGCAGGTGCTGGAGCTTGCTGATCTGAAAGGCGAGAGCCCGACGCCTGCGTTCCTGAAGGAACATTTTCCGGAGTATTCGACGATCAGCATCGGCGAGGATGCTGTTGACAGGATAATCGAGCTGGTTTCGAAAAGGCTTGATGTGCAGCGCGAGCTGATAGCATCCAACACAAAGCTACGAAAGGCGGTTCTCGCAAGGCATCTCGTGATCTACCTGGCCTCGTCTCTCTTGCAGGCATCTTCCAGCCGGATTTGCAGGTGGCTTGGCAACATCTCACCATCGATCGTTCCTTATGCCAAGAAGAAGATCAACGGCTTGCGCCTCAAGGACGCGACTTTTAACGCTCTCGTGTTGGAGCTCCAGTCCGCGGTGGAAGGCGGGCAGAAGTTTCTCTTCTGATGATTCTCATCAGCCGGATCACGTTCAATCAACTGCCTTTTGACCTGTTATCCACAAATTTCATATACCTGTGTTTACATGCGATCTCAAAAAACACCGCAAATGCCCTGCCTGTAACTAAATAATTATACTGGGATTATATAAAACCATCGTCAACCGAGTCCTATTTTGGAGCCGGGTTTTCACTGCTTTTCCACAACGTTTCCACATTTATTGGTTCATGGCCATATTTTGTTAATTGATGATTTGGCATTGCCAGGCACCTGATTAAAAATATCCGAGTTAACCCGTGTTCATCCGTGGTTCTCTTCTTTTCTTCTCTGTATTCGTAACTTTTTAACAGTACAATGGCTTCTACCCATGAAAGGCAAACTGATAGTTTTCGAAGGAGGTGATGGAACCGGGAAAAGCTCCCAGGCTTTGCGGTTCAGGGAGCTTTTACGCTCAAGGGGGCGGGACACGCTTCACATTCGGGAGCCCGGATCAACACCGGTCGGTGAAAAGATCCGGAGGATTCTCATCGAGAAGCTGCCGGATGGAGAGCCGGATATCGTTCCCGAGACGGAGATGCTGCTGTACATGGCAAGCAGGGCCCAGCTTTTCAAGACGGTCATTAACCCCGCACTGGACCTGGGACGGCATGTAATCATGGAGAGAAGCTACTACTCGACCTATGCATACCAGGGTACAGGATCGGGCATTGATCCTGAAATGATAATTACACTCGGCAAATTGGTAAGCTTCGGGACAGAGCCTTATCGTGTGGTACTCATGGACATGGAGGTTGATCAAAGCCTTTCCAGGGTCGGATCTGAGAAGGACAGGATCGAATGTCGCGACACCGGATTCCATGAGAGAGTCCGGCAAGGTTACCTGGAGCTCGCCCGGCGCTTTCCCGACCTGATCAAGGTTGTTGATGCCTCAGGCAGCCAGGAGCAAGTGGAATCCCTCGTTCATGCTGAGCTCAGCGATTTACTCTGACGGTTTCGTGGGGCATACCCGGTTGGTGGAGAGGTTGTCCGGTCTCCTTGAGCGGAAGATGCTGCCGCATGCGCTGCTTTTCACCGGTCCTGATGGGGTGGGTAAATCTTATGCCGCGGGATGGGTTGCGGCTTCTTTCCTTTGCAAAGATAACGGATGCGGCCGGTGCTCCGTGTGCAAGCGGGCAATTGACAATGTACATCCTGATGTTCATGTCATCCGTACAGAAGAAGGCCGCAGGGACATAACGATAAACCAGATCCGTGGTCTTACCGGCGAGGTTGGTAAGAAGCCGTTTGAAGCGGCCGGCAAAGCGGTCATCGTGAATGAGGCGGATCGGATGAATGAAGAGTCACAGAACGCGTTTCTGAAAACTCTCGAGGAGCCTCCTTCCGGGTCTTTGATCGTTCTTGTGGCGGCTTCCCCCGCGCGTCTTCTGCCCACGATCCATTCACGCTGCCAGCGTTTTCGGTTCAGCAGGCTGAGCGATGAAGAGCTCGAGAAGTTCGTGGCCTCGCGGCCCGAGCTCGATATCGGGTTTCCGCAGCACATCTGCCAGGGGAGGCCTGGGCGGCTGATCAAGCTTTGTGAAATCGATATCAGCCGCGCGAGATCTATTCTTTGCGACTTTGTTGCAGCCCCATCGTTGCCGTCACCGGTAAAGGCGGCTGCGGATCTTGTGCAGTGGGCTTCCGGATCGAAGAAATCAAAGCAGGATCTGCGTGAGAAGCTGATGCTTTCCCTGGATCTCTGTTCCGGAATGCTCAGGGACATTGCCCTGCTGATCGAAGGGGTTGAAAACCCGCGTTTTCTGAATACTGATATGGAAAAGCGGTTGAAAGAAGTCGCCGGGTGCTATACGTTGACCAGCCTTTTTTACGCGCTCCCGCATCTTTTTGATGCCGTGAATGACATTAACTCATATATAGATCCGGCGCTTGCGGTGGAAAACACGTTTCGAGTCATCCGTGATTCGAGGAGGAGAGGTTAGACGTGAACTACGTTACTGTACGATATAGCCTGATGTATTACCGGGGCCACTTCGTTCTCAAGGAAGGCGTTCAGACGAAGCGTGGGGAGTACTGCTTGGTACGGTCTCCGAGAGGCGTCGAAGTGGGAAAGATACTCTCCGATATGATAGATTATGATGGAGAGGTTGTGTGGTTGAAGAACTCGAAAACCCATGGTGAGATTAGTGGAGGAAGCGGGAAGCAGCTCTGTGTTTCGGGTGATGTTCTCAGAATTGCTACAGAGGAAGACCTTGACAAGGTTCAGAGCAGATTCGCCAGGGGCCAAAGCGAGGAAGAGACTTTCTGCAAGGAACGTATAAAAGCCAACAACCTGTCCATGAAGCTTGCCGGTGTGGAGTTTCTTTTCGATGGAGAGAAGATAATATTTTATTTTCTTGCCGAAGGTCGTGTGGATTTCAGGCGCCTTGTGAAGGACCTGGCCAAGGAGTACCGAACCAGGATCGAGATGAAACAGATCGGTGTCCGGGATGAGGCACGCCTGCTTGCGGAGTACGAGCACTGCGGCAGAAGGTTGTGCTGCAAGGGGTTTCTTAACAACCTCGAACCGGTAACCATGAAGATGGCAAAATCCCAAAAAACCACTCTTGATCCCAGCAAAATATCAGGAAGATGCGGCCGCCTCATGTGCTGCCTGCGATACGAGGATGAGGTCTACAAGAACCTCAAGGAGAAGCTTCCCCGGAGAGGCACGGTTCTTAGATTGGAGTCGGGGAAAGCAAAGGTACTATCCAGCGACATTTTTCTTCAGAAGATACTGGTAGAGCTGGAATCCGGTATCCAGCAAGAGATTACAGCCGAAGAGATGGTGTCCGGATCTCGGGATAATGAAGACAGCAAGGATATGCAGTCTAAGGATTCATCCAGGCCATCTCGTTCAAAAAGACCTCCACGTTCAAAGAAATCCTCCCGTTCCAAAAGATCATCGCGTTCTAATAAAACTCCTAACTCTAGTAAAAAAAGTGAGTTAAGGGAAGGTGGCGCCGAAAAAAGCGCGATGAAACGAAAAAGTAAAAAACCGAAACATAAATAAAGAGGTGCTGAATTCGCGCCGATAGTTTTAGAGGTTTCGAATGCCTGGTTATTTTCGAAGAGGCGTGAAAGATGCCGTATCGGCTGTGACCCGTGCACTGCTGCTGAACTTCTAGGATAAAGGCGTAAAGCGATGTCGGAATTGAACCTTGATGATAAGCTTGTAGAGATCGCGCAAATGGATGGGCAATACCACCCCACGGCATATCGTTTTATCTTCGACTCACTTGATTATGTCCTTTTAAGGCTTGGAAAACATGAACGCGTGCCTGGGGAGAGGCATGTTTCGGTTGAAGAGATGCTGGATGGTGTCAAGGATTATGCTCTCGGACGGTTCGGGCCGCTGGCAAGGATTGTTCTGGAACATTGGGGAATTTATTCCACAGAGGACATAGGCGAAATCGTGTTCAACCTCGTGGAGGGAGGAATGCTCAACAAGCAGGACTCGGATCACAAGGAAGATTTTGCCAGTGGGTACGATTTTTGGGAAGTCTTTGAAGAACGCTTCGTTCCTGACATACCGTGGTAGGGGCGCACCTGCGTGTGCGCCTTCCGGATCCCGATTTCGAACCGGAGGACGGACACGTGGGTCCGCCCCCGCGGAGAATGTAAACATCCCGCCTGTCGTGTAAGACGGCGAAACGGGATTTACTGTTCGATCCCTTCCTTTCCCTCCTTTTCGTTTCCGCCTTCCTTCTTTGCAGTCGTGGCATCCTTTGTTTCCGCGGATCTCGGCTTTTCGAACTCCTTATCTGCAAAAAAGCTGTAGGCGGTTATCTCGTGCACGTCATGGCCGCGCTCCCTGAATATCTCCAGGATGGCTGCCTGGAGCTGTGAATCCTCCTCATAATCCCCGAAGAAACCAAACCCCGGGAACGGCCTTGCAGGGGTGCGGTCATCAGGGACGCGGCGCCGCAGCTCGATCCGGATCCATTGCCTGATATCGTTCTTGCCCAGGTGCACATTCAGGCTCTCGAAAAAGGAATCGAACTCCGGGTACTGGCTTGTGTCGAAGTTGTCTCCCTCGGCGAGCCTTACAAACAGCTCTTTGTTTTCCTCGTAGTGTTTATCCACGTAGTTCTTGAAAACATCCTTTTCCAGAAGGTCGGCCAGCTCCTCCTCCTTCCATGGATCAACGCTTTCGAACTTGACCGGTATTTCGGGGGAGATACCCCCTTCGTTGATGACACTGCCTTCCTGGTCCCTGAGCTTGTGTATGCTCCGGCCTGAAGGCAGGTAGTACATCGCGCTGGTTATTTTCAGCATCGGGCCGATGTCGTGCTTTCCATCGTTGTCCAGGTCCTCGAACTTTTCCCCCTCGTCGTAGAGCCTGTTGCGGTTGCTGTCTTCGTACTGCTCCGGCATGCGTGTGGAGAGAATCCTGGGATTCTGCACCGATCCCTTGCCGTAGGTCTTCTCGCCGACAATCGTAGCGCGCCCGTAGTGTTTGAGAGCCCCGGCCACGATTTCGGATGCGCTTGCGCTCCGCTTGTTGAGCAGCAAAGTGACCGGACCTGGCCATTGGTAGCCGACGTTTTGAGTCATATAGTCCCTGCGTTTCTGTTTTCGCCCTTCCGTGTAGACCACGAGCTTTTCCGGCGGAAGAAAAACAGAGCTGACAAAGATCGCTTCCTTGAGGTACCCTCCCGTGTTGTTCCTCATGTCCAGGACGATGTTCCCGACCCCGTCGGATTCAAGCTTCTTCAATGTGTTGATCAGCTCCACGCCGGAACCCGCGGCGAACTGTACTATTTCGATATAGCCGATCTTCTCGGGTAGCATTTCCGAGTTGATCGATGGGATGGATATATCTGCGCGCGAGATATCGAAATCCCGCTCCTCCTTCCACCCGGAACGGTAGATGGTGACTTTTACCACGGTGTCAGGCAGCCCTTTCAAGCGGCGTATGATTTCCTCGCTCGGTTTGTTGAAGGTTTCCCACCCGTCAACCTTCCAGATCTGGTCTCCCGAACGAAGCCCGATCTCGTGGGCCGGGCCCGAATAGATGGGGCGAATTATCGTGAAAACCCCGTCCACTGTGTTCACATAGGCGCCGATGCCGGCGTATTTGCGTTCCAGGTCCATCATCCACCGTTCGTGTTCCTTCTGGCTGAAATAGGTGGAGTGAGGATCCATGTGGTTCAGCATCCCCTTGGCAGCAGCGGTCAAGAGGTTCTCTATCCCATCCTTTTCATTGACCTGGTCGCCCCGGATGTGGTACTCTTGGATGATGCCGATGATTTCAGCCAGAAGATCCAGGCCGGATACGGCCTCTCCTCCCAGCGACCCCTTGTCGAGGTTCATGGTGTTGTCTTTGATCGTATTCAGGAGATAGCGTTCCCATTCCCTGGCTTTCAGGATGGTCTTGGCCATGCGGCCCTGGCAGGACGGCTCATCCTTGATTTCCTGAAGAACATTGCGTGCCGGATCGATGTCTCCGATCTCTGCAAGGGCCAGGGCGGCGTTGATCCTGATGTTTCGGATGTCAGATTCAATCATCTCCTTGAGCGCGTTGCGAGCTTTGTTCCTGAACTGATGGTCGCTGATGAGGTAGAGTGACTTGGCAGCTTCCACCAGAATGTCGGGATCTGATTCCTGATCCAGGATCCCGCTCAACGCGCTCTCAACCTTGCTTTTCAGCTTTTCCCCGAGGTAATCCGTTGATCCGAGAATGGCGACCGCGCCAAGGCGGATGCTTGTATCCGTTTTGCCTTCAGCCAGTTCTATTAAAACAGGGATGGCTGTGGATTCCTCGTTGAGATCTATCAGGGTCTTGGAGCAGCCCAGTTTTACGACAGGGCTTGCACCGGATATCGCGGAGATGATCTGATCCACCGCCTGTTCCCTCTCCAGAACAGCGATTTTCTTCAGCTCGTTGCTGACGGTCCAGACGCTTTGAACGCCTCCATCGTCCATCCTGGCGATGGTCCGATCGATGAGCCGGGATACGTTTTCATCATCAGCTGATAGAGGGTGGATGAACAGCGTTGTCCAGGCCATGCACAGAATCGAGATGTAGATTGCTCGTTTGGTCATGATAAAGAGATCCTTCCAATTTGCCGTGTTCGAACTCTTGCGATGGTGCAATGATAAATATCGACTGATCATACAACAACCATTACCGTATAGCAAAAAAGGCTCCGCGTAACATCACGGAGCACGAAAACATATCATGACATCTTATACGGCTCCCCTCGACCGGATATCAACCTTATTTTCCACAGGTAACTTTTGACAAAATCCAATTGCCGCTGGAAAGGGCGGAAACAAACGATAAAATCGGGGGTTTCGTGTTCTTGACACAAGGACAGGTTATCATAAGATCAGTCGCTGTAAACAGGCGTGGATGGATATGGAGGTTTACATTGGGAACCATATCAACAAACGAGTTCAGAAACGGCATCACCATCATTTTCAGGAACGAGCTGTACGACATCGTTGAGTTTCAGTTCGTCAAGCCGGGAAAAGGCGGCGCATTCATGAGAACCAAGATGAAGAACGTCAGAACCGGCCAGGTCCTGGAGAACACGTTCGATTCCAAGGACAAGGTGGAACAGGCGATCATCGACAAAAAGGATATGGAGTATCTGTACAGGGATGGTGATCAATTTGTGTTCATGGACCAGGAAACCTATGATCAGCATTCTGTTTCCAAGAATCTGGTGGAGCCTCTGCTCGCTTTCCTCAAGGAAAACACTGTTTGTGCTTTCAAGATATACGGCGATGAATTTCTCAGCGTGGCTCTTCCCGACTTCATGGTGTTTACAGTAACGGAGACCGCGCCGTGGGTCAAAGGAAGCACTGCCTCTCAGGGGGCAAAGCCGGCTGTCCTCGAGACAGGGGCTACTGTGCAGGTTCCTGTCTTCGTCACCCAGGGCGAGAAGGTGCGGATAGACACGAGAACTGGTAAATACCTCGAAAGGGCCAATGATTAGAAGGAACGCCTTTCCATCGGTCTGTTTTCTTGTCGATGATTGCGTGCTCTTGAGGGTGCGGCGTGCATCGCAGGTGATCGGTTCATGGAAGGTTTTTGTGGAGTAAAAGATGGACTTTTATGAGAAGATCAAAGAGTTGGTCGAAATGATGCAGAATTTTGACTTGGCTGAAATAGAGGTCAAGGACGGGGAAAAGGAGATAAAACTCAAGAAGCGGGGCGAGAACTCCGGGAACGATGTTCCGATAGCACCGCAGATCGTTCAATCGGTTCCGGTCATGGCTTCTCAGCAGGCCACGTCGACTCCCTCATCAGATCAGCAACCCGTCCCGACCAAAGATCCGAAAATGCACGAGTTTAATTCGCCGATAGTGGGAACTTTTTACACAGCGCCCAGCCCCGAATCCGCACCTTATGTAACGGAGGGGGACAAGGTCAAAAAGGATTCGATCCTTTGTATCATCGAAGCCATGAAAGTGATGAACGAGATCAAAGCCGAACTTTCGGGCGAAATCATCGAGGTCCTTGTAGAGAACGGGGAGGCTGTTGAATACGGCCAACCTCTCTTTCTTATTCGTACTTCAGATTGAGAGGGGTTTAAGGAGCATGTTCAAGAGAATCCTGATAGCAAATCGCGGTGAAATAGCTTTGCGGATCATTCGTGCCTGCCAGGAAATGGGCATAGAGACCGTTGTCATTTATTCGCAAGCGGACAAGAACGCCCGTTACCTGCGTTATGCGGACGAGACGATCTGCATAGGTCCTCCGCACTCGATCTCCTCATATCTCGACATTCCCAGTATAATATCGGCCGCAGAAGTCGCTGATGTCGAGGCTATACATCCCGGGTACGGGTTTCTGGCTGAAAACGGTCATTTTGCGGAGGTGTGCAGCTCCTGCAAAATCGTTTTCATCGGACCCAAGGCGGAGACGATCACACACGTCGGCAACAAGTCGGCTGCAAAACAGCTGGCTCGCAAGGTCAGGGTGCCGGTCATCCCGGGCTCCGCTTCCGTTATCGAAAACGAAAAAGAGGCCCTGAAGGAGGCGCGCCGCCTGAATTACCCCGTGTTGATCAAAGCTTCAGCAGGGGGAGGGGGCAGGGGAATGCGCGTCGCTCATAACGACATTTCCCTGGTGAACGCATATCTCGCGGCTAGGGCCGAGGCTGAGGCCGCGTTTGACAATTCTTCCGTTTATCTCGAGAAGTTCATCGAAAACCCAAGGCATGTCGAGTTCCAGGTGTTGTGCGATAACTTCGGCAACATCATCCACCTCGGGGAAAGGGATTGCTCGCTCCAGCGCCGCCACCAGAAGCTCATTGAGGAGTCACCCTGCCCGGTTCTCACCAAGAGCCAGCGGAAAAAAATGGGGGACGCCGCCAAGAGGCTCTGCAAGGCGGCAGGTTATGTGAATGCCGGCACTGTGGAGTTTCTTCTCGACAACAAGGGCGACTTTTATTTCATGGAGGTCAACGCACGTATCCAGGTCGAACACCCTGTCACCGAAATGGTCACAGGCATCGATCTGATCAAGGCTCAGATCGAAATAGCCGCGGGCGAACCCTTGAACCTCAAGCAGGACGACATCGAGATCAACGGATGTTCGATCGAATGCAGGATCAATGCCGAAGATGCTTCCGACAGCTTCCGGCCTTGCCCGGGTGTGATAAAGGAGTATTTTCAACCGGGAGGAAGAGGGGTGCGCGTGGACTCACACGTGTATGCCGGGTACAAGATCCCGTCTTTTTACGATTCAATGATCGGCAAGCTGGTGGTTAGAGGCGACACCAGGAGCAACGCGATCGCCATCTTGAAAAGAGCGCTCAACGAATACGTTGTGGAAGGCGTCGAGACCACAATCCCTTTTTACAAGGAGATAGTCAAACATCCTCGGTTCGAGGAGGGTGACTTTGACACGCAGTTCATCGAGAACAGTTTTATGAGCCGGTAACAGCCTTCTTCGGGCGGTATCAACCTCCGTCCACCGGTTACATCGATTGTTGTTGGAAGGGTTACAGCAATCCAAGTGAGCTTTGGAGAAAGCCATGATCAGAGCCGGAAAGGTCATCAGCGTTCTGACCAGGATCTTGAACCGATTCATCTGCCTTGGCCTGGCAGCGTTTGTCCTGCTCCTGGTGGTAAGGCCCCAGCTTGTGAGCGAGTCGACCGGGGATGGCCAGGCTGTCCTGAATGTCGGCTTGTTTTATGACTATTGGGTCTATTTCGTGCCGGCGACCGTGGTGCTTCTTGTTATGAACCTGAACATAATTCAGTTCATAATTTTCTGCGCCTGGAACAGCAATGTGCGGCGCTATATTTCTTCGAAAACCACAAGCGGGACATCCAGGGTTTCCCTGGATGCGATCGAACGGGCGATGAAAACGGCTGCCTCTGGAGTGCCTGAGGTCGAAAAATGCAGGCTGAGGGTGTACAGGATCGGGACAAAACGGCACAAGGTGGAGGTTCAGTTCTGGATCGCCGACGAGTGTAATGTACTTAACATCAGTGAAAAACTGAGGCTGATCCTGAAGAAGAGGTTCTCCGAGCTGGTTTCGATCGAACCTGATGAACGTGTCTTTTTCGAGATCAACCTTGCGGGGATAACAAACCGGAAACGGGGAGCGGGATACGACATCAGCCCGGCACATGGGCCGGGGAGGAAAAAGTCGGGAAGCCATTTCAAGGGGCCCGTTTATCCGATTGATGGAGAGATTTAGAACCTTCGCATCCTTCAGGCTGGCTCATGGATCCGGCTCGTCCTGCCAAACCTTCGGATTCCAGGGAGCCGCCAATCATAACGAGTTAACCTCGGATTCGAACCCGCGGCTGTTTTTTGATTTACTCCTCTATGAGAATTGACGATAAAAAGAAACGCTCGTGTAGCGCTTGGAGGGTTAGCCATGAAGCTAATGGCGATAGTTTTCTTTGTTGCCTTTGGATTTACGGAAACGGTTCAAAAAGTGGAAGTAACGCGTTTCTCCGACAAGGTGATAATCAAGGACGGAGAGACCGGCAAAGAGGTCACCAAGTTTTACACCAACAAGATGAGCCTCTGTTCAGTCGGCGACAGGGTACGGCAGGGATCCGGGGCGATCTCCGAGTGCCGTTTTGAAGATGATGGCCTGGTGCGTTTTTTCGCCCGCGCAAGGTACAGGTTCGCGGAAATGACGGACGGAAGCCATGTCATTGATGTAGAAGAATTTACGAGGATCAAGGTCAGGTCGAAAGAGAACATAACTTTTCTTCTCCCCGGCGGTTCGAGGCTGGTAACCGAGAAGGGCGACTGTTTTCTGGTAAAAGAAGAGAGCCTGATTCACATCAGGAACGAAGGCTACAACGAGGCGAAGCTCTCGGGGCATCTCGTTGTTGCGGAGAACGAAGTTATTCCCGCGGGGCACACAATTTCCATCCCCATTTTCGCTCCGGAGCTCGGGGAGGAAGCCGATCCGGTCGTGGTGAGGGAAGTTGGCGGGATTATCGTAAAAACCACCGGAGGGTACTGTTTCGAGGAACATCCCGGCTCGATCATGGTCAGCAGGCCGGGTCTTGAGGACGGGCTTGCCCTTGTGGGCGGGGCACGTATCTTTCTGGAGCCTGGTGAACAGATCAAGCTGAAGTTTCCCCAAAGGTAACTACCACAGCCATTTCAATTTATATGTAGTCGAAACCGCCCAGGAGGGTTGGAAAATGCCGAAAGCGCTTGTGACGGGAGGAGCGGGCTTTCTAGGCTCGCATCTTTGCGATTATCTGATTGGTAAAGAGTATGAGGTCATCTGCATGGATAACCTCATCACAGGCGATATGGGAAATGTGGAGCATCTGTTCAAGAATGCCTGCTTTACCTTTGTGAAGTATGATGTCACCAACTATATTCACGTCGAGGGAGACGTGGATTTCATTTACCACTTTGCTTCGCCCGCAAGTCCGATCGATTATATGGAGCTCCCCATACAGACTCTGAAAGTGGGTTCCCTCGGAACACACAAAGCGCTTGGCCTGGCAAAGGACAAGAAAGCGACCTTTATTCTCGCATCGACCTCGGAGGTCTACGGCGATCCCCTGGTTCACCCACAGCAAGAAAACTATTGGGGAAACGTCAATCCGGTGGGCCCGAGGGGAGTGTATGATGAAGCCAAGCGCTTCGCGGAAGCCATGACCATGGCCTACCACAGGTACCATAACGTTTCTACGCGTATTGTCCGAATCTTCAACACTTACGGCCCGAGGATGCGCGTTAATGACGGCAGGGCTTTGCCGACATTCATGTCACAGGCCCTTCAGAACAAACCGTTGACCGTTTTCGGAGACGGAAGCCAGACGCGGTCTTTCTGCTACGTTTCGGATCTAATCAGGGGCATCTATCTCCTGGCTCAATCCGATGAGAGCGATCCGGTCAACATCGGGAACCCCCATGAGCTGAGCATCGAAGGGTTTGCCCGAAAGGTCATCGAGATCACCGGATCGCAGAGCAAGGTTATCAACAAGCCTATCCCGGAAGACGACCCGAAGGTGAGGCAACCGGATATCCGGCGCGCAAAAGAGATCATTGGCTGGGAACCAAGGGTTCAGCTCGATGAAGGTCTACAGGTGACTTTGGATTATTTCAGAAAGAAACTTGGAGTTTAGCAACGCTCGTAAAAAGTCAGATCGGCTGTTGCAGGCCCTTTTGTCGGATATCCGCGTTGCGAAATCGTAGGCGGATCCATTCCCAGAGAATCCGATGGAGATGGAGAAGAATGTGAATATTTTGGTGACCGGTTCCGCGGGTTTCATCGGGTCCCACCTGGTGCAGCACCTTCTTGACCGAGGGGATACCGTGGTGGGGCTAGATAACTTCAATGATTTCTATGATCCGCGCGTCAAGCGGGCCAACATCGCAGAGTTCGAGGGCAGATCCTGTTTTCGTCAGATCGAGGGAGATATAAGGGACCGAGGGCTTCTGGAGGGAGTTTTCGAAGCGCATTGCCCCGATACCGTGGTCCACCTGGCGGCAATGGCGGGAGTGCGTCCGTCCCTGGAAAACCCCAGGCACTACTTCGATGTTAACGTCAACGGAACCTTGAACATCCTCGAGTGCATGAGGGGACACGGCGATCCAAACCTGGTCTTTGCGTCGTCATCCTCGGTATACGGGGGAAACAAGAAGGTACCGTTTTCAGAGGAAGACGATGTCTCATGCCCGGTTTCACCTTACGCCGCGAGCAAGCGCGCCTGCGAGATCATGTGCTATACCTTTCACCACCTTTACGGGTTGGACGTGCACTGTCTTCGGTTCTTCACGGTCTACGGACCCCGCCAGCGGCCCGAGATGGCGATTCACAAGTTTGTGAGAAGGGTGGATCAAGGCGAGCTTATCCCGGTTTTCGGGGACGGCTCCTCCAGGCGCGACTACACCTACATCGACGATATCATGGACGGTGTGCTGAAATCCATAGACCTGTGCGACGGGTTTCGCATCTACAACCTCGGCGAATCCGACACGATAACCCTTGCTTCCCTCGTTGGGAAGATCGAAACGGCTGTCGGTGCTGTAGCGAAGATAGAGCGCCTTGATGATCAGCCTGGAGATGTGCCCACGACCTACGCGGACATCAGCCGTGCCAGGGATGAACTCGGATACGATCCCCGTGTGTCCATAGAAGAGGGGTTGAAGCGTTTTGTGGCATGGTACAGGGAAGCCGGTTTGCACGGAGACATTGGAGGAGGTAACGGATGAGCAATGCCTTGCAGCTCATGTTCGTTGCAGGTGCACGACCCAACTTCATGAAGATCGCTCCGCTGGTTTCCGCTGCTGAGCGGAATGGCGGTTTTACCAGCTTCATCGTACACACGGGCCAGCATTACAGCGCCGAGATGTCGGACCTTTTCTTCAAGGAGCTTAAAATCCCCGCGCCCGACGTGAACCTCGGTGTGGGTTCGGACAGCCATGCAAAGCAGACCGCCGCGATCATGACAGGATTCGAAAAGGTTGTGGAAAAACACAGGCCGGACGCGGTCATCGTGGTCGGGGATGTTAACTCCACCATTGCCTGCACCCTTGTTGCGGTTAAGCTGGGCATCTGTGTGGCGCATGTTGAGGCCGGGCTCAGATCGTTCGACCGGACAATGCCGGAAGAGATCAACCGGCTGCTCACCGATGCCATCTCCGATCATCTCTTTGTTACCGAAAAAAGCGGCGTAGAGAACCTGAAGCACGAGGGGGTCAACGAGGAGAAGATTCACTTCACCGGAAACGTGATGATCGATACACTGCTGATGTTCAGGGACAAAGCCGGCGGATCGAAAATTCTTGAAGAGCTGGGCATCGACAAGGGAGATGATTACGCGCCGATCACGCTTCACAGGCCTTCGAACGTGGACTCGCCGGAACCGCTCGCCAGGATCCTGGACGCATTCGAAAGGCTTGAAGGGAGCCTCAGGCTGCTGTGGCCCATTCATCCACGCACAGACGCCGCCCTGGACAGGTTCGGGCTGAAGAAAAGGTTGTCGGCGATCAAGGGGCTTCAGATCACTCAGCCGCTGGGTTATGTGGACTTCCTCAAGCTGCAGTCCGAAGCCGCGGTCATTATTACGGACTCAGGCGGGATACAGGAGGAGGCGAACATCCTCAAGGTGCCGTGCGTGACGCTAAGGGATAACACGGAACGCCCTTCCACTGTCGAGTGCGGGGGCAATGTTCTCGTTGGGAACGACCCGGAAGCTGTTCTGGAAAACATCAAGTCCATGGCCCGGATGGACAAAAGCGAGATCCAATCGCCGCCGCTTTGGGACGGGAAAGCTGCTGAACGGATCATGGAAATCCTTGGAAAGGTAATTCGACGATGACAAGCTGTCTTGTGACAGGCGGAGCCGGATTTATTGGGTCGAACATTGCAGAAACGCTGCTGAAGAAGGGTGACGATGTCATCGTGTTCGACAATTTCTTGACCGGCCGCCGCGAGAACCTCGACGACTTAGAAGGTGTGCGGCTAATAGAGGGTGACTTGAGAGACGCTGAAGCGATCCGCTCGGCTGTCAAGGGTGTGGAGATCGTCTTCCATGAAGCCGCTCTTCCTTCGGTGACGAAATCCGTTCTGGACCCGATAACAAGCAACAAGAACAACATAGACGGGACGGTCAACCTTCTCATGGCCGCAAGGGATGAGGGTGTCAGGAAAGTGATATACGCCGGGTCATCATCGGCCTACGGGGATTCAGAGACTCTTCCCAAGGTTGAAACCATGCGTGAGAATCCCATTTCACCATACGCGGTGAACAAGCTGACCAGCGAGCAGTTTTGCAGGGTCTTCAGCAAGGTTTACGGGCTGGACACGGTTGTAACCCGGTATTTCAACATCTTCGGTCCGAAGCAGGATCCGTCCTCACCCTACTCGGGTGTGATCTCGCTTTTCGTGACCAGTCTCCTGGAGGGAAAGCGCCCTGTGATCTACGGTGACGGTGAGCAGTCCCGTGACTTTACCTATGTGGATAACGCGGTGAGTGCCAACCTGAAAGCCGCCTGGTCGGATCTCTCGGACGGAACGTCGTACAACACCGCCTGCGGGAAGGCCACGACCATAAACGAGCTTTTCCGAGTGATCCGGGATATCGTTGGGGCCGAGGGCATAGAGCCCGTTTATGAGGAGCCGAGGAAGGGGGATATCAGACACTCTGTTGCAGATATCTCAATGGCTGAAAAAGCGTTCGATTACCGGGTAGAGGTGGGCCTCGAGGAAGGTCTCAGACGCACAGTGGATTGGTACCGCGGCAAGATGTTCTAAAAGTCCTGTTTCATTGTCATGGTTTCTTTTGTATCTTTTCAGGCGGTGGGAACAGGCAAGGGGAACAGCCGGGCGTTCTTCGCCTGATCGTGCCCGCTGTTTTTTTTATGAATCGTACTCGAATGTGGAGATTCAAGCATGAAAGGCGTGATACTTGCCGGAGGTTTGGGCTCGAGGCTCAGCCCGTTGACGAAAGTGACGAACAAGCATCTGCTGCCTATCTATGACAAGCCGATGATTCATTATCCCATCGAAAGCCTGAAGCTCGCGGGAATCGAGGACATACTTATTGTAACGGGCGGAAACAGCGCTGGTGACTTCCTGAAACTTCTGGGGAACGGAGAGGAGTTCGGCGTGAACCTTCTTTATGCGTACCAGAAGGGAGAGGGCGGCATAGCGGAGGCTCTCGGCCTTGCGGAGCGGTTTGCCGGAGGGGACAGAATCATAGTGGTGCTTGGCGACAACATCATCGAGAAGAGCATAAAGACGGCTGTCGAGGATTACATCAGTCAGCCTTCCGGGGCCAAAATCATTCTGAAAGAGGTGGATGATCCGCAGCGCTTCGGCGTGGCAGAACTGGACGGCGACCGCGTTAAAGCTATAGTTGAGAAGCCGTCCGAACCCAAGTCCAATCTGGCAGTGATTGGTTTCTACATGTATGACAACTCGGTCTTCGATATCATCAAGTCGCTCAAGCCGTCCGAACGCGGCGAGCTCGAAATAACCGATGTCAACAACTACTATATTGGACGCGGCGATATGACATATCTTGTCCTTGACGGTTGGTGGACGGATGCCGGAACCTTCAATTCCCTTTTCAAATCTTCTGAGCTCGTGAAAAAAGGCGGCGCGAACAACCAGTAAACGGATCAAGCCGGAGGTGTGAAGCTTTCGCCTTTCTTGCCTCAACACCATGCATGGCTTCTGTTTCATCATGAAAGGTCACCAATGGAAAACTCAAAAAAACGCGTTCTCGTAACCGGTGCCAAGGGCATGCTCGGGCACAAGGTCATCGAGAACCCTCCCGCTTCATGGGTGGTCAAGGGCGTGGACATCGATGATTTCGATATCACTTCCCTGGACGA
Organism: uncultured Phycisphaerales bacterium; assembly: GCA_964542475.1. GTDB lineage: Bacteria > Planctomycetota > B15-G4 > B15-G4 > CAYZWU01 > CAZIUL01. The sequence continues at coordinate 49,721 of CAZIUL010000004.1, read as the reverse complement.
CACGCTCGCCTTCGTGGGTGAGTTTTCCCCCGACCTGTTGATCAACTGCGCTGCCATGACAGATGTGGACGTCTGTGAGAGCCGGTTCGTGGAAGCTTACAAGATTAACGGGATAGGAGCCGGTAACCTGGCCAGGGCATCGTCCGAGGCCGGGGCGGAGATCGTTCATGTAAGCACGGATTATGTCTTTGACGGCGAAAAACGTGAGCCCTACCGCGAAGACGATCCGGTGTGCATCACAAGCGCTTACGGCCGCTCGAAGCTGGCAGGCGAGCAGTGGGTCGGCAGAAACAACCAGAAGCACTGGATCGTCAGGACGCAGTGGCTATACGGCCCCGGTGGTAAAAATTTCGTTGACACGATCATCCGGGTCGCCGGGGAGAAGGAAAGCCTCGATGTTGTGAACGATCAGACAGGGTGCCCGACCTACGCGCCTGATCTGGCTTCCGAGCTTGTGCGCATCGCATCCATGAGGCCTCCCTACGGCATCTATCATTGCTCGAACAACGGTTCCGCATCGTGGTTCGATTTCGCTCGCGTCATACTGGATAAGGCAGGCCTGACCCATGTCAAGGTCAATCCGATCACATCGGACAAGCTGGACCGCCCGGCAAAGCGGCCCGCTCATTCGATTCTAGATAATTTTCACCTGCGGCACACCATCGGAGACAGGATGAGGGGGTGGGAGGAGGCCCTGGAGGATTATATCGGGCCACGAAAGACTTAGACGGTGGTTCAAGGTTCAGCGGTTCAAGGTTGCGGGTTGTCTTTGCTCTGCTGAATTTTACGGAGAATAGTCTGGAACCTCCTGGGATGTGTCGATATCGTGTCCGGCAGCGGTTGGCAGCTGATTTTACCGACCGGATGTTACGTTCACAGATCGGTCCCTGTCTTGCCGGATGAACCGGCACGGACCTTTCCACCCTAGATGAAAAGGAACATCAATGCAGACGCTTTTGGTCACCGGAGGAGCCGGGTTCATTGGGGCTAATTTCGTTCAGTACTACCTGCGCGAAACCGCGGGAAGGGACATATCCCTGGTGAACTTTGACAGCTTGACTTACGCCGGAAACCTCGAGAACCTCGTATCCGTGGAAAAGGATCCCAGGTATATTTTCGAGAGGGGCGATATTACGGACGGCGGGTTTGTGCTGGATGTCTTGAAGAAGCACGGCGTGGACTGGGTCGTGAACTTTGCCGCGGAATCCCATGTGGACCGTTCAATTCTGGATCCCGGTATCTTCATCCGGACAAATGTGCTGGGAACCCAGACACTGATTGACTGCTCGCGCGAGGCCGGCGTTTCCAGGTTCGTGCAGGTGTCCACGGATGAGGTGTACGGCTCCCTTGGTGCCGAAGGGCTTTTTACGGAAAGCACACCGTTGAGCCCCAACTCTCCCTATTCCGCTTCCAAGACCGGCGCGGACCTTCTTGTGCGTGCGGCATGTCACACGTTCGACTTTCCCGGGATGATTACCCGTTGCTCGAACAACTACGGTCCCTACCAGTTTCCGGAGAAGCTGATCCCTTTGATGATTTCCAACGCCGTAGAAGGCGAGAAGCTGCCGATCTACGGAGACGGCCTGAACATAAGGGACTGGCTTTTTGTGGAAGATCACTGCAGCGCAATCAAAACGGTCCTGGAGAAGGGCGAGCCCGGCGATGTGTACAACATCGGCGGTAACTGCGAGAAAACAAACATCGAGATAGTAAAGTCGATCCTGGGAGTGCTCGGAAAGGACGAATCGCTGATAGAGTTCGTAAAGGACAGGCCTGGGCACGACCGCAGGTATGCGATAGACGCTTCATACATTCATTCCAAGCTCGGATGGGAGCCCGCGTTCCGGTTCGAGGAGGCGCTCAAGGAAACCGTTGATTGGTATGTTGGCAACAGGAAGTGGTGGGAAAGGGTTAAAAGCGGAGAGTACAGGGAGTACTACAGGAAACAGTATGAAGAGAGGCTATAGTAAGAGGAAGAAAAAGAGAACCACGGATGGACACGTATAAACACGGATAATCCGGTGAAATCGTTTCCAATATCTGAAGATCGTTCATTTTATCTTGAAAAAAGACGAAATATTGGTAGTGAGGCATTGCCTTTCACCTGAACACTTTAGCGTCGATTGTCCCAAGGCATGCATTCAAGGGAATCGATTTCCATCGACCGCGCCCTTTTGCATCGGATCGACGCCTTGTTCCGGGTGAGTGCAGTAGATTATTTTTTCTTTTGATCGAAATTGGTTTTGGAAGAGGAGAAATGCATTGTACCTTTTCCTGCGACATGCGCCCTTGAAGCTCCTGGAGGTGATAGTGAAACAGGCATCATCGAAAGCGCTTCGTTGCGCCTTAGTGCTTGGATCGGCTTTTTTTCTGTTTACCGCATGTTATACAACGGACGATGCCCGGGTTCTCCAGATTCTCAATGAAAGAGGGTTTGGAAGAAAGTACAGCGGCAACGCCAACGAGCTCTTCTATTACGGGGTGGGAGATTCATTCACGTTCGCTGACACCTTCAATGTTGAGCTTCAGGGATCTCTAACAATCCGTATGGACGGCACCGTCAATTTCCCGCAGATTGGGGAAACCTATGTCGCCGGCTTGACCAGCAAGGAGATAGCCTCCATGCTGGACACCCGATTCGCTCATTACTACAAGTATATCAGCATTACGGTTATTCCGGGCAACGTGGTAAGCAAAAAGATCTTTGTCCATCTCGACACGGACAAGAACATGGTTGTTACATTCAGGGGTGATCAGACCCTTTATGATCTCGTACAAAGCGTCAACTACGACAGCATCGACGTGGATCTGGATAACATCAAGGTTGTCAGGGCGGACCCGGTACATCCTTTGGTTATCTATTGCGACATCGATGATATGACGCACGGAGGATATTCCAGGGACAACATACTCCTCAGGGAGGACGACATCATTTATTTTACGCCGTCCATTGTAGGATACCTGAAGCTATTCGTTAAAACGATATTGTCGCCGCTGCAGCCCGCGGTTCAACTGATTACAGGCGTGAACAGGATGGATATGATGATAGACACCTTCGGGGAAGGCGTTCAGGCCGGAGGCCGTTACGGGAGGGGCGGCTACGGGGGCGGCTACGGCTATTAACAAGCGATACCCTCGGCGTGATAGCAGGGATATAAACCATGCCCAATGAAATAGAAGAGGCGAGTGTCCAGGATCAACTAAGGCGATACCTTTTCCTGACTAGGGAGAGGTGGTACGTCATTGCTTTGGTAACGGTAATAATACTTCTCCTGGGGATAGGCCTCGCCCAGCTCTGGCCGGCCACTTATGAATCCTCGACCCTGTTTGTTTTGAGGGAATCGCAGCTCGTTGATGACACCGCGCTGGAAAAAGCCCTCAAAGACAGGAAGGTCGCGGTGAAAAGGCAAACCCTCATGAGCGAGATCAGATCCAACAGCAGGATCATGGAAGTGCTGAAGGAGCTCGAATGGGAGGAGTACATAAAGGCCCGGAACTCAGGGGATCTTATGGATTTCATCGGGAAGGCCGGCGAGTCGCTGGACGTTCTCATCAATCCTGACCCTGTTGGCGAGACGCAGGTCGAGTTCAAATTCACATGGCGTGACCCGCAAAAGGCTGCGGATTTCTGCAACACGATGCGAGACAACTGGATCGACCTGAAGATAATAAACTACGAAAAAGGTTACGGGGATCGCTTGGAGAGGGCGGATGTTGTTCTGAGAGAGCGCCTGGAATCCTACAACTTGGCGCAACAGGAACTGGATAAGTTTGAGAGGGACGAGGACTACGCCGCCCTGGGGACACTCGATGAGCTGAACCGGCAGAAGACCGATTTGACGAAAGCGATCGATGACAGCCGTGCCGTGGTGCTGAGCTACGGGAAGCAGATCGCAAGGCTGGAAGCCGAACTTGAGAACCTCTCACCCACGGTAAACGAGGAAAAGAAGTCGATTAACCCGGATTACGCGGAGGCCATGACAGACTGGAAGAAAAAGAGGAAGCAATATGACGACAAGGCCGTACGCCTGGTTGAAACCCACCCGGAGCTGATTACGCTCCGCGAGGCCGTGGAGGCCGCAAAGAAGCACATGGATGATATGGAGGATATGAAGTACATTCTCGAGGGTTTTACGGGGAAACCCAATCCGGAATACAACACAAAGGTTGCTGTTCTTGATCAGTTAAAGCCCCAGCATGAAAACGCCGTGGAAACCTTGAGACTCAACGAGGAGAGGCTGGAGGAGGTGGATTCCAAGGTCCGTGTTCTTCCCGGGCTGATGGCTGAAAGAGACAGGCTCATGGCCGAAATAGAGCTGTCGAGGACCGAGTACCAGAGGGCTCACGAAGAGATCCAGCCGCTCAAGGACCGGGTGAAGTCGTTCAAGACGGTTTTCAAGGTAGGGGGCGTCTGGGAGGACAGACCCACATTCAAGGATCAGACGTTCGAAGTGTTGACCCCGGCAACGCCGCCTTCGGTGCCCAAGAACCCCGTTACCATGATAATACTCATAATCTCGCTTTTCATCGGTCTCGGGCTTGGACTCATTTTCGCTCTTATCGGCGAGATCCTGAGAACATCCTTCTCCACTCAAGAGGAGGTGGCGGTCCGTTTGAAGAAACCGGTCCTGGGAATGGTCAACCGGATAGTGACCGAAGCCGATGTCAGGGCCATCAGGTGGCGAAAGATGCTGTTCACGTCATCATCGCTTCTTGTGATTTTCAGCATCGTGGCCATCATGTTTATCTGTAACCAATACCCGCAGCTGATCCCGCTTGCCGTAATAGAAAAGGTGAATGAGATCAGGGAGGCGCTGAGTTAGCGTATTCCGTATGCGCAACAGTATGCACGCAAATGTTCCGGAATGAAAATCATATACCTATGCCACCGTATTCCATACCCTCCCCGAAAGGGTGATAAAATCCGCTCATACTATCCCATCCGACACCTTGCGCGGCGCCATGAAGTGCATCTTTTCTGCTTGGCGGATGTGAGTGAGGATCTTAACGGCGCAGACCATCTGCGTGGGTTTTGCCGCACGGTGGAGGTAGAGTACCTGAACCCGGTCATGGGTAAGTTCAGGTCCATTGCCGCGCTGTTTTCTTCTCAGCCGTTGACAATGAGCTACTTTTTTTCGTCCAAGCTAAAACGGAAGGTGAAAGAGGCTGTTAAGCGGCTGAGTGTTGATGTCGCAGTGGCCTACTCATCAGGAATGATCCCATATCTTATCGACCTGGATGTGCCTCTGGTTGTTGACTTCGTGGATCTGGATTCGCAGAAGTGGCTCCAGTATGCGCGTACGACAAGGCCGCCGCTCAAGTGGATCTATGCGCTGGAGGGGCGGAGGCTTTTTAACTACGAACTGATGGCTTCCGGCCGAGCGAAAACCTCGATTGTTGTCACTAGAGAGGAAGGCCGCGTGCTGGCGGAGAGGGACGGTTCCATGGATCTTCGGGCGATTCCCATGGGAGTCGATTTCGACTATTACAAGCTTGATATACCACCCGAACCGAGCCTGGCCGGTGAGCATCGTCCTGTGTTGATCTTTGTAGGCGCCATGGATTACATGCCTAACTGCGAGGCGGTCGTGCGTTTTGCCGACAAGGTCTTTCCGCTGGTTTCAGAGCAGATACCCGACGCGCTTTTTCTTGTCGTCGGTTCGAATCCGTCTTCGAAGGTGCGGTCGCTGCACAACGGCAAATCAATCATCGTTACAGGGACGGTGCCTGATGCGCGTCCGTACCTTCGCGCCGCCACAACGGCTGTTATTCCCCTGTCCATCGCCAGGGGCATCCAAACGAAGATTCTCGAAGCCATGAGCATGGAGCTGCCCGTGGTGTTGACCGGGCAGGCCGCCCGCGGTATCAGCGCAAAACCGGGCAGGGACTATCTGGTTGTGGACAGCGACCGGGAGATGGCATCGAAAATAGTCGAGCTCTGGAGGGATCCTGCGCGCGCGCGCAAGATCGCCTGTGCAGGACAGGAGTTCGTAAAAAAACATTTTGCCTGGGATGACAAGCTCATCGAATACGAAAGGATACTCGAAGAAGCGGCAGGGGGAAGAGAGTAGAGAGAAGAGAGGAGAAAGAGATGTCGGACGTAGAACGTAGACGTTAACGTAGACGTAGACGAATGGTTTTGGTGCCGCGGCCAAAGAGGATGAAATTTGCGAGTTAGTTAAACTTTGTCTGAATCCTGAACCTTGATCCTTGTACCTTGAACCCTGAACCAATACTCATGGACACAACATCCAACACAATCCTGATCCTCTCCTACTACTACCCGCCCATTGCGGCCGCGGGTACTCACAGGATCATGAACATATCAAAGGAGCTGAAAGCGCTCGGATGGAACGTGCATGTTGTTTCCTGTTCGGATTTTGCGCGGAATCCGGTGGACCACGATCTCATGTCCGGCATCGGATCGGGAATAAAAGTCAGGCGTGCTCCGAGCCCGGACATCGTCGAGATCGCGGCCCGCATCAGAAACGCGCTCCTTGGAAGCCGCCGGGATTCAGGCACGGCCTCAAAAGACAGATCTGCTTCGGATGACCGTTCACGAGGCGTGTGCCGGAACGCGAACGGGAGCACACGCTCTCGCTCGGTGCTCGATTACATTTCCCGCCTCGTCAAGACTCCTGACAGCATGTTGAGTTTCATTCCGGGAGCTGTCATACGAGCGCTTCCAGTAATGATGAGCAGCCGTCCGGATGTGATCTTCTCCAGCGCCCCTCCGTACTCGTGTCATCTTGCGGCGCTTTTTCTGCGTTCTCTTTTTCCGGTGCAATGGGTGGCTGATTTCAGGGATCCCTGGGCAGACAACCCATTCAAGGATGACAATCCGTTCGGCTCACTGGAGAGACTGAACCTTCGGCTCGAGGAAATGGTGATCCGCGGGGCTGATCTTGTCGTGTCCAACACGAAGGCCCTGGAAGAGCGGTTCAGGCACCGCTACCCGAACACGGACAGGTTCGTGACACTGAACAACGGCTTCGACCCGAAGCTTGTCAGGCCGCTAGACGCTTTACCTCAGACAGGCGCCGAGGGAGCGGCTGCCGGGAGCGGCAAACTCAGCCTGGTTCACACGGGAAACATCTACGGCCTGCGCTCCCCCCGCCATCTTATTGCCGGGCTGGCATCGCTTGAACAGGGCCGTAGCAGCTCCGCCGGACAATCGCTGGGCATCGAGTTTTACGGTGACGTGGATGATGAGGATGAGCTCAGGGAGCAGGCCCGGTCGCTCGGGATGGAAGATGCGGTTTTTTTCGGCGGAAGGGTGTCTCACGCGGATGCATTGAAACACGCGAGCGAAGCGGACATCCTTCTGCTGTTAGGGGTCATGGGGGATACTCCTGAAATCCAGGTTCCCAGCAAGCTTTTCGAGTATTTTGCCTTGAAGAAGCCGATTGTATCACTATCGAAGCCGGGCGGGGCCATTCACAGGCTCTTGAAAGAGAGCGGGGTTCCCTATCTGCTGGCTGATCTCGATGACGAGGCAGGCATTACCAGGGCGCTCGAAAGGGCCATAGAGAACGATTTTGACGGAGGAGATGGGTGGGCCGGTGTGAAGGAGTACGCGGTCGACAGGCTGGTCGGCCGCCTTTCAACGATGTTGGTTTTGTTGACACAAGGAAAGGTTTCTTCCATTTGTAGCGGTAAACAGCTGATTTCATCGGAGGTACCGGCGAACTACCATGCGTGATATCCTGGTTACACTTTTCGTTTTAGGATCGCTGCCAATGGTCTTCATGAGGCCTTTTTACGGTCTCGTGATGTTCACATGGCTGGCGTACATGCGCGCCCCGGACCTGTGCTGGGGCTTTGCGAGGGATATCCGCTTCTCCTTCATCGTGGCCATCGTCATGTTTCTGGGCTTTTTTATCCACGGCCGCAAGAAGTTTTACGTGTCGGAGCTGCGGAACCATCTACTGCTCCTTCTCACTGTTTTGGTAGTTCTTTCGGTGATCGTGAACTTCATTATGGATGGGATGGCTTACGGTAAGTATGAAGAGTTCGCCAAGATCGTTCTCATCGCCATCTTCACCGTGGCGATCGTGGATGAGAAATGGAAGATAAGGGTAATGGTCTGGACCATTGCCCTTTCTCTGGGTTTTTACGGCTTCAAGGGGGGCATTTTCGGTTTTATGGGCGGAGATATTCTTCGCGGTCCCGGAGGTCTTCTGCAGGACAACAACGACTTTTCACTCGCGATGGTGATGAACCTCCCTTTTCTTTTCTACCTTGCCATGGAAGAGAAGGACAAGAGGGTGAAATGGTTCTTGCGCATTACAGCGCTTTTGACGGTTGCCACCGTGGTCGCCACACAGTCCAGGGGGGGCTTTCTCGCTCTTGTCATGGCATACCTGTTCATTACGGCAAGGAGCAGGTACAAGCTTCTCGGGCTTGGCGGGGCATTGGTCGCAGGCGTGATTTTCTTGATCTTTATCCCGCCGGAGTACGTGGAAAGGCTGAAGACAATCTCCGATCTCAAGGAGGCCTCTGCGGCTAGCAGGATAATCGCCTGGAAGACCGCGTTTGTGATGATAAAGGCAAACCCTTTTTTTGGTGTGGGACTGGGCAACTTCTATTACAACTACCTCGCTTACTGCCCGATCAGGGAGCAGCTGGCCGCCACCGGAGGGCTCACGCCTCATGTGGCGCACAACAGCTTCCTGCAGATCTGGGCCGAAGCCGGCACAGTGGCGTTCATTGTCTTCGGATTGGTGATTGTGACGACGCTCTGGAAGCTGAGGAAACTGAAAAAACAGGTCAGGCTCCGGCACGGCCTTGGTTGGGTTTCGAACTACGCGAACATGTTCGAGGTGTCGTTGTTTGCTTACCTTGTTGGTGCAGTGTTTCTGAACCGGGGCCAGTTTGACCTGATGTACCAGATTGTGGGCCTGTCGGTGGCGTTGGGTTTCCTGGCTGTCACGGCGTATGATACCGAGAAAGCCGAAGGTCCGCCCGTGCTTTCGGTGCGCTCGGATGACGGCTACTTGCCGTCCAGGGATCAGGCATGATTTGCGGGCATGGCCGGACGAGCCAAGGTATGATAGGTTCTCATTTTGTCGCTGCCCGGATATAATGAACGGCAGTGAAAGGTTAGCCCGCTTGTTTCATACTCTTCGCGGCGAGGCGCCGCAGCAGAAGAGGATGAAATATGCGGGTCAGGAAGGATTCAGGAAGGACAAATCCGGGTGCGAATTCTCTATCATCACAGGATCAAGTCCCGGGATGGGCAGTATGTGCACATACGATCCATGATAGATGCATTCCGGCGGGCAGGCCATGAGGTCGAAGAGATGGGCCTGACCGCAGAGGAATCGATCAGCATGGGTGGGGAGAGCCGTTTCTGGAAGCGGTTGTTCGATGTTCTGCCTTCCCCGCTCATCGAGCTTTTCGAATACGCTTACAGCCTGCCTGCAGCGTTCTGGCTCTGGATGAAAACCTTACGCCGCAGGCCGGATTTTATTTATGAACGCTACGCGCTGGGCAACTTTGCGGGAGTGCTTGCCGCGCGCATGTCGCGGCTTCCCGTGCTGCTCGAGGTGAATTCGCCGCTCGCACTGGAGATGCGTGAAACGGGACGGCTTAGATTCGGGTGGCTTGCCAGGGCTTCAGAGCGCTTCATCCTTAAGTGGTCCACTCATGTCCTGGTTGTTTCAGCCGCGCTGAAAAAGATCTACGTTGACCAGGGAGTTGCCCCGGAAAGGCTTGTTGTCATACACAACGGCATCGATCCCGGCCAGTACGAAAACAGGAACGGCAGCGTCTTCAGGGAGCGTTACGGCCTTACCGGATCCGTTGTGATCGGTTTTGTCGGTTTTTTCAGGGAATGGCACCAGCTGCACCTGGTGCTCAGCCTGCTTGATGGACAGCTCTCCGATCCGAACATCAAGCTCATGCTGGTCGGGGACGGGCCTGTGCGGCAGGAGCTGGAGAAGGTTGTGGAGGAGAGGAAACTGGGCGACCGGGTCGTGTGGACCGGTATCCTGAAGCGCGATCAGGTGCCTGACGCGCTCGCAGCCACCGACATAGCCCTTCAGTCCGCTGTGACCGGTTATTCTTCGCCGTTGAAGCTGTTCGAATATATGGCCTCCGGCAGGGCTGTGGTGGCTCCGCGCCTGAGCAACATCCTGGAAATAATAAAAGAAGAAGAGACCGGGCTTCTTTTCGAGCCGGACAACCTCGACGAGATGGGGGCCGCTCTTAGCAGGCTGGTTTCCGATGATAAACTCAGGGAAAGGCTTGGAAAGGCAGCCAGGCGGCATATCGAAGAAGGCGCTTTTACCTGGGATGCCAACGCAGCGAGGGTTCTAGGGCTTATTGTAAAGGCATGACCATGCATTGGAGCGTTGTACGCGTTGCCTGCCTGCTCCTTCTGACAGGCTTGACATACTTTTATACATGGTACTGGCTGTACATGCGCTGGACAGCGCCTGACTCGTCGTTCGCTCATGGATTCCTGGTTCCGGCTGTTTTCTTGTGGCTGCTTTTCCGGCGCCGCGAAGAGATCGAGCGGATCGATCCCGAACCCAGCTATCTTGGGCTTGTGCTGATCCTCCCCGCGCTCGTTCTTCACCTTCTGGCCGTCTTTCTGGAGGTCTACTCTCCTTCCGGATTCACCCTGCCGATTCTGATGGGGGGAACGATCCTCTATTTCCGGGGATGGAAGGTTTTGCGAAAACTGCTTTTTCCTGTCTGTTACCTTTACTTTGCCATACCCCTGCCGATGAACTGGGTTCTCGACGCAACCCTTGTGCTGAAGAACCTGGCCATAACCTCATCCACAACCCTGGCAAAATTCATGGGAGCGGCGGTGCATGAAGAAGGTTCATCGCTTGTTTTCGCAAGCGGGGCCACCCTTGAGGTGGCCAGCCCATGCTCCGGCCTGCGCTCCCTGATCGCGCTGTTGGCCTTGGGAGTGCTCTACGCGGTGGAGTTCACTTCGCTGAGCTTCTGCGGCCGCGCGGTTTTCATCGTGTTGTCCGTGCCGATCGCCTTGCTCTCAAACATTCTGCGTATCTGTTTTCTTTGCCTGGTTGTCCACTACCTGGGGAAGGATGCGGCCGGCGGTGTTGTTCATTACGGATCGGGACTGGCAATCTACGCCGTGTCACTCGCAGTTATGATTGGGCTGAGCCGTGTTCTGCGGGCGGTTCCTTTTTTTCGGAGGGAGCCATGCGAAACCGGCACCTGAGGTTCTGGATCCTCTTTGCGCTTCTTCTGGGGGCTTCATACTTCTCCGTGTCCCATTTCCTGTCGTCCGGAGAAAGGGAAGAACCGATTGAGCTCTCCGTCTTCTTTCCGATTGACATCGGGCAGTGGCATGGAGATGAGGCTTTTCTTGCCCCTGGTACGCTGCGGATTCTGGGGACAGACAATGTCCTGTTCCGCACCTACAGCAAGCCCGGCAGAAAATCCGTTCATCTCTGCATCACTTTTACCGCCCACAGCCATCGAACGACCCATCCGCCGGAGGTGTGCTACGAAGGGCAGGGGTGGGAGGTTCAGCTCAAGGAAGGGCTGGAACTCACCTTGGCGGGCAGCCTTCCCGCGAAGAAGATGGTGACCCATTTCCGGGTATATCACGGCGGAAATGGAGTGACCCATGATGTGGTTGTTTGGTACCGGACTCCATCCTATGACACAGCCTCTTTTGTCAAGCAGAAGTTCGCTATGCTGTTCAGCCGTCTCTTTTCGGCTTCCTCGTGGTCGGTCATGGTCCGGCTTTCCTGTGATACCGCTGCTGAAGGCGGGAGCGGTCCCCTGGATTCTATAGCGGATTTCGCCGGCTGTTTATTGCCCTGCCTGGATCGTGTGTCGAGGGAGTTGGAAGCAAAATGACCAAGGATCCGAAAAAGGTCAGGAACGCCCTTTCCTTTGATGTGGAAGAGTACTTCCACGCGCTCAATTTCAGGGATGCCGTGCGGAGAAACAGGGGTGTTGAGATGGAGCGGCGGGTGGAGAGAGGCACATGCCGGATCCTGGAGCTTCTGGCCTCATCATCCGTAAAAGCGACGTTTTTCGTGCTGGGAGAGGTTGCAAAGTCGAACGGTTCGCTGGTCAGGGAGATCGCCTCGGCCGGCCATGAGATCGCTTCCCACGGCATGTCCCACCGCACCCTGCCTGAGCTGGGGCGCGATGGGTTCAAGAAAGAGGCGGGCGACAGCCGCAAACTGCTTCAGGATCTCACGGGGCAGAGCGTTACAGGATTCAGGGCGTCAACCTTTTCGATCACACGGAAGACCGCCTGGGGTTTGGGCGTTCTCATGGAAGAAGGGTACAGCTATGATTCCTCGGTTTTTCCGGTTATCCACGACCGTTACGGAATACCGGATTTTCCAACGAATCCCGTGCGGATTGCCACACAAAGCTGCGCTGCGCTGGTGGAGTTTCCTTTGCTGACCATGCCGCTTCTTTTTTGTAACCTACCTTGTGGAGGCGGGGGTTACTTCAGGATTTACCCCGCATTTCTTACACACCGGGCCATACGGCGCAAGAACGCGGCATCGTACCCGGCCGTGATCTACCTGCATCCCTGGGAGTTCGATGTCGGCCAGCCCAGGCACCGGCTGGGGGGGATGAAAACGTTCAGGCATTACGTGAACATCAAGAAAACGGAACCGCGCTTGAAAGGGCTGCTCGACAGGTTTTCATTCGATACGATCGGCGCTCTTGCCGAAGATCCCGAAAAGTGGCCGGAATATCGGATTGGATAGCTGTCCCGCTTGTTTCATGCTCTTTGTCGCGATGTGCCGTAGCAGAAGAGGATGAAATATGCGGGATATGTAACAGGGGAAGCCGTGCCTTTCGAGAGGAGGTACGGAGCGCCGTGTCACTTCTCTTCGATGGCGGATATGCGCTCCAGGAAATACCTGCTTTTCGCGGTGTAAGGGGATTGTTCGAACTTGCTGACGAGCTCTGAATAGATGCGCTTGGATCTAGCATAATCCTCCTGGATGTACAGGATGGATGCAATGAGGAACATCATCTTTGGCGAAACAATGTCATTTCTATAGCCGCCGAGATCATGCAGCTCCTGAAGCAGACGCTTGATTTTGCCTTGGACGAAGAGATGCCCCAACCTGATCTGCATAACGAGTTCGGGCTTTTTCTTGAGGAGCGGTCTGCTGTGCTTTACCAGGTCATAAGCCTTCTGAAACTCTCCCAGCTCGAAGAACAAGCTCTCGGCAAGCGCCAGAATGTTCTCTTTGTCATTGGGCCTGAGTCTTTTTAGAAGCATCCTGTATCCGGATGCTTTCATGGGCTTGTCCATTGCTTGCATCATGTCGATTATTACAAGCAGTGTGTCCCAGCGGTCCGGATGGATAAGAAACGCGTGTTCCATCATCACGAGTGCCTTATCCAGGGTTTTCTCTTCTTGGTTCAGGCGACGGAGGCCGGTCCCAACCGATAGAAAGGCCTGGAAAAGGGTTTCTCTTTCGATCTCCCTGTTTTCGAGTTCGAGCGAATCCAGAAGCCTGTCAGCCAGTTCGTCCATGCCTCTTTTGTCACGCGATTTCAAGTAGTAACGCGAAAGGATTTTAATCAGCTTGAAACGCTGAATGGAAGTCATGCCCTCGAGGAGGTTTTTCGCCAGTGTCAACCTGTTTTGGGCGAAGTCGGATTCTTCGAGATAGGCAATTATCTGTTCCAGTTCCTCATCATCGAGTTTCCTCTCCTGCAGGATCGGTGTCAGGGCTCGGTTGATCTCATCCGCGGCTTCCAGCCGGACAAGGGTCCCAAGGATGTTCTCGAACACTTCGTAATTACCAGGTTCGCAATCAATGAGTTCTTTGCAGATATCTAGGGCTCCCACCCTGTTATTCAACAGAAGGTTGATTTCAGCTTCGACCCATTTAGGCTCCAACGGGTTGGATGCCAGGATCTTGATCTGCGACAGGCAGGCTTTGCTCAATCCGACTGAACCCTGCATTGCAATCATAGGAGCAAGAAGCGAAATGCTTTTAACATCTTCGGGGACCAGAAGAACGACAGGCCCGAGCATGGTTATCGCAAGCTTCAAATCCCGGTCATGCTCTCCGTTCAAATAGAGATACCTGGCAACCGGCCCGCAAGCAGGGTCATGTACCCAAGCCTCTTTTGCCGCTGAGAGGCATTCATTCTCGAGATGCGGTATCCGCCTGAGAAGCAGATGGCAAAGCAGAGCCCTCATCGTGGAAACAAGCTTTTCAGGTTCAGATTGCCACATGTTTACCAGGTGCAGGGCCTCGGGAAGGATCTCGTTGTATCTTTCGGACAGGCTTAATTCATCGATCTTGATGTCTTCAGCCGACCATGGGTTGTTTATGGTGTCAACGACACCCTTTTCTTTGGCAGCCTCTTCGCCGGCGTCTTTGCTGTTTTTCTTGAAAAACTTATCTCGAAGCACCGGAGGAAGGGAGTTCTTGTTGAGGCCTGCCATGATAGATGGCTGCTCGGGCTCGGGCGGGGCTGTATTTTCCTCTGTATTCTCGGGTTGCGGAGGTGTGCCCTCTGTTTCTTCCGGCTGGGGGGGGATGTCCTCTGTTACTTCTGGTTGCGGAGGTGTGCCCTCTGTTTCTGCTTCAGGTGTATCCTCAGTACCTGGGTCAGAAGGCTCGATCGCTTCAAGCGGGCCGATACCCAGTGTCGTGTACTGATTCAGGGAACGGATCAAAAAGTCGATGAGCTCGGCCTCGTAATATGAGAAGCGGCCCTTATCAGGGTAAAGCAGGGCCTGATCGAGCATGTTGGCGGACGCCTTGGTGAATCCGTTGAGGGCAAGGCTTCCTGCCGCGCACAACAGAAGTTCGCTGTCTTCAGCGTCAATGGCGGCATAAACCAGCCCTTCGAAAGCCTTTTCGGTGTCAGGGCCGCCCTCAGTAAAAATCATGCTGAATGCGTATCTCAGGTCATCAGGCGTTGAGCTTTTTTCTACGAGAAGGTTTGTTGCAGCATCATGTTTGTTCAGCAGCTTGTAGGCTCTTGCCGTTGTTCGCAGGGTTTCGGACGGCATCTGGAATGTGGTTTCGATGCCTTCCATGAGGCGTACGGCGAGATCCGGCCGGTCCGCATCCATGAGGAGGTTCAGAAGCTCATCTATGTTTGAAACATGCAGAGATGTGCTGCAGGCGCGAATCTCGTCGATCAGGAGCTCGAACTCGCTGGGCTTTTCGTCCCTAGCCTGCTCCTGCTCCTGCTCCTGTTCCTGTTCCTGCTCCTGCTCCTGTTCCTGTTCCTGCTCCTGTTCCTGTTCCTGCTCCTGTCCCTGTTCAGCAACGTCTTCTGTTGCCTGCTCATTTTCGGATGTGCCCGGGTCCGCATCATCTACCGCTGCTGTTTCATTGCTGTTGTCCTCAGCACCGGCCGGCTGTGCGAAAAGCAGCCTGAGCTTCAGCGTCAACGTCTCGATGTTTTTCTGGTTCTTCTCTATGGCTGCGTCGACCATCTCGGTGGCAAGTGCGAAACAGCCCTGTTCCGTGTAGGCGCGGCAGGCCATCAGGTCCATGTCGTCCTGTACCGGTTCTGAAAGATTTTTCAGCGAGGTGTACTTCGTAATAAAAGCGCTGTTGTTGCCGCTTTCGAAGTCGAGCTTGGCATTGATCCATCCAGTGGTTTCCGGATCATCCAAGCTCAACTGGTTCTGAATAAGGCGTCCCTCGCCGATGATGTCGTTGAGCTTCCTGTGGCAATCAATCGCCATTTTCACGGTTTCGAAATCAGAGGGATCCCTTTCGAGCACGATCTCCAACTCTTTCAGTGCCGCTGAATAGGCGCCTTCGTCGTAGTACATCCTCCCGAGAAGGAAATGAAACTCCAGGATCAATGGCATGGACCTGGTCAGTATCCTGATGATGCTTTTGCCCTGGTTGCCGCGTCCGCGCTTCATCAGCACTTCGCTCAGGGCCAGCTTCAGCAGCGGTTCTTTGTCCGCCTCGGAAAAGGATGCTGCCATGGCAAGTTCAGGCAACCGTTTTTTCGTGCCGCCGATGTCCCTCTCTTTTCGCTCAAGCTTCGTTAAAAGCTGATCAGCTCTTTCGGCGTATGTGAGACCGGTAAGGGACTGGAAATCGACTTCGGCGGACTGCCTCCACCGCGAGAAGAACTCATGGTCTCTTGGTCCATGTTCGAGCAGGTACAGGTAGTCCTCTGCGGCATCAGCCGGCCTATTCAAGCGGTCGTAAAGCAGCGCCGCTCTCTTGCTGTAGAACTCCGTTTCATCTGGGAAAAGATCCAATCCCGAGTTCAGAACGTCCAGAGCAAGCCGGTTTGAACCAGTGCTGAGATGCGCGTCATAGAGCCTTTCAAAGCTTCCCTTTCTTGCAGGAGAACCCTTTAAATAGTTTGGGGTTTCGCCTGCTTTGATGACGTTTACAATTTCTGTGAGCAGTACGGTTGCTGCCGGGATATTGTTTTTCTCCAGGAGTGCGGCACCCAGGCAATACTTGATGACAAGGTCGTTTTCATATTCATCCGGGCTGGTTCCCACCTCTTCGATTATCCGGTCGTAGTTCTTTTCTTTTAGATGCAGGAGGATGGTATTTCTGCGGAGAATGCCAAGCTGAACCGGGTCCTGCGACGGGTACTCAATCGATTGGAAGATATCAGCGGCGTTTCCGAAACAGGAGACGTCCCAGTAAATATCCGCCATTGTCTGCTGAAAGGCGCGGCGATGGATGATTCTCAACGGCTCCTTGAGGGCAAGGGTGCACTCGAGCATGGCTGGAAAGTATTTTTTCGAACGGTACAGGATGCTCGACAAAAAGATCGATGATGTTGGGTCAAAGGACTGCTGCAGCGGGTAATCTTTGAGCATTTCATAGGCGTATCGATAATTGCTCCTCGCTTCCGCTGTCAGTTCCAGTATTTTCTTTTGGAGGTTCTCCGAGACGCATCCTACCAGGCAGTCACTCACAGATGAGAGATCACGGTCGTTGTGAAGGTCTGTGACATAGTCCTCGATTGCGTCGAACTTCCGGGAATACTCGGCCACGCTTCCGGCGAAGATTTTTTGTATCTCTTCCAACAGTGAGTTGGACAGGTTGTATGCTGCTGCCGCAGCCTGGCCCTGAAAGGTGTTCCGGTTTCCAGTATCATTGAGGTTCAGCTCGGCCAGGATCTGACGGAAGACATCGAGAGCCTTCTCGAAGTCATTCTCGATCATGTAGATTTCGCCTTTTAGCTTCCGGGCGTTGACCACTTTCTCCCAGCTGGGCTTGAGCCTGATGAATTCATCCAGGTCTGCTATCGCCCCCTTCCTCGCCTGGAGGATGTTCAGTGTCCTTGCCCTGAGAAAGAGTGTATCCAAGAGATCCGCTCCGCTGTATGTCTCCTTTTCAATCGCCATATCCAGGTAATGAACCGTTTCGGTGAACCTGTGCGAATCGAAGCAGTCCCTGCCGATTTGCAGGTAGTTGATGTCTTTTGCTGTAAACAGAAGCAGGTACAGGATAGCTCCCGCCACAAGGTAAATAGGGCTCACCTTGATAATCAGGGCCGGAAAGCGGGATTTTTTGCGTTTAATGACCCCTCGATGCTTGTAAGAATTCGCGTTCCAGTCCTCAAGACAGGCGTCACCTTCTTGACCCGAGGCCGGCTTTTCAGTGGGAACTCCAGCGCGTTCAGACAGCACTATCCGTTTGTGTTTGTTTTTTTCCATGCAAGCAGCTTGCGAACCAAGCTTCCCCTCCGCTTTTTTTTTGAATTTTTTTGAGACAACAAAACTCACCCTTTAGTTTAACGGTCAACCGTTTCTGTTTGCAAGCATCACCTGAGCAAGAGTTTTAATCGACTAACCGGTCTGGTTGTTCAAATGAACCGGTATGTGCTAAAAACGACAGGCCTGGTGCCTTTAGCAACATATGATGAACATTTCGGTCGAAAACAGCGATAACTTTAGGCGGTTAAAGGGTATAAAGGCAAAACTGTCGACCTCACGGCCACGAATACGGAAACCAATGAACTTCCATAGCGGATGGCCGGGAAGATGTCGATCCGACCGCTCAAGATGGTATCGGTTTTCTCGTGACGGCTCTACCCCGCATATTTCGTCCTCTTCTGCTGCGGCACTGTAAAATGTACTCATGCTGCGTTCATGCCTGTGTAAGAACAGGCCTGCGGTCGTCTCCTGACATGCGCCTTGTCACATCACAGTTTACAGCTACCTCGCGACGAAGAGATATGAAATAAGCGGGCTACAAGTGAACAATAAAATAAAGTAGTTGTCAATGATCCAGGTTATGTTAAACTATTGTTTGCTCTCGTTTTAACTGCTTACCCTTTGGCATTGACAGGGTCGAGCAAACGACTCAACAAGTATTGGAAGTGTCTGCCGGGTGTTCGAGGTTCCTGCTCTAGCATCTCACGATTTGGATTTTGATTGAACGGATCTCCAAGATATGATATTTCATATTCACGGATATATACGAAAAAGCCAATTCCCAGACGGTTTCATCTATTCATACGAAAGGAGTTTGTAATGAAAGCTTCGATGTTCAGGCGAACTGTTTTTCTGGCTCTAATATCAGGGGTTGCATTGGTCGTGTTCGGCACTGCAGCCCAGGCCCATGAGGGCGGTGATGTGGAGATGGCGGTTCAGTGCACCTCTTTGGACCGTACAGTAATAACCTACAACATCAAGGACATCCATAAGAGCGCCGCTTCCATTGGTGACGAGGATTACATTACCGTTTCCTTGACCGGTGAAGGCCTTGTCGGCATGGACGCGCCGGGCAATCCTCATCTGCCGGCGATCTGCAGAGGCCTGATGATTCCGGACAACGGGGTCATGAGCGTTCGTGTGCTCGAAACAGAGTTCTACGACTTCAAGGCTTCTGTTGCACCTCACCGCGGGCCGATCGTGCGCAGTGTTGATCCCAGAACGGTTCCGTACACTTTTGACAGGAGCATTTATGGAGCGGATGCCTTTTACCCGGCAGGTGTGGCAAAGCTCCGCACCCCCTACATCATGCGTGATGTGCGCGCAGTTGTGGCCGAGGTTTTCCCCGTCCAGTACAACCCCGTGACCAAGACCGTACGAGTCCATTCCAAGGTGGTCATAGAGGTCGTGAACAGGGAACCCGGAGGGGAGAACACAATTGACCGCAGCACATACGGGAGCAAACCCGACCGGTCTTTTGCCGCGATCTACCAGAACAACTTCGTCAACTACTCCGCATCAGGCAGGACCGATCCTCCATCAGAGGACGGGGACATCCTGGTCATCAGCCACGGCCCATTCATGGCGACCATGCAGGGCTACGTGGACTGGAAGAACTCGATCGGGATCAACACGACAATGGTGGATGTTTCCATTGTCGGCAACAACACGAACTCCATTGCGAACTACATCGAAAACGCCTACAACCAGGGCAACCTCGCGTACGTGCTCCTTGTGGGCGACAACAGCCAGGTGAAAAGCTCTTACTATTCCTATGGCCTTTCGGACCCTGACTACACATGCATCACACCTGACTGGTACCCGGACCTTTTCATCGGACGTTTTTCCGGTACGACCCCGGCCCATATTCAGACCCAGGTCGACCGCACCATCAGCTACGAACAGCAGGTTCACGACGTCTCTTTGGGCGGCTGGCACGCCAAGGGCCTGGCTGTGGCCTCCAACCAGGGGCCGGGCCATTACGGTGAATATGACGATGACCACTGCGACCTGATGAGCGACGAACTGATCGCTTACGGTTTCACCAATGTCACAAAGAGCTACGACTACTGGGGCACAAAGACCATCATCAAGAACGCCCTGAACAGCGGCGTGCGTACCGTGAACTACACCGGTCACGGCGGCACAACAGGATGGGGCAACGGCGGCGGTTTTTCGTGCGGCGACGTCAACAACCTGACAAACGAGGGTTATCTTCCGTTCGTCTCCTCCGTGGCCTGCAGTGTGGGTGATTTCAGCTACAGCGAGTGTTTTTGCGAATCCTGGCAGAGGGCCACGCACAACAGCGAGCCGACAGGCGCGATCGCAAACTACGGATCGAGCATCGGCCAGTACTGGGACGAGCCCATGTACGGCCAGGGCAACCACGGCTACAGCAGCCTGTACGGAGCGAACGAGCGCTTCTGGATGGAGACCAACTGGTCCGTGACAGGGTGCTGGTTCGGCGGCTCCTGCATCATGATGGATATCTGCGGTCAGACCGGCAGGGATATGTTCATGACATGGATCTGCTTCGGTGACCCGGCAGTGAGGCTTACGGGAACGGTCGGCGAGCAAACCCTTACAACCGACGGCTGGGCCGTGCCTGTGAACTCTCCGGTGGATATTAATTTCTACCTGGCACCCGGGCTGGAGTATGCCGGTCACAGGTACGTGATCTTCGGCGGTGTCTCCGGTAGCTACCCGGGCACAACGCTCCCGGGCGGAGTTGTGCTTCCCGTGAACTGGGATATCTTCACGAACACAATGATCTCGCTCTTGAACACCTCGCTTTTCCAGAATTTCTGGGGCATGCTGGATGCTTCCGGTGAAGCCATGGGTACATTCAGCACCAACGGTTTCACTCCCATTGATCCGCGCATGGTAGGAGTGAAGCTCTATTTTGCCGGGGCTATTTATCCCAAGGGCGGGCCTTATGAGTACTGCACCAACGCGAAAGTACTGACAATAACACAGTAGGTTCATGCAAGAGCTTATAAAACATAAGATGACAGGGGCGGTTTTCGAAGCCGCCCCTGTCCTAGCCCGCATATTTCATCCTCTTCTTCTGCGGCACCGTAAACTGCGCTCATGCTGCGTTTCATGCCGGGAGACGATCCTCAACCTGTAAGAACAGGCCCGCGGCCGTCACCCGACATGCGCCTTGCCACATTACAGTTTACTGCACCTCGCGACGAAGAGTATGAAATAAGCGGGCTGTTTATCATGCGAAAACATCATCGGGGCGCAATATCGTGAAGCGGTTCAGAATCGCAAAAACCATGATGGGGCATGCGATCAGGATTGTACGCCATCATGGTGTACACGAGCTCGTGCGCGCGCTCCACCGCGGCTATGTTCACCGCTTCCTCCCCGAAAAAACCAGGTTTCTGCCTTCAGCCATGGAGGTGGAGATAACCACCCTATGCAACCTCGAGTGCATCATGTGCCGAGGAGATCCCGGTTTTCGTGGGAAGGGCAGCCCGAAACAGATGAGCCTGGAGCGCTATTCACTTCTTCTGGAGCGGCTCTGTTTTCTGAAGGACATTTCCTTTCGCGGAGCGGGGGAGCCCGCAATGCACCCGGACCTGGTGGAGCTTGCGCGTAGAACGGTTCGAAGCGGGAAAAAAATCCGCATCTTCACGAACGGGATGACCATGGATCGCGAGCTTGGCCAAGCGCTGGTTTCAGTGCCTGTCCAGGAGATCGTCTTCTCAATCGACGCGTGCAGGCAAGGCACCTACGCGGCGGTTAGAAAGGGGGGAGACCTTGAGCGGGTGCTCGACAATCTTGACGCTGTGGGCGAGCTGGTGAAGGGGGTAAAAGGAATCCGGCTATCGGTAATGTTCGTGGTGATGCGCTCGAATTTCAGGGAGTTCGAAGGGCTGCTGAAACGAATCGACGGGAAAGGTGTTTCCATGCTCGTTCCAAAGACACTTTATGCGGGCGAGAAATCCGTCGCGTGCGAGGAAATCCTCAGCGATGATGAAACAGCCCGGTTCCGCGCGATTCTCGAAGCGGCTACCAGCGGTGAAACGAAGGTTCTGCGTGAGTGCGAATCCAGGGTGGAGCAAAACCAGGGAAGGATCGGCTGCAAGAAGATCTGGGAGTCCCCTTTCGTGACCGTGGACGGCGACCTTTCCTTGTGTCCCGCTTCGGTTTACAAAGACGATATTGTTTACGGAAACATCTTTGATCAGGGCTTTCTATCGATCTGGAACAGCCCGCTCATTGTCAGGCATCGCCGCATGATCGTTCGAGGCGAAAATCCGCTCTGCAACGCCTGTCCCTCCATGCACGCGAAACCGTTTTGACACTATGGTTTTCTATGGGCCTCGTTGTTTTCCCGGATCAAACGTTTACGGACCCAGACCTGCATGCCCCATGCCAAGGCACCTAAAATACCACCAACGACATAGAACAGCACCGCATGGATGACCGTGATGAATGCAATAGCTGATGCCTGGTCAATGTTGTAGAGCCGGGTCAGGGAATCCATACCACACTTGTGATAAGCGCCTATGGCTCCCATTGTCGGAACCAACACGCCTGCGGTAGCGATAGAAAACGAGACAGTGCCGCCTGCATACCCGGTCACGTCCAGAAGTCCGAACGCTGCAAGCCCGAACAGGAAGCACACGAGATATAGGGCCCAGATGCCCGTGGTTTCGAGAAAAATGGGAACCGCCTGAGAAGGCTGCTTCAGAAATTCCAGCCCTTCCGTTGCCTGTCGTATAAGCTCCTTGACCTTTCGGCCGAAGCCCGAATGCACCTTTGAGACCAGCCCGCCGCATGTTTTTTCGAGGAAACCGGAAGCATAAGCCACCAGGAACAGCCCCGCAAGCCCTGCCAAAGCAACAGCCAAAGCCTTGAGCCCGATCCTTTCGAGGGAAGGGATCTCCCGGGCGATCCGTTCGCCCTCGACTAGAAATGAAAAACTCAGGAGAAGGGCCAGGGAGATCACGTCTATGAGCCTCTCGGCAAGGAGCGTGCTGATGAGACGGGCGATCGGGGCCCTTGTCATGCGGTTCATGTTCACGACCCTGGCTGCCTCGCCCACGCGTGGAAGCACATCGTTCACAGCGTAGCCGATCATGACCGAGGTAAATGCATAGAAGATCGAAACCGGCTGTCCGATGAACCGGCGCCATCGCCAGGCGCGGAGCAGGTGGCTCAAAAGGGATATCGGCACGATCGCAATAAGCAGGAGCAGCCCGGAAGTGCTGATGCTTGTCAGTGTTTCCCACACGGCTTCCGGCTCGTCGATGCTGCAATAGATCCAGATCACGAGCCCGGCGCTGATCAGAACCGGAAGCCCGATCTTCAACATCCTTGACAGAATGGAGGGCTGCTTCAGCGGTGTATCAGAATCATCGCGTTGCCCGGGCTTTGAATTCGATTGCACCTTTGCCTTCTCCTTGTGCTCCTTGATCAACCGTTTCTGTTCGGCTTTAACCCGCATATTTCATCCTCTTCTGCTGCGGCACCGTAAACTGCACTGTGGCTGCGTTTCATGCCGGGAGACGATCCTCAACCTGTAAGAACAGGCCTGCAGTCGTCTCCTGACATGCGCCTTGCCACATCACAGTTTACGGCACCTCGCGACGAAGAGTATGAAATAAGCGGGTTAGCATAAAATGAAATCCGAATATACACGGAGCATGAGGAGTTTTTCGCCTGGAAAAAGCATTTACTTTAAAAGCAGCTCGGTTCGCTGCACGATGGAAGGAAAAAGAAGAGAGCGGGCCTCATGTCGGCCCGCTCCCGGGGAATCGGTGTGTCCCCTGACCTCTCAGGGAACGATCAACAGTTCTGTGGGATTCGATGCGAAGTTGATCGGGCTCAGGGTGAACCAGGCGGAATACAACGTGATACCTATTACGTTCGGATCCGTGAGTATTGGCACGTTCAACGTCGCTGTTGCGGCCCCGCTGGGGTTCAGATATCCGATGAAATCCTGGAACACGATGCTGAACAGGTTGTTGAAACACACCCCGGTCAACGTGTCCCAGTTCAGCGGGACAGTCACAGATCCCAGAGGAGTGCCCGGTGAGGTCCCGCTGGCGGAGAGAAGGAGCACGTAGATGCGTCCTCCCAAGGCAGCGGTTCCGTTGAGGTAATGTTCGATTGCTCCTCCTGAGGATGCCTCCACGTACACCTCGGACAGGCTCAGCGCCGATATATCGCCGCTGGAAACGGTGCCGATGTGAAGGTCGTCAATGTTCCATCCGCCGAACTCCGAGCCGCTATCCGTGGTGAGGGTGAAACGGAGCCTCACGTCGGGATTGTTGTCGGCGTGGGCGGAGATGTCGATCCCGTGGCTCTCCCACTGGGTGTCGAGCATGTCCTCCTGCAGCGGATTCATGAAGACCTGATTTCCGTTGACCAGTATTTTTGCCTGGTCGTAGGTGCCCGCTTCCACTGTGAGCCACCGCCTGTAGTGCAGGTTGATGCCCGTCTGTCCGGAGCAGTCGATGGAGGGCGATTGCAGCCAGTTGTTCACGTTCGGCTTGTAGTTCCCGTTCCATCCCGAGGGTCCAAGATCGTTTCCCCAGACCTTCGAACCTGACGCGGCGTAACCGGGATCGTAACCCCCGTTGCCCGTGGGAACGTCCCGCATCCAGTCGTCCTGTCCGCTGCCTCCGTGGGTCCACCCGTTGTCGTTGACTTCGAAGTCGTCGTCAAAGATGTCGTTGAAGTAGCCCACGAAGAACTCGATGAAATCAGCTTCGATCCCGTCCGGATAACGCTCCGTGTTGCCCTGGTCGTCTTCGGCTTCGATGTAGTACCTCACAAGACCGGCATCGGCCAGCCCGGGGATGGACGAGATGTAGTCGTCACTGCTTCCCGTGGGAACCATCTCCTTGGCCTGGTATCCGCTTCCCTGGTCGTAGTATAGGGTGACCTGACTCACGTTGCTGCTGATGAGGGAGTATACCTGGGCGTTTACCGGATACGGCCCGGATGCGTCGGTCGTGTCCGAGAGGGAGGTGTGCTGGATCTCGAGATCAACCGGCGATGCCAGGGTGGCAAGGGCGGCCAGCACTCCCTGGGTGATCATCTTGGCGAGCAAGAAGTCGTTCGCTGACAACCCGATCACATCGTTGGAAGTGTGGATGTAGGGCGAGTACTGGTCTATGTCCTCGAATGGAAAACAGGCCGTGAAACCGTGCGATGTGAAGGACTGGTGGTCCGATGTTCCGCCGGAAAAGGAACCCTGAGTTACTCCCAGGGACGGCACGTAGTTGGCGTACATGTCCGAGCAGAAATTGATCAGCGAGGATGAGGAGTAGTTGGTGACGAAGTCCACGTCTAACGGATCGCCGGCGGCCCGGTATGCCGTCATGTCCAGGTTGATCATGGCGTCAACGTTTGCGCCCTGCTGCACGAGCAGATCGCAGTAAGCGTCGCTCCCGATCAGGCCAAGCTCTTCCGCGCCGAACGCGATGAAACGGAGTGTGTATTTGAACTCGTACTGGCTCAGGATCCGCGCGATTTCCCGTACTCCCGCTGTTCCGGAGGCGTTGTCATCAGCACCCGGCGCCAGGCCGCTGTACGAAGTGGAATCGTAATGCCCACCCACTATATAGATGACCGAAGGGTCCACTACCCCGGGAAGCTCGGCGATCACGTTGTCCGAGTACGAGCTGCTGAAGTGATGGGTGCTCACGTTCAGGCCGCCGATGGCGTCAAAGCTGTTGACCAGGTAGGTTTCGGCTGTGAAACCGCCGGAGTTGGCTTTTCGTTCGCCCATGTCCTCAAGATCCTGGACAACGCTTTGGATGTTGTTACGGTTCACCTGGCTTACCATGGCCTGTATTTTCGGGTCAACGGCCCGGCTGCCCTGCTGCCATCCGGGAGGGGGCGTAAACTTGTGCGTGGGCCGGATCCTTTCCATGTTCAGCGGGCGGATGCCGTTTTCCAGGCCGAAATGACCTGTCGGGCGCTTCAGCTTTTCAGCCCCTTCCCTGGTGGCGAACACGATGGCTGTGTTTTTCGATGTGTGAAGGATGCGGGCGGCCCCGGCAATATCGCGTTCTCTGATTCCCTCGAGTGATGCCAGGTACAGATCGCCGGGAGAATTAGGCACGGATATGACCTGAGTGGGGATGTTCAGCTTCCTGCATTGCGCCGTATCCGATGGCCACGGTTCGGCAACAAGAAGGTCGCCCAGATCTTCAAAGGCATGGAATCTTTTATACAGCGTCTCCCGGGTCTGATCCGTGCTCGATACATCAAGGATCCGGATATCTGATCCGTTTCCTTCGTTTTCCAGGGCGTTTTTTTCCGGCGCAGCACCAAGCATGATCACAAGGGTTGCGACAAGAGTGAGTTTAAACATCAATGCCTCCATGATTGTAAAGCATTCAAGAGAAGGGTGCGGAAGTTCAGGCTTTGTTTCCGTTCAAAACCGGCAACAGATGAACAGGCTTGGATACGGAGAGATCAGGTGTTTTCGATCCAGTTAAACAAACCAATGCCGGTCAGTATTCCGTTTATACCTAATTACAGCGTCCATGTCAACCTATCCTGCGCAGCAGAAACCAGTTGTAAAGGCAGCAAAATGAAGCTATATTTTATCGGCAGTTTCAGAGCGCTTGGCGGAACGTGTTGGAGCATCAAACGTTACCCTTGCAAGCAGACTCGAAATGGTTATGTGCGCCTGAGGGAGGTTCAATATGAAAAAGACCAGGGAAGCAACGCTTCGCGTGACACTGCTCCCCAGGGATACCAACCGCCTGGGAACGATTTTTGGCGGCGTTATCCTGAGCCACATAGACCTTGCGGCCTCCATCGAGGCCAGGCGATCCGGCGGGGAGTACAACTTTGTAACCGTGGCTCTTGACAAGGTCGTGTTTCACGAGCCTGTTTTCGTGGGCGATGTGGTCAGCTTTTACGCGGAGACCACGAAAAAGGGGCGCACATCGGTTGCTGTCAGGGTGTCGGTGGAAGCGGACAGGTTCGAGGGGTCTAAGCGCGTGAAGGTGACAGAGGCTGATGTGGTTTTCGTTGCGGTCGGCACTGACCGCAGGCCGGTGGTTATCAGTTGAATTTTGCACGGGATTAGCCCGCTTATTTCATACTCTTCGTCGCGAGGTAGCTGTAAACTGTGATGTGGCAAGGCGCATGTCAGGAGACGACCGCAGGCCCGTTCTTACAGGTTGAGGATCGTCACCTGGCATGAAACGCAGCCACAGTGCAGTTTACGGTGCCGCAGCAGAAGAGGATGAAATATGCGGGTTAGGCTTCAGGTGGTATGTTATGGCGCGTGGCTGCCCTCCGGTTCAATATCGCAGGGGCTACCGGCCGGTCCGCCCCTACACGCCCGGCGTGGTAATCATCCATCCCGTAGGGGCAACCCCCCGTGGTCACCCTCCGGGTGCCTGAAATCGCTGCCCGCTTTTGTTTCCACGAAGCGCGCCAGCAGGTACAAGATGTCCGAAAGTCGGTTGACGAACGCCTTGATGAACTCGTTGTTCAGGGGCTCCTCCTCGTCGAGCGCTTCAAGCGCCCTCTCAGCCCTTCGAACCACTGCCCGCGCAACATCCAGAAGTGCGCTCGTTTCACACTCTCCGTAGATCACGAACTTCGCGGGAAGGTCGAGCTCCTTTTCGATGCGTGCCGCCATCTCTTCCACCTCATCGAGAAGGCTTTTGTCCAGGCATTTTTTGAGCCGCGCTTTTGAATCAGGCGGACATGCAAGCTCGGCGTTCACTAGAAAGATCATGTTTTGAATACGAAGTAGGTTTTTTTTGATTGGCTCATCAGCGATTTTTGCCCTCGCAAGCCCGATAAACGCGCTTGCCTCGTCGAGTGTGCCGTAAGCTTCCGGACGCGTAGATGCCTTGCTTACACTTTTCCCGCCCAGAAGCGAAGTGCTTCCCTTGTCTCCCTTTTTTGTTGTGATGCTTTTCTTTTTTTTTCCTTCGCTCATGATTATCTCCGCCTGACCGTGCGAGGTTGAAATCTATCCGTGCTTATCCGTGTCCATCAGTGGTTCTCTTTTTTTCTATAGCCTCAGGGCCCTATTCGGACCAGGGAAGGGCTTGAGTACAGGCGGACCGGGCGGGTTCGAATGGTTACCGTACCGGTGCCGTCGAAACCGCTCACATCCAAGGGGACCACATCCAGGAGCAGCCCCTGTTCATCGAAAATCGTGAGCTGAAGCTTTCCCTTGAGCAGCGCTTCCGCTGCAAGTCTTTCGAGGTTTGTTTCTCTCAAAAGCGGATCCGATGGGTTGTCTGCCGGGTCCGCTTCCGCGGGGTCCGCGTTAAGTCTCCGGACGTACTCTTCGTGGAAGCCGGATTCAGGGCTGATTGTGATCTCGACCCCGCCGGGCTCCGCTTTCAGCATCCTGATTTTCACAAGACCTTCCAGGCCGTCCATTTCCGCCTTTTTCACGGCGGTTTCCAGGGCGGCCAGCCTTGCATGAGGCCCGAAATGCTGGTAGATGAAGAACCCGGCTACAGCTGCCAACAGGATCGCAAATACCGTGGCCCAGACAGGGATTCGCTTTTTTGTCGGTGCTCGATATTCAACGGCGGCTCGCTTCTCCGTGAGGCGATCGTAGTCTTCCTGCGGCCTGAAACGCCTGTCTGACAGGACAGCTCCGTCCTTGTCCACTGAAAACGCAACTCCATTCACCTCTCCGCCTTCCTGCCAGACCGCCCGCAAGGTGGATTGCACGCCGGCACGCTCAGCATGCGGCAGGGAGGACAGGATGTTCTCGATGTCCTGGACAATGGCCTGTTCAGGATCTGTATCGAACATATCCTTGGGCAGAACCTCCTCAACTATTATCACGTTGAACTTACCGCCGTCAAACTGCAGGTCATAGCTGTACGGCCTGTTTTCAGAGATTTTTTTTACGGCTTCTTCAATGCGCGCAAGAACAGCGCCTTCGAGGAAGGCGGTCCCTGAAATGTTCCCGTCCATGCGGACAAGGGGCCCTTGCTCTTCAGAAGGGGAAAACGAACACAAAAGCCGCTTGATGAGGTTCATGCATGCCTTTTTTCGTTGTTCAGCAGTGTGAGCTGAAGTTGCCTATGGTTCCGGCGCGCTGCCAGTCCTGCATCCCCTCGCTCCACGCGTATGTGTCCCTGTTGACCCGGCCCTCATCGAGCATGCTCAAGACCTCCTGTTCCTTGTAAGGCCCGGCTTCCTGCCCGTTGATCACGAGGTACCAGATCCCGTTTCCCAGAACAGGGTAGGCCACGATCTCCTTGGGGGTTTGTGACGGGTCGATGTGACGGTTTTCCATGGGAGGGAGGCCGAGCGCGCCGTCCTGCCTGTCCAGCCTGCTGATCACATGATCCCTGAACTTGCTGTTCACGGAGCGCTCCTGTTCGAAGCTCTCGTGATGCCTGCGCCTCCAGGCGCCTTCCTTGGCAAGCCGTTCCCTTTGCTCGGCCAGGTTCGGCACGATCAGGATGATGATGAGCACGATCATGCTGGAGAAGGAGCTGAACAAGAAGCCCACAATAAAGCTCATGCAGAACCAGCCCAGGGCACTGCGGCCCTTGGAGCTTGCCACGAAAGCCGTGATTATGCTGAACGTCAGGCTAATGACAATAGATATGGGGATGACCGGAAAAAAAGGGAACATGCCGCGAACTCCAGCTATTTACAAAGTCGAGAGCAGCCGGTGTCGTTCTTGCCGGGCGGTCTCATGCCTTCTGCTCAAGGTTGTATTCTACCAACGAAACACGTTATTTGAAAGCCTGAACAGTGCCCGGTTTTTATCTCCTACACCGCCTGCAGGGGCGGGGTTCATTCGATCTCGCGGATCCCGTCCCTGGTGTGGATCCTGGTGCCTAGCGTGATGGTTTTGGGCACCTTTTCCCCGTTGAGTATCCTGAGCGCGGTCTCGATCGCCTCATCCGCTCCGGTCGGGTACTCTATTGTCGCGTTGAGCACCCCCTCCTTGACATAGGCTATGCCTTCGTGCGGGAGAGAATCGATCCCGACGAACAGCATCTCCTTTTCACGCCCGGCCTGCTTGGCCGCCTGGTATGCGCCATGCGCCATCGGATCGTTGTGTCCGTACACGAGATCGATCACAGGATTGGCTGACAGGGCGGCTTCCATTTCAATCCTCGCCTTGTCCTCTTTCCAGTCACAATCCGCATCGTGCACGATTTCGATCGCTTCCGAGTCGATGAGCTCCTGAATTTTATCCCTGAAACCGTTGTGCCTGTCCTGGCCCGGTGTGGATGACATGTTTCCCTTGAGCTCCACTATCTTTCCCTTGCCCTTCAGCAGCTCGCGGATCAGCAACCCGGTTTCCTGTCCAATGATCATGTTGTCAGCGCCGATGAAACAGGTGTAGGAGTTCCCGAGTATCTTTCTGTCGAGCACGATCACCGGTGTTCCCTTCTCAAACGCAGTGCTCACGATCTTTGTCAGCGGGGCCGCTTCCTTGGGGCTTATGATCAAAAGATCGATTCCCTGGATCAGGAACGATTCCACGTCTGCAACCTGCTGCTGGGAGTCGTCCTGGCCAACAGCGATGTGAAGCTTTATCTCCGGATGTTTTTCGGCCGCGCGTTCCATCCTGTTGTTCATCTCCTGGCGCCAGGGCTCGTTCACGGTGCACTGCGAAAAACCGATGACCCATTTTGCGTCGGCCTTCCCGTTGGTTTTGCCGGGTCCGGCGCTTTCGTCATTTCCGTTTCCGCACGACGGAAGGGTTGCCAGCATCGATACGATCAGAACAAGAAGGCCGATTGTGCGCTGCATTGTGTTTGCTCCTTTTTTGCGTGTTGATGTCGCGCAACCATGGGTTGCCCGTGTTATCCTGTCACCCCTGTTTTCGCCGCTGTATTAGAACCGCCGCAACAATGATCGCGCCCTGGATGACTAGCCGGATCTCGTAGGGGATGTTTCTGAGCCTGAGAATGTTCTCGATGTAGCCGATGATGAGAACCCCGATAAAGGTGAGAAACATGCCGCCCCTGCCGCCCATGAGCGAGGTGCCGCCGATCACAACCGCTGCGATTGCGGACAGCTCGTACATGATGCCCGCGTCAGGGTTGCCGTAGGTGTCCTGTGCCGCGTGGCATATTCCGGCCAACCCGGCCAGAAGACCGCAGATCAGGTAAGCGCATGTTTTGACCGTTTTTACCCTGATTCCTGAAAGCCGCGCAGCCTCCTCGTTTCCTCCGATGGCGTAGATCGCCCTGCCGAACGGAGTGTGGGCCAGGACAATGTGAAAAAGGAAGATGTTTCCGAGGAAAACAATGGAGACAACCGCAATCTGTTCGTTGAAAACCCTGGCGCCGAGCCATTCGAAAACCGGTGGGACGTGGCGGACCACGGTTCCGTCCGGCATGGTTTTCAGCTCGCTCATGATCTTTTCGCCCTCCGAGATCCATTTTGCCACGCCCCTGGCGGACACCATCATTGCAAGCGTGGCAACGAACGGCTGTATCCGGAAGATCGATATCAGAAGGCCGCAGATCAGGCCTGCCACACCGCCGGCCAGCAGTGCCAGGATTATGGAAGGAAACGCGGCAAGGTTCCAGCGCAGCAGGAAAAAGGCGAAGGCTGTGGAACACAGGCCGACCAGGGAACCTACCGAGAGGTCGATGCCCGCGCACAGGATCACCAGCGTCATTCCGGTTGCCAGCAGCCCTATCTCGGACACTGCCCTGAGCACATTGCTCTGGTTCTCCAGCGACAAAAAGATCAGCGTGCTCTCGTGGCGCGGCGAGAACAGGATACAAAGAACAAAAACCGCGAGAAGCGCGAACATGCCCCTGTAGCGGTCCAGCCGGGCGGCAAAATCGATTGGTTTGAAGCCGGGCGATCTGGGCATTCCTTGAGGTCTCCTTCCGCTTTTGTTTTTACTTCACTATCATCGCATCTTTCATTTTGGCGAGTATCTTTCCGCTTTCGCCCTGGCAGAAGTACCCGCCGCTCTGTTCGGCCATGCGGCTGAAAGGGTTGGGCTCCGGGTTCACGTCCACGATGGCAGCTCCGTTTTGCAGCACAATATGGCCCACCTGCATGGGGAGGTTGGTGGCGCCTGACGTGCCCACGCTCACGAGCAGGTCCGCCTTCGACGCCGCCCGGATCGAGCTGTTGAACCGGT
Organism: uncultured Phycisphaerales bacterium; assembly: GCA_964542475.1. GTDB lineage: Bacteria > Planctomycetota > B15-G4 > B15-G4 > CAYZWU01 > CAZIUL01. The sequence continues at coordinate 17,985 of CAZIUL010000004.1, read as the reverse complement.
AGTACTCCTCGTCGTAGCACTCGTCGAACCAGAGCACGTGCGGCCTGGCGCGGCCTTGACATCTCGGGCATCTCAAAAGCTTGCGGTCCTCATCTGTCAGCGGTTCGTCCTTGCCCTTTGACAGCGCCTCGGCAGGCATGGGGATCACCTCTCTCGTGCACTCTTTTGCGCAGCGCATCCGGTTGATGTTCCCATGGATCTCGTAGGTCCGCCCGGGAGAGCTTCCCGCCCTGATGTGCAGTCCGTCCACGTTCTGGGTTAACAAAAGGAAACGATCCTCTAGCAACTCCTCCATCGCGGCAACAGCGAGATGCCCCGGGTTCGGCACGGCCCTGCTGCACACGCCCCTGCGGTAGAGGTACCACTGCCAGACCTCGTCCGGGTTGCTCCTGAACATGTGCTGCGTTGCCATCTCCTCCGGCCGGTACTCCCTGGATCCCACGGTCCAGTAGCCTTCAGGCCCCCTGAACGTGGGTATGCCGCTTTCCGCCGAGATGCCCGCGCCCGTGAGCACCACCAGCCTGCGGTCGGACCGTGCCAGCTCTCCCAGCTTCTTGGCGAGTTGCTCGTTCATCAGGCCGTTTCCTTTCGTGTTAGCGTGTCCAGCGGTTTTTCGATCAAAGGGGATGCCTCCACTTTTATCTTATCACACTGCGGCCGCCATTACATTTTCCGGCGTGGCTTCCTCGCCCGAGAGCGTTGCCGAGACCCGTCCCTGCCTCATGACAACGATTCTGTCGCTCATCGCGATCAGCTCCGGGAGCTCGGACGAGATGAGAAGGATCGCTTTTCCGTCGGCGGTCCACTCGTTCATGAGTCGGTAGATCTCGGCTTTTGCGCCCACGTCTATCCCCCTGGTCGGCTCGTCGAGCAGGAATACACCGGGCCCGGTCAGAAGCCACTTTGCCAGGATCACCTTCTGCTGGTTGCCTCCGCTCAAGCTCCACACCTCGGAGTCGAGGGTCGGAACCCTGATGTCGAGTCTTTTCCTGAGTGGTTCGGCAAGAGTTTTTTCAGCGGCTTTGAAGAGCAGGCCGAAACGGCGCGCCTTTTCCTGTGATGCCAAGGTGATGTTTTTGGCTACGGACATGGGCATGACAAGGCCCGAGGTTTTGCGGTCGTTGGTGAGCAAGGCAATGCCGTGGCGGATTGCATCGCGCGGGCGGATTATCCGGGCCGCCGTACCGTTGATCTCCATCGATTCTACCGAGCTGCGCCTGCCGTACCTCCCGAAGAGCGCACCCATGAACTCGGAGCTGCCCGACCCTCTCAGGCCTGCCAGCCCTACGATCTCGCCCGCCCTTAGCGAGAGGGACACATTGTCGACTCCTTGTGCATGCGGCCCTGACCCGGCAACGGATAGGTTTTTTACATCCAGCACCTTCCTGCCGGGCCTGTTTTGGCTTCTAGAGTAAAAGCTGTCCTTTTCGCGTCCAACCATCCAGGAAATCATCTTCCGGCCGGGAAGGTTTTTTGCCGTATCCGTGCCCACCCTTCTTCCGTCGCGAAGAACAGTGATACGGTCCGCGATCCGGAAGATCTCCTCCATCCGGTGCGTTATGTACACTATGCCCTTGCCACGCTCCTTGAGCTGCCTGATCAGGCCGAAGAGGTGGTCCGCCTCGTTTTCCGAAAGCGAAGAGGTCGGCTCGTCCATGATTATCAGGGATGCCTCTTGCGAGAGGGCTTTGGCGATCTCGATCATCTGCTGTATGCCGATGGGGAATGAAGCGAGAGGAGCGCGGACATCGATGTCGAGCTCCAGCGTTTCGAGCAGGGTTTTCGCGCTCGAGTACAGCTTTTTCCAAGCGATGCTTCCGATTGCGGTTCTGGGCGTGTGTCCGAGGAAGATGTTCTCAGCCACTGACATGTGGGGCACGAGCGAGAGCTCCTGGTGGATTATAGAAACCCCTGCTGCCTCAGCTTCCCGGGGCGATCTGAAACGTACAGGTTTTCCCTCCATCCGGATCTTTCCGCTGTCCGGCAGGAGAGCTCCCGAGAGTATGTGCATGAGCGTGGATTTGCCGGCACCGTTCTCGCCCACCAGCGCGTGAACCTCGCCTCTGTCGATATCGAAATCCACGCTGTCCAGAGCGAGCACGCCCGGAAACGATTTTGTTATCTCATCGGTTTCAAGAAGGTGATGTGTGGTCATTGTTGATTATTAATGAGCTGGCGCGACTTGGCCCTCCAGCTGCGGCAAAAAATTATCTGTTCCTATCAGTTCCCATCCGTGGTTCTCTTTTTCTTTCTTTTCTTCTCTCCTCTTCTCTTTCTTTCACTTCCCAAAGCCTTTCCCGAGAGCATGAACCGAAAAAATCTTCGAACTCCGTATTCCATGCTTTCCCGTTATTATTAGAATACTGCTTCATAATTTCCAATGTTTCTCGATTGATTGGACCTTAAATGAAAAAGAAAGCGGTAGATCCCGAACTCTACACCGAAATAAACGAACAGCTGGCAGCCCTTCTCGAAGGGGAGCGCAACATGATCGCGAACGCTGCAAACACCTGCGCCCTGATTTTTCAGCTTCTGCCGAATGTGAACTGGGTAGGTTTTTACTTCCTGGACGGGGATCAGCTCGTTCTCGGACCGTTCCAGGGCAAGCCCGCGTGCGTGCGAATCACGCTTGGCGAAGGAGTGTGCGGAAAAGCTGCAAAGGAGCGAAAGAGCTGTGTCGTGGAAAACGTTCACGAGTTTCCCGGGCACATTGCATGCGATCCGGCCTCGAACTCGGAGATCGTTGTTCCCATTGTTCAGCAGGACAGGCTGATAGGGGTGCTGGATGTGGACAGCGCTGTGCCGGTTCGGTTCGATGAAACCGACAGGAAAGGAATAGAGATACTGGTCAAAACATTCTTGTCGTGCACCGATATGCCTTAACCTAAAACCGACATTCGATGTTCATCTTATGCAGGTTCGTCAACTTCAGCGGCGTTCCAACAATGGCCTGCATGTAGAGGTCAAGCGGTGCGGGAAGCGACGAGGGCAATTCTATGGTAAGAACCAATACGCCGTTTGAAGGGATCGTTCCAAGCGGGCCTGTTCCGAAAACAGGTGGCAGCAGGTACCAATTACCGTATGCACCGGGGATCGGCGGGTCAAGCACACCCGAGACGCAGTAGAAAAGAGCAACCGGCAAGGCTCCGGGCAGGCCGACGAACTTCAGGTCGATCGATGCGCCTGGAGCAGCGTTGCCCGTGTGGTAGAGGTGCAGAAAGAACTCGTCCGCACCCATGTCCGCGGTTCCGAACGCTATGCGAGGGTCGCCCTCGAAGTCGTACGGTTTTGTGACGGCGGAGTTGTCGGCAATATCCCTGCATGGGGAGGGGAATGTAAGATGGCAGTCGTCCCCGGCTGGATCGACAAACAGGGGGTCCATGTCTATCATGCCGTCGCCCCAGTTGAGGGTGCAGCCGTGATTGACTGTAACCGACGAATGTCCGCCCATTACATCCGAGTAGCTGATCGTCAGGGTTGAAGGCAGTCCGCAAGGTTCCCCTATCATGATCTGTGATGCGGAGCCATTGGCGGTATTGCCCCAAATAATCGTGTTGATGATCATTGGAGAGGAGAAGTCAGCGCCGAGAAAGCCCCCTGTCCAAACAGCCTTGTTTTTAACAACCGTGTTGTTGACGACTGTTGTTCTTGAATAGTCCGTACAAACTATTCCCCCCGCACAGAAGGCTTCGTTTCCGAATATGATGTTGTTAACGATGTACCCGGTGTCTTTTACACAGTGGATGCCGCTGCCGTCGTTGTTGGCAATCGTGTTGCCTGAAATCAATGGGGACGAGTCGTAACAGTAGGCCCCGCCGCCCCGGTTCATGGCGGAGTTATTGGTTATTATGTTGTTTGTAATTACAGGAGAGGAGCTGTATTCGCAGCAGATTCCGCCTCCATTGCCGTAGTTGGCCGAGTTTCCTGATATGATGTTGTCCGCGATCGATGGGGAGGAGTGTGAGCAGTAGATCCCACCGCCCCTGTCCGCACAAAGGATGAGCTCGTTATCTTTGATGATATTGCCCGTTATCAGCGGATCTGATTGATTGAGATGAACTCCGGCGCCACCGCCATCCGTTGACGAATTCCCTGAGATCGTGTTGTTCGATATTGTGGGGGATGAGTTATCGCAACTGATTCCACCGCCTCCAAAATACGATACATTGTTAAGAACGATGTTGCAGAGGATTTTGGGGGAAGAAGAGCTGCAGCGAATTCCACCGCCGTATTGTGCTGTTCCGTTCTCGATCGCGAATCCGGACAACACCGACCCCTTCCCCTCCCCGGTGTTGAAAACCACCACACTGCCGGCCTGGTTCCCGTCGATTGTCGTTTCCCCGGCATTGCCGCCGCCCTTCACTGTAATCGCCTTACCGATGAAGTCGATGTTTTCCACGTATGTCCCCGGAGCAACGAGCACGGTGTCCCCGTTCACCGCTGCATCGATTCCCTCCTGGATGGTTGGCTGGTCCCCGGGAACATGGATCGTATCTGAAACGGCAATGACTGGAAACGCGAGAACGATGGCTGTGATGAGTAAAGATCGCATGACCGGCTCCCTTCTCAACAAAGGCAAGTCATGTAATATGCCTTCTTTTTTTGGTGCTGAGATTTATATATGAACCGGTATGGATTTGTCAAGGCTGATTTCAGTGGGACCAGGCCTTTATTTGTTGAACTGAATAATGATAGGTGTGTTTTCTACATGTTCCTGATGCCGGTTGACAGCTACATGGTGACCCACCCCTCCATTCGAAACAACCACCACAAAAGCAACCGCAACTTCAGATTGCATTTTCCGGCAGGAGGTGTATTTTCAGTATGACTTTGCTGCGCATTCCCCGTTACAGGAGCGCCGAGGGCAACCTTAGCCCGCTTATTTCATGCTCTTCGTCGCGAGGTAGCTGTAAACTGTGATGTGGCAAGGCGCATGTCAGGAGACGACCGCAGGCCTGTTCTTACAGGTTGAGGATCGTCTCCTGGCATGAAACGCAGCCACAGTGCAGTTTACGATGCCGCAGCAGAAGAGAATGAAATATGCGGGTTAGGCATGGGAGACATGAATGAACATCATGATGATCAGCGCGGACCGGTCCGTGGTTGCCGGGGAGAAAGGTCCCTTTTACTACATGCTGGAGGAGTTTCACCACCACTTTGACCGGATCGACGTGATCGGACTCAAGCCCTCGAAGGTGGTTCGAAAAGAGATCTTCGGGAATGTTTATCTGAACCACCCGCAAAGGGGCAATCTGCACCAGCCTTTCTTTATCCTGAAGACCGGGCTCGGGCTCTTGAAGGCGCGTCCCTATGCCTTTGCCATCAGCCACGATTACAACGTGTTTTATAACGGCCTGGGGGCCTACCTACTCCACCGGAAGACCGGGCTGCCCTATTTTTCGGAGCTCCATCATGTGCCCGGCCATCCCCGGGCGTCGGGTTTTCGGGAGGTGGTGGATCGCTTTTGCACCCGGTTTTACGCGCGCTGGGTCCAGAATCACGCCTTGGCCATACGCGTGGTGAATGCCCGGGAGTTGCCCGCACTCCTTTCACGGTGGGGGGTGAGGCCCGAAAAAATCCGTGTGCTCTACTCTCTTTACATGGACTTCGATGCCAACCGCCTCAAGGAAACGCCCAAGGAATACGACCTGGTCTTTTGCGGGAGGCTGGTGCCGAACAAGGGGATCTTCATCATCCTCAAGGCACTGGAGGCCCTGAAAAGAAAGAGGCCGGATATCCGCCTGCTCATCGTGGGCAGGGGTCCCTTGCGCAAAAAAATAGACGATTTTGTGTGCCGGGCCGGGCTCTCCCAAAACGTGCACCACGTGGAATGGGTGTCCCTCTCGGAAGATCTGGCGGACCTTTACCGGCGCTCCAGGATCCTGGTTTGCGCTTCCTACAACGAGGGGGGACCGCGGGTCACCTTTGAGGCCATGGCATGCGGCACGCCCGCCATCTCCACGCCCGTAGGACTCATGCCCGAGTTGATCCGGGAGGGAGAAAACGGAATGCTCTTTCAGTGGAGCCCCGGGGAGCTTGCGGAAAAGGTGGAGGCCCTCCTCTCCGACACGGCCCTGTATTCGCGGGTTTGCAGGGGCTTGGCCGAAACCGTGGCGCCCTTTGAGCGGCGCAAGGTGATCGCCGACCTGGCTGAAGGTTTCAAGAAATGCCTGGGGGAGGCGCGAGACAACTCCCATTCGGGCCGATAATGCCTGCGGTTACGAGACGGGTTTGATCCTTTGGCATCGGCAGCCGTCTCAGGAAGTTTCCCCGGCTTTTCATTCTTCTTGGAAAATCCCCGGGCGTACCGTAAAATCGGTCGATGGATGTAAAATCCGGAAGATGCCTTTTCCTCAGGAGAGAGTAGAAGATCATGCGCGTAATGTTTATTAATCCCCTGTTACAAAAGAGCGCCTGGGAGGATGACATCAACACCAAGTGGCCCCCCCTGGGTGTGGGTTACATCGCCGCTTACCTGGAGCGGGAAGGGCACGCGGTGGGGATCCTGGAGCGCCGCCGTATCATCAAGGAAAAACCCCGCACCGAGACGTTCATGGAAGAGCTGGACCAGGAAACCCTCCGCCGGGTGGAGGAGTTCAAGCCGGACATGATCGGATTCACGGGGACGACCTTTCATATCACGGATGCCTATCGAACCGCGGAGCTTGTGAGCCGCATCTCCCCGAGACCCTCGATTATTTTCGGCGGATCCCATGTTACGGCGGTGCCCGAGCGCACCCTTGAGGAATGTAAAGCCGCGGACCTGGTGGCCGTGGGCGAGGGCGAGGAGCTCATGGCCGAGCTCTGTGCCGGCACCCCGGCGGAGCAAATAAATGGGCTTTTCTACCGGTCGGACGGCACCATCAAAAACACGGGAGTCAGGCCAGTGGTGGCGGACATCGACAGCCTCCCCTATCCGGCGCTCCATCTCATGGACACCGAATTTTACTTCCGACCCTCATCGCAGCTTTTTCGGGGGTACTATTTATCGGGAACCACGATGTTTACGGCACGGGGCTGCCCGTACCGGTGCGCCTTCTGTCAATCCCACCAGCTTTCACAGTCGAATACGGGCCGCTTCATCCGCCTCAGGAAGGCCGAAAATGTGGTGGATGAGATCCTCCACGTGGAGAAAACATACAAGGCCGAGGGGTTCTACTTCACCGACGACCTGTTCACCGTGAACGCAAAGCGGGTTCTCGAAATTTGCAACCTTATGATCGAGCGCGGCATGCACAAGCGGATCAAATGGTGCTGCAACATCCGGGTGGATGTCATGGACGAGGCCCTTTTGCATAAGATGAAAGAGGCGGGATGCGTGAAGCTCCTCTTCGGCATTGAATCGGGCTCAGACCGCATGTTGAAGATCCTGAAAAAAGGCGGAAAGGTCAGCGCGGCGTTAAACCTCGCCTCCCTGAAGGTGGCGAAAAAAGTCGGGATCTCCAGCGAGACGGGTATTATCCTCGGAATTCCGGGCGAGCGGGAGGAGGATTTTCTCCTGACAGCCAAGCTCCTCAAAAAGGCCAGGCCGGACCGCATCAACCGGGGCAAGCTCTATCCGATTCCAGGCACCCACTTCTACGACCAGCTCGTTCAGGAAGGAAAGTTGGATCCCACGATTCCCTGGGAGGAGATCCAGGACCGCTACGTGCTGTCGAGCCGGACATTTGCCGATATTCCGGAGGAGCGCTTTAAAAAACTCCTCGTCAAGCTGGATCGCGGGGTGACCCTACCCATAAACTACATGTTTATGGTAAGGAACAACTGGCGGTCTTACCCCAAGGTGGCCATCCGCCAGTTTCTGCTTTTGATCGCCCATTGTACCGTTCTCTACTTGCCCGTGCCCTTGCAGCGGACCATCAGGAAATTAGCCTCGAAGCTCCGGCTCAAGTCCAAATATGTCTTCGAATAAACCACACCTCTGCAAAAAACATCGAGCGCAGACATCTCCAGCTCAATAACGCGAAGTTATACCGGTCCGGGCCGATGATATTGCGAGGTTGGGGTAGAGGAGGAAATAAGCGGGCTACGACTCGATGGCCTCATCCACATGAACCACCGTATCCGAGGTCATCTTGAGTTTGAGCGCGGCCTTTCTGAACTTCTTTCCGAAAATCGCTTCCTGGGCTCTCAGAACGATCTTGATGCTGGTGCGGCTGACCCAGTCCACGAACGGGAGGGATCGAATGCTCCCCTTGCCCGTGGCTTTGGCCCAGAGCTGGTTCTGTTCGCTGGTCAGATACTCCATCCAGAGGGCGTACAGGATCAGGTAAACTTGTTTCAGCCACCGCTGGCGCACCAGGAACGGCACCAGGGGATAGAGGAAATGGAAGCGTACGGCAATGGGAAAGAGCTTATGCAGGTTTTCAAGCTCCTTGCGGTGCGTGTGCTGCACGGTGGTCGTACGGTTGAACTTTTCCGGAAACTTGTCCCACTCGTCCACGGCGATGCCGATGCCCTTGGTGTACTCGTTGATATCGGTCATGGCATAGGGCTGGAGCAGGCTGACCCAGGGATGATCCACCTTGCAGTCGATGTTGAGCTTCAAGGTGTCGAACTCGTCCTGGAGGGTTCCGCCCGGTGCCCCGAGTAGCTGGAGCGAGGTCAACCGAATGCCGGCATCCTTCACGTGTTTCGACGATGTCTTTATGTCCTCCAGGGTCACGCTCTTGCGGTAGATCACGTTGCGGATCCCGTCGTTGGCTGCTTCAAAGGCGAGGCGCGCGGAAACGCAGCCCACCTTTTTCAGGTCCCGCATCTGCTTTGCCGTGGTGAGGTTGGTGCGCAGGATGACGTCGAAAGGCAGGTTCACCTCCTTGATCCACCGATCGCAGAACTCCTCCAGCCACTCATCACTGATGTTGAAGATATCATCCAGATAATGGACGAACTTCAACGCATATTTGTCCCGTACCAGGTTGATCTCTTCCAGCACATGGCTTACCGATCGTTTACGGACGTAATCCTTCATCGAAGCGCCGTACACCTTGTCGCGCCAGGCATGATGGAAACAGTACGAGCAGCTGTTGGGGCAGCCCCGTTGGGTGATGAAAACCTTTCGCTCGATATCCCTGTAGCACTTGCCATGGTCGTAAATAACGCCTCGGTCCGGAAACCCGAGTTCTTCCAGGGAATGGACCAGGGGGCGCACCGGGTTCTTGTGGATGGTTCCGTTCTCCTTCACCCAGAAGTTTTTAACATCCCGTACGCTTTCCCCCTTCTCGAGTTTCGTGCAGAGCTCCTCCATGGCATACTCCCCTTCGCCCCTGCAGATGGCGTCCACGCCCTCCTCCTCGATCATGTTGGGCACAAAAGTGGGATGGGAGTTGCCGAAGACGGAAAAAGCGCCGGTAATCTCTTTGACGCGGCGGTTCAGTTCCAGGTAGTAGATGTGATCCCCTGTGGTGGTGGAATAAGCCAGGACCTGTGGTTTGTATTCTTTAACCTTTTCAATCCAGTTCTTCTCCGGCAGGAACTGGGTCTTCACCTCGTGACCGGCTTTTTTCAAGGCCGACGAGATATACATGATCCCCAGCATTTCAGCGGGAAGGTACTTTTGTAAAAACAAGACCCGCATTTTGTTATGCAGACGGCTTTTCAACCGCCTGCCCTCTCATGAAACGAAGACAAGCATAAATCCCGGTTGTCCTGGTCGGGAAACGGGTGGCGACGGCACACCCGGTTTTGATTACGAATTATATAAAAAGGCTTCCTGCCATTAATAGTAATTCGATCAGTTGTCGAGAATCCTTAAGATTTTAATAATAAACCATATCTGTTGAAGAAGATCCTCTGATTTTTGTAATGTTTTTGGAAATAGCCTGATAAAATCATCGGTAGCTGACATAGGAATTAGATCAATGACGAATGGTTTGTATTGGTAGGTATCGCGCGCCATGACTACGGAACGAGAGACGGTTCATCAGATCATAAACCGGGATCCGGCAGGCAGTTCGAATCTTTTTGCCCGCCATGGGGCCCTTTTCCATGAAGGCCTGAGTCGCTTCTATGGGAGCACCGGAATGGACCGGGTGGGGATCCTCACCCAAGCGGTCCAGGAGATCCTGGATTATCTGAGAACCCACGGCTTCGACGATCTGGGTGAGACCTTTTACAACTGGATCGTTCGGAAAACCTGGTGCACTTTCATGGCCATGATAATGAAGGAGGGGGAGAGCGGGCATGTTGAATCTGAATTGATTTTCAACTGCGCCGACCCGTTTAACAGGGCCGGCATCACCGACGAAGTCCGGAAGGAGTGCGAAACCCATATCGCTTCCTGCGAGGTCTGCAAAGGTTTTTTTGAAAACTCCAAGGACATACCCGTAGATATAAGCCATGCCGGGGCCGAATACCCTTCAGAATTCAAAGGGGTGATCGCAAAGGTCCTGGAAGGCCTCAAATAGTCTTCAATAGCTAGCCCGCATATTTCATCCTCTTCTGCTGCGGCACCGTAAACTGCACTGTGGCTGCGTTTCATGTCAGGAGACGATCCTCAACCTGTAAGAACAGGCCTGCGGTCGTCTCCTGACATGCGCCTTGCCACATCACAGTTTACAGCTACCTCGCGACGAAGAGTATGAAATAAGCGGGCTATGCAGCGCGGTATCGATTCACCTCAAAGGGAAATGGGAGGGGCGGTTCGCGAACCGCCCGTGCTTCGGTCTTTCTCACCGCCCCCGGTACTGCACTTTTTCCCAGTACTCCTTCGCGCGTTTCAGCGCCGCGGCGAGCACTGTTCCCTCCGGATACCGGCCGTCTTTTCCGCGCATGCCCGCATCGATGCCGGTTAGGATTCCTAACGCTTCATGGATCGTGTCCACCGCGTAGATAGAAAACCGGCCGTTCTCGCAAGCGTCCACAACATCGCCTCGCAGCATCAGGTCACGAGCGTTGGCTTTCGGTATGATTACCCCCTGCGTGCTTGTCGCACCTATTTCTTCGCATGCATCGTAGAAACCCTCGATCTTTTCGTTGGCCGCGCCGATTGCCAGGATATGTCCTACCTGGTCGATCGCGCCTGTCATGGCTATGTCCTGGCGAAGAGGCAGGCCGGTGAGCGCGCTGAGCAGGCAACACATCTCCGCGCCTGAGGCGGAATCTCCGTCGATCCCGCCGTAGCTCTGCTCGAACGCCACCGATGCATCGAAGGCCAGGGGATGGTCGGTTTTCAAAAGGTGCCTGAGCAGCCCGCCGAGTATGTAGAACCCCTTTGTGTGGATCGCCCCGCTCAACGCTGCCTCGCGTTCTATGTTGATCACCCCGGCTGTGCCCGGCCCGATGGTCGAGGTGATGCGTGCCGGGAAGCCGTAGATCATGGGCCCGGCCTGCAGCACGGCGAGGCCGTTTATCTGGCCCATTATCTTGCCGCTCGTCTCCACGCGGATCGTACCCCGGGCTACGAGTTCGCGGAACTTTCTAGATGGGAGGTCCGCCCGCTGTTTTCCCCGGGCAACGGCATCGCGGACATGTTCTCCCATCACTCGCTGCCCCTTTTCCCCGGTGCTGATGAACGCGGCCTCCCTTGCGATGTCGGCTATGCGGCTGAACCGCGTGGTGAGCTTGTCGTTCCGTGAAGCGACCCTTGCGCCATGTTCGGCAAGAGCTGCCACTGCTGTTTTGTCGAACGGTGGGAGCTGCTCTTCGCTTGCGATGCGCGCAAGCACTCCGGCGTACTGGTCTACACCGGTATCGTTGCGCGTGATCACGGTGTCAAAGTCGGCGAGTACCTTGAAGAGCTGGGAAAAATCCGGATCCTGCGCGTCCAGCATGTAGTACGTGCCCGAATCCCCGAGAAGGACCACCTTCAGGTCGACGGGGATCGGTTCCGGTTTGAGCGAAGGCCCTCCGCGGGCGTTTTGCATCTCCGCGGGCACGATATCTAGCTGCCCGGTGCGCAGAGTTCTCACGAGCGATTTCCAGGCGCCCGGTTCTCCAAGCAGATCAAGCACCTCGATGATCAGGTAGCCTCCGTCCGCCCTGAGCAGCGACCCGGCGCAGATCCCCATGTGGTTCGACCGGACCTCGCCGTGCTGGTTGAACTCGAAATCTATGGTCCCGAGCAGGTTCCGCGTCGTGGGCACTCTTTCGGCAATGACCGGGCACGAGTCTTCGTGCTCCCTGTCGAGCACGAGGTTGACGCGGTAACGGCGGGTGAAGTCCTGTTCTTCCTCTCCGGTCGGGTTCAGGTGGTGCATGATCAGGTCATCCACGAGCTCGTCGAGAAAGCGATCCACTGCAGGCGATGTAAACTCGGCCTTGATGTCCCGCATGGTCATGCTGAGAATCCATCTCGCAGAGCTTTCCACGAGCTCCTGGATCGTTTCCGCGTGCTTGTTGCGGAGCTTGTTTACCTGATCGTTGATCTCTTCGAGCTGCTTTTCGAAACTCGAGTGCGCAGCCTTGTAGGCCTCGTGGTGTTCCTGGGGAACCTTTCCCTGGGCGCAGAGCTTCTCGAACTCCTCGGGCGGCACGGGTTGACCGTCGACAACAGGGAAGATAGCGGTCCTGGTGATCTGGCCGGTCTGGAAACTGACCAGCCTGAGCCCCGCCTTTTCCAGAGCCTCCTCGAACGGCTTGACAACCTCTTCCAGGTTCTTTTTCGCCGTCTCTTCGATCTTTTTTCGTCTGGCCTGCAGGCTGTCCGAGGAAAGCGCATCCTCGAGCTCCGTGCGAATGAAGGCGGCCAGCCTGTTGATGCGCTGCTTAAAGATCGAACCTCGCCCGCGCGGCAGGGTGATGAGCCTCGGCCTGTCAGGCTGCTTGAAGTTGTAAACGTAACAGCAGTCTTTTGTGTCCGGGTGTACTAGACGGTTGTCATGTAAAATGCGCCTGACAAGCGTGAGCCTGCCGGATCCGCTCAGGCCGCGTACGAAAATGTTCTGGCCGGGTGCGTTTGTTTCCAGGCCGAAGCGGAGCGCTTCCACCGCGGTATCCTGGCCGATTATGCCTGCCACCGGTTCGATCTCCGCGGTGGAATCGAAAGACAGCCTTTCCGGATCGCACCTCCAGCGCAGCTCCTTTGCCGGCAGGGGAGGGATGCCCGGGTTTCTTTTCGCGTTTTTCTTCATGTTCTTCGGATCCTTTATTGTGAGCTTTTTTTGTTCAAAAGAAAAAACAATGTCAGCAGGATTCCGGCAAGGCCGACTGAAAGCCCTGCGAACACCGGAGTCGACTCGTACCTGAAGATGACCGTGTGCTTCCCCGGTGAAAGGGGCACGCCGCAAAAGGCGTGGTCGGCATAAAAGAGCGGCGCAGCTTTGCCATCCACCTCGGCTGACCATCCGGTGTGGTTGTTCCCGGTCAAAACCAGGATGCCGCCTCCGGAGCTTACCTCGATTGTGAGGGTAGAAGGGCTTTCCCTGAACACCTTTGTCTCGGAAGGCATGGTATGATCCATGTTCAAGGCCGGCGGATCGAGCTCGCCTTCAACGATGACCTCGTCGCATGGATCGAAATCCGGATCCTTGAGAGCAGCCAGCGAGGCATCCTTGTCCTTCACGCACAGGACCTTTTGTACCACAAAAGCCCTTGGCAGTGCGCACATGTTTTCGAGAAGCACCACCCCGTCAACCGTGTCAGCCACGCGGATCTTTTCCGGCAGGTTGTCCGGTACTTCCCTGGTGAGCAGGTAGCGCGCTCCCAGCAGGTCCAGGAGCGGGGATTCAAGTGATGACAGCTTTTTGAAGCTACGTATGCCCACAGCCTGGGTAAGATCGGGCTCGATCGTGTCGATCAACTCCTTGTACCGTTTCATATAGATGGCAACGTAACCCTGGACATCATCGATTCCGGACAGCATCGGCAGCTTCGTTGGAAAGACCGCTTCCGGACCGACATCAGCATCCCTGAACCGCGCGATCCTGAACGGCCCCTCTGCATCATCGAGCTCGCACAGCCTTTGGGCAAGGGGTGTCGGCCTGTTGAACCCCTCCATGACCTGACCGCGGTTTATGCCGTGGCAGAAAAGGCACATCTCGGTTATGACGAAAAGAACAGGCAGCGCTGTTCTCATGCCGGGAGGCGTTTTTTGCAGTCCTGTTACCAGCAGAACGAGACATGCCGCAAGACAGGATACGCCCATCGTCAACAAACACGAAGCGATATGGGCTGTGGCATCTTGCAGGCTGTTTTCCCCGATGAATCCGGTTACCCGGCCTGCCTGCACGTTGTGGTCCCCGGCCAGGGCATCCACGATGTATTCCCTTAAGACGGTGCTGCCGCCCGCCCATGCCGCAAGCGTGAAAGCAGCCGCGGCCAGCACTGCTGCCGCAATTGCGGGGCCCGAAAAGAAGCGCCTCTTTTCGAGGTTGCGCTGAAAACGGTCGAAAGCCAGTGCTGCAACGCATGAAAGGGCCAGCGCGGTGATGAACAGGAAGCGCTTTGGATCGCCGATGTCGAGCCCCGGGAGATGGAAGCTCATGGACATGACCGGTGTGTCGCAGGCGGCAAGCACCCCGAGAACCGCTACGATCAGAAAGAACAGCGCTTTTCTTTCGCGCAGGACACCGACCATGCCGAGGATGAGGCACGGCACCAGGATCCCCATGTAGGTGGTGACCTCGAAAAAGTTCGACTGGGATTCGTTACCGAAGCATGCTTCTCCGAGAAGGGTGCGGCACGGGTTCATCGGCGATACCGCGTATTCGGGAAGGTACGGGTGCCCGAGCACGGACGGCAGAAAAAACGATGCAAGCGCGCCCGGGTCGAGCGCGCGCATGCGGATCGGATCGATGCTATCGAGCAGGACCCTGGTGGAGGCGCCTGAGAGCGCGAAAAAGGCGCTGGGGAGCGTCTGCGGCGCGCTGATCAGGATGCCTGCTCCACATGCAAGAGCTGTCAGCAGAACCTGTTTCATGGCCCTTGCCGGGCCGCGCTCCCTGGTCAGCCCGGGCAGGCGCGCCAGCACGAACGCTGCTATCAGGTAGAGCGCTTCCACGGAAAGCTGGACGAACCCTGACAGCAGGGAAAACCCGACTCCGAGCGACAGGAAAGCAAGGTACCTTTTTCTCCCGGTGTTCAGGTACGCTTCCATGCCGAACAGGGCCATTGGCACCCAGGCGGCGGCTCCGGCGATCTGATAGTATTCGAGGCGCGCTGCCATCCATCCCCCGAACGCGAAAGCCGCGGCCCCGAAAAGCCCGCCCGCCCTTGACAGGCCGACAGTTCTCAGGAACAGGTAGAAGAAGATTCCAGCCGCGAGCAGGTGCAGGGCTCCGGCCGCACTGTAGGCCGTGAAAGGGTCGAGAACCAGCCCGAGGATCGACAGAGGCGCAAACGCGGCCGGGGTGCCGCATGCTATATGGGGCACCCCTCCGAGCACGTACGGATTCCACGCGGGGATGCGGTCATGCTCGAACTCATCGCGGCTCAATAGAACCTCGGGATGAAACACGAGCAGCTTATCGGAAAGGAGTATGTTGCAGCGATCGTTCGCCCTCTCTCGCGCTGCATCATCAGCCTGGCCGGCCCAAGGCTCGTAAAAGTCCGTGTGGCACGCAAAAAGCGATCTTCCCGGTCGCAGGCAGGGCAGGCACACGGCAAAAGTGCCGGCAGCAAGCACGACCAAAGGGATCCAGTGTTTCAGTCGATGGGTGTTCATCCTGCGAACAGCCCTTCATCGAGCCTGCCCTTTACGTAGGGACAGTAGAGCGCAGCCACCGGGTTATGACCCAGGACCCTGTCCTTGGCAACGAGCGTTGTGACAAGCGCGTCCGATTGCCTGCTGAACAGGGCATCGTGGCCCACACAGAGCCCGACAGCGATGTTGAGGTCGGTGCCTGCCCGGTTCAGGATTTCAGCCTGGCCGATCGGGTTGCAGCTGCTTTCCTCACTGTCCGGTTTCACGTTGGGAAAGCCCAGCTTTGCCTTTGGGAGCGCCCCTGCCTTGCAGCAGACCGAGAATACATCGAACCGTGTTCGAAGCATGCCGCAGGCGATCCGCGCTTCCTCCTTGAACCCCACGCAGTAGGCCATTCCAATGCGTTTGAAGCCGGCTTTTTCCGCGAAATGCGCGATCTCCTCGATGCGCGTGGCTTTGCAATAGTGTTCAGCTTCAACAGAGGCGGCGGCTTTTGCGGCTTTGAACAGCAGTGCATCTTTTACCAGGAGTTCCATGAACTCTTCCCGTCTTCCGAAGCAGTCTTTTCCATCGGAGCAATCGTATTTTTTGCATCTGTCGCACCTGGGTTTCCGCACGCGCCCGCGCCCGGTCGCGTCTCTTTTTTCCTTGGAAGTTTTTTTCTTTGCCATGAGGAAATCTCCATTGTTTTTACATCAGAGCAGCGGCACGAAACGCACGGAAAGCAGCCTCTCGGAAGCTTGGCCTTTTTCGCTTCTAACGTAGCGCATCAGGATCTGGTCGCTTTTACCCAAGGGGATGACAAGCCGGCCGCCGACACGGAGCTGTTCCGGGAGGGCTTCGGGAAGCTTTTCCGGTGCGGCGGTTACAATGATCCCGTCGTACGGAGCGAACTCGGGCCACCCCGGCTTCCCATCGCCTCTCTTGAAGCGTATGTTGTCGTATCCCAGCTCGGACAGGCGTTTCTCCGCGTCTTCCTGAAGAGCATCGACCTTCTCGATAGTAAAGACCTCTTTTACGATTTCAGCCAGAATCGCTGTCTGATACCCGGATCCCGTGCCGATCTCGAGGACGCGCTCTTCGCCTTTGAGCAATAGCGCCTCGGTCATGAACGCCACGATGTATGGCTGAGAGATCGTCTGTTTGCAGCCGATGGAAAGGGGGTGATCTCCGTAAGCGGTTCTCAGGTTCTCCTTTTCCACGAAAAGGTGACGCGGCACTTTTCTCATGGCAGCGAGAAGTTCATTGTCCCTGACTCCCCTTGACATGATCTGCTCCTTGACCATGCGCTCCCTGATATGCTCTGGGTCCGGTGTCATCAGCTCCTCGGAATCAGAACCGGAGGGCAACCGCGGGGGGTTGCCCCACACAAATATATACAGGCGTTGTCCGCGCAGGGCGGGCCCCTGTGTCCGCCCGTCCCCGGCACCTGTTTCGAGAAGTATAATTCATGCCGCCCCGGAAATGAAAGATGTTAATCCCATTCAAAAATGGTATCCTCCTTTATCGAAACCACCAACATACGGGAGGACATCGAATGACGGACCAAGAGAATATCTATTGTTCCTTATACGGATTAACGAAGCGGGCACGGACAGCCCCTGGTTTGTCGCCATGCGCCGCGCTCGCGATCAGCTTTTTTCTCGCTCTCATCTGCTTTTCCTGTGCCGCAGAAAGAGAACATTACCATGAACAGATCTATGAGTTCACAGGTGGGTTGGCTTCGCAGCTTCCGGAAAGCCCGGAAGAGGTGTTCCTGTACGCCATGCTTCGATCGCTTAAGATCGACCTGGGACTACCGGGACTCGTTGAAGACATGGCGGATGTGCTGAGAAGCCCGGGGCCCTGGTACGAGAAGCTGCTTTTGAGTTATCTTGTGTCTTTGACGCAAGACCCGGCCGGATTCGATGCAATCGTGTATTTGTTGAAAAATGGAGAGCACGAATCCCGAGTGAGGGAAGGGCTGTACTTTTGCGCCATGAAGTTCCTGGGGATTACCGAGGAAGACAAGCTGCCGTCTATTGCCGGTTGGCAAGAGGATCTTGGTTTTTGTGAAGAGGCGCTGGCGCGGATCAACGAGATCGGGGTTCACAACTGGCGGCGCGAACACATCCGGAATATCGTCCTTTCGCAAGGAGAAGCGAGCGGAGAGGATGCCTTGGCCGCTGCTGCCTGGCTGCCTTACAAGCTTTACACGAGTGATGTTCCTTTTTTGAGCGACCTTCTGGGTCAGGGTTCGCCGGAATGCGATGAAGCGCTTCTTACTATCATCGAAAAGCTGCTCATGCGGCGTTTCAGAACCGATGGCACGGAGGAGCCAGTCAAGGAGGAACCTGTCGCTGAGGAACCTGCCACGGAGGAGCCTGTCACGGAGGAACCTGCCACGGAGGAGCCTGTCACGGAGG
>CAZIUL010000003.1:0-175910 GCA_964542475.1 uncultured Phycisphaerales bacterium | reverse complement strand
GGCTGGTTTACGAGACCTGATCGGCTATTTCATGTCGTTCTTGGACAGCAGTGACATCAGATGTCTTCCCTGGTCAAGGCACAAATCACAAATCCTTGTTGTTTGTTGGGTTATGTTAGGGGGTCAGTTTAACTTATGTTGTTTTATTCGACAAGCTCCAGCCAATCTTTTAATAGCAAAACGAGGCTTCCTATCAATACAGACACCCTGCCCATGACCGCATTCGCAAAGGTGGCGCCGAAAGCCACCATCATGAAGCACCGGCCGATATAGGAGACCGCGCCCAAGGGCTTTCCTATTTTGCCCTTATGTGGTATGGAAAAGTAAAAGAAAGCGAGCACGCTCAGCACACCGAGCACGAAAACAATGTTTTCCGCCGATTGAAGAACGTTATCGAGCAGATCCCCCTCAACGGAGACGAAAGGGCGCTCCCATGTTGATTCCACCTGCTTGACAACCATGGTTTCCAGGTAATGGGGAATGTTGGTGCCCGCATAAAAACCAATTATCAAAGCAAGGGCCCACCTCGAAATCCATCCCCATTTCGGTACGACCTTGGTGAGCATGCAAAGGCAAAGAAAAAAAGGAACGAGAAGCATGCCTCGCTCAAAAAGAGGCGTTTTGGGGTTGAACGCCGGATCCATCAAGCTGGGCTTGACCACGGTGTGCCATTGCATGCAAAAAACATATGCTGATGCCACCCCGGCGAAGATGTGCTCAACCAGCTTGAAAACCGGGTTGTCCCTATATAGAAAGGAAAAAATCGCCAGGGTCAAGATGGCGGCAATCCAGGTCTCGTAGCTGGAGGATATGCTCAAACGGATGAAGGAGGTTGCTTGTATCGGATCCGTCATTCCCGCCCCTTCCTTCCCTTGCGCCGGCGAAGCGCCAGATACCCGATGTTTCCGAGGACAATATAGGTAATGATCAACAGGTGCACCGAGGATTGTGTTGCCATACCCGCGGTGGCGTCACCCAAAGATGATGCGACACCGGCCCGCTTCAGGAGTTTCTCGTACTCAGCCCCTCCCTTCATGCCTCCGAGGGCGCCCAGAATTTGCTTCGATTCGATATAAGGTGTAAAGCTCGGGTAAAAATTAGAGGCTATTCCCATAATGACTTTTACGTTGAAGCGGGAGTTGGCCGTGAGCAGCCACTCCAGGCTCACGTCATCCGAGGTGGTTACAACAGCCAGGGCGATATCATCGAAGTTATGGATGGATTTCATGGCGGGCAGATCGTCGAGCAGCGTCCCGTAATAGTCCCCTGGAAACGCTTTCCGGATCTCGTCGCTGAAATTGATGATGACCGCTCGCGCCTCCGGTCGAAAGCCAAGAAAAACATAGTCCCGGCCGTAAATCGCGCCGCAGTCCCCGGCAACGCGCTTCATCACGGCCTCGCCAATGGGGATGTTGGGCACCGTGTTGACCAGGCCGATAACGATGACACCTTTTCGAAAACACTGCATCAGAACGCCTTCGGACATGGGATCGATCTCTGGTCGCGTCTCCGGGCTGTAGTCCATCGAGAGAATGACAGCATCCCCTTTCTGAAGTGCATCGATCGCCTCGAAAAACCTTTCCGTTTCGTGCTTGATGGAAACATCCATGGAAAACGGGAAGATCATGGGTAGGGCGGCGGCCAGAAAGACCGTCAGAAAAATCAGCTTTCTGTCGATTTTTTCAATTCTCTCGAAAATGCCCACCTCATCTCCTCAGCTTATATATGTGCGCTCAAGCCCCAGTATGATCTTTATGGAAAGGGATGCCATGCCCAGGCCCACCCCTATGCGGATGGCCCGCATTGCGCTCGTTGTAGGTACATCCACGACCCAGTCGGCCAAGACCGGCAGGGTTTCGCTTATGGCGCTTCCTACCGGAACGCGGCCTAGCATAACAACGAACGCGGCCAAAAAAAGCAAACCCGCTTCAAAGCTCCTTATCCGGAACGAGCGGAAAGCGGCGGAGGTAAGAAAAAATGCGAGCAGGGAAAACATCGCGCTGGTAAGGGGCTTGTAAGCCATATCATAGAGCTTTCCAAAGGGCGTGCCCTCCTCGACTCCCCACACAAGCCCCATGAAGGTTGTGATGATCATTGCCGCAAGCGCGACAATGCTGTAAACCCAGTCAGGATGTTTCTTGATTATTTTCTGGAAATGATGGTGGAACAGGCTGATGGCGCCAAGAATGAGCGCGGTGGACGCCACCACGGGAATCCACTGGGTGAGGCGCTGCGACACGGAGCTGAAGCTGCGATGCGGCACGAAGTACTCGACAAAAGCGAACACTCCTATTACCAGAGTAATAACCATTGGAAGGGTTCTGCGCATCCCTTCTTACCTCCCGAAAAAGCGGAAGAACCAATCGAAATCCGCATCGATCGCTGTTTTAAATGTATATGCCGCAACCCCGGCCAGGATCAGCAGCACGATGACAAGCTTGATCAGGTCGAGCGCCTTGAGGCTTCCCTTGATGCCGGGATCAGGGCTCAGATATGCGCTGGCCGCGTAAAACTCTTCACCGATTATTACATAATCACAGGTTGCCACCATGAAGGGAATCTGGTGCTCGGTGTCAAGGGCGGCGATCTGCATGGCCCCGGTGGAAGCTCCCGATTCAGTTAAAATAAGGCTTTCGGACCAGAACGAGCCAAAAAAGAAATTGGCTGCGGGGCGCTCGCGTTCCATGACGCCGCAAACAGCCGCTGCATATGCGAACTGTTCACCAGATATGAAATAGACGATGCTGTCTTGATAGGCCTCGGGCCTGCCTGCCCGGAGGTAGCTCTCCTTAACAACCTCCTGGCCTGCCGTGAGGCTCAATGCGTTATTCACGGGATAGGTAAGGGCCGCACCGTACCTGGCAATCTCTTCCGCCACCCAGCCCAGCACTGTCAGAGAGGCGAGAACCCCGGGGCAGCGGAGGTCGGCAACGCCGGAGCAGTACAAGATCGGCTTCCCCATTTCGGTGGCGCGGCCGATTGCCTCTTCAATGGCCTGCAGGCCGGGAATCGGGCGTATGTACATTGATCTCCCGGACTTCGCCAGAAAAAGAAAAAAGAGCATGGCCAGGACGGTGGCTGCGGACAGGGCGCCTGTAAAACACGCACCAGGCTTGAACCAGAGCCCGGGAGAGGACACGGGACCGCAGACCGAAGAAGTGACCGAACCACCCGAAAGCCTTATAGCTTTCGCCCGGTAGTAGTATTTCGCGTTGTCGTCGATTCCTTCCGAGTCCACGAACCTGGTTTCGTCCGATTCGAGCTCTGCCACTTCTACAAACCCCCCGTTGGGGAGTTCGGATCGCTCAACAACGACTCTTTCCACGCCCTCAATCCGGGGAAAAATCGTGAAAACGACGGTTATCTCGCCACCCCCGCCGTTCGTGTTGTCCTCGGCTGAAATGGATATTTCCATATCCCTGCCGGCTTCCTCGATCGCGAAAGAAACCGCCGGCAAAAGGCAGAACGCCGCGCCGACAAAAAGCCGGGCAACGGCCCTGACAAGAGTCTGCAACGTGCACCATCCTCTCTCGCGAACCGGCTAGCCCGCATCTTTCATCCTCTTCTGCTGCGGCACCGTAAACGGCACTCATGCTGCGTTTCATGCCAGGTGACGATCCTCAACCTGTAAGAACAGGCCTGCGGTCGTCTCCTGACATGCGCCTTGCCACATCACAGTTTACGGCACCTCGCGACGAAGAGTATGAAATAAGCGGGCTAACCAAAGACTTGCGGCCCATCGGTGCGGAAGATTTGTTTTAACAGGACGAAAACCGGCTGTAAACATTATATAATGGCCGGGCGTTGCGTGAAGCCCGCCATCCCTCGTCAGGATGCGGATGATAGACCTGGAGAAAACCGATGATTACTCACCTCGATTGCGTGTCCTGCATTTTGAGGCAATCAACGGAAGCAATGAAAGATGCCGGCCTGAGGGCCGGCACCCAGGAACGGATACTTAAAAAAATCCTCCGCCTTTTCTCTGACATTGATCTGGCCGGCGGATCCTCCGAGATGATCCAGAAGGCTTTTCTTGTCATCAGAAAGGAAAGCGGTGTAAACGACCCCCTCGAAAACCACAAAAGCTATTGCATGGATGTTGCGCTGAAGGCTTATCCTGAGCTGAAAAGCTCTCTGGAGAAAACTGGCGACCGCTTTGGCACAGCGGTCCGCATTGCCATGGCAGGCAATATCATCGATCATGCGGGCGAGGCGAAAAAAGATAACCTTGCATTGTTTAGAAGCATAGAAGACGCCCGCACGTGCACACTTAGAATCGATCACGTCTCACGGCTCAAAAACGAAGTTGAAAAGGCGTCGAAGATTCTTTATCTGGCTGACAACGCGGGCGAAACCGTGTTCGATCGCATTCTGATCGAGAACCTTCCCATGGATCGGCTGGTCTATGCGGTCAAAGGCACGCCTGTCAGCAACGATGCAACCCTCCGGGATGCTGAAATGGCCGGGTTGACGAAGATAGTGGAGGTTGTTGACAACGGTTCTGACTACCCCTGTTTTTTCCTGGACAAATGTGATGACAAGTTCAGCCGGCTCTTCGATTCAGCAGATCTTGTAATCGCCAAAGGACAGGGAAACATGTCTGCTTTGAGCAAGACAAAAAAGAACATTTTCTTTCTGGCGAGGGTACGCTGCAAGGTGAAAGCGTCCGCTTTCAGGCTGTCCGTCGGTGATTTCGTCGTCAGGGGGACGACCGCTCGGTGATGAATATTGACCCTCGGCGGCCGCTTCTCTATGTCATCTAACTTCCTGTTTGAAGAGAATCTCGTTGAATCCGGTAACAGCCAGCTTTCTTCCGCTGCCGTCGAAACCCCACACATTATCGTGTGCAATAACTGCGCTTACACGATCTATCTTTCCGGGGTCGTCCAGGGTCAGGTAGACCTTGACATCAAGGCTTTCACCGTCTGCGGCAAACAGGTTCAGGCCGTTTGCATACCCGGAAAGCCAAACGTTTTCATTCCCTTCCTTGTCACCACGGTAAAAATCCAGCGTCCTCGACTCTCCCCCTAACTCAACCTCGGCCTTGAAGTGATCGTTCACGTTCACAACCAGGTCCTTGTTCGTTTTTTCGATAACAAACTCCACGACGAGCCTTTTCAGCGATGTGAGCGATGAGGAACGAACGTCCAATCTGGCGGCACAGACAAGAGTCCTTTTGCCCAAGATCAGAACATCGAAAGGTGTGGCGGCTGATGGAAACAATCGGTACTCGCTCAGCTCCGGCGCCATTCCCCTCCCCGCTTCCGAGACAACCGCGCCCGCGTCCCTCTCGCTGTCCGATCCATGCCTGGGATTTCCATATATGTCTCGCGTTATGCGACAGGTTTCGTTGTCGTAAACACCGGCTCCGGCGGCCGGGGATTCCCTGCTTATCCTGAAATCCCTTTTTTCCACGTCAACGAAAAGAGACCCCAGCTCGGTTGCCTGTCTGTTTTGTGTCCATCGCTCAAGCAGCGTTGTATGCTTCTCGAACGCCTTGTTTCCCTGTTCGTCCCGGTATCGGTCCAGCGATTCAAAGACCTTCTTCTCTTTCCAGTGCTTTTCGAACAAGTCAAAAGAAAACGCCCCGTTTTCATTCGATGATCGTGTCGGCAGAAGCACGCCGCCGAGCTCCCCGTTCTTGAAATACACGTTTCCGCACACTTCCATGCGTCCTAGGTGTCGGGATTGCATCAGATTCAGGATCACGCCGCTATCGCTCCTGTTCCTGCTTACCAGTATGTTATTCTTTATGTGAAGCCCTTCCACGACATGCCTGTGCGGGCGCCTTCGCGAGTCCGATATAATAATGTCGGCAAAGGAATACCTGGTGGTTTCGGGTACAACAAATGTGTTGTGGCAGATCTGGATGTTGGAACTCGGTTCCCGGTCTTCCAGGGGAAAACCCGGTTGTTCCTGATAGAAGTTCAGCGTCAGCGCCTGTTTTGCTCCGCCGTAGGCTATGTTGTTCCGAACATGGGAATTTCTGTGAACGGTTGCCAGCGAGATGTTGGCAACTTTCGCTCCCACAAATATGTTGTTTTCAATAATGAAGTTGTCAAAAAAACCGTTTGCATGAACATTGTTTCGCGCAGAATTCATCGAGATGCTGTTTCTAAATATGATCCTGCTCTCCGCGTATTCCGTTCGGTTGTATGTGTTGTTGCACAGGTAAGCATTATGCGATTCGGTGCTTCCCGAAAAGAAACAGTTTTCAATCAAAACCTCTCTTGATGCGTTGACCATAAGCTGCTTGTCTGATGTCATGGCGCGGTAATAAATGTTTCTGATTATTATGTTCGTTGGCCTGTGGCCATACTCGCCCAGAACCGATGTCAATGCCTTTGAGTTCAATCCCTGGTCGTCGTCACAGTTGAGGCCGTCAAAAACCACATGGTCTGTCTTGTTCACATATATGTTGCCCCATGCGGTCCTGAACGACACTTGCCGCTTCATTGAAACATCGTTCGACTCCGCCAGAAAAAGGATGTGCGCGCCGGGGCTTCCGCTTTTTTGAGGATGAACGGCGCGGTCGTGGCTGCTGTCGCCGGCGCCATTGGCCGGCCGGAAATAGACACCGGACTTGAAGACCACAACATCCCCGGCGCCCGCGTTGGCATTGACAAAAGAAACATCCACGGGTTTCGAATATGTTCCTGGGTTGTCAGGGCTGCCCCCCTCCGCTCTCGGGGCCGCGAACCACTTCACCATGCCGGCGACGTGCCCGGCCTCGTACAACCTTTCTGCCAGCACAACCCGGCCGTTCTGTTCCACGTCCACCATAATTTTATACTTTTCCCCTGCCACGAGATTGGTAAAGGGATATGACGTTCCATAGGTCACGCATATCCTGCCGCTTGAGGCGGGAAATCCTTCCGGGGAGATGTAAACGCGGTAGATCGGCCTCTCCACGTGTTTGAACTCGAACCTCGATCGGCGCTCGTACGGATTCCACACAAGGCGGATGATTCCACGACGGTCCAGCGGCAAAAGTGTTTCCGGCCCGATTGCGTTGATGGAAAATGGTTTTTCCGCGTCCTGGCTGTTCCCGCCCTCGTCCGGCAAGCCACTTGCCTGATCAGCCGGAAAAAAAAACAAGGCCGTGATCATCCATCCCGAAAAAAAATTCCGGAAAAAAACCTTCATTTACTAAACTCCAAAATCACGTGGGGCGGACTCGCCCGGTATTCGTTGTACCGACAATTCGCCTCTTTGTTGCGCCTTGCCGCGCCTTGCGTTGAGCTCGGCAATACTCTGCATGGCCTGCGCCGAACACTGTAATAACAACCGAATGTGTGTTATGCTGTAAAAAAAGATACGGTTTGATTTACAAAGGACTTTTCGACGAATGCGCCGGATACCCGAGAAACCCGGATTCAAAACCTTGCGTTTTATACGCACCATGTCCGCTGCGAGGCGAGGTCTAACCTCGCTTTCCATGCCGCCTCTGGAGTATCACCTCGAAGTGACCAACAGATGCAACATCCGGTGCAGGACCTGCGCACGTCTCTATGACCCAAAGTTCAAGGCTGACGGCGGAACCGGCGACCTGCCCATGGAAATCTTCGAAAAGGTCAAGCCGTGGCTCAGGCATTCGATCAGGGTAAACACGGTTGGCTTTGGGGAGCCCTTTCTTCATCCCAACATACTCGATTTCATGGAATCCTGCGCTGCCGCGGATAACTACATAACGGTTATCACCAACGGGACGGTGTTGCGCGCGCCTGTCATCTCCAGGATAGTGGATATCGGCCTGGATAAGCTTGTGGTTTCCATGGATGGCGGAACACAATCCGTTTTCGAAAAAATTAGGCGGGGGGCAAAGTGGGAAGAGCTGCTGGAGGCCCTCAGGGGGATAAAAAAAAAGAAGGAAGCGGCGCGCTCGAAGAGGCCGTCGATAACAATCGAGTTCGTGGCCATGAAAGGTAATTTCAACACATTGCCGCCTCTTGTTGAGGTCGTGGCGCGACTCGGCGCAAGCAAGCTTCACATCGAACCCTTGATCAGGGGAGGCAATGATTTTTATCATGCCTTTTATGCGGAACAGACCCTTGCAAACCTCGCGCTTGATGAGGTGAAATCGGTTTACGAGCTTACCCGAAAAGTTGCGGGTTCGTGGTCGCTCGGGCTGACAGGGGGATTTGTCAAGGCCGGGGCGGATGTTGCCTGGAACGAATCGAGGATCTGGGCGCTCGGTAACCTGGACCATCCATGCGACGGCACCCCTGCCCGGGAAGTTGAAACCGTTTCGGGCTGGTGTCTGCACCCCGGCGGCATCGATCTGGTTGAAGTCTTGAGTGGCGGAGACGTGGAAGCCTCTGCGAAACCGTCTATTGAAAGGCCTGATGTTGTAAGGAGCGTTTCAGGAAGCTTTCCCGGCAAAGAACGGTGCGGATTCAGTATAGACGTTCCTCGGGGGCGTGACGGGAATGCCGCGCCCGCGCTTGTCGTGGTTGCCCGCGACAAGAGCGGCGGCGAAACCGTTCTTGGGCGCTTTCCCGGCGGAGGGATCGGAAAAAGCCCTGCGGAAGCCCGGTTCCGGGCAGGCCCGTCTTCTTCTGCACAGGCCGACTCCGGCAGCCCCGAAGAAGCCGACGGATTTGCCGGAAAGCCCTCTTGTTCCCCGAACCACTCGCCCATCAAGCCCCCACCCCAAAGACGGTTCGGATTGCCGTATTGTCCTGAACCGTGGACCACTTGTTTCATCTCATTCGACGGAAAGGTGTATCCGTGCTGCGCGGCACAGGGCAAGCCTCTTGGCGACCTCAACACGGAGGATCTGCTTTCTATATGGAACGGCAAGGGTTACCAGGCCCTGAGGCGATCCATATCAAACGGGGGGGTTCCCGACATGTGTGTGCATTGTGTTTCAAACCAGAGAACCTTGACCAAATCGATCTGGGCACAGTTCCTTCCCGCGCTGCTACGGCGGTCGAGAAAAATTCGCGCAGCCCCATAAAGAGAGACTAAAAAAGGGTTCGTGAAGAGACCGGGTCCCGGAAAGCCCCCCCGAAGGGGCTTGTGGGCTCCCGGCCGGAAATCAGGGGGGTGTTTTGCCAGGTCAGAACATGAGGGGCTTCATGATCTCCTGCTCGCGCGGAAGAATCCTGGCCTCGTAGATCTCCATGTATTCATCCACGGTGGGAAGCCTGTTCAAGAGGGCTGTCATGGCCGCAAGGTGAGCGGAGCCGAGGTAAACCCGGGAATCCCGGCCCATCCGGTTGTCAAAATTTCTTGTGCTCGTGGACAGGGTGACCGCGCCTTTCGACACCTGCGCCTGGTTTCCCATACACAGAGAGCACCCTGGTACATGAATGTTCGCACCCGCGTCTGCCAGGGCCGAAAGTATCCCCTCCTTTGATAGCCGGGAAAAACTCTCCCTGTCCGGAGGGACCGTCCACATTTTCATCAGGTGGGGCAGCTGCTTTCCTTCCAGAATAGCTGCAACCGCCCTGAAATCGGTTATGTCTGTCATGCAGCTTCCAACGAACACCTCGTCGATATGTATTCCGGCAGCCTCGGATAACGGCACGATCTTGTCCGGGTCGTTTGGAGCGGCAAGCAGCGGCTCGAGGACCTTCTCCAGGTCTACCTCAACCACCTCGGCGAACTCCGCCCCATCGTCTGCGCAAACAAACTCTGGATCGGCTATCCACTTCTCGAACCTGGCGATCAGCTCGTTCACCGCGGGGGCGGGATGGCGCCGGGAGAAGTTGTTCTTTAAAAACCGCAGGCTGTTGTCGACATAAGCCCTTATTTGGTCTGGATTAAAGGAAAACGTCGCGCCTGCCGCCGAACGCTCTGCCGAGGTGTCTGTAAGCTTGTAAGCCCCGAGAACATCCATGTCCTCAAGGCCCTGTATTTCGAGAATCCGGTCCGCAAAGCAGTTCACCTTGGCATCCCCTTTTTCCAGGTTCAACCGGCCGGTTTTAAGGGCGGCATATGGAATTGCGTTTACAATGTCTCTTATGGTGATACCCCTTCGGGGTTTCCCCTTAAACCTGACAAGCACCGATTCCGGCATATCCAGGGGGAAGTATCCCTGGCTGGCGGCAAACGCCACGAGATCGGAGCCCGCTGGAAAGCTGAGCCCGATGGGAAAGCGCGTGTGGCTGTCTCCGCCGGTTCCAACGAAGTAGGGCAGGAGAAAACGGTTTCCGTTTGTATGGATTACGCCGTCCCCCGGCCGGAGATCGATCCCGCCGAGACCCTGTACGAACGCCCCAAGCTCGAACTGCATGGTAGAATCCTTGCTCTTGGGGCCTGCGGCCGTGTGGCAGAAGGACTGTATCGTGGGGGCCTCAAACCTCAGGCAGGCCAACTCCTGCAGCTCCTGCTGGGTCATCCTGCCGGTGGTGTCCTGGCTGAAAACAAGGTGGGCGGCGGGCTCCGAATACTCTCCCGGCAGAACACCGCTCCGCCCCGATGCAGCCCCAACCAGCTTCTGGGCAAGTGAGTATTTCTGGCCCCCTGGATGGGAGGCGGGGTCGAGAGGCTCCAGTGCGGAGCCTTCGGTTTCAATTCCCTTGCGCTCGCAGGCCTCCCGGGCCCTGTTGGTCAAGGTCCTCCCGATGATCAGGTTGTTTCTGCCGCCGGCCCTTGCCTCGTCAAGAATGGAAGAAGGCTCCACTTTAAAAGAGGTGAGGGTTTTTCCGTCCTCCCCTTTAACGACCCCCTCGTAAAGATCAATTGTGACATTTTTTCCCTCGGGAATATTACCGGTTGAGCAACGCACGGGAATTGCACCGCAGCCACGCATCGTGTTGAAAAAAATTGGGGCTATCTTCGATGCGAGAAGGATGCCCCCCCTCTTTTTGTTCGGGACATTCGGGATGTCCTCGCCGATCCACCAAACAAGCGAATTCGATGCGGATTTGCGGCTGGATCCCGTGCCGACCACGTCCCCGACGCAGAGCAGCCTTCGCCCCCCGTTTCTCAGCTTTTGCGCGCGGGCGATGAACTCCTTGTCATCGGGGCTAGTGGAGAGTATTTTCATGGCGTGTAGGGGAATATCATCCCGCGTGCCGGCGTCCTGTGCCGGAGAAAGAAAATCCGTGTTTATCTCGCCGGTAAGCCTGATGGCCGTTCTTTTCTGGATCTGTTCTATTGGCGCCCGGTTGGCAAACCAGCGGGCTTCCGCCCAGGACGCGAGAAGGCCCGCGGCATGCTTGTTGCCGTTTTCCGCCAAATCAGACATTTTCGAAAAATCTTCGCCGGAGATAAGAATTATGTTTTCCAGGGCGCTAGCGGCATCCGCGGCCAGGCCGGAACCGCCGGACATAACATCGATCAAATAACCCACGCTCTTGCCCCCCCCCATGGCCCCCAGCAGACGCAAAGACTCTGTCCTGTCTATATAATCAGAAGAAACTTCTCCGGTTAATATCCTGTAAAGAAATGTTGCCTTTATTTGGGCGGCCCGGTAAACGCCGGGAGGAATCCGGTGCTCGAGAAGAAAGCGGAGCGACTTGGACGTGGTGGGTTGTCCGTGCACCTTCAAGAGCCCCTCATCGAAGCCGCCATCAATAAGGTGGGTTGTAACAGCCTCCGCCTGCTGTTCGGAAACAGGCAGCGGCGGTATGCCATTGGCCTTTCGCCCTTTGAGGTGATCTAAATACTCGGCCGCGAAGCCGCTTATGCCCAGGACCATGCCGCTCTCCTCGTTTTTTCTTGAATTAATCTTGACGCTTAGCAGTTTTCTTTAAGATAAAAAGCGATCGGCAAGGCTAACCCAATTCTTCCGTGGTTTCAAGGGTTCAACTTTACCCGGATATTTCCTTGCCCATGGTCTTGATGTATAATTCCGCTGAACCGCGCCCTTGCCCGCCCGTTCACATTCCCTGAGCTTTGTCTCTGTCCTTGATAACACATCTGTTTGTTTGTGCTGTAAAAACCCGGCCTTGTGTGGTTTACTTGGCAAAAAGCGGCATATTCGGAGCATTAAAATGGCCAGTGGTCGAGCGCTTGGTTGCAGAAAGAAAATACTGTTCGCAGAGGAAATCCGCCCCATGGCTTTTAATTTTTTAGCCGTGTGTATCTTGACCTTTTCTCCTTTTTTCTGCGCAGGAAGCTCTCTTTTCGAGGAGCCCGCGGGAACCGCCCAGGGCTCCCCCCTGTTCGGTCCGGCCCAAGATAAGCCCCAAGAAAGCAAACCTACGGAAAACGGAATTGACAACCAAGCCTGCGTCGAGGAAGCGGGTGGGCCCGAGCCCCAATCGGTTTCTGATGTAAGGCTCATGATTAAAACCAACTGGACCACGCTGCAGAAGGCTTTCGAAAAAGACGGCATCACGGTTGATGTAAAAAGCCGGAGAGTAGACGTAAAGGGTGTAATAATAAGGGACAAACAATCCGCCCAATACCCTATCGAATATGTCGTCGTTTCAGAGGGCGGCAACACTCACGAAGCGCTGATCCTCATAAAGGCAAAACCTTCAAACATTAACGCCGCATTGCTTTCTATTGGCCTGGAGCCCGGAAAAACCGTTTCCTATAAAAAAAGGGATCCCCCGCCCACGCAGGAAGAGGTAGACTCCGGCAGGGAAACACTCTACGAGGTTGTTCCGCCAAAGGGACGGGCGGTCTATATTTACGTTAAATATAATGGGTGGGCGGAGCGGCCCATTCGCTTTCTTGAAGATCTTATTCTTGATCTTCGTACCGGGCAGCCCCTGGAAAGGGCCGGGTGGGTTTACGTCGGCTCACGCTTTGCCGAGGTGCTGCTAGGGCGAGACAGGGTTGTTAAGTACATGGCCGATATGGAGCGAAACGTGGTCGCATGCTATTTAACCGGGTTTGGCAACGCAATATTCGATATCAACAGCGCCGATGGTATCAACGATGCATTATTTGACGCCAACCGCGAGGAAACGCCTCCGATGGGTTCAAAAATTACCCTAATCTTTTCTATAAATCCCCTATAAACATCTGCTCAAAAAAGACGAATCTTGCCCTTTTGCCTTTACAGGGGCTCATGCGGCGTATACTGTGTTTTTCCGCCATTGTTTTTTTAAAATGCGCATTCGATTGTCCTTATGTCTTTGTTTGCACGGGGACCTTAATAATGATTGAAGAACATGAGCTCAAGGTAAAATCTCTCGGCAAGGCGCTGGTTGATTCTCCGCTGAAACTGTCGTCTCACCTTGGAGATGGTTTGGTCAACTATGTAACAGAGGATTCAAAAGTTCGTTATCAGGTCGACATTAATTCGCCGGCGGACCTGGAAAATCGCCTTTTATTCGAAAAAGCCGGCCCGAGAAAAAAAATTTTTTTCGAGCCCTCTCATACAAAGGCGGCCGTTGTTACCTGTGGGGGCCTTTGTCCGGGTATAAACAATGTTATTCGGTCACTTTTTCTTGAGCTCAACTATAAATACCGTATACCTGAGGTTTTTGGCATTCGTTACGGATTCAAGGGCCTGAACCCGGCCCATGGATACTACCCCATCCTCCTCACCTCTAAAAACACCGATGGAATACAAAACCGCGGGGGCTCTTTTCTTGGCAGCTCGAGGGGCGGCGAAGATGTAAAGACTATTGCGGATACCATAGAAGATATCGGTGTTGATATACTCGTTTGTATCGGGGGGGATGGCACGTTAAAGGGCGCTCACGCCATTCATAACGAGCTAGAAAGCCGAAACAGAAAGATTTCTGTTATAGCCGTTCCAAAAACTATAGATAACGATATTAGCTTTGTCTATAAAACCTTTGGCTTCGATACCGCGGTTGAAGTTGCAACACGGGCCATAAGGTGTGCACATGTAGAGGCGATTGGCACCCCAAACGGAATCGGCCTAGTAAAGGTGATGGGTAGAGACTCCGGCTTCATCGCGGCACACTCAACGCTTGCCAGCCTTGAAGTCAACTTTTGCTTAATTCCGGAAGTCGGCTTTGAACTCTCTGGAAAAAACGGATTATTAGAGCTTCTTGAAAACAGGCTTAGTCGCCGCTCCCATGCGGTCATCGTCGTTGCCGAAGGCGCTGCAAAGAATATATATTCAAAAGATGTGGGCGGCCGCGATCCTTCAGGCAATATTGTTTTGAAAGACGTTGGAGATTTTCTTAAATACAAAATCAAAGAATATTTCAATGAAAAAGAAATACCCTTTGATCTGAAATATATTGATCCAAGCTATATTATCCGTAGCGTACCCGCAAATGCTGTCGATAGTATTTTTTGTGAAAACCTTGCAAGAAACGCCGCTCACGCAGGAATGTCGGGAAAAACCGATGTTATGATCGGTTTATGGCACGGCTCATACACTCACGTTCCCCTTGACCTGGTAACCAGACAAAGAAAATATATCTCTCCTGAAAGCTCCCTTTGGAGAGATGTTCTTGGGGCCACAGGACAGCCGGCATCAATGGGGGCCGAAGATATTGTTAATGCTTAGAAATATAATCCCTTATGCTTTTCTCGCCTTTAATCAGCGATTTTTCAAGCGACAAGAAAGCCCGTGATATTCTCTTCTTTTCCCCAATGGCCTTTATTACCTCGTTTAGTTGATCTTTTATTTGTTCATCTGCGTCGTTGCTGTCAAGATATGCACAGAGTAAGCCGGCCTGATAGATCTGCTGCTCTGAAAAGCTGAAATAACTGTCAAAAAACTGTTTTGTCTTGATAAATCCACCCTGCTTTCGAAGCTCCTTTATGTAATAAGAAATATAAGCCTCGCTATGAAAGCGGTCTACCTTGGCAGCCTGACCAATAATAAACCACAAAGGAATCTCGTCTTTTTCGTCTATTCTTCTTAAATACTGTTCTACAACAGAATGCCTTACCAGGCCGAGAGTATAACGGACATAATCATCCGTGTCTCCTTTTTTGGGATCGCTTCTTGCATAAGTCACTGTTATTTGTCCATCTTCTGGGGATTCTTCCGCATAAAAAACGCTATATGCCGAAGACCTTTCGTCCCCAATGGCGTTTCCTATATTATTGTACTCTTCGATTGAGGAAAGAACGTATACGGTTATTAGGGTTTCCTTCAAATCGGGTTCTATTTTTACAAGTTCCTTAATTCTGTTATATGCCAGGTCTGCATCAGCAAGCATCTTCAGTGTATAATCATAGTTTTTGCTTGTCTTAATCGTAACGTGTTTCGTTTTCAAAATCCACGGGTCTTCCCAGTTAGAGTGCGCTCTATCTGCCTCTTCCTTTTTTACCCAAAGACCGCCTACGTTGAAAAGGCCTTGTTTCATCTTCTCCGCGTCTTCTTTTTTTACCCACAGCCCTTCATATAATACAAGGTTGTTTTCAAGGCGGTTTTTCTCCTCTTTTGTTACCCACTCGCCTTTATACTTGATCAGTCCGGATTCTATTTTCTCTACATCTTCTTTTGGTAGCCATTCACCTTTATATTCAACCAGCCCTTTACTTTGCTTTTCTTCCCGATCTTCCTTCTCTTTTAATATCGCTAATTCTCTTGGAGTGATCCATTTTCCTTGGTTTTTTACATATCCAAGCCGTTTTCTAGCCTCTTCATTATTCGGGTCATATTCCAGAATTTCCTTTAAATGATTTCTTGCGTGTGACTTCATGTCGTTTTCATTACACCAGTCAACTAGCTTCATAACAGCTTCAGTATCTTTTGGGTTTGTCTTTTTTACCAGATTATTATATTCTTGTTCTTTTGTTTCTTTTTCATCGATATTTAAAATGTCCGCCATTGAAAATTCATTTGTTCCGTATTTTGTTTTGATTCTTACTATTTTTGAATCTTTATAAACAATTTTTCCTTCGATTTTTCTGCCGTCTTTAAAATTTATGACATCTGAAAAGGCGAATCCACAAATTAAAAGTAATGCGATTATAGTAAAAATTGCTTTTTCTCGTAGCATTCTAGTTTCCTTTAAAAAACTCTTTATCTTTTAGATATCATTGTTAAACTATAACAATTACTGTTCACTTTACAAAGAATTTCTCTTTATCATAAACATTGATATTTGTTGTTGTTACGGACTTTTTAAATGAAAACAAAAGACATTAATCCTAAAACCCAGAAAGAGGTTGTTAAAACTCCAGACTCTGGTAAAAATCTTGTTTCTTCTTTTCATAAACACAAAAACAAACTAATGTTGACGCTCGCCGCTGCGGTCATAATCCCCGTGGCACTAATGTTTTACGCGGGCGCGGCCGAGCGCGACAAGAGCGCGGCCTGGACAGATTTTTCTTTTTTTCAGAAAAACTCAAATTACTATAATTCTTATTCTACGCCTGACATGTTAGACTTTTTAAATAATATTAAAGGAACAAGTGCCGAGCCCTGGGGTTTGTATTATTGTTCTATTATATACTTTAACCAGGGATTGTTTTCTGAAGCATCCTCATTGCTTGACCGTTTATGCAAGGAACATAGTGGGCACTATGTGTGTAAGCTGCACTCATTGCATGAGTTAGCGTCATTAAAAACGACGGATGCGCTTGCCTGGAAGGAAAAAAACCAGAACATTCCCTAGTCGCCACCTTTTCATCCTCTTCTGATGCACCACAGTAACTACCGCCCTGGCCGCGTTTCATGTCGGCAGACGATCCTCAGCCTGTAGAAATAGGCATTCGCCTGTCTCAAGGCATGCGCCTTGCCACAACACAGTTTACGGCACCTCGCGACGAAGAGTATGAAATAAGCGGGCTAACGACCAGCTCTCTTGACCGATCTGTTTTCTTTTATGCGTCCCGCTACTACACCTCCTTTCCCTTTTCAACATTCTCTTGTTACTACTTTATAAAAAAAATTCTTTTCTACTATATTTTCCTGCAGTCTATTTGCTATAGTTTTTTTGTTTATTAAGCTTTCCTCTCTCTTACTCTCTTGTTAAGGAAATTCTCATGGTAGAAAAGAAGTTAGGAAGGGGTTTAGATTATTTATTACAGCAAAAAAAGCCAGACTTTTCCGACGGTGATAAAATTAAACAGGTTAAAATCAGCAAAATTAATAAAAATCGACACCAGCCTAGAAGTTTTATTGATAATAAAGGCTTAGAAGACCTAATCGCCTCAATTAAAAACGATGGGTTGCTTCAACCGATTCTTCTAAAAAAAAGAGAGGATTCTTTTGAGCTAATCGCCGGCGAAAGGCGTTTAAGAGCATGCATTGCCCTAAACTATGAAGAGATTCCTGCAATTATATTGGATGTTTCTGATAATAAACTTCTTCAACTTGCACTTGTAGAGAATATTCAAAGAGAAAATCTTAATTCTATCGAAGAAGCAAATGCCTACCAGGCAATGATACAGCTTGAACAGTTAAGCCACGAGGAGGTATCCAAACGACTGGGAAAAAACAGGTCAACAATAACCAATACTTTAAGGCTTTTGGAGCTTCCCAAAGAAATCCAAGAGTCTGTTTCACGTGGAACAATCTCTTTCGGTCATGCCCGCGCTTTGCTTGGTTTTTCTGACAAAAAAGAGATGCTTAAGGTCTCAAGAAAAGTTTTTAGTTCAGGCCTATCAGTACGAGAAGTTGAAAAACTATCTAAAAGATCCAAAGAAAAATCTGTTGACAATACCACTACAAACGTCTCTCATTCAGACAGAATTAACATTGAAACATATGAAAACGCATTAAAAGCATCTTTAGGAACAAAAGTTGGAATTAGTTTAAAAGGTGACAAAGGAATCGTTAAAATACATTTTTACTCAAAGCCTGATTTTTCCCGCCTTTTCGATCTATTAACAAATCCTGATCGGTAGTTTCAGGTTCCTCTGCTTTTTCAAATACTATATCTTGTGTCTTTATACTTTAAAACAATGTCATAAACTGTTCTTCTACTTTTATTCTATACTTTCTTTTTCTTTTCTCTTTTTCAAAGTTCTTTTCTTTTTTCGTAATTAACATTTTTTACATCCTTTTTGTTTTTCATGTAATGTTCCTATCTTTATAATTTTTAACACATTATATAATATTACTAAATTATCATTTTATATTATTATTAATATATTTATATATTACTTAATAAGAAGACATTGTTTATACAATAAAAAATACACTTGTTATATTTAATGTTTGTTTCTATATATTCTGTTGCGTAGTCAAGAAGATTTTAGGCTATTAATTATAACTGTTACTTTGTTTTTTAATTCAAAGAGCATCAAGAGCTGTGTCTATATGAGTTTTTTCTTCATTTTTTATAAGATTCAATTTTTTTTTGCAATCTTGAAGCATATAATTTAAATCAAAAATTCAAGCTTTCTTACGGAGATTCCAAAATGAAATTTAAGTGCAAAACGAAATATTTGTTAAAAAGTATTTTGCTTATATCCAACATATGCCAAACAAAATCAACAAAACAAATACTACAAGATATAAAACTTGTAGTTGATAATTCAATTATCACTCTTCTAGGTACTGATCTTGAAATTGCAATTAAGTATTGTATTAAAGATGTTGAGATTGTGGAAAATGGGGTAGCGGCTCTTCCTGCAGTTAAGTTATTAAACATGATCAGGGAGATTGATGATGAGAGCGTAGAATTTTCTCTCTCGGGAAGAGAGTGTTTAATAAAGTCTAAAGACGCGAATTTTAAATTGATCGGTGATGATCCAGAAGAATTTCCAATTATACCAAATTATGATTTTAGCGATTCTTTATCAATCGAATCAAAGGATTTTGTAAATTATGCAGAGAAAACATTATTTTCCGTTGCCAAAGACTTAAGTTGTTATGCATACAACGGGGTACTTGTAGAAAGATACGAAAACTCCGGAATAAAATTGGTTGCAACGGACGGAAGAAGATTGGCCGTGGCAGGAGATGTAGAAAAAGAAAGTGAAAATCTGTTATCTTCTTCTGTAGTACCGGTAAAAGGTATAATTCAACTTATAAAAAGTATAGATAAAGAAAACACACCAATTCAGCTAAAAGTATTTAAAAATCAATTTATTGTAAAAGTAGATAATGTTGAAATAGCTGCAAGATTGCTCGAGGGAGAGTTCCCCAAATATAAAGAAGTAATACCAAAAAATAATGAAACAGTAATTACAATTGATAAAGAAGTTCTTTATTCTGCATTTAGAAAAGTTGCCATTACCGCGGGATCAGAGGCCCGTTCGGTTTTGTTGGCTTTTAAAGAAGGAAACTTAACATTAAGTTCTTATCAGGAAGGAATAGGAGAATCAAAAGCGGAAATTAGTATAGATTATTCCGGAAAGAAGATAGAAATCAGCTTTAATCCTGATTATATTATGGATTATTTAAAAGTAATTGAGAATAGTAAAGTTAAATTGCTATTAAAGGATGAAGAATCTTCATGTATGATAGAAGATAATGAAAAAGAATTTTATGTAATAATGCCAATTACATGAGATTAATATGAGAGGGAAAACAGAAAAACTAAATAAGGTGATTGAGAAACTGTTGTTAAGTAAAGGAATCACAAAAAACATACAGTTTAATAAGATTAATACTATCTTGCGGAGCAATATTTCAGTAAAAGAAATGGAGAGCATAAGAATAGGATACCTTAAAAAAGGAATACTATATATTTTTGTCAATTCGTCAAGTTTATTATATGAGATAAATTGTTTTAAAAAGGAGAGTATTTTCAGTGCAATAAAGAAAAGGGAATTGTTTGATATAAAAAAGATTAAATTTCTTTTGGTTGATAAAAATGACAAAAGATAAAAAGGAAATAAAAAACTCTTATGATTCTTCATCCATAAAGGTGTTAGAAGGAATTAATGCGGTCAGAAAACGACCGGCAATGTATATAGGTGATAAATCAATAGGGGGGTTACATAGATGTTTGTTTGAAGTTGTTGATAACAGTGTAGACGAAGCGTATAACTTTAGTCAATGTAATCTGATTAAAGTTAAAATAAATGTCGATGAAAGCGTCTCCATTGAAGACAATGGACGAGGCATTCCAATTGATATACACAAAGAAGAAAAAATTCCTGCTCTTGAAGTAATTATGTGTAAACTTCACGCAGGAGGAAAATTTGACAAAGGAACATATAAGATCTCTGGCGGATTGCATGGCGTCGGCGTTTCTTGTGTTAATGCCTTGTCTGAAAAGTTAGAAGTAGAAGTATATCGTGATGGAAATATATATTATCAAATTTATTCTAGGGGAAAGAAAAAATCTGAATTAAAACAAATTGGTAAAACAGATAAAAACGGGACGAAAATAACATTCAAGCCGGATTCCCAGATTTTTGAGGAATTAAATTTTTCAAGTGAAATAATAATTAAAAGGCTAAGAGAGCTTTCATTTTTAATGGGTGAAAGAGATTTAAAAATAATTTTTGAAGATGAAAAAAAACAAATTAAAGAGGAGTTTTGTTATCCAAAAGGCTTGATTTCTTTTGTAGAAATATTAAACAAGAATAAAAATGTAATACATAAAGATGTAATTTATTTCAATAAAGAAACTCAGGACGGTATCTTTGAAATAGCTTTACAATATAACGATGGTTTTAGAGAAAACATTCACTCTTTTGTAAATAGCATTAATACAAGAGAGGGAGGATCACACCTGTCCGGCTTTAAGTCCGCGCTTACAAGGACTCTAAATAGCTATGCAAAAAAAGAAAAGTTCCTAAAGAAAAGTGATAAAATACCTAGCGGCGATGATTTCAGAGAAGGTCTTTCTGCCGTGGTTTCGATTCAAATTCCAGAACCTCAATTTGAAAGTCAAACAAAAATTAAATTGGGTAATAGAGAAGTTCAGGGAATTGTTGAGAACATTGTTGGAGAGGAACTTAGCAATATATTAGAAGAATTCCCTCAAACGGCAAAACTAATCATAGGAAAAGCTGTTTTAGCCATGAGAGCCCGCGACGCGGCGAAGAGGCAAAGAGAACTGGTTAGGAGAAAGGGGGCATTGGCGGGTGGAAATCTACCCGGAAAACTTTCTGATTGTCAAAACAAGGACAGCTCTTTAACGGAATTATACCTTGTAGAGGGGGAGTCCGCAGGAGGATCAGCAAAGCAGGCGAGAGACAGAAAATACCAGGCAATTTTGCCACTAAAAGGAAAAATTCTGAACGTTGAAAAGGCAAGAATAGATAAAATATTTAATCATAATGAAATAAGAACAATAATAACGGCAATCGGTACCGGACTTGGAAAAGATGATTTTGATATTAATAAAATACGTTATGGAAAAATTATTATAATGACCGATGCAGATGTGGATGGATCTCATATTAGGACACTGCTTTTAACATTTTTCTTCAGACAAGCGCCCGAGCTTATTGAGGAAGGAAAGGTGTATATTGCTGTTCCTCCGCTTTATAAAATAAAAAACAAGAAAGAATCAAAATATATACATAGCGAAAAAGAACTGGGGGATTCAATACTAACCATTATCCTAAACAACGCATCAATTTCAGATGAAAATGGCGAATTGATAGCCAAGAAAAACGACTTTGTCAGTTTAATGCGTTCTTTACAAAAACTTGAAAAATATAAAAAATATATCACTCGAGAAAGAAGAGGAATTGAATATAAAGATTATTTGAAATTATGGAATGAAGAAGACAACAATTTACCCGCTTACCACGTTGTCTCTAAAAAGGGAGAAGACAATTATTTTTATACCATGGATGAGGTTGACTCTTTTTTTGTAAAAGAAGAAAAGAAAAAGGGAAAAGAACTTATAATAAGTTTTGATAACGGTAACAGCGATTACGATTACATTGTCTTCGAATATTATGAACACACAGATATTGAGGATGCGCTATTAAAAATAGAAAAGTGCGGATTTTTGATAAAAGATTATATTGAAGACAATAAAAAATATCTTGTAGAAAGAAATGGAGATAAAAAAGAAATATGCAACATTGAAGAATTGCTTGCGCTGCTGGGGGAAAAAAATCGAAAAGACATAGATATTCAAAGATATAAAGGACTTGGCGAAATGAACCCAGATCAGCTATGGGAATCTACAATGAATCCGGCAACAAGAAAATTGTACAACGTGAAAATAGAAGATGTTATAATGGCTGATAAAATATTTACAATTTTGATGGGAACTGAGGTAGAAGCTAGAAGAAGCTTCATAGAAAAAAATGCGTTAGAGGCGATAAATTTAGACATATAATTAAAGCGTAGGCCCATGAGGCGGCGACACAATCGAACACCGGGATCAAACGGGCAGGACTGTTAAATGAAGGAAACCATATATATATTGGGAATAATGTTTCTTTTTTCATGTTCTTTTAATAACGAGAAGAATATAAATATTAAAGAAAATGAGAGTATATATTATATAAATAACAAGGATGGATTAAAATTAAATAGTCAATTCAAGAAAACAACTTCGGCCAAACCAAAAGTGGAACAGGTAAGCGAAGCACCAATAAAAGAAAATGAAGACGTATATTCTAGCGCACGAAATTATATAATAACCGGCGATATTCAGGAAGCAATAAATGTTTTGACTCTCGAAAACATTAATACTCTTGAAAGCCCCGAAAAGGCAGTATTATGGTTATTCCTTTGTAAATGTAAGTTAGGGAAAAAAGATGAAGCAGACGTGATCATTAGAGATTATTTTGACTCTCTCAGTATACAGGAGGATGTTAAAGAAACAATATATTCTGTAATTGAATTTTATTCTGGGATTGCTAATGACAGATCAATTTTGATGACTAGTGAAAACTCGGACCCCCTTGACAAATGCATGATTTGTTATTATTACGGCGCATACAAAAAATATTATAACGGAGATTTAATCTCTGCTAACAGATATTTTAGAAAAGCGTTAAGTACTAATATGAGCAGTTATAGTGAATACATGTTTTCTGAAGTTGAAATAAAAGGATATACAAGAATTAGAACAATCCTTGAAAAAACAACTGCCACCGATGATGCAAATGCACAAATAACAACTGATCAAGGAATAGAGGATCTAATCAAGGAGAAAAAAGAATATATAAATATACCAGCCGAATTAACAGGGGGCGAGTATGCGATACCAGCGTTAAATGGAGCGGGCTGGGAAATTTGTACAAAAGAAGAGGTTATAAAATCATTAAAAAAAGAGGTAATGTATGTAATTATGAACCTTCCTGGTGGAAACAAATATTTTAAAATAAACAATATCAGAAACAAGAGATACTATGTACTGGACAACGAAATAGAGCAAATCACTTATGATTATAGCGAATCAATGGGAAAAGGAGATGTTTTAGAAAATGAATACGGCGTTACAAAGGCATTATTAGATAACTATATAGGCAATGGAGGATTCATTTCTTGTGCTAGAATACATGTTAACGTATACAATCAGCTGAAAGAAAATTTAGAAGGGACGGGAATTGTAGCCATTTCCTGCTTTTTTTCTGTTGATAGTAACAGAAAAGTGAAATTAATAAAAACCATTTTTAATGTATTATAACCGAGAAATATAATTGCTTCTAAAAGAGCTAACTTTTGTTGTTATAAAAATGTATTTGTATAAGATAAAGACTAAAGCGAATTGGTCAAAATGAAAATACTAATGTCAACAAGTATCTTTCCTAATAATACAAATACAGTTCTTGGCTCGTTTAATTTTGAAAGAATGAAGGCAATAAGCAAG
This sequence comes from uncultured Phycisphaerales bacterium, assembly GCA_964542475.1. Classification (GTDB taxonomy): domain Bacteria; phylum Planctomycetota; class B15-G4; order B15-G4; family CAYZWU01; genus CAZIUL01. Next base: position 152,382 of record CAZIUL010000003.1, on the reverse strand, counting down.
GTAGAAACAATAAAAGTAGTTTCCCCGGTGCCTTATTTTCCTACGGCAAAAGCATTAAAATACTTCAAAAAGTGGTCTTCCTATTCTAGGGTAAAGAAAAAAGATGTATTGGAGGACGTTGAGGTTTACTACCCGCGTGTATTAGTAATACCAAAGATATGCAGCATTTTAAACGGTTATTTGTATCGTTTATCTTTTGATCGTACATTAAGAAGCATATACGAAGACTACAAGTTTGATATTATTGATGCTCACTACTTGTGGCCGGACAGTTACGCCGCAATCAAATTCGGATTAAAAATGAAAGTTCCGGTTTGTGTTACGGCGCACGGATCAGACATTAACATTATTCCAAAGAACGCAAGAATAAAAACACGTATATTAGAAACTTTGAATAAAGCAGATAAAGTATTTTGTGTTAGCAATGCGCTGAGAGAAAAGGCAAAAGAGATGGGAGCGAATATAAACAAAATAGAAGTGTTAACAAACGGAGTTGATGTAACTATATTCAAAAGACAAGATAGGAACGAAGCAAGGAAAGAATTGGGCCTTAATATTAAAGATAAAATTATTCTATGTATTGGTTCATTAGTACCGGTAAAAGACCATAGTTTGCTGATAGATGGCATTTATAATATAAAAAAGAAAAATACACAAAAAAACATCAAAGCTATATTTATTGGAGATGGATGTCTGAAAAAAAGCATTGAAAAGAAAATAAAAGATTATAATTTAAATGGCATTATTTCCTTAAAGGGAAGCATACCTCACGATAAATTAAATACTTGGTTAAGCGCGGCAGATTTGTTGTGTTTAACGTCCATAAACGAGGGATGGCCAACGGTTTTGTTTGAAGCATGGTCGTGCGGAATACCCGTAGTATCAACAAAAGCCGGAGGGGTTCAAGAGGCGCTGTGCGATGAAAAATACGGGTTGTTAATAAACAAAAGAACTCCTGAAAATGTAGCAAGCACCATAGAGAAAGCGCTAGAAATAAAATGGAATAGAATCAGCATGATTGAATATGCGAAAAGAAATACATGGGAAAAAAAAGTCGAAAAAGTAGTATATGAATTTGGTAAAATACTAGAGGGAAATAAGAATTAAAACTATAAATTTGTTTGTGTTATTGCAGGGCCTGGAAGTAGGCGGCTTGGAGAAAATAGCAGTTGATCTGGTTAATGGCCTGCCGAACAGATACAAAACAACAATATGCTGTTACGACTCTATGGGTCCATTAAAAGACTGCTTAAATGAATCCATTGAAATAATATATTTAAAAAGGAAAGAAGGATTCAACCCCAAGTATTTTATAAAACTTGCAAAGGAAATGAAAAAGAGAAAGATTGATGTTTTACACATGCACAACAAGACGGCTTTTTTTTACGGTACAATTGCTGCAAAGTTGGCCGGGATTAATAAAACAATATATACGGAACATGGAAGAACAGAAAAGATAAAGAAAAAGACAAAAATAGCTTTCAAGATATTAAACAGATTTATTACAGAAACAATTGTTGTAACAGACTATATTAAAAACTATCTTCTTTCAAACGAAGGGTTTCGTGCGGAGAGGGTAACTGTAATTCCAAACGGAATAAATATAACAAAAGACGAACCGAAAAAGAATGACAACGCGTTGTACGAAGAATTAGGGATTAGCGAAAACACCATGGTTGTGGGAATTGTCGCCAGGCTAGACCCAATAAAAAACCATAAAATGCTATTGAAGGCCTTTAAAATTGCAGTTAATAAACATTCTAATATAAAATTAATTATCGTTGGAGATGGCTCTCTACGGGGCGAATTAGAGAATCTCGCAAAAAAATATATGATCAGAAAGAAGGTTATATTTTTAGGCGAAAGAAAGGACATTATAAAGATATTGGGTTGTATAGATGTTTTTGTTTTATGTTCAAAAAGCGAAGGAATGTCTATTACATTGCTTGAAGCAATGGCATCGGGTGTTCCGATAATTGCGACCCGGGTCGGGGGAAATTCTAGTATTATTGAAAATGGAGTGAGCGGTATTCTTGTAGAAAGCAATGAACATATAGAACTGGCAAAGGAAATAGTATGTTTGATTAAAGATGATCAAAAAAGAAAAGAAATTTCCAGGGCGGCAAAAGACAGGTATGAAAGAGAGTTCACCTTAGATAAAATGGTCGAAAGATATTGTTTTATATTTGAGAAGAAATAAGAACAGAAATTTAGGCAATAGAAGTTGAAAAAGAGCGAAAAATAAACGTCTTCAATATTTCCGCATCGCGCCGGCCACCATAATGACCGCTATTATCAGACTTGAGCGATGTCCTTTACGCTAACATCTTCTGCGCCCCGGTCACCCAATCCGTCGCGAAGCATGGACTGGCAGAATGGGCAAGCCGTTACGAATGTCTTGCAATTAGTTTCAAGAAGCTCGTCCGTGCGAAGACGGTAAATCCGCTCGCCCTTGTCCTCCTCGTTAAAGAACTGCGCCCCACCTGCTCCGCAGCAAAAAGAACCGCTTCCCTTTCGACCGGGTTCCAGCAGGCTCGCCCCCCTGCATTTAAGGTATTCCCTTGGCTCTTCTGAGCCGCGCCCAGCGTACCTGCTTAAATAACAAGCGTCGTGATAGACCACATTACCCGGCAAGGAATCAATTTTTTTAAGTTTACCGGAATCGAATAGCTCTTTAAGCATTGTGGAGTGGTGAATAAGGCGTACCTCTCCCTTGAGCGGCTCTTCCATGGACCTGTATTCGTCTATTGTTTTCATGCAATGGGGACAGGTGAAAACGATCGTACCGGGCTGATGATCGTTCAAAAGGGCGATGTTTTCCATGGCAAGCTCCATGAACAGGAACTCGTTGCCCGCCCTCCTTGCAGCGTCCCCTGTGCAGGCTTCGTTATAGAGCACGCCCCAGGAAATCCCGGCCTCGATAAGCTTGTCCCTGAACGCCAGCGACACCTTTCTGTAGCTTTCGTCATAACGGGCAAAACAACCCAACCAGTAAAGCACCTCCTGACCCTCGTATTTCGGGTAACCGTTTTCTCTCAGGAACTCTTCCGCGTCCGAACTCGAATATCCCCAGGGGTTTTTATGGCGCTCAAGGCTCTTGAACAGTGTTTTGAGGGGCGAGGGAAAACTTCCTTCGGCCACAAGTCCCCGGCGGGTGTTTATTATCGACGAAACGTGCTCGACTCCAACAGGGCACTGAAACGTGCAGGCGCCGCAGGTAGTGCACTGCCAGAGAACCTCCTCCGTCACGCAGCTCCCGGCTATCGTTCCCTCCGCGTTCTCCAGAAAACCGCTCTTCAGGTCCTGCACAAAAGCCTTGGGGTTCAGCTCCTTTCCGCTTGCAAACGCCGGGCAATGCTCCTGGCATCTGCCACACTCCACGCAGGAAAAAGCGCCAAGAGCGGCGAACCATCCGAGGTCGTTCAGTTTTTCCGCGCCGAACTCCTCGTTTTCTATGTCCAGCGGCTCGAGCGGGGCAAGCTTGAAATCCTTGAAAAAAGTTGCAAAAAGGCCGAAGAGCAGATGAAGGTGCTTGCTGCGCGGAATCACAACCAAAAACCCCAGAATAAAAAGGCTGTGAATCCACCAGTTTATCCAGGCCGCACCGGAAGCTTCAGACAGACTCGCTACTTCAAGATGGCCATGAACCATGAGTATGTATGTGATCATCAAGCCTTCGATGAAGAGCGCAACAAGCCCGGACTCCCAGGAAAGATGCTCACCAAGAGCACTTGGACGGAAAACAAAACGCCGGATAAAAAGCGAGGTTATCCCTATGATTACAAGCGCGGCGAAAGCCGACGCAACCACGGAATAGCCCCTGAAGAAGGCTCCTTCGCCCAGAATCGAAACACCGAAACCCCGGCAGAAATGGTCGACTGTTGCGAGAACGAACACGAGAAATCCCCAGAAAACCAAGGCATGCATAATTCCCGCGAACGGCTTTTGCGAGATGACTTTTTTCTGAAAGATTACCTCTGATATCCACCGCCCCGTCCTCCTGCCGGCTTGGTCGATGCCCAGGCTTCCCTTTGCAGATCTTACGATCCTGATCCTCTTCATGACCGGCAACAGAAACATGACCAGGGAAACGACGATGAGTGCGATGAGGACAAGGGATTCGATCATTACTTGCTAGCTCCAAAAAGGCTGTTGTGATATACATCTTTTTCAAGGCAACATGATACCCTTTGAACCGCCGGATTCAAAGGTTCTGGCAACGAAGGGAGTTACCCACATATATTTCATCCTCTCCTGCCACAACGCGGTTTACGGCACCTGGCGACGAAGAGTATGAAATAAGCGGGTTAGGTCCACTCTTTCCGATTGACCGGGCCCCGGCTTTGAGGTTGAATAAGCAGCATGAGTAAAAAAACAAATAAGTCGCGAAAGCTCGCGAAGGGCTGCGTGAAAAAATCCGAGAAGGCGTACAAAAACCTCGATTTTCTGAACAGCCCGGAGGCAAGGCCGGTCCGTATCCTGTCCGAATTCCTCGAACCGGCAACCCGTTTTAAGAAGTACAGGATACAGGACACAATCGTTTTTCTCGGTTCTGCGCGGATACAGGGCAGAGATGACACGGAGCGGAAACTTAAGGAGATCGAAAAAGAGCTGAAAGAAAAGAAACGACACTCCGGCCGGGACAGGTCCCGGCTGAAGGCCGCCAAGACAGCCCACAGGATGAGCCGATACTACGAAGATGCGCGCTGCCTTGCCAACCTCCTCACGGGTTGGTCTCTTTCGCTTGGCAGGGGAAAAAAGCGGTTTCTCGTCTGTTCAGGCGGCGGACCGGGCATCATGGAGGCCGCGAACAAGGGAGCAACCGACAACCCTAAGGGCTACACCGTGGGTCTTAACATTTCGCTGCCGTTCGAACAGGCGCCAAATCCCAACATAACGCAGGATCTCAGCTTCGAGTTCCACTACTTCTTCATACGAAAGTACTGGTTTCTCTACCTGGCCAAGGCGCTCGTCGTCTTTCCCGGAGGGTTCGGAACGCTTGATGAACTGTTCGAGTTCATGACGCTGATACAGACAAAGAAGGTTGAAAAGAAAATCCCGGTTTTGATATATGGAACCTCTTTCTGGAAGAAGCTGGTAGATTTCGATTTCATGGCGGAAGAGGGTACCATATCAAAAGAGGACCTAGAGCTTTTTCACTTCAGCGACGATCCCGAAGACGCGTTCGCCTTTCTGAAAGATAGTATCAGCGAGATTTACCTTAAATAGAAGCGATACGCACCTTTACCACGGCACGGCATAAGGGCCCCCAAAAAAAAAGAAACCGCGCGCCCATTTTTTTTGCACGCGCGGTTTCCCGCAAGAAAAAGTAGAGAGAACTTACAACACACGAACGGAGTCACGAACGTATGCAGCGCTCCCTTTTCTCAGGGGAGGCCTTACCCGGCATTTTGTGTTATCGAGCCATGCCCGAATCGGCAGGAGCTAAAAAATTCTGAGCCGCTATTGCCTGGCCCATGGTCAAGCGGTTATACCGCCCACTTTGCTTTCCTGCCCACAACCGGGTTGATTTGTTTTTCGGCTCCATGTGAAGCTCGATGGTGAAAATCCCGAAATATTTCTATAATTACTTTGGCCGACCGATGAACTGTTTTTTATGTGTTTCTCCCCGGTCGGCTTGTGTCTCCCGGCCAAAATGCCTTGGATAGGCAGGATCATGTCAAAAGACCTTTTCACAAGCATGGTATTAAAGCCTGATCGCATTCTTCGGATGCGGGACGGAACAGCGTGTGAATCTCCGGTGGAAGCAAGGAAGTCCAGACTTTATCCGGGCCACTTCTCGCTTATTTCCGGAAACAGGGCCAAGGCCGAGCTCCCGCTTTCTGCGTCTGCGGTATCAGAGGAAGAGATCGACCAGGAGTTATGCAGGTTTTGCCGGCCGGATTCGCTGTGCGATGAAGCCCCGGAGGAGCGGCAATCGATATGGGTCAAAGAGAAAGAGTTCGTTCTTGCAAAAACGCCTTACTATTATCTTCCGGGCCATGGCATTCTATTTCCAAAGACCGCCCCCCATCTTTTGAAAGATACCACAGTGAAAGACTGGAGCCTCATGATAGAGGCGGGCAGGCAGGCCGCAGGCGGCTGTAAAGAGCTCCGTTTCGGGTTCAATGCGGGAGCTTATCTGTGCAGCGGCGGCAGCCAGCGGCATCTTCATCTCCAGCTGGTTCCTTACAAGGGTTTGCTGCCCGCCGAAGAAATGCTGTGCGCCTCCGTTCCCGAGGGCGCCTCCTATACGCGGCTATATGACAGTTTTCTCGAAAAACAGCTCGTCCTGGAGCAGGCTCCGGAAAAATGCGCTTTTCTCGCGGTTCCCTGGGCCCCCCGGTTCAACCTTGAGCTGGTGGCTGTGTTTTCACGGGTTAGGCGGTTCAATGAAATGAACCCGATCGAAACACACGTGCTGGCCTCCTGGATACACAGAGCAGCGGAGCGGTTCGTTGTGCCGGCCGGGGGAGGCATAAACGGCTTTGGCCTCGAAACACCGGATCTTCCTTTCATGGTGCGGATAATCCCGAGGCTGCCGGGAGCGGTACAGGCGTTCATGGAGATCGGCGCAGGCTGCATGATTATAAGTCACGCGCCCGAAACAACAAAGCGCATATGGCAACGAAAGTAATGACAAGACAATCGCCACGAAAACCCGCATCGACCCTCCCCCCCCCATGAGGCGGCTTTGCGAGAGTCTTTTTTTAGATTTCAATCAGCTTCCATTGAGCAGCGGCCACACCTTGACAAAACATACTGGTTTTGAGATATTTAATCTTTCGTATTTGTGTTCAGGCGAATGAAAATGAAAAAGAAAACAAAAGCCAACAAAAACGATCCGAGGCGCGGCTTACCTTCGGTTTCAGCCCTGCTGGATGCTCCGGGGCTTCTGGCCCTTATCAGGGAACACTCCCGTTCCGTGGTGAAGGAAGCTGTTCGAGAGAGCTTGGCATTGATCAAGAAAAACCTGAAAAAAGGGGATTCTCTGCCCGGGCAGGAAGAAATCCTATCCGAAATTAAAGCCTTCCTGAACCGCAAAAGCGTTGACCGGCTGAGGCCGGTGGTGAACGCAATGGGCATTGTGCTGCACACGGGCTTGGGCCGGGCCCCCCTGCCAAAAGAAGCAGCAAAAGCCATATCAGGGCTCCACCAGTGCTGTAACCTGCAGATCGACATGGAAACCGGAATGCGCGGAAGGCGTAACTACCAAACAGAAAGCCTGTTATGCCGCCTGACCGGTGCCGAGGCCGCTATGGTTGTAAACAACAACGCCGCGGCAACCTTTCTGATTCTGTCGGTTTTTTGCAAGGGTAAAGAAGTAATCGTATCCCGCGGACAGCTCATCGAGATCGGGGGCTCCTTCCGTCTGCCGGATTGCCTCAGTGAAAGCGGATCAATAATGAAAGAAGTGGGAACCACAAACAAAACCCACCTGCGGGACTATGACAACGCTTTTTCAGAAAATACCGGCGCCATCCTCAGGGTTCACCCGAGCAACTACAGGGTGATCGGATTCAGCAAGTCGGTTTCCATTGCAGAGCTTTCATCGCTTAAAAAGAAGAAGCCCCCGTTTGTTTTGATAGACGACCTGGGATGCGGTGCGCTAGTGAACCTGGAGGAAATAGGCCTTCCCATAGAGCCGACGGTACCGGACAGCATCGCGGACGGAGCGGATCTGGCGTGTTCAAGCGGGGACAAGCTGATAGGAGGCCCCCAGGCGGGCATAATCGTGGGCCGCAAGGAGTTGATCGCCCGCATCAAAAAACACCCCATGACCAGGATGCTAAGGGTCTGCAAGATGACCGACCTGGCGCTCGAAAGAACACTCAAGCTATTTCTCGATCCGGGCACCCTGAAGGAGAGGCACCCCCTTTACAGCATGATGTCAATGCCGGGCAGCAGACTGAAAAGCCGGGCATCGCGCCTGAAGATGCGCCTGAGCCTGAAAAAAAACCCCTCCATAAATGTGCGCGTGGCTGAGGATCAAAGCGCGGTTGGCGGCGGAACCATGCCGGATTACCCCCTCGATACATGGGTCCTTGCCCTGAGTTCCGCCAGGCTTTCGGCCGAGCGGCTGAACGCGCTTTTGAGGGAAAACGATCCTCCCATACTCGGAAGGATCAAGAACAACGAGGTTTTGCTGGACATGCGTACCCTTCTTGGTGGCGAGGATCGGATCGTCGAAGACGCGGTGAGGCGGATTGCCGCATCCTGAAGAAATTACCACCCCATTCAGGCAAACCAGCGGGCCGGCTGAAAAACGAATACCGGCATGTTGACAGGTTAGGAAACAATTAATGGCAATCGACGTAAACCGCCGCAAGGCTGTAATGTCGCGGTCGATCAGGCTGGGACATTGTGTGTGCAACCCAAGGCTTCCCTGCCCCTGCCCTGTGTTCAAGGAGCAAAACATATGTTCCTGCGCCGGTGAGAAGCGGGCCATGAAAACCGGCGATATCCCACTGACCAGGCATGTCAGGAAAGCGGGCTGTGCTTCGAAAATAGGACAGGCGGACCTGAACAAGATTTTGTCCAAGCTCCCACCCGTTGACGATTCCAGGGTTCTCGTGGGTACCGCGGCAGGCGATGACGCGGGTGTGTACCGGGTTGATGACCGCTACTGTCTCGTGCAGACAGTGGATGTGTTCACTCCCTGTGTTGATGATCCTTATCTCTTTGGCCAGATCTGCGCCGCAAACTCCCTGAGCGATGTATACGCAATGGGAGGCAGGCCGGTGACCGCTCTGTCCATCGTGGGATTTCCCATCGACGATCTCGAAGGCTCCATAATGGAAACAATCCTCTGCGGCGGCGTTGACAAGCTCAACGAGGCGGGATGTCCCCTGGTCGGGGGCCACAGCATCAACGATGAAGAGATAAAATGCGGCTTTGCGATAACCGGGCTGATCGATGAAAAACAGGTGGTGGAGAGGAACCGGGCGCGGCCCGGAGACGCTCTCGTGCTAACCAAGCCTATTGGCACGGGCATGGTGGCGTTTGGCGCTCAGATAGGCAGGATAAGCGCGGAATGTCTTGAAGAGGTTGGCCGCTCCATGGCAGCGCTTAACAGGGACGCGGCCGAGCTGATGACCAAGTACAACGCCCACGCATGTACTGACATAACAGGGTTCGGCCTGGCGGGCCACCTTGTGGAGATGGTTCGCCGAAGCGGCGTGGACGCGGAAGTGGACCTTTCAGCGGTTCCCGTGTTCAGAGCGGTCAAGGCGTGCCTGGAGAACGGGATCTTTCCGGGCGCAATCGAGCGAAACCAGGAGTATTCCATGGCCTGGATCAAGGCGCAGGAGGGTTCCGGCGAGGAGAATCTTCCCGTTCTGTACGACCCACAGACCTCCGGCGGGCTTTTGATAGCGCTCGACAAGGAAAAGGCAAAGGCCCTGGTGGATGAGCTTCGAGAGGCTGGCAATGAGAGCGCATCTATCATAGGAACGATCACGGAAAAGGACGCTGCACACGATGAAGGTGTGGTAAAAGTTACCTCTCTCAGGCTGGAAAACCTGATCGGCAGGGAAGAGGTGTTTCCAAGGATACAAAAGGAAGGTTCGAAACCGATGCAGAAAAAAAAGACACCAAAACCGGAGCCGGAGCTGAGCTGCTGCGACTCACCCCCGGATCCTAGCGGGGCAGCGTTTCAATCCCAGGACGCGTTGCCCCTTTTCAAGGAGTTCATGGCCAAGGCTAGTGCGCCGGGAAACATAGACAAACGTGCGAAAAAACTGATTGCCGTGGCCCTATCGATAGCGGTAAGGTGCAGGCCGTGTGTTGTATCCCACATGAAAGCCGCCCTTGCGATGGGGATAACAAAAGAAGAGATTGACGAGGCAGCCGACCTTGCCATCTCTTTCGGCGGCTGTTCCGCCATGATGATGTACAAAGAAGTGTGTATGGAGATGAAGGTTTGAAAAGCGCGAAAAGCGGCAGGCAGCCGCCATGCAACAGGGGATCCGAGCAATGAAAAAACAGCCACCCGGACGGATGCAAACCGGCAAGGATCATGACATGGTGATGATGATCTGCACCGCCGGACACGTGGATCATGGAAAAACAAGCCTCGTAAAACAGCTTACCGGCTGTGAAACCGACAGGCTCAAGGTCGAGAAGGAACGGGGCCTGACCATAGAGCTTGGGTTTGCCCCGTGCATGCTCAAGGGCGACATAAGCGTCGGGATCGTTGATGTCCCGGGCCACGAGAAGTTCATCAAGAACATGGTTTCAGGGATTCCTGGAATAGACCTGGCCGTGCTCGTGATAGCCGCCGACGACGGCATCATGCCGCAGACGGTAGAGCACTTCCAGATAATGGAGCTACTGGGGGTTCGCAGCGGAATCGTTGCCCTGACAAAGATAGATCTGGTATCCGACGACCGTGTTCAGATGCTCATTAAGGACATCAACTCTTTTCTCATGGGCACGTTCATGGAAAACGCCCCCATCTGCCCCGTTTCATCGGAAACATTTGAAGGGTTCTTTGATTTTTACGATGTGCTCGTGGACCAGGTGAAAAAAGCGCAGAGAAAGCGCGCAACCGGTATTTTCCGGGTGCCGATCGAGCGCACATTCACCCAGGAAGGGTTCGGAACAATCGTGTCCGGGATTCCCCTGGACGGATTCATATCAACCGGTTCACAGGTCGAAATTGTTCCCGGGAACCACAAGGGCAAGATCAGGGGCATTCAGGTCTTTGGAAAAAAGGCGGACAGGGGCGGCCTGGGCCAGTGTCTTGCCCTGAACATTCCGGATTTTGGAAAACACGAGCCCGAGCGGGGGCAGGTTCTCTGCATTCCGGGTTATCTGAAGGGAGCGCGCTACTTTCACATCCGACTGAAGACGGTTCCGGGCATGGACAGGCCGCTGAAAAACGCAGAGGAGATCAAGTTTCACACGGGGACCAGCGAGGAACAGGGAAAGCTCTTTTTGCTCGAAGAGGGAGTGCTTGGCTCTAGCCAAACCGCGATCGCCTCGGTTGCGCTGCAAAACCAGATTGCCGCCTCAACACTAGACCGGTTCATCATCAGGCGTATATCACCGGCCGCTACGGTTGCCGGAGGCGAGATACTCGGCGTGTCCTACACCGAACGACGGCCGCGAAAAAAGCGCATCGTGGAGAGGCTGAACAGGTATCAGGCCTTTTTCCAGGACGTGGATATTGTAAGCTCCGAAGGCACAGCGAAAAAAATCGAGTATTTCTTGTGTACCGAGAAAAGAGAAGGTGCTTCGTTGAAGGAGATTTCAATCGGCACCCTGCTTCCAACGGAAACGGTAAAAGACAGCCTTGTTGGCCTCATCGAGGGGAACAAGGTTGATACACCTGCTGACAGCGGCTCGGTTGGATCTGTGGACGGGACGCCCGGAAAAACCGGTTTCTTCTTCCATACAGATGCCTACAGCTCCTGCTTCGAAGAGGTGGAGGACTGGATCCGGGCCGGTCTGGCGGAAGAAGAGGCGCTCAGCCTGACGGTGAGCGACCTGAGGAAGGCTTTTGAGTGGCCGAACATATTATGGAATAAAATCATTGATGACCTGAACAAAGGAGACCTGGTAAACGTACAAGGAAACAAGCTGATAATGAAAGGCGCGGCAAGTTGGTTCAGCGAGGATGAGCACCGCATCGTGGAGGCGCTTTTGAAGGTGTACAAGGAGACCGGCTTCAAGTCTCCAAGGCCCGAGGAACTCCCGGAAAAAGTCGGTGGCTCGAAAGAGGAAGTCGACCGGCTGCTTGAGCATCTTTGCAACGAAGGAACTCTCGTCCGTCTCACGAAAAACGTGATTCTAAGCTATTCGAGCTTCAAGGCGGCGCAGGACAAGGTGGTTGAGCTCATCAAGGAGAACGGCTCCGTCAACTCGGCGGATTTCAAGTACCGGATAGATTCCACCAGGAAGTACGCTCTTGCGATACTGGATTTTCTGGACGCGCGGAGGGTTACGGTTTGCCTGCAGAACCATGACCGGAAGTTTGCCCCGGATTACGAAAGGAACCTGCTTTGAGTAAACGGCTGAAACCCGTCCGGTCCGTAAAGAGAATGGAAATCGACCTTATCTCGAAGATGGCAAAACGGCCCACACGAAAAACGGTCGCCACGGTTCTGCTTGCCGCCGCAGCCGGCATGCTGCTTATCGGGAGCCTCGGTTCACACAAGGTGTACGACCAGAGGGCCTTGAAATATGACATTGACCTGTCCGATGAAATCACCGAGTTCCAGATGATCGAGGACGCCACTTTCAGCGGCATCGAAAGCGTGAACGGAAAGCTGTATTCCACATATGACCGCACCGCCGAGCGAACCAAGAAAGCCTGCCCTACATGATAGGCAAGAAGCCGCAGAGGCCGTGTCGGCCCCGCTGTCAGTTTTGTGATGAATACAATCAGGAAGGCGGATCGTTTATCTTTTCCCACCGCATCGCCGCGTCAGAATTTATTGCGGTTCCGCTATCCACAAAAAACCGGCAGTACCGGTTTATATTAGAACGAGGGAATGGAACAAAAAACAAAGATAACAGTAGATGGGAAGCCGTTTGAAGCGGACAAGGGCGCAACGGTCCTGGAAGCTTTGAAGGCAATGGGGGTTCATGTTCCCACCCTGTGCCACCATCCCTCGCTGAAACCGAGCGGGGCCTGCCGGTTGTGCGTGGTCGAAATAACTCACCCGGACTGGAAAGGATGGTCAGGGCTTGTGACCTCATGCCTCTATCCGGCAGAGGCGGGGCTCGTTGTTTCCACGCAGAGCCGGCGGGTAAAAGAGACCCGCCGCACCCTGCTCGAGCTTTATCTGGCGAACTGTCCCGATGCGGAAGAGGTGCGCCGGATCGCCCTGAGCGAAGGCGTGGATGACTCCCCCTTTCCCAGAAAGGACGGCGCGGACCTGTGCGTGCTATGCGGGCTCTGCACACAGGTGTGCCAGGAACTCGGACCGGCCGCGATCGCGCCATTGGGCCGGGGCACAGACAAGAAGGTGGGCCCAAGGCCTGACCTGACGGGAGAGGACTGCACAGGCTGCGGGGCCTGCGCCCATGTATGCCCCACAGGCGAAATACAGATGGAACGAAAAGACGGAAAGTTCCACATCTGGAACCGCGAGTTCGAAATCCATTTGTGTTCGGTCGAGCCGGAGCTGTGCCAGGGAGAGAAGTGCGGGGAGTGTTTAAAGGTTTGTCCACTGGATGTTCCCGTGTTCGAAACCACGGAAGCGGGGGCTTCCGTGTCCCGCATCGATCCTTGCGCATGCACCGGTTGCGGGATCTGCGCGGGTGCGTGTCCAAGGGGAGCGATACAGCAGGAAGGGTGTCCAAGCACGCGTTTGAGCGGGCTGGAGCTTGATCCGGACAGCCTTAAGGGCCGGGTTGTTGTTTTTGCCTGTTCCCGCTCACCACTGCCGGATGAAACCGAAGCGGTAATCCGGGTTTCCTGTGTCGGCCGAGTATCCGTGGACAACATGCTGGAATGCCTCGCCCGGGGAGCGGACGGTGTTCTGTTGATATGCCGCGACCAGGCCACCTGCCCTTCCGGCCAGGGGGGGAAGCTCGCTCAAGAACGCGCAAAAATGGCGGATGAGCTGGCTGTTTCAGCGGGCATGGACCCGGGAAGGATCATGTGCTTGAAACCCGGACCCGGGTACGGGTGGCCGAAGGAGGCCATGGCCGCGTTCAAGGCTTCGCTTGATCCGACACCGCTCGATCAATGCTATGCCAGACCCGAGGACGCCTTTACCGGAATGGACCATGCTCTGGAAATCGTGCACTGGCTCAAACGCCGGCCAAAGCTTAAACGGGCCAGGCCCGCGGACTCCCGGCCGGAAAAAGCGTCGGGGCCGGAGTGGATCGATTCCGAGGCATACAAGCATTGGCCGGAACTGAAGCGGAGCAGTGCCGTTGGTTTCCAGACGAAGAGAGCCGGCCCCCATGTGTCCTGGTTCTTGCCGGGCCTCGCCCTTTTCGCAGCCTTGGGCAAAAGAAAGATGGTGCAGATCGTATCCGTGATTCTGCTCCACAGCTCGTTCTGGAACTGGGCCCAGGCAAAGTGGCTTTGCAACCCTGTGTTGAGCTGTCATTCCTGTCCCCTGGCCTGGTTCGCCTGCCCGATCGGCGTTTTCGTGCATTACTCCGGATACCACCTGTTTCCGTACGTGGCCCTTGGAACCGTGCTTCTGACAGGAGTCCTTTTTGCCAGGCTTCTTTGCGGCTGGGCCTGCCCTTTCGGCTTTCTTCAGGATCTGTTGTATAAAATCCCCACCTTCAAGCTGGCCCTCCCTGTATGGACCAGCAACGTGAAATATGTTGTTCTGATCTTGATGGTGTTTACACTTCCATTTTTTCTGGGAGAGCAGACTTTCCTGTCCTTTTGCAGGATCTGTCCGGCCGCGGCGCTCCAGTCCACGATACCACAGTTGATCTCACAGGGAGCGCAAGTGCTGCAGGCCGCGGCTGTGGTAAAACTGGCTTTTCTGCTCTTTTTCCTGGTTCTTTCCACGCTCAACAACCGCGCTTTCTGCAGGGTCTTTTGCCCCATGGGTGCGTTGCTGGCGCCCCTGAACCTGATCAGTTTCTGGAAGATAAAGCCGCCCACCCAAAGCTGCACGAGCTGTGACTGGTGCGACATAGCCTGTCCGTCTCAGATCACACCCTCGTCGAAAATCTCAAACGGCGTGTCTCCGACCCGCGCAATGGACTGTGTCTTCTGCTATAAATGCACAAACACCTGTCCCATGGCGGAGGAGGTGGACCTGAGAAAGCAAAGGTGGGTTGATCCCAGGAAAAAATGATGAAAAGCGGTCAAGGAAATCCGTTTGCACGCAGACGATTCGAAAATGGAGGTGTTCAAGAAATGTCTCGAACGGTTCAAGCGCTTTTTGCGGCCCTGTTTATCCTGGTTGCAGCGGATCATGCCCGCGGCATAGAAGTGAAATTGAGTTACAAGCACTTTCACCAGGCTGAGGATGACCTGGTCCCTCGCGTTCCGGTTTTGCTTGCAAAGACCCTGTCGCTTCCTGATGGCGACTGGAGCCTTCCGGACCTTGAAAGCGAGTATCCGGTTTTTGCTCTCCTGTCGGTTGGGGGCGGGGAGAGGCTTTTGGTGCTGGACAAAAAGGACAACGACGATCCTTTCTACAGCCTCGCCTATTTCGATTCCAACGGCAACCATGACCTGACAGACGATGATGCGGTTGAAGCTCGAAACCCGCCGGAGGAGTCGGGTTACAAGAACGCTTTTTCCTTCGAAAACATCCCTTTTTCCGGGGGCGGCGAATCTTCGATCTGTTCTTTTCAGGTTTTCACGGAGTTCAAGGGAAGGGTCTCGAACAAGCTGAAAAAGTCTTCAATCGAAAGAAGCCTCGATCTGTACATCAGCACAAGCTGCTGCTACACGGGTGCTTTCGAGATGAACGGCAGGCACTACAGGGTTTGCCTTGCGGATGGCAATGGAAACGGAACGGTGGATGACAAGCTGTCTGTGCCCGATCTTACCGTGCTTGAATCCGGAAGCCCGGTTTCTGTGCGGGGTGACTGGTTTGCCGTGACCTCCGGAGAAAGCGTCGAAGCGGCCGACTTCCAGGTTTACGGGCGCTGCCTGGTGCTCGATGGGCAGGCTTATGTTACTGAGGTGGATATGAACGCGGGGATTTTTTCGCTCGACCCCGCTGCCGCCGGAGAAGAGCTTTGCAGGCTCGGGTTTTCCATGGATGTCGAGAGGATCGGCCTATACGAGGAGCAGGGCGCTGTTTCCGTCATGATCTACCGTCCGGGACGGGAAGCGATGCTCCCGGCAGGCAGGTACAGGATGTCCGGATACAGGGCTGTTCGCGAGGATGGGCAGGGCGATGTATGGGCGATCGAGGCGGCGGCCACAAGGGACACGCCAGCGATTACCCTGTCCAACGGCGGCAGCAAAACCCTGAACCTTGGGGAGCCTTATACCCCCTACGTTGATGTGCCCGCCTGGAGCGTTGACGGGATAAAATACGGTTACAGCACAGGGGTGAGCCTTGATTTCAAGATCGAGGGTGCGGCCGGGGAGGTGGTCCTTGATCTTTTGCGCATAAGAGGCACGAGTACTTCCATCCCCCTTTCCATGGAAGACGATACCCGTCCCATGGAACCTGCCTACGCCGTAAATGACGAGAGCGACGAAAAGGTCCTTGAAGGGAAGTTCAAATACGGGTGAGAGTTCTCCTGCGCGGCCACATGGGATGGCCCTGAAAAAGGTTCAACATACGAAATATCCTGCGACTACCAGGTCGGCCCGTTCGAGACAACGCACAGGAAGACAAGAGTGGCGTTTGAGTAGGGGTTGTGGGGAGAGGGCGAAAAATCTTTCGCCCTTCCGGACTACACCACCGCGTGGAAATATTATTTTCTTCTGGACACAGCCTCGCCCGCCCCCGATAATGTAAGTGAACAATTACATTATCATTCATGGCCCCAGTGGATCAACTGCCATGCCCAGAAAGAACAACTCGAACATGCGGCGCGAGCAACTGATCCCGGTTATCGCCTCAGCGTTTGCCGAGCTTGGCTTTCGAAGGGCCACAACAGCCGAGCTTGCAAGGCGCTGCGAGGTTCAGGAAAACATCCTTTACCGCCTGTGGCCTGACAAGAAGAAGATGTTCCTGGCGGCGATCGATTATGTCTACATGAAAACCTTCATGACATGGGAGGGGCTGAAGGGCGGCGAGGAGGCCGGCAAGACCGCAGCGGAGAGGATACTCGAGTACGAGGCCGGACATCACGGCGAGTACGGGCTTTACCGCATCGTGTTCGCGGGGTTGAGCGAAACAGACGATCCGGAGGTTCTAGATGCGCTCAAAAAGATGTACACACGGTTTCACGGTTTCATCAGCCTAAACATTGCCGCGCATCGCAAGAAGAGGTGTGCAAGAACCGGCCTGCCGGGGGCGGAGCTTTCCGCATGGGCTCTGGTGGGGCTCGGAACCGTGGCCAACATCAGCAGGGAGCTCGGCCGGCTCCCGGGCCGGAAAAGGAAACGGCTGATCAACGAAGTCGGCAAACTGTTGTTGAACGGCGGGGAGGATTGACCACGTAAATTTTTTTCGATGCATATGTAAGCAAACGCTAACACTAACAGCTTGTTTCGAAAGGAGAAAACAATGAGAAGCTTTAGAGGATTGGCCTTGGTTGCCGCGTTCAGCCTTGTTCTGTTTGCAGGCAAACCGGCATCTTCACAGGAGGAGGAGCAAAAAAGCCCCTTGCCCGAAAACAAGAAGGAACGAGCGTGCCAGGACAAGAAACGTTTCGTGACCTCGCTTACCATCTTTCCTGTGAGCATGATGGGCGCACAGCACAAGAACGTTGCCCAGGCACTCGGGCTTCTTTTCGAGAAGGGAGGCTTCAGGAAGCTGGAGATTTCTGAAAAAACGTTTCGTCCGGGAAAAAAGGATGAGACATTCGATCAAAGAGTGAACTCTTTCGGTGCTTTTGTGGCAGGGTGCAAAGGAAAAACGGACTATGCCCTCTACGCGGAGTTCGAAGGAAGCGGAAAGGAAGGGGTCAAGGGTGTTAACGGGGTGGTGGTGGACAGGAAAGGAAAGATTGTCTGGAAAGACATCCAGGCCCGCAAGGATCCGGATTTCAAAAAGATGAAACCGAACTGCCCGATGTCATGCCGCGTGTTTCTCTCTCAGCGCCTCGAGCCCGTTCTCATTCTGGCCCCTCACTCGGAACGCGAAAAAGAGGGGCCGATGGCCCGCCTCTGGGCGGAGAAGTCCGGCACTCCGGATGTAAAAGAACAGGAAGCAATGGCAAAACGCCAGGATGCGTTCAAGAAAAGAATCGGCAAGGCCAAGGTCGTGGTTTTTCCGGTGCGGGTCGGCGAGGAGGTGGACAGGGAGGCTGCTGTTAACCTGGCAAAACTGTTAAACGGGCAGGGGCTTTGTGTGGCCGAGGTGGCTGCGAAGGAGCACTGGCTCGATGTGGAGCCTAACTCGAACGAGATGCGCATGCTCTGGGATCTGGCCAAGCAGTTCCGGTCCTATCTTGAAAAAGAGCCTTCCGGCGCTGAGTACGCGCTCTATGCGGACTACATGTTCAGCCCAAGGGATAAACGCGTGTTTGCCGTACATTTTGTTGTGTGTGATGCGCAAGGCTCGTGGGTGATCGCGGACCTGCAAAACGAACACCAGGACGATTTTAATGCGATCGCACCGAAATCGATCGATGACTGCAACCGCCTCGCTGTCAGGCGGCTTGCGGATTATCTGAAATAAAAGGAGACGCATCTCTTTAAATTCCCTGTTCGATCAATAAAAATGGACGCATCCCTTTTTCCAGAAGGGGCGCGTCCTTTTTTCACAGGAGCTAAATATGAGCTTTCTTTCTCATCTTGAATGCGGGCTTTGCGAGAAGAAGCAGGACCCGGACAACCTTGTGAACCTCTGCCCAGAGTGCCGGAAACCGATGCTGGTCCGTTACGACCTCGATGCCGCACGGAACGGTTTTTCAAGGGAGATGCTCTCGAGCCGCGCACCGAACCTCTGGCGCTACGCGGAGATGCTTCCTGTCCGGGAAGAACGGTATAGGTTATGTCTGGGCGAGGGTTTCACGCCGCTTTTTCATGCGGGCAGGCTTGGCCGGGAGCTCGGATTCAACAGCCTCTACATAAAAGACGAGGGCCTGAATCCAACAACTTCGTTCAAGGCGAGGGGCCTTGGCATGGCAGTGTCCAGAGCGTACGAGCTCGGCGCAAATGAGCTTTCCATTCCATCCGCAGGCAACGCGGCAGGAGCCATGAGTGCATACGCCGCTCTTGCCGGAATCAAGGCATTTGTTTTCATGCCGGCTGATGTGCCGCGCCCCTTCATCTCCGAATGCAGGGCCCTTGGAGCGGATGTGACGCTGGTCAAGGGGCTCATCACGGACTGCGGCAAAAAAGCCGCGGAAGAGGCGAAAAAACACGGCCGTTTTGACCTCTCAACCCTGAAAGAGCCGTACCGGATCGAGGGCAAGAAAACAATGGGCTATGAACTGGCCGAGCAGTTCGAATGGGAGCTTCCCGACGTGATCATCTATCCAACGGGCGGCGGCACCGGCCTTGTGGGCATGTGGAAGGCGTTCTTCGAAATGGAGGCGCTCGGCTGGATAGGCTCCGAGCGGCCGCGCATGGTCACGGTCCAGGCAGAGGGGTGTGCTCCCATGGTCAAGGCACACCAGGAAGGCAGGGAGTTCGCGGAGTTCTTCGAAGGAGCAACAACCGTGGCTGAAGGGCTGCGAGTACCCGCGGCCGTGGGTGATTTCCTCATACTTCGCGCCCTGAAAGAGAGCAGCGGTACAGCAGTGGCTGTTTCTGATGAGGAGATGATGGAGGACGCAAACCTCATGGGCCGCACACAGGGGATCTTTCCGGCGCCCGAAGGCGGTGCCACACTGAGCGCCTTTAAGCGCCTTCGAAAAGAGGGTTGGATCCGGGATGATGAAAAGGTGCTTCTTTTCAACACGGGAAGCGGCCACAAGTACGAGCACCTCTGGCGCTAATGGAACAGCAATGAAACGCTTGATAATCAATGCTGATGATCTGGGCCTGTCCCCGGGCGTTGACAAGGGAATCTTCAGCTCTGTCGAGGCCGGCAGCGTCCGTTCATTGTCAGCCCTGACAGGCGGGCCGGACTTTAAAAACGCAATCGACAGAGCCGGCAGCCTTGAGGGCGTTGGCATAGGCATCCACCTGAACCTGACCGGTGTCTGGGATTCGACAAAAACCCCGGCACCGCCCGGTTTTTTCCGCACCAGGCCGAGCACCCTGCTGCGCCTGTGCCTGTCAGGAAGGGCTGATCTGGGTTTTGCAAGGGCCTGCATAAAACGCCAGATTGAGGCTTTCCTGGATACGGGGATACAGCCAACCCACATCGATGGACACCACCATGTTCACATCTTTCCGGGGATTGCCGGAATCGCGGCGGATCTTGAAAAGGAGTACGGCATTCAGCGGGCGAGAATGCCCGTGGAAGGCTGGTCAGCTTATTGCGCGGGAAACGGCTTTCTTGTCAAGCGCCTGCTTGTCCGGATCCTGTCCTCAAAAGCAAAAAAGGTCTACGGTTCCCGCGAGATCCGCTTTCCGGACCGGTTCTTTGGATTCGGCCTCATGGACAGGCCTGACTTCAAAGAACGCCTGATCAAGGTTCTTTCGAGGATCGGACACGGCATTTCCGAGATCATGGTTCATCCCGGTTCAAAAGAAGAAGGCTTCGACCTTGACCCCTACTCAGACGGCAGAGCCATCGAGACCGCTGTACTGACAGCTCCTGGCACGAAGGAGGCAATCAGGAACCTCGGGATCACGCTCGTCTCCTTCAGCGAACTGTAACCTCTAACCTAACCCGCATATTTCATCCTCTTCTGCTGCGGCACCGTAAACTTCGCCGTGGCTGCGTTTCATGCCGGGAGACGATCCTCAACCTGTAAGAACAGGCCTGCGGTTGTCTCCTGACATGCGCCTTGTCACAGCACAGTTTACAGCTACCTCGCGACGAAGAGTATGAAATAAGCGGGTTAGTTATATTTTCCCGTCATGCCGCGGAAGATGATTATCCCGATGTCGATCAGGATCCGGAGGGAATCCTTGAAGAAACGCACTGTTGAGGGTTCCTTGTTGTAGCGGAAAAAAACAGGCCGTTCCGTGATTTTCAATCCCAGCTTGCGCGCGATGAAAAGAGTCTCCAAGTCGAAGCTGAACCTGTTGAGCTGTTGCCGGTCGAAAATCTTTTTGGCAGCACTGTGACGGAACCCCTTGATCCCGGCCTGGGTGTCCCGGATTCCTGTGCGCAGGGAGATGTTCACCATGAAGTTGAAGATCCGGCTCATCAGGTGGCGCGTGTAAAGGTATCGAATGAACCCCGGGTTGAGCTCGTAGCGCGATTCGGGATGTACCCTGCAGCCGACAACGACATCGCTTCCTTGCTCCAGGCATGTATGGAAGCCCTTTATTTCTTCCACAGGGTAGGCGAAGTCGGCATCGTTGAAAAACAGATATTTTCCTGTTGCCGCTTTCATTCCTTTTCGCACGGAGTATCCCTTGCCCATGTTGGTCTTGTTGTGCAGGACCGTGAGCGGGATGTCCGAGATTTTGGATGTTGCCTCGCGGAGTATCCCACCGGTGCCGTCCGTGCTGCTGTCGTTCACCAGGATGAGTTCGTTGACGCCTTTGAGGGCGCTGAGAAACGATGCTGCCTTTTGCACGTTTTCTTTTATGAAGCTTTCCGCATTATAGATGGGGATCACGAGGGAAACCTCGATTTCCAAGGAGCTGTCACGGGGGAGGGGTGAAACCCGTGCTTCCGCCGACTCGTGCTCCGTTGCATCGACCGGGCTTGCGGCGGAGTTCTGTAGAAAGTTGTATTCATTTACCGACCTTTGCTTTTCACCGGTTTTTCCATACCGTGCCAAGCACACAAAGGATCGTAATTCCAGACCGTGATATCAAAACAAAAACCGCCGTTTTTCTTGAACGGCTTCCTTTCCGGGATCGGTTTCCCGTATTATGGCTCTCATGTTTGCACATGTTGCACAAGGAATCGGGTACGGTTTTGCGGGTGCTGCGCAGCCCGGCCCGTTTCAAACCTTTCTGGTTTCGCAAACCCTGAAGAACGGGTGGCGCCGCACAATGCCTTGCGCGCTCGCGCCTCTTATCACCGACGGTCCGATCATTGTCCTGGTTCTTGTGGTGCTCAGCCGCGTGCCTCCTTCCATGCAAAGGTGGCTTCACCTGTTGAGCGGTCTGTTCATCCTGTACCTTGCCTGGAAAGCGTATACGCACTGGAGAAAAGCGAAGGCCGCAACAGGCACGGCAAGGGAGTCGCCGGTTCAAAGCCTGCTAAAGGCCGTGGTCATGAACTTCATCAGCCCGGGGCCGTACATCTTCTGGAGCCTCGTGGCCGGCCCTGCCCTGCTCGAGGGCTGGCGCGAGCTCCCTGTCATAGGCGTCGCGTTTCTCGTCAGCTTTTACTTTTCCCTTCTGGGAACTTTTGCCGCGACGGTTCTCATCTTCGGAACCGCGGCCCACCTGGGGCCACGAGTAAACCGGGTCATGTCAGGGGCCTGCGCCCTTGCCCTTGCCGGTTTTGGAATTTATCAGCTCTGGCTCGCCGCATCCGCGGGGTGACCGAGCAGAGAACGCGGAGAAGGGGCGGAGGCAGGGGAAGAAAGGAGATCCACGGTAACACGGAGGTGTAGATAAAGCGGTTATTTTCTTCACGCCTCACGCCCCGAGCGAAATTTACTCGGTGAAAAGTACAAACGGTCCTGGTATCCTTCGCAAAAAACCAACACTGCTCTCCGTAGGAGATAATCGATGCACATCAAAGAACTCGAGTATCACAAGCCCGAATCTCTGGCCGACGCATGCGCGCTGCTCAAAGACAATGGCGGCAAGGCAAAGGTGCTTGCAGGGGGCACGGATGTGCGGCTGGATCTGAAACAGGGGCTTTCAGATGCCGGACACCTTGTTTCCCTGGAAAAGATTCCGGAGCTCGTGCAGATCGAGTGTAAAAACGGCACACTCCTGATCGGGTCCATGGTAACGCCCGGCATGCTGGCCGGATCGGACCTGGTCAAAAAGAAGTTTCCGGGGCTCTCTGATGCAGCGGCTTCCATGGCCGGAGCCCAGATCCGGAACCTTGCCACCATCGGGGGGAACATCTGCTCGGCCGTGCCGTCAGCCGATCTTGCGCCTCCGCTTTTTGCAGCCGGAGCGGAGCTGGATCTTGTGGGCCCGTCCGGAGAGCGGACGCTTCCGATAATGGAGTTTTTCCTCGGCCCGCGCGAGACCGCGATCGCACCCGCCGAGATTCTGAAGGCCGTCCGCATCCCTTTGCTTTCCGGGGAAACCGGCACATCATACGAAAAGTTTCAGCTGCGTGGCGCCTCAGCCCTTGCCGTGGTGAGTGTTGCTGCGCTTGTTTCCGTGAAGGCGGGCATCATCGAAACGGCGCGGGTTGCCGTGGGTGCTGCGGCTCCAACGCCGCTTCTCATCGATGAAGCGGAAGGGCTTCTCTCAGGAGCGGAGCCTTCAGATGATAACTTTTGCCGTGCCGGCGAAGCCGCGTCGAAAGCGGTAAGGCCCATAACCGATCACCGCGGAACAAAAGAGTACCGTTTTAAGCTCACACGGGTGCTGACTGTCCGCGCGCTGAAAAAAGCTTTTTCAAGGACAAAGGAGCGGGGAACGAAGTGAGACGCCCCCGCTTCTCCGCATAACAGATCTTGGGATTCGAAAAAATGCTCAAAAAGATATCGCTCACCATCAACGGCGACGACCACACGGCTGCGGTAAAACCGTTCGAAACCCTCCAGGACCTGCTTCGGACCCGGCTTGGGCTTGTTGGCACCAAGAAGGGGTGCGAGGTCGGAGTATGCGGCTCCTGCACGGTGATCATGGATAAAAAAACCGTGAACTCGTGCATGGTGCCCGCGCTCGCAGCGGATGGAAAAAACGTTACAACGATCGAAGGCCTTGCCGAAAATGGCATGCTTCATCCCCTGCAGGCGTCGTTCATCCATCACGGGGCGGTTCAGTGCGGATACTGCACTCCGGGCATGCTCATGAGCGCAAAGGCTCTCATAGACGAGAACCCTGATCCTTCCGAGGAGGAGATCAAAAAGGCGCTGGGAGGGAACCTCTGCCGGTGCACCGGCTACGTAAAGATAATCGACGCGATAAAAGAGTGGAAGGAGTTCGAGGACCCGGAAAGGCGCCCGCCCTGTCCGGCGGATGATGAAAGGAGCCCGTACGATATCGTGGGAAAGAGCGTGCCGCGCAAGGATGCCGCCGACAAGGTTACCGGCAGAGCCGTGTACACGGGCGACCTAAAGCTGCCGGGCATGCTTCACGGAAAGATCCTTTTGAGCCCTGTTCCGCACGCTCGCATAAAATCCATTGACACCTCCAGGGCCCGGGCGCTCCCCGGCGTCAAGGCTGTGATCACGGGTGCGGATGTCTCGGACGTACGCTACGGCGTAAGCCCAGCTCGTTACGACGAGGAGGTTCTCGCAAAGGACAGGGTCCGCTACGTTGGGGATGAGGTTGCGGCGGTCGCGGCCATCGACGAGGCAGCGGCGATCGAGGCCGTAAAGCTGATCGAGGTCGAGTACGAGGAGCTTCCCGCGGTGTTCACCGTCGAGGATGCCGTGAAAAAAGGTGCGCCGGTCATACACGACAAGTACAAGAACAACATCAACGTGGTTGTGGACCAGGAGTTCGGTGACGCGGAAAGAGGTTTCGAGGAGGCTGACTGCGTGCTCGAGCAGCGGTTCGAGGGAAACCGCGCCTACCAGTCCCCTATCGAGCCTCATGCGTCGCTCGCGCGCTGGGAGCACAGCGGCAGGCTCACTCTTTGGAGCGCCACACAGGTTCCCCACTACCTTCACAACATGATGGCCAGGGTGCTCGGTATCCCGCTCGGAAAGATCCGCGTGATCAAGCCGGCGGTGGGCGGAGGGTTCGGGGGCAAGGCGGAGACCACCCCCCTTGATTTGTGCGCGGCCTACCTGGCAAAGGCCACCGGCAGGCCGGTCATGATGAAATATTCACGCGAAGAGATGTTCCTCCACTGCAGGGGCAGGCACAAGCAGTACATCGATCTCAAGATCGGTGCGAAAAATGACGGCTCGATCACTGCGGTGAAACAGACCGTGCACCTCGACGGCGGGGCGTACACGAGCTTTGGAATTATAACAACCTACTACGCGGGCTCGATGGTGCCGACACTCTACAAGATCCCCAACTACAGCTACAAGGGGTACCGCGTGTACACGAACCTGCCCGCGAACGGGGCGTTCAGGGGGCACGGCTGCCCGCACCCACGCTTTGCGTTCGAGAGCCTTCTTTCCATGGTCGCAGAGAAGATCGGAATGGATGACTTCGACATCCGGCTCAAGAACGCCATGACGGCGAACACCACAACCGTGAACGAGCTGAACATTACATCGTGCGAGTTCAAGGCCACGCTTGAGAAGGCGCGCGATGCTTCGCAATGGAGGAAGAAAAAGGGCGCGCTCAAAAGAGGCAGGGGCATCGGGGTGGGATGCGGCGGTTTCGTGTCCGGCGCTGGATACCCCGTCTACAGGAGCGACTTTCCGCACTCCAATGCGATCATCCGCGTGCTCGAGGATGGGACCGCGGCCACGCTTTACATCGCGGCGGCGGAGATCGGGCAGGGCTCGGACACGGTGCTGAGCCAGATCGCGGCCGACGAACTGGGCATCGGCTACGAGGATATAAACCTTGCGGACTGCGACAGCGATATCTCCCCGCTGGACCTGGGCGCGTACTCGAGCCGCGTAACCCTGATGGGCGGGAACGCGGTGAAAATGGCGGCCTCGAGGGTGAAGGAGAAGCTTTTCGTGATAGCCGGGAAGAAGCTCGCGGTGCCGCCCACATCGCTTGAGGCGAAGATGAAGCGGATCTATGCGAAAGAGAACCCGAACCTTTGGATGGCCTGGGACGAGGCCGCGCGCATCGCCTTTTCAGAACAGGGCCCGCTCGTGGGCACGGGGTACTACCAGCCCCCCAAGCTCGGCGGATCGTACAAGGGCGCCGCAGTTGGGACTTCACCCGCATACAGCTTTGGAACCATTGTGATCGAGGTCGAGGTCGATCTCGAAACAGGCCTTGTCAAGGTCCTTGACTGCACCGATTTTCATGATTCCGGCCAGGTCATCAACCCGACAACGTTTCACGGCCAGGTGCACGGCGCTGTGGTGATGAGCCTCGGCGAGACGCTAACCGAAGAGATCAAATTCAACGAGAAAGGCGAAACCCTGAATCCGAACCTGCACGACTACCTCATCCCAACGTCAATGGAGTCACCGAAGATTATGTCCGGTTTCGTGAAAAGCTTCGAGCCGAGAGGACCGTTCGGCGCCAAGGAGATCGGCGAGGGCTCCACCCTGCCTGTCATGGGCGCCCTGGCAAACGCCATCTACGACGCTACCGGCGTGCGTGTCTGCGAGCTCCCAATCACCCCGGAAAAGATCCTTGCAGGGCTGAAAAAATGAGCTCCTTTTAATACGGGATGGAGCACTTATTTCCCACTTTCATAATAGCGCGATGACGTTTTTTTGTGGATTATTACTTCTCTTTTGAGTATAAAAACTCAGTGAAGGTTTGCTTGTTTTCGATTGGCACCTTGCACTTAGGGTAGCTTTCAGGGATAATAGCGAACGGAAATATATCACTGCAGTCCAAACAATCAACCGGCTGCTATAGGGATCAGGAGCGGGATAATGCGTTCATCAATTATTATTATGTTTTGGGTAATCATACTGACGGCGGCCCTTTCCTCCGGCGTTTCCATGGGGCAGGTTCATAAGGATCCAAACTATGGATATAGGATTACCCCACCCAGGGACTGGCCCTTATCCTCCCGTGAAAGCTTCACCCCGTGGGTTATAGGAAAGTTCATCTCGAAAAAAAACACCTATTACAACGATCCCGAAGGATGGACATGGAACTACAAGCCGGAGATGACGATAGTAGCCTTCGTTCACGAAGTCATCAAAGAAAAGGGGGTGAAGGCCGAGAAGGACGAGGACGGTGACGTAGTTACGATCTCATGGAATAACCCCTACAAGGATTACAAGGACTATCTCAGGCGAACCTACTACCGCGGTGGCTTTCACTTTTTACTGGAAGAGGAATCCCGCGTTAAGGACATACCCGTTACCTGCTACGAGGTGAAGGTGGATAAGCTGTCGCGCACCGGTCCCCGGCGGATTATCACCTGGGCCTACCACTTCGAGGACCTGGACATTGCCGTCCAGTTTGAGGTGTTGGAGAAATCCTACGACAAGCTCAAGCCGGACATCTTAAGAAGCCTCAAGTCCTTTCGCGCCATCGAACGCGAAGGAGAGCTCCCTACCGGAGAAAAAACTACCGTCCTCTCCCGCGTGGATTGGGACGAGCTACCCGCAGAGGAACGGGCCAGCCGGCGCGTTGATCTCGAAACAAAGGCACATGAGAAGGCGCTGAAGGAGCTGCCCAAGGGATGGAAGCACAGCAAGGTGGGTAGTATTCTCGTGCTGGATAACTACAAGCCCGGGCTGGCCAAGGATATTGCCAAGCATTGCCAGGCAGTCATGAATTGGCTGGACAAGAACTTCGAATTCATCGGACCGGACGAATATGTGAGGGCACCCATTCTCAAGGTTTTCAGGGCGGATGATCCCAATTCCATCAGATTCAGTTCCACCGGCCTTGACGACATCGTGATCGAGTACGAGCACAATCCCAACAGGCTTCAGGAGTTCAACTTCGAGCACGTGAGCCGTAACGTTCTGCAGCATTGGTTCAACGAACGTGACAGAGAACTCTACTGGGCCATGCCCTATTGGATGGAGAACGGTCTCGAGAATCTGTTTACAAACAGCCGTTCCAAGGGTAGAAAGCTAGAGTTTCCCGAGGACGTGCGCGACAAGGTGCGTCTCAAGCAGGCCCAAGCCAAGGGCACACTCAGCACGCCGCGGCAGCTGATCATGATGGGCAGGGAGGAGTACTACTCGGGCCGGTACAAAAACGACGAGGCATCGGTCCTGGTGCGCTTTTTCCTGATAGGGCCGGGTACCAAGAGCAAGAAGACTAGGGATATCTTCCGGAGCTATTTGATGAACCTGGCCGCGGTCACGGCGGAGATCAAGCAGGAGGAAAAGGATAAGGACACAGATAAGAAACCCACTACCGAGGAAGAGGAGGACGAGTACTTCAAGGCGAAGAAGAACGCCTGGAAGGAGAAGGAGAAGCGGGTCCTCGAAGAGACCTTCAATCGAACCTTTGCCGGCTGGAAGGATAAGGATTGGAACACGCTAACCGCTGTATACATGCGGATGATAGATAGCTAAGGCCACTCTATATGGGAGCACAGATCATGATGCGAACCGTCGGTGTCATCATGTGTAGCCTATGTCTTTGTACGGCAGCGGCCCATGCCGACATTCTCTGCCTGAAGGACGGCCGGATCATAAACGGCCCTTCCATGGAGCAGGCGGACGGCGGGATCAATATACGCTACGAGAATGGCACCGTGTTCGTCCCTGACGGCCTGATCCTTGAAGCGATCATCGGGGGCAATTCCACCTTTGTGCCCACCACCGACTTCGAGAAGAAGCAAGTGGAAAAGGGCCTGGTCCCATTCCAGGGAAAGTGGATGTCACCGGTGAGAAGGGACCGGGCTCTCGAAAAGTACCTCGAGGAAAAACGGGCCGAGGTCGCCGACGAGAAGGCCCACCGTTTGTGGCGGAACCGCCGGAGCGAAAAGACGAAGCACTTCGATTTCGAGTACACGGTTCCTCAGAACATCTTTGAGAAGTACCGCGATCTTATGGAGGCGTACTTCACGGTCTTTGCGAAGGACTGGAAAGTACAGCAGCTAAAGAGCTTGGGCCGGCTGAAAGTTTGCTTTTACATCGACAGGGAGAGCTTCGCCCAGATTGGGGGTGCGGGTGGAGGCACCTCGGCATATTTTAAATACGTTCTTCCCTTTGAACTCAACTTTTTCTATGACCGCCTCGACACCGAGTCGACCGAAGGCGCGATGTTCCATGAAGCCAACCACTACCTCACCAAACTAATCAATTTGGATTTCAAGTATCCTCACTTTCCCGGCGAGTCCCTGGCGGAGTATTACGGTGCCAGCAAATACGATCCCAAGACCAAGAAGCTTGACACCGGACTTATCCAGGAGGGCCGCTTGACCGAGATCCAGACCGACATCGCGGCCGGAAATATGATGGAATTGGATAAGCTCATCAAAACCGAGGGAATGTACGAGCACTACAGCTGGGGCTGGTCCCTGGTCCACTTCCTGATGAACGATTCCAAGTATAAGAAAAAGTTCCAAAAGTTCGCCATCGCTCTGGCCAAAGCCAGGGATGTGGAGCGCGTTCGCTCCGGGATGAACTTAAAGACGGTCCGGGGAGAGGAGATTCTCCGCGCTTTCAAGAGTTACATGAAACTCGGGAGTGAGGAGGATTTCAAAGCGCTGGAGAGCGAATGGCACTCCTACGTGAAGGACGATCTGAAACTTACCACTTCGCGAGGTAAGGAAAAAGCCGCGGCTGCTGCCATGAGCACCTATCCTTCCCGGCCCATCCGCGCAAAGCGCCTGTACAGCGAAGCCATCGAGGAAGGCTCCACTAATCCCGTCGCTTATTACAAGTACGGCGAGCTCCTGTACGATGACAAAAAAACCGAAGAGGCCGTCAAGATGTGGATGAAGGCCATTGAGCTGGATTCGCTAAACCCGGAATTTTATGCCCGGATGGGCCGCGCGCTGG
Organism: uncultured Phycisphaerales bacterium; assembly: GCA_964542475.1. GTDB lineage: Bacteria > Planctomycetota > B15-G4 > B15-G4 > CAYZWU01 > CAZIUL01. Next base: position 123,090 of record CAZIUL010000003.1, on the reverse strand, counting down.
CCAAGGAGGGCGACAAGAAAGAAGGAGCCCGCCTCATGCAGCTTGCCATTGAAATCGACCCCGACTACGCCTGGAAGATTGAAACACAACTCGAGAAAGTTTTAGAGGATATGAAAGGCGGTGAAGGCGATTAGGAATCCGCTCACCCGAAACCATCTATTTCGTTCTTCATATCAAAAAAAGAAACCCCTATTTTCCGATGCTGCAGACCACGGCCTTGTGGTCGGAAAGAATTTCCGGCAGTACTCGGTAGCCTGAGAATTTCAGCCCAGGAGAGATCAGGATCCAGTCAAGACGTTTCCTGGAGAGGGGATAGGTTTCCAGGCCGGAAGCTTCAGGATTGAACGCTTTAAGGCCCAGCTTTTCAGCCAGCAGGCGTACGGCGGCGGAGGATCCCTTGTCGGACCATTCGCAGTTGAAATCGCCCATGATTATCATCGGTCTCGTTCGAGGAGAAAGCTTTTTGATCAGAATCCCGGCCTGTTCCGCGCGTACCTGTCTTTGAAGGAAATCGAGGTGCAGTGAGACGACGTCTATACCCTTGCCCTCCTCTTCCCAGGGCGGGCTCATCGAGCAGGCGACATAACCCTTGGAAAATGTCGGGGGCGAGGGAGGGAAGGTTATGGACCGGGGATTTTTCAAGGGAAACACCGAAAGAAACGCTGTTCCATAGGAAAGCCCCAGCCCTTTCACGTGTTCGCCCCTGAGACGGAAAGGGTACCCGGCCTTTTTTGAAAGGTACTCGACGTGGTCGAACTTTCCGCTCCAGAAACAAGGACCGTCCGCTTCCTGCAGGGCCACCAGGTCCGGCCTTTCCCTATTGAGCACACCAGCGATGTCATCCAGGTGGGACCGGATGGATGAGCTGTTTTGGAACATCTGGAACGGGCCGTCCTTTCTGCCGTGGCCCATGTTCAGTGTCATGACCTTGAACGATCTTTTCCCGGATTCCAGTGATAGAAAGGACTCCGGCCGATGTGAATCCGAACCCGACACCGAAAGGCGAACCACCGCGTTGCCTTTCAGAAAGTAACCCAAGGAAAACACGGCGATGATCGCCAGGCAGAAAAAAAGCGTAACCGCAAAGGCGAGTTTCTTTTTTGGTACGCGTGTATGATGGGTTTCAGCAGGCACTTTTCCGATCAATCATTCCGGGCACGATCTCTTTTGACCTCAACTTTTTTATTCCATTCCTTCCTTTTCGTTGTCTTTCTCCTCGTCACTCTCCTGCCTCAGGTCATCCCACTCGATCCAGCACCTGAGGTTATAATCAGAAGCATCGATCTCCTTTGTCAGGTGTTTCAAACGCATCACCTTTTCTGGTTTACCAGAACTTTGCACACAAGATCGAGTGAAAACAGACTGGAACAACAACATCTCAACAGGTATGCTGAAGGATCTCAACAGGTATGCTGAAAAACCGAGTAAGGGCGAGGATAAGGACGGGGGCGAGGACGACCTGCTGGACGACTTGTTTTGAGCTCCTTGTGTTTTTGTGTCGAATTGAGGAACCCGAGCATTGGCCGAGACAAGGATCGTGATCGACGAGAGGTACTGCACCGGCTGCGGCATCTGCGTACGCTTCTGCACCAAAAAGATTCTCGAGCTGTCCGCCGAGTTGAACAGCCGCGGGTACTATACCCCCATTGTTCTGGACCGGAGCAAGTGCAAAAGCTGCCGGACTTGCGAGCTTTACTGTCCCGATTTCGCCGTGTTTATCGTTGAGGATGAAGAACAAAGTGAAGACTGATGGATCCGGAAAATACCTGGAAAGCCTCTCGGGACAGATGCGGTTTGTTCTGGGGGACGAGGCTGCGGCGTTCGGCGCGATCTTTGCCGGGTGCTCTTTTTTCGGTGGATACCCCATCACCCCCGCCTCCGAGGTGGCCGAGACAATGGCCATCGAGCTGCCCAAGGTGGGCGGCTCTTACATACAGTTCGAGGACGAGATCGGATCAATCGCCGCGGTAATCGGCGCGTCCCGGGCGGGCGCCAGGGCGATGACCGCGACATCCGGCCCCGGTTTTTCGCTGATGCAGGAGAACATCGGCTACGCCATCATGACCGAGACCCCGTGCGTGATCGTTGACGTGCAGCGCTCGGGCCCGTCCACGGGCCAGGCAACAAAGCCCGCCCAGGGCGATGTGATGCAGGCCAGGTGGGGAACGCACGGCGACCACGAGATGATAGCGATCGCGCCCAACTCGGTGCAGGAGTGTTTTGACCTGATGCTGGAGTGTTTCGACCTGTCCGAACGGTACCGTCATCCGGTGATTTTTTTGATGGACGGCGAAATCGGGCACGTCAGGGAAAAACTTCTTTTCCCCGATTACGGAGCGATCAAGCGCTTCCCGCGAGGCGGTATCAACCCCGCGGACGAGCCGGGCCTGGTAAGACCGATGCGGGTTTTCGGCAAGGGCGAGGCGCTTCACATCACAGGGTCCACGCACAAGGAAAACGGCATGCGGGACGTGACATCCCAGGATGTGCACGAGAAACTGATCACGCGCCTTTACGACAAGATCGACCACAACAGGAAAAACATTATCCGGTACGAGGAGCGGTTCATGGATGATGCGGAGGTCGCTGTGGTGAGTTTCGGGGCGACGTCGCGGGCCGCTCTCGGCGCCGTGCTCAGGGCTCGCGAGGAAGGGCACAAGGTGGGATACCTGAGGCTGATCACCATCTGGCCGTTTTGCGGGGAGCGGATCGCCGAGCTCGGCAGGCAGGTCAGGAAGATCCTGGTCCCCGAGATGAGCCTCGGCCAGATCTCAAGGGAGTTGGAGCGTTTCGTGAACGTTCCCGTAGTCAGGGTTTCCAAGATCGGCGGAGTGCCCCATTCGGTCGACGAGATACATGAAGCGGTTTCGCGGGAGGCACAATGACAGGGCATCAACACAAGCTGCTGAAATACCTCCGGCAGGAGATCCTTCCGACAACGCATTGCCCGGGATGCGGCGGCGGGCAGGTGCTGAACGCTTTCGTGAACGCGATCGACGAGCTCGAGATCGATCCGAGAGAGATAATCTCCGTGACGGGGATCGGGTGTTCCTCCTGGATTCCAAGCCCCTATTTCAAGGGGGATACCTTGCACACCACGCATGGCCGGCCGGTTGCTTTCGCAACAGGCGTGAAGGCGGTGAAGCCCGACAGCCATGTGGTGGTAATAGCCGGAGACGGCGATCTTGCCGGAATCGGAGGCAACCACCTGATTCACGCTGCCAGGCGCAACGTGGGGCTCACTGTTTTTCTGGTGAACAACTACATCTACGGCATGACAGGCGGGCAGGTGTCTCCGACCACGCCCTTTGGCGTCAAAACAACGACCACTCCGTACGACAACGCCGAATACCCCATGAATATCGCGGAGCTCGTGGCGGCTGCCGGGGCAAACTACGTTGCGAGGTGGACCACCTTTCACATACGCAAGCTGATAAAATCGATGAAAGAGGCGCTGAACAAGAAAGGTTTCTCTTTCATCGAGATCGTTTCCCAGTGCCCGGTCAGCTACGGCCGCAGGGTCGGGCTTCGGGACGGGGTTGTTTTCATGGAGTACTTCAAGAAGAACTCGGTGACCGTGAAAAAGGCCGCGGACATGAGCGAGGACGAGCTCGAGGATAAGATCGTGGTGGGCAAGCTGGTTGACAGATCCCGGATCGAGCTCACGGAAAACCTTCGCCGGATCAAGGAAAAAGCGGCCAAGGCCGTGAATGAGCAGCGCTGATACAGGCCGTTTTTTGCTGTACGGTTTCCCGGGCCGGCAGCATTGCCATCTTCAAGAAGATGCGGACGCGGCCCTTGATGGCCGCGCGTACCCGTTCTCATGAGGAGAGTGAATGAACATCAGGATAGCCGGTTTCGGAGGTCAGGGTATCGTGATGGCCGGATACCTTCTTGGTCATGCCGGCGTCGTTGACGGGAGCAATGCGCTCCAGACACAGTCATACGGCAGCGAGTCGAGGGGAGGGGCCTGCAAGAGCGACGTGGTTATAATGGACGGCGAGGTGCTGGACCTGGCGCCGGCCGACCTGGATGTGCTGGTGGCCATGTCGCAGCCCGCGCTTGACAAGTACATCGAAAACCTGAAGAACGAAGGTACCTTGATCTACGACAGCAAGCTTGTTGATCCCGGTACGGATCACAAAAAAACACTCGGCCTGGAGGCCACGGAGATCGCGCACAAAAAATTCGGACGTGACGTGGTTGCAAACGTGATTATGCTGGGGTGCCTGGTGGGCTTTACAGGCGCGGTATCCGGCAAATCGCTGAGAAAAGTGATCTCCGCCAGCGTCCCCTTGAAAACCGTTGCCCTGAACCTCGAAGCGTTTGATGTGGGGTTCGAGCATGGAAGCGGGAAGAAGCGTGTATGAGCGAGAGTAATAATAAGTTGAAAAGAAGAGGCGAGCGCCTTTCCCCGGCTTTTTGTCGGCGAATAACATCGAAAAGGAGGCGAGTCGGATGGACTATTCGAAGGAGACCATCGGGATCATAGGAACGGGTCCCGTGGGTGCCATCCTGGGAAGTTATCTTCTGAAAGCGCGGAAGCAGGTGGCTTTTGTAGATGTTGCCAAAAGGATCGATCAGATAAAAAAAATGGGGATTAGAATAACGAACTACATCGAACTGGAGCTGAAACCAGATCTTCTTTTTACCGACATATCCGATCTGTCCAGGCTCAACCTTTCGATGATCTTCGTGGCGACAAAAGCCCCTGCGCTGAAGCATATTATTCCCAAGATCAAGGAGATCTACTATCCGGGCATAAGGATCGTAAGCTTCCAGAACGGGATCGGGGTGGAAGACGTTCTTGCAGATACGCTCGGAGCACAGCACGTGTCCCGCGGTATTGTCAACTACGCGGGAAACATAAAGCCCAAGACGGGCGAGATAACCATGAACTGGTTTCACCCGCCCAACTACATCGGCCCCGCCAACAATCGACCGAACGACCACAACGACATAGCTGACGAGCTCACAAAGGCCGGCCTCGAAACAAGGGCGATCGATCACATGGAGATGAAACGCCAGGCGTTTTTCAAAACCATTTTGAACTCCTCGCTGAACGCCATGTGTGCGAGTGCGGGAATAACCATGGAGAAAGCCATGCGCTACCCACACACGCGGGCCTTGGCAAGGACATTGATAAGGGAAGGGCTGGCCACCGGGGCCATGCTCGGCTACTACTACGGCGAGAATGCGCTCGCTACCTGCCTGAAGTACCTGGAGGTCGGCGGTGACCACTACCCGTCCATGTGGACCGACCTGGACCGCAAGCTTCCGACCGAGATCGAGTTCATCAACGGCGCCATCGTGCGCACAGCAATGCAGTTCAAGGACCTGGACGTTGACCTCAACAAGTTTTTCGTGTCCATGGTCATGACGGAAGAGATCAAAAACGGCACGCGGGATCCGGAGGACATTCCGGAGTACCTGCTGTAGGGACACGGTATGCGGTGCCCCTCATGTCGTGCTTTCAAGCAGTGTATATGGGCGCCTCCCGGGGCTGCCCGTACAAACCGGCAGTATGCAGATTAAGGAGAAGTCGAAATGACAGGAACAATGAAAGCCGCGGTGCTCAAAGCCGCCAAGGAGCTGGCTGTCGAGGAAATACCGATACCCGAACCCGGCAACGGAGAGGTGCTGGTGAAGGTCGCTGCCAACGGGCTCTGCCACACCGATCTGACCATCTACGAGGGGCACGTGCCTGTCGAATACCCGCTTGTGCTCGGGCACGAGGCCTCGGGAACCGTCGCGGGGCTGGGCCCGGGCGCACAAGGATTGGCCGAGGGCGACGCTGTGCTCCTGCCCCCGGTTTACGGGTGCGGGGATTGCGCCTTCTGCGGGCGCGGGGAGGACAACCTCTGTCCCAAGGGTGTTATGCTCGGGGCGCAGAGAGACGGGGCTTACGCGGAGTTCGTGACGATTCCCGCAAAATACGCCTTCAAGATGAAGCCAGGGCTCGATCTCAAACGCGTTTGCGTGTCAGCGGACGCGGTTTCCACCACCTACTATGCGCTGAAGGAACGGGTAACGATCGAAAAAGGGGACTCTGTTGTTGTCTTTGGAGCAGGCGGCCTGGGCTTGGCGGCGATCGCCGTTGCACAGGCTCTCGGAGCTGAAAAGCTCTTTGCCGTGGATGTCAAGGATGGCGCCCTCGAGCTCGCCTCAAAACTCGGAGCCGAAGCCGTCAACGCCGCAGGACAGGAGAAGCTCTACAAACAGCTCAAAAAAATGACCGGCGACAGCATAAGGGTGGCGGTCGACTGCGTTGGAATGTCACAGACGATCACGGAGGCGTTCCAGACCGTACGGAAGGGCGGCGAGATCGCGGTCATCGGGTTTACGCTCGACAAGGTCCAGCTCAAGGCCGGGGCTTTCATGGGCATGCAGAAGAGGATAGGCGGTTCATGGGGCTGCCCGACCCGGCTTTTTCCGGATGTGATAAAACTCCTGGAAGCGGGCGAGATTCCTCTGGATGTGCTTGTAAGCCGTACTTATAAGCTGGACGAAATCCAGGCGGCTTTCAACGATCTTCACGAAGGCAAGATCACCGGGCGGGCTGTAATCGAGATGCCCGGAGCTTGAATAAAGAAGACATATAAACCGGAATAAAATAAGACCAGCTGAATAGGGAGAACGTGATGGCAGACGAAAACCTTGTGCTCCTCGAGAAGGAAAAAAACAACCCCGCGGTAGCGGTCCTCACATTGAACCGCCCGGATGCGGGCAACGCTTTCAACACGCCAATGCTCGAAGCCTTGTCCGAAAAGCTTGACGAGATCGAAAACGATCACAGCGTACGTGTGACCATATTGAGGGGCGCAGGGCCGCACGCAAGCTTTGGCGCGGACCTGAACGAGCTTGTCGAAAAGACGGACGACGGCGGCTACAAGAACATGCGCTACAAGGATGCCTACGCTCATCTCATGGACGGCCGCGCGGTTGTGCGCAAGATGTTCAAGCTCCGGGTTCCGATTGTGGGGCTCATGAAGGGCTTTACCCTGGGTGGAGGAGCCGAGATTTTCATGATGTGCGATATTCTCTACGGCGCATCGGGCGGAAAGAAGGAAGGCGGTCTATTGTTCGGCTTTCCGGAAGCCACAATCGGAGTGATGGCGGGGTGGATGGGGCCGGAGGCAATGATGCGGAAGATCGGGGCCGGCCCGGCAATAGACATCTTCTGCACCGGCCGCATGATCGGACCGGAGGAAGCCCTTTCAAAGGGAATCATTCACAAAGCTGTTCCCGCGGACAAGCTGTATGAGGAAGGCCATGCCTGGGCGGACATGATCACGAAAAACGCGCCGTTCGCAGTGGAATCAACCCTAAGGACCATCAAGAGGGTTGCTTTTCCGGACTTTGACCGGTGGATCGAGACTACCGCTAAAGAAACAATCGACAACCTGCTCACCGATGACTTTGTTCTGGGCGCAAAGAAGATCCTGGAGCGAGAAAAGGCTCAGCCCAAATACTCGCGCAAATAGGGACGGCCCTTCACAACAAACGAAAACATGCCGCCGGGTGTGTTGTAAGGGCGGCCCCCCGAAACCTTTTCCGGAGGATTGAAATGTCGGTTTTCTCATTGCAGCGGATTGGCTGTACATTGATGCTTGTGGCGCTCATTTGCCCCTTATCCCTTTCCCGGGAAGATGGCCGGGAAGAGCAGACAAGCCCGGGGATGGAACAGGGGTTCACGCCTCTTTTCAACGGGAACGATCTTTCAGGTTGGACCCTGATGCACGGCAGGGGGCCGGGGTACGTGGTGGAGGACAGCGTGCTGGTCTGCACTGCCAGTGGAGGAGGCAACCTTTTTACAAAAGATGTGTTCGAAGACTTCATCTTCCGGTTCGAGTTCAAGCTCCAACCCGGAGGAAACAACGGAGTGGGGATCCGCGCTCCTTTGGAAGGCAATCCCGCTTACCAGGGGATGGAGATCCAGATACTGGACAACGACGCGCCCCAGTACGCGAGCCTGCGGCCCGCTCAGTACCACGGCTCTGTTTACGGCCTTTTCCCGGCAAAGCGCGGGTTCTTGAAGAAAACGGGCGAATGGAACACCGAGGAGATCATGTGCCGCGGCTCAAAGGTGCGGATCACGCTGAACAGCCGGGTCATCGTGAACGCGGACCTCGACGACGTGAAGGACCGGGATTCGCTGAAGCGCCATCCCGGTATCAAACGGAAGTCCGGGCACATCGGCTTTTTGGGTCACGGGCACCGGGTGGAGTTCAGGAACATCCGCATCAGGGATCTCAAGCTGAACGTGCCCCCGGACGGCTTCGAGAGTCTCTTCAACGGAAAGGACCTTTCGGGGTGGAAAGGGCTCGTGCAGAACCCTGCCGCGCGCGCGGGAATGCCCGGGGACGAGCTTGAAAAAGCACAGAAGAAAGCTGACCTGGAGATGCGCAAGCACTGGCGCGTACAAGACGGGGTGCTCGTCTTCGACGGCAAGGGCCACAGCCTGTGCACGGCAAGGGAGTACACCGATTTCGAGCTGCTGGTGGACTGGAAGATTCCTCCGGGAGGGGACAGCGGCATCTACCTTCGCGGCAGCCCGCAGGTGCAGATCTGGGACCGCGAGGTCGGCTCCGGCGGCCTCTACAACAACAAGAAGAACCCGAGCGAACCGAGCAAGAAAGCGGACAACCCTCCCGGCGAATGGAACCGCTTCAGGATCCTGATGAACGGCGACAAGGTTACCGTGCTTCTAAACGGTGAGCTGGTCGTGGATAATGTCGTCATGGAGAACTACTGGGAGAGGCAAAAACCGATCTACCCGGCAGGCCAGATAGAGCTCCAGAGCCACGGCGGACCGCTTTATTTCAAGAACATCTTCATCCGCGAGAGCCGCAAAAAACAATGATAGGTTATCCCCTCTATTGCTAGTGCAACGCGGGGCTTTTTCCCATCAATATTTTCTTTGATCGATTATTGGTTTTTATTATAATATTCGCAATGAGCCTATTTTGATGCCTTGCCAGCGGCATCGCAGAAAGACAATAAACCAGTGAACAAAGAAGCATGTGTAACAGCCGATCTGGTCCGGGGTATTGGTGTGTCACTGAAAAGGGATATTCCGAGGCCCTGAAGTTTGCGGCTTTGTCCCGGTCTGCAAGGTACCAGCGTCGGGAAAATGGTTATTGAAGAGGCTTCATCCGGGAGAGCCGATATTAGGAGGGTAAACCATGAAGAGAGTTCTTTTGTTTGGCGCGGTTGCTGTAGTTCTGTTGGGTCTGCAAGGCGCGGCTTCAGCCGACTGGTTTGATGATTTCGATCTTTACAATTTGGGACCCATCGTAAATCAGAGCAGCTGGGAGGAATGGGCAGCGGGTTGTGATGCCGATGTTTCTGACAAGTTTTGTCAAAGCGACTACCAATCCGTCGAGATTCTGCCCAACTCAGACCTTGTCCACCAGTACTTCGACTACGACGAGGGGCGCTGGAGCTACATCGCCTGGCAGTTTCTCCCGCGTTTCTACACCGGCAATTCGCACTTCATCATGCTCAACACCTATGCCTTCCCGAGTGGGCCCTATTTCTGGTCGGTTCAGCTGGACTTCGACAGTGCCTCGGGAAAACTGGTCGGTGATTGCGGTGCAGCAGACAATGTTAAGATACCCTATGTCACGAAGGAGTGGAAGAAGATCCAGGTCAACGTTGATCTCGACGAGGACTGGGTGCAGGTCTACTACGACGGAACCCTTCTCGATGATCCCATCATAACCGACCACCCGGTATACGGCGGCGGATATGTGTGGTCAGAGGGGGTGTTCGGCGCTGGCGGCGGCACGACGGACATCGCTGCCGTGGACCTCTTTGGAAACAGCGCCACCGAGGTATACTACGATGACATGCGGCTCGTGCCTACAGGCCTGATACCTGATGTGTACGAGATCGATTCGAGCGTGCAATCTTATGTCAACTTCGATCTCGATGCCAGCCCGTACCATGCCGGCGATAACTACTTTCTGCTCGGAAGCGTAACCGGCATTTCGCCTGGAACACCGCTCCCCGGTGGCGGGCACCTGCCACTGAACTGGGATACTTTTACCGGAATTACCTTGAAGCTGGGCATGGCCGGCGTCATGCAGGGCTTCATGGGTGTTCTGGATGCCGACGGACGGGGACAGGCACAGCTGAACACCTATGGGCCGCTGCCTCCTCAGGCCGTGGGTTTGGTCATGTTCTTTGCGTACACCACTTACGCGCCTTTTAATTATCAGTCGAATCCTGTGGCGATCGAGGTCATATAGCAGCACAGCAACAGCGGTTTAACGCGAAAAAAACACCCGCATCTCCCCTCAGGGGATGCGGGTATTTTTAAACCGGAGGGCAACCACAGTGCAGGTTACAGTGCCTCGCGACGAAGTGTATGAAATAAGCGGGCTAAAAGTTAACCTGAATATCCATGGGCATTAGCAGAAGCATGGAGTCGTTCATGCAGAGGTTCCAGACCGAGTACAGCCGCCCGATGCGTGCCCTGACCTCCGGATTATCCAGAACAAAGGACTCGGTCACGTTCATGCCTGCCGCGGTCATGATCTCCTTGAGAAAAACCTTTACTCCCATTGCCTCGGAAAGGGCCTGGAAGAAATCCGGCGATTCGGGCATCTCCTTGATCTCCCAGTCCGGATTGTCCATGAGCCCGGCCTTTGCCCTTGCGAACAGGATCGCATCGTCGAGTCCGCCCAGCACATCCACGAGGCCGTTGTCAAGCGCCTGGCGCCCGGTCCAAACACGGCCCTGCGCGAGCTTGTGAACCTCTTTCGGGCACATCTTCCGCCCGGCAGCCACCTTGTCCACGAACTTCCAGTAGAACTTCTCCATGTAGTCCGCGAGCAGCTTGATGTTGACCTCGTCAGGAGGAGCAAAAAGAGACATGAGCGAGGCGTTGCGGCCTCGGCAGATGCGTTCAACAGTGATGTCGAGCTTGTCCATGGTCTTGCTCACGTTCGGAATCGCCGAGACAACACCGATCGAACCCGTAATGGTTGACGGTTCCGCGAAGATCTTGTCGGCTGCCATGGCAATGTAGTACCCGCCCGATCCTGCCACGTCACCCATGGACACGATGAACGGCTTTTTCGCGGCAGCCTTCACCTCCGCGTGCCAGATGATGTCTGAGGCGAGCCCTGAACCGCCGGGGCTGTCCACCCTCAGGACGATGGCTTTAACGGTCTCGTCATCAGCCGCATCCAGTATCGCCTTTGCAAGGGTGTCCGAGCCTATTGTCACCTGTCCCGAGAAGGGATCCATCTGGTTCTTGCCGGAGTGGATCATTCCGGATGCATAGATGAGAGCTATCTTGGGATTCTTGGACTCTTTCTTTTTCTTGCCGGTAAGGGAAGACATGATCTGGGAAAAAAGGACGATGGGATTGTCGAGATCAAGATCCTTGTCGCTGCGTCCGTACTTGTTGTTGATCTCTATTTTTTGGGCTTTCAGCTTCGATTTGATCAGATCATCGAACTGATCCCTGTAGCAGGTTGCGTCGATCAGGCCGGCTTTCACCGCATCGTCAGGCATGAGTATGGCCTGGTCGATCGCTCTTATCACCTCGAGGTTGTCAATGCCCCGGTTTTTTGCGATCGTGTTTATGATTGAAAAGTAGTATTCGTCCAGGAGGCAGTTGAGCACCTCGCGGTTGGCATCCGACATCGAGTCCCGGCTGAAGTCCTCGAAAGCTGTCTTGTAGTCGCCGATGTGCTCGACCAGAAACTGCACACCCAGCTTCTTTAGAAACTTTTTCATGTACAGGGCTTCGATGCTTAGCCCAGGAATCAACACGGTGCCTGATTCGGGAATCGCCAGGTAGTCGCAGGTCGACATTATCATCAAATCCTTCATGCCGAGCGACTCCGCGTATCCGAAGATCGATTTCCCGGAGTCCTTGAACGCCTTGAGCGCCTTGTTCACCTCGTGAACCTTTGCGAATCCGATGGCAGGCGAGTCCACCTCGAGAACGATCCCCTCTATGTTCTTGTCTTGGGCGGCCTTATCGATGAGGTCGAGAAGCCGCTTGAAGTACATGGGCGTGGGGCCGAAAGGATTTGAGGGGGGCAGGGCATCCTGGAGGCTGCCCGTGATTGATATCTTGGCCAGCTTGACAGGTTCTTGAATGTTTGCGTCTTTGTCGCTCCCCGCAAGGGCCGGGCCTGCTACAAGGCAAAGCATGGCGATGGATACCGCTGCAAACAGGGTTGATTTTCTGCATGTTTTGTTCAGCATAATGGTTTTCTCCTGAAATCCCGGGGTAATATAAATAGTGTGATTGGATTACAAGCGGGTGCCGTAAGTGGGTGCAGCTACATACTATCTCATCGGAAGGATGAGATTTCAACAGGAATTCCTTTTTAATTCTCATTCGTTGATATAAAATGGCTGGGTTCGATCCAGCACCCAAGATTGTTCGGCAGGGGTAGACAGCGGAAAGAAAAACCCTTGAAGGATCGGGTTCGCTGGTGTAACTTTCCGAAAAATTGAAAACAACAGGGCGGAGTAGCTCAGTCGGTCAGAGCGACGGGTTCATAATCCGTAGGTCGTGGGTTCGAGTCCCTCCTCCGCTACCAACACGAACAAAACCCCATCGACAAGATGGGGTTTTGTATGATCCTTTCCTAATCTTCCTAAAACCACCCCTTGCAAAGTTGGTTTCTAAAAAGGTAAATGATCGTATGTTCAGGGTTCGATAGGGTATATGTCCCTGGTTTTTGGCAATCCTGTATCCAGAGGGTTTAATGAATGAAGGCCAGCAAAGAAAAAAAGATCAAGCTGCACAACCGGTTGTATGAGGACATAGGGCACCACATCGAGGGCACGAGCTTCGAGTCGGTTGCGGGCTTTGTGCAGCATGTGATGGCTGATATCGTTTCCACGGGCGAGCTTTCCCTTGGAGGAGATATCCCAAAGTCCGAAGCGGATCTTGTCAGAAGGCGACTAGAGGTTCTCGGTTACCTGGAGGCAAAGGCCAAGGGTCCCCTCGTGCCCGTGCACGGCGGATTAAAGGAGCCAACGAACCGGCAGGTTCCCAAAGAGCACATGGATGAGTTCATCCGCGAGGCAAGGGCCCTGGACGCGTACCACATTTCGAAACAAGACCTTGCTGTTCTGTACAGGTTCGGCGACGGCGTTCTTTCGCCTCTCGAAGGGCCGATGAACGGCGCGGATTACAACCGGGTGCTGGAAGAGAGGGTTCTGGTTCGGGGCGGCGAGAAGTACTCATGGACCATACCCCCGGTATTCAGGATCGGGGCAGAGCAGGCGAAAAGACTGAAAAGCGGGGACCGCCTCGCGATCATCGACGACCGCAATGAGATCGTAGGGATCATAACGGTTGAGGACCTTTATCTATGGGATGCCGACAAGTACCTGGAAAGCATCTATGAAACCGGACGCAGGGACCACCCCGGCGCACGGCAGGAGCTGGCGGACAGCAGGGAATGGCTGCTCGGCGGCAAGGTGGAGGTTATCCCGGAGAAGCCCAATCCGCTATTGAGCGATCTGATCATGCCGCCCCGGAAAACCAGGGAGTTTTGCGCGAACCGCCGCTGGGAAAAGGTGGTGGCCCTTCACTGCGACACAGCCGTTTTGAGATCGCAGGAGTACGGGCTGGTTCTCGCCGCGGAGGAGCTCACGCGCGAGGGCAGCCTCACAGGTATAGTCCTGAACCCCCTGGTCGGCAGCAACGAATCCGGTCTTGTGCCCGCCGAAACGCTGGTAAAAAGCCTTAGAACGCTTCAGGAGAAGCGGTTGCTCGGAAAAGGCGACAAGGACGTTGAGCTCTGGAAGAGCGTTGGCTACGACATCAACGATCAATGCATCCTTCTTGCTCTTGACATGAAAAGGTTTTTCGCGGGCCCCAGGGAAGCTGTCATGCATGCCGTCTATCGACAGAACCTCGGATTCTCGCACATCGTTATCGAGCCCGGGCACGCGGGAGCTTTTTTCGATGACGGCACCCCCCTGTTCGATGATTTTTCGGCCAGGGACATGTTCGAGATGGCGGAGGGCGGCCTCGAGATCGAGCCGGTCTGCGTGGGCCGCACAGGTTATTTCAACGAACTGGGAAGAATGGGGCCCGCCGAAGAGCACGAGGACAAGGGATGGCAGTCTGTCAGCATGACGGCAGCGGAGCTAGGCTCTGCAGTCGAATCGGGCGAGACACCCGATCCCAGGCTGATGCGGCCTGAGCTCGGGCGGATCCTGAAGGCGGATCATGAGCTTTACAAGAGCTCGGTTGCAACGAATGTCACGTGGCACCACTCATCCGTTACAAAGGAGGATCGGGAGGCGCTGAACGACCACCGCGGGATCTGCATGTGGTACACGGGGCTGTCCGCTTCGGGTAAATCGAGCGTTGCGCAGGCTGTGGAAGGGAAGCTGTACGAGCGCGGCATCAGGACCTATGTGCTTGACGGGGACAACGTGCGACACGGCCTCAACGCGAACCTCGGATTCTCGCCCGATGACAGGGAGGAAAACATCCGGCGCATCGGCCACGTGGCAGGGCTTTTCGCTGAAGCGGGTGTTGTGGTCATGACCGCCTTCATCTCTCCGTACCGCAACGACAGGGACAAGGTGCGCGATCTCATGGAGCCCGGCGACTTCATCGAGGTGTTCGTGGACTGCCCGATCGAGGTGTGCGAGAAACGCGATCCCAAGGGGCTGTACAAGAAGGCGAGGGCCGGCCAGATTCCGGAGTTCACCGGCATTTCCGCTCCCTACGAAGCGCCTGAAAAGCCGGAGCTTCACATAGACGCTGGAAAGCTTTCCATTGACGAGTGCGCGGACGAGGTGGTCAAGTACCTCGAGGAAAACAACCTTATAAGCAGGAGGTAGCAGCAGCAGCGGCCTGCCGGAAAATCTGATTGACTGGAAACCGTACATGATAAAAGAGCTATTAAAAAAGGTGGAGAGCCGCAATGCCACGGTAGGTGTCGTTGGCCTGGGATATGTAGGGTTGCCTCTTCTGATAGAGTTTGCAAAAACCAGGTTCCGCGTGCTCGGCATAGACGTGGATGAAAGGAAAGTTGAGATGCTGAAAAAGGGCGAATCATATATTCGTCATTTCAGCTCCGAAATGATCGCCTCCGTTTTTGTAACCGATCGCAAGGACGGACCCGACCGCAGGAAGATCCCCCGTGCTGAAGCCACCAACGATTTCGGCCGCGTTTCCGAGTGTGATGCGGCTCTGATCTGCGTTCCAACGCCCCTGACCAAGAACCGGGATCCAGACCTGAGCTATATCATCAACACAGCGGAACAGATGGGACCCTACCTTCGATCCGGCCAGCTTATTGTTCTGGAGTCCACCACCTATCCGGGCACAACCGAAGAGGTTCTTGTGCCAACCCTCGAGAAAAAGTCCGGCCTCAAGGCAGGGAGCGATTTTTACGTGGCCTATTCGCCTGAGCGCGAAGATCCCAACAACAAGGATTATGGAACAGCCAAGATTCCGAAGGTGGTCGGAGGCATCACTTCGGATTCCCTTGAGGCGGCGAGGGCGTTCTATGACACGGTGATATGCGAAACCATCCCGGTCTCCACCTGCCGCACGGCGGAAGCGACCAAGCTGACGGAAAACATCTTCCGCTGCATCAACATTGCGCTCGTGAACGAACTGAAGATCGTTTTTTCCGAGATGGACATCGACATCTGGGAGGTCATCGAGGCGGCAGCCACTAAGCCGTTCGGTTTCATGCCGTTTTACCCGGGTCCCGGACTGGGTGGCCACTGCATTCCGATCGATCCCTTCTACCTCTCGTGGAAGGCCAGGGAGCACGGGATACCCACGAAGTTCATCGAGTTGGCAGGCGAGATCAACACCTCCATGCCGAGCTACGTTGTTCAGCGCACTCTTCTGGCTTTGAACGAACACGGCAAATCGATACGCGGCTGTCGGCTTTTGCTAGTGGGACTCGCGTACAAAAAGAACGTGGACGACGACCGTGAAAGCCCCACATATACCCTGTGGGAAAAGCTGCTGTCCCTAGGCGCAAAAATCGATTACTACGACCCTTTTTGCCCTGTTGTCCCGCAGACGCGCGAACACCCGCAGCTGGCCGGAATCAAGAGCCGCACGTGGGAAGAGGTGGAGAAGACCGGCTACGATGCCGCCGTGATTTCAACCGCGCACGATGCTGTTGACCACGACAAGTTTGCGGATGTTGTAAAGGTTGTGATAGACACCCGCGGCGCGTGCCGGCCAGCCGACAACGTGTTCAAGGCATAGCCCGTTTAGCCGGGAAACACCGAACTCTACACCAGGGGACCCGGGAACGCCAGGCTCTTTCACCATGTTCCTACGCCGGGTTAGGCACGTCGATGAACCGGACCTTTACGTCAAACCTTCTTTTCACCCACCCGCCCAGCGCTGTGATGCCGGGCTTTTCGCTGTTGTGGTGGCCGAGCGCCAGAAAGCCGACACCGGTCTCTTCTGCGAGCGCCTTGGCCGGTTCCCACGGCTCGCCCGTTACATAAAGATCCACCCCGGCCTCGCTCGCCTGCTCGAAAACGGAACCCGCGCCTCCGGACACCACCGCGAGCCGCTTAACTTTTGAAGAGCCGCCCGGGAAGTACAGTGGCATGCCTGGCGTGAACTGTTTTGCCGCGGCAACGACTTTTTTCGCTCCCAATGCCCGGTCGAACGCGCCGATGTGACCGATCAGATTGCCGTTGTAATCTCCGAAGCGCTCTTTCCGGCGCGCACCGAGTTTCTTTATGATCCCGGCGTTGTTTCCAAGCGTGGGGTGGGCGTCCAGCGGAAGGTGGTAGGCGGCAAGGGTCATGTTGTTTTCCAGAAGAAACGCGACCCTGTTCCTGCGCGTCCCCTTGAGCACGCGCGACTCGCCCTTCCAGAACATGCCATGGTGCACGATCACCATTTCCGCTCCAGCCTCCTTCGCCGCTTCGAGGAGGGCCATGTTCAGGCTGACACCCGTGACGATCGTTTTCACGTTCGAGCTCCCCTCCACCTGAAGGCCGATGGGGGTGTAGTCCGAGAAATCGGAAACCTTCAGGTGTTTATCCAGTGCTGAAAGGATACTGTCTCTCTTTGCCATCAGGCCCTCCAGTCCCAAAACGCATCTTTGACGATCCGTACGGGAGGCACAAATTGAATGGAAATCAAAAAAACCTACGAATCACGGTTCAATACGATTATCATAAACGGTCCTGACTCGATTTCCACCTTGTGGGCGATGTGCCATGAAAGAGTTTTTTTTAACACTCTACATCTTCCTTTCCGCCTGTCCGGTTCTTTGCGCTGACCAGCGGCGCGGCAACCGTTTCATCGGGCCTCTTCAGCCGCGCGTTTATGCCCTGGAGATAGGCGGCCGCCTGGCCGGGTATTGCGTGGAAAAAAGTTATTCGTCCAACAGGGACGGACGGCAGATTCTTGTGTATTCTTCGAAGACCGTTGTTCAGTCTTCCACGGGCAAGACCACCCGCAGCGCCTTGTACCGGCTCGACGACAAGAGCGGGCGTATGATCTCTGCAGGCGTCGACTACAGCAAGGGGTATACAAAGGAGAGAAGAACCGCTGACTTCGACAAGGGCGATGCCGTGTACAGCGTGGTCCGCAACGGGGAAACAAAGGAAAGCCGCACGATCGCGCTCCCTGATGACACGTGTGTGTCTTGCTGCCTGGCCTATCCGGTTCTCGAGCTTTTGAACGCGGAAAAAAAAGAACACACAATGAAGGTGTTCAGCATCAACGACTCCTCCGTCTGCACGGTGACGGTGAAACGCGAAGGCGAGGAGGTTCTTGAGTACCACGGCAAGGAGTACCAATGCGGCAGGTTTTCACTTGACCGCAGCGACGGAGCCGGACGCACGCTGTTATGGGTTACGGAAAACGGAGAGCTCGTCAAGCTGGAAAGGCCCGCGGAAAAGCTGGTTTATCGGCCCGCTGATCCGAAAACCGCCGAGAAGCTGGTCTCGAAAGCGAGGGAAGCGATCGGTTTTTTTCCCGTGGATGCCGGGATCGATAACCGCTCGGCCCTAACCTTTCTTTGCCTGAATGCCGTGATCGAAGCCCCGGACATCAAGGACGTTTCACGCCTCAGCACCCGCAGGCAGACCTTTCAAGGCGCCCTGAAGGAAGGAAAGGCCGCCGGAACCTTTATGATCCGCTCTTTCCATTATCAGCCCGGAGAAGCCCTTGTTTTTCCCACGCCGCCGGAAGCCGTTTTCAGCCAAAGCGAGTTCCTCAAGGTCGATCCCTTGATCGAAAGCGGATCGCGCGAAATCCTGAGAAGGGCGTTAACAGAAACGGAAGGGCTGAAAAACCGCTGGCACGCTGCTCATTCGCTCGGGCTCTGGGTCAGCCGGAACATCAGGCTGGATCTGTCGGAGAAAAAAGGCGCCCTGGAGACCATGACCGAGGGAAAGGGGTGTTCGGCGGGGATGGCGCGCCTGCACGTTGCCCTTTGCCGGAGCGTCCTTATCCCGGCCAGGGTCGTTGCGGGCATGATCTACATCAGGACCGGCGAGGGAGGCGGGTTTGCCGGCCATTCCTGGAGCGAGGTGCGCCTGGGAGAGATGGGATGGGTGCCAATGGACCCGGCCGCGGGCCAGCTCAGCTTTCTCGACGCGGGACATCTGCGTCTCGATGGAGGCGGCACGGTCAAGATCGAGGCGATCGAGGTTCTGGACTACATTCCGAAGCCTGAGGAAAGCCGTGCTCCGGTCGCGCTGAAACCGTTTTGCCCTCCTGTCGAAACGGGCGAGTCCCTGCGGTATGCGTACTTCATGAACGGCGAACGCTCAGGCACGGAAGAGACGATCTTTCTCGGCGCTGACGATGCGGACAGCGAGCCGGCGGGTTTCACTTTTGTATCCGCAACAGCGTTAAACAACATTAGCGGAGAGATCATGACCCGTTTCGACAGCGAAGGCCGCCTTTTGCAACACCGGGCGGATTTCGGGGATGCTCTCAGGCTTTGCGTGGTGCGGGAAGGGGAAGTTTTTTGTGAAAGCCGGGAAGGAGAGCGCGCAACGAAAAAAACGGTTCCCCTTCCGCGCGAAGGCCTTTTTTTCGACAACAATCAGGTCTTTCACCTGGGGCTTATGCTTTCACGGCTTGATATCGAGCCCGGGCGGATCGTACAGATCGGCGTGTTCCACCCGAGCGCCATGCGTATCCTCACGCTCCAGGTGGAATACAAGGGCAGGCAGGAGGTGAATGTCCGGGGAGAAAACCGGCTCCTTCATCATTACAGCCTTTTGGGCGGATTTCAGAGGATGGAAGCGTGGCTGGATGACAGCGGAAAGCTCATAAAAGAAAGCGAGCAAGGGGGGAAGATTGAGATAGTGCTGGAAGAAAAAAACCGGAAAGACCGGGAGGACGGACAGTAAACAGGGAGAATCCCCGATGCGTACAGCGGCTGTTTATGCGATGTTTTTCTTTGCAGCGCTTTCTTTTTCCGTCAACGGCCAGGAGGAAAAGGAAAAGCCCGACTGCAGGTTTTGCAACGACAAGGGATGGACCTGGTGCAAGAGACACAGCAAAAAGGAGATCGAGCTGGAAACCGTGGCGATCAGGTGCAGCGAGACGATCAGGTGCAAGGGATGCGGCGGCACGTTGAAGATCGACTGTCCCAGGTGCGACAAGGATGTCGCGGAAGAGATCGAGGCGGAGCGGAAGGCCGCGCAGGAATGGCTCGAGAAGATGCGCCAGATCGACGAGTACATGAAATCCCGGAACATAATGCACTGCGAATCCGCGCATTTTGTTCTGACATACAACATTCCGGTAGTCAGCCCCGAGAAGCAAGCGAGGAGAACGCATGCCGGCATGCACCTCTACCTGGAGCGGCTGGAGGAGCTGTACAAAAAGGTGTGCAAGGAGCTCGGCGCAAAGGACGAGGATTTTCTGGCGAAAACCCATGTCATGATGTGGGAGCGCGAGCATGAGATCGTGCGTTCCGCGAAAAAGTACTGCCGCCAGAACTCGAACACCAAGTCATACCTGCTTGGAAAAGCGCCGATTTTCACCATCTTCTACAACAAGGGTTTTTTGCACGAGGAGTACGAGCTCCACCAGGCGGTTGTTCACAACGTTGTGCACTGCCTGCTTTCGAACGTGTGGAACGGAATCTGGCCCGGTAACATGAAGGGCGGCTGGCTGGACGCCGGGTACGCTCACCATCACGAGCTTCAGTTCAAGCAGTACGGGGGCGGGGTGCGGAACTACTGCTACAGGGAGGGCGACACGAACGTGCGCTTCAAGTTCGGGCAGTGGGAGCCCTCGGTGCGAAAGGATGTGGAAAAGGGAGAGGCGCCTTCGTTCCTGGAAGTATCCTCCAAGAACATCGACATGCTCACCCCGCCGGATCACATGTTTTCCTGGTCGTACGTGGATTTCATCCTGAAAAAACATCCGAAGAAGTTCGGCCCGATCGCCCTGGCCGTGAAGGAGCGCAAACCCATCGCCGAGATCCTGAAGGAACATCTCGATATGTCGCCGTTCAGCTTCGAGGAGAAGTGGAAGGCGTACGTTACCGAGAACTACTCCCTGAAGGCGAGGCCGTTCGGCAAAATGGTCGGCGGCGGCCGCAGGAAACAGCCGTAGGAGCGGAACCCCTTTCGCTCTTGCTGGTTGGGGCTCATAGGCTGCCGGTTTCTTCGCAAGCGGGCTTTCAAGAAAAGCCTTTTTCCGGCTCTTCCTGGATGAGGCGAAGAAAAGAGGTATGCCAAGGAAAAACAATGAACGTAGACATATCAAAGATGATCCGCATTGACCGGATAGCGTTATCCGGCCTGGAAAACACCGAAGCGCTGATCGATCTGGCGCACAAGGCAAAGGTGTTTCTGAACTATCAGAAGTGGTGCGGGAAGGTGCTGGACGGCTGGCTTTACAAGGGCTGGAGCGATGTGCTGGGTGTGTTCTATTTCCGGCTGGAGCCGGCCATGCCCGACGTGCCTGATTTCGTCTGGATAATCCAGGGTGATGCACCGCCGCCGGCATACATCGATGCCGAAGACAATCCCAACGGGGCTTGCGCGCTCGACGCCTATGTCCGCGAGGTTCAGAAATGGATCAATGCTGTCAACGATGGCAGGCCCGTAGACGACCTGATGCCGGTCTTTTATGCCCCGGACAAGGCAATGGCGGAAATAGTTCAGAACCGGATGGATATGATACGAAAAGAGATGCTTTCCGGCCTTGGGGATGAGCTGACGGAATGTCCGGAAGGCCTGGCAGATGAAGGGCAGGCATGACTCCGGGCAGAGATCCCACACCGGCAAAACAGAAGGCGATTTTTGAGGAGAACGATGATGGGCGGAATTCGCCCCTGGTCGTTGATTGGCGATGTTTTTGTCCTGCTCCTGTTAGGCGGATGCGGGCTGACCAATGAACCGGCGCTGGTCCGGCAGGGAAGCTCCAGCTACCGGATCGTGCTCTCTTCCGCCGCATCGGACACGGACCGGAAAGCCGCTGCCGAGCTTCAATACCATCTGAAGGCCATCTCAGGGGCGGAGATCCCGGTGGAGGTCGATGATCAGCTTACCGGGGACTCGATCATCTGCATCGGCAGCGCCGGGCTTGTGGAGCGTTTCCCCGGGGATGTGGACTGGAGCGCACTGGGGGAAGACGGTTTCACCCTCCGGACCGATGGCAGGCGCCTGGTCATTGCCGGGGGAACGGGCAGGGGTTCGCTGAACGGGGTCTACACGTTCCTGGAAGACTTTCTCGGCTGCCGGAAGTACAGCCGGGACGCCGCCTTCATACCCAGCATGGAGACCATCCTCCTGCCAAAGATCGACCGGACCGATGTGCCTTGCTTCACCTACCGCGAGATCCTGATGCCCGATCTGCAGGATGATGGTTATGCGGCCTGGCACAAGCTGCACAACCGGAACGATCGCACCAGGGCCTGGGGTCTTTACGTGCATACCTTTGACGACCTCGTTCCCCCGGCGCGCTACTTCGATGACCACCCCGAATATTTTGCCGAGGTTAACGGAAACCGGACGCCCGATTCCCAGCTTTGTCTCACGAATCCCGATGTGTTTGATCTGGTGGTCGCGGGCATGAAAGAGCGGATGAAGGAAAAACCGTTGGCCCGGTACTGGTCCGTATCCCAGAACGACACATACAATCCCTGCCGGTGCAGCAATTGCCGGGCGCTGGATGAAAAACACGGCAGCCACGCGGGTTCGCTGCTGACCTTTGTAAACCGGGTGGCCCGGGTCTTTCCGGAAAAAACCATCTCGACCCTGGCCTACCAGTACACCCGCTCCGCACCCAGGAACCTGCGGCCTGAAAAGAACGTGAACATCATGCTCTGCACCATCGAGTGCGACCGGGGCCGGCCCATCGCGGCCAGCCAGGGCAAAGGCGCGTTTTCCAAAGATATCACTGACTGGGGCAGGCTCACGGACAACATCTACCTCTGGGACTACGTGGTGCAGTTTCGCAACTACATCGACCCCTTCCCGAACCTTCGCGTGCTCCAACCCAATATCCGTTTCTTCAGGGACAACCGCATCACCATGATGTTCCAGCAGGGCAGCGGCGGCTCTCGCAGCGAATTCCATGAGCTGCGCACCTACCTGATCGCCAAGCTGCTCTGGAATCCGGATGTGGACCTGGAAGCGGTGAAGGACGATTTCCTCAGGGGTTATTACGGAGAGGCTGCAACCCATATCAATGACTACATCGAAGCCATGCACGATGCCCTGGAAGCGGCAAAGGGCAAGCTGGGCATCTACGGCTATCCCTGGGACGGTGTGGAAACTTTCCTCACGCCGGAAAAAATTTCGGTTTATGACGCCATGCTGTCACGGGCCGCGGATGCGGTCAGGGACGACGCCGTGCTTGCGCGCCGCGTCAGTTTCGCCCGGCTGCCCCTCACCTTTGCCCGGCTGGAGCTGTCCAAGCGCAACATCACGCCCGCTCTTTCCCTTTTCAAAGAGGAGGGGGACAAGATGCAGCCCAACGAAGAGCTGCGAAAAACCCTGCACCGGTTTGTTGACGATCTAAAGAGTCAGGGCGTGCTGCGCCTGGAGGAGCGCGGCACCACGCCCGAGGCCTACCGCGCACAGATGAACCGATTTTTCGAGCGAGGCTTCGTGGGCCACCTGGCCCTGCACAGGAAGGTATGCCTGGACCCTCCTGCCAGCGACAAATATCCTGTGGGCGGACCGGGCGCGCTCACCAACGGGCTCAAGGGAACGGGAGATTTTCACTGCAACTGGCTCGGTTTCGAGGGGACCTCCATGGAGGCTGTGGTCGACCTGGGGAAGGCCGGTCCGGTTTCCGAGGTGAGCGTGGACTTCATCCAGGACCTCATGGTCTGGATCTTTCTCCCCCGGCGTGTCGATTTTTTTCTTTCTTTCGACGGCAAAACCTATCAGCCCGCGGGATCGGCGGAGCGCCGGAGCCCGGAAAAACAGAACGGCGCATTCATCGAAACCTTTCGCTGCTCCCTGCCCGGGACACATGCGAGGTATATCAAGATCCGGACCGAGAACCATCCCCGCTGCCCCGGCTGGCACAAGGGCGCCAATGGGCTTGCCTGGATCTTCCTGGACGAGATCGTGGTGCGGTAGCAGTACGGAGCCGGTACAGCTTTTTCACGATTCACCTACCGGGCCGTGCCCGCCCAAGGCGTCCAGGACTTGACATGTCCGACAGGGGTCACTATGTTGGCTGGAATACGATTTGTTTCATGATCGGGAAAACACGCCATGAATAATGGCTATCGACACTTGCTTGGGATGGCGCTCACCACGGCGCTCTCCCTGATCTGCACGGCCTTCACGCCCGTGAAGGACGATGAGATCGCACGCCGCTACATCGAGGAGTTCAAGCGGGGAATCGATTCGGGCAGCATCGACGAACGTGTCAAGGTCACCAAGGGCCTGGAAGAGGCGGATGGCAAGAAGGCGGCCATGCTGCTGCTTGGCCTGCTGGACGAAAACGAGTTCATCATGCAGGTAGTGGCCACAGAGGTTCTGAAAAAGTTCAGATCGCCGGAGGCAATCGAAACCATCCTCAAGAAGGGTTTTCAAGGACGAAAACCCCTGGTGCGAAAATGGTCCGCCATCGCCTTGGGGTACATGGAGGAACCGGGTCCGGACGTGAAGGACGCGCTCCTGCGGGCCCTGAAGAAGGAACGCGACCTGGACATGAGAATAGCTTTGATAAGGGCCCTGGGCAGGCAGGGGGTTGGGGCGGCAGGCCCCATCATCATGAAGTTCATAAACGACAAGGACCCAAGGCTGCGGATGGAAGCGGCGTATGCGATATCCAGGATCAAGCCTGAAGGCACCCTGTCGGCCCTCGCGGGCATTCTGGACGACCCGGTGTGGCAGGTGCGCGTTCAGGCGATGGAGCGCCTCAAGCGGTTCAGGGACCCGAGAATGGTGCCCCTCCTGCTCAAGCGCCTCCCACGGGAGAACGGACGCTTGCGGGAGGATATCCTGGGGAAGATCGTGGAGATGACCCGGGAGGATTTTGGTCTTGATTACAACCGCTGGGAGTCCTGGTGGGCCGAGAAAGGGGAGGCCTTCATAAACAACTTCGGCAAGAAGGGCCCGCGCAGCCAATACAAAAAGCCCACCTATGCAAAGGGGTACTTTGACATCTCCTCCTATTCCAAGAACTACACAATGATCATCGACCTCTCGAAGAGCATGGAGTGGGGCATCGTTCCAGCGGAATCCTATGGATACGGTTTCGATGAGGTGCCGCGCATCGACCTCGCAAAGAAGGAGCTGGTGCGGCTGATCAAGGAGATGGAGGAAGACACCGCTTTCAACATCGTGCACTTCAAGGGGATTGCCGAAAGCTGGAAAAACAATCCCACCAGCGCCACGAAACAGAACAAGATAGAAGCCCTGGAGTTCGTGGACAAGATCAACGTACATCAGGGAGATTATGTGGAGGTTAGAATCGCCCACCTGATGTGGGCAACAAACCTCTACTCGGCCATTGATATGGTTTTCAAGTGGGCGGAATCCTCCTTCAAGAAGAGGAGCTACACCTCGGCGGTGGATACGATATTCTTGCTGACCGACGGCGTTCCAGCTGGTCTGGACTGGATCACTGATCGCGATGCCATCGAACAGGTGGTGCGGGAAAGAAACCGCTATCTCAAGATCCGGATCCATGCCATCTCACTCACCAGCGACATGAAGGCCCCCGAATTTTTGAGAAAGCTATCAGCACCGACCGGGGGCGTGATGAAGGATGTGTTGAAGGAATAGCGCCAAAATAGTTAATTAAAACAGCTTACGCTGGTCCGACCCCGCTACTCTCCTGCGATCCCCCGGGCTTTTTCTGCAAGGCGTACAAGCACTTCGTGCATTGGCATACCTACCGAGCGACCGTCATCGATGTTGACTTGAACAGCAGCGGCGATTCCAGAATCGGGGAAGTAGCCCATCGCGGTCAGGTATCCGGGCATGAAGCCGTCGTGACCGCGTAACTGCCCGAGCCGGGTGTCCGTGAGGATGACTCCCAATCCGTAACTTCTGCCGGGCCCGAGCCCTTGCGCCGGCACCGCATCAAGCATCGATGCCAATCCGTCTGCGCCCAGCAAACGCTCGCTGAACAACAACCGTGCCCAGCGCGCGAGATCGGTGGAATTGCTGGCAAACCCGCCGCCGCACCATTCAAACTGAACATTGTAGGTGAAGGCTCCATCGGCCAGGGTGAAAGGGCCGATCCCCAGCTGGCGCCCCATCACTACCGTACCCTGGACGACCCCTGGCAGGCGTCGCTGGTCGGATGGAATGGTATCGTCGAGCTGGTGCGGACGATTGATCCAATCCCTGGCCAGGTCATAAAAACGCCGACCTGTGACGCGTTCGATGATCATCCCCAACAGAATGTAGTTTGTGTCGGCATAGGCCCAGCCCTCTCCTGCCGGGAACATCGGCCTGTCATCGAGCACGAATGCCAGCAGCTCTTCCGGACGCCAGAAACGGTCCGGATCGAGAACGAGCTCCTGCCAGAAATCCGGCTTGAACTCGTACCGTTCAAGGCCGCTTTGATGACGCAACAGCTGACGAATGGTTACATCGGCGCCGTTTGGGATACGCGGATACCAGACATCACGGGGAAACCAGTTTTGGGCTTTATCGTGGTAATCGATCTCGCCCCTGGCAGCCAGCTGATGGACAAGAGCGGCAACCCAGGTTTTTCCAACGCTGCCGACCAGCATGCGGTCGTCGGGCGTGAGCGGCCGTCCGTCCTTTTCGGTTTTCCCAACCGCCAGGCGGATGACGTTGCCATCGGCAAGAACCAGCGAGGCTGTTGCTCCCGGAAAAGAGCCGGCAGCATGGATCGCCTCGAGTTCGGCCTGACAGGCAGCAGACAGCGCCTCGATCCTGGGGTGGGGAGCCAATGCTCCCGGTGAGGCGCAAGCCGCTGGAAGAAGCAAAGCAAGGGAAAGGAATGTGATTAATCGGAGCCTGGAGCTGTTGATTGTTAGTCCTCCATCTCAGGCAGCCGCGTCGTTTCTTCTGAATGAGCATACGGCGGCTAAGGACACAAGACCATTTGAGATGTTTTTCCTTCCAGCGTTACGGTCTCTCCAACAGCCGGCAGGGTGAAGGGCACGAAGGAGCTGCCATCCCATTGCATCCATTGGAAATAGGGGTTTTCGAGTTTCGTGGTGAAGCGAAACGCGGCCTCGGCAGGCAGGCCGTTTTCCGTGAGCGCCGTGATCTCCACCACCATACCAAACAGATTGATCTGCTGACCCTTGGTCAAGGAGCCGTTGTTGCAGTAAATCCGGTCGAGCGACCGGACTCCATGAAACTGATTGAACAGGAGCTGCTCCATTTCGTTTTCGTTCCCCGGGCTCCCCGGCTGAGGCAGGAATCCTCCTTTAGGGCGGATTAGCAGGGTCCGCTCGTCCTGCCGATGAACCCTGATTGGGCGACAGCTAGATCCAAGCACCAGGGGCTGGCGGATACTCAGCACGCCCTTTGCCAGGCCTGACAAGATGCCATACCCAATAGTGGCGAAGGTCGGGGTGTTGACGATAATCACCGTTTGAACGAGCGATGTCTTGTCCGAAGGCAGGCTGGTAGCGGCTTCGCCGATTATTCCTCCTATCCGCATGAAAGATTCCTGTGTTCGGAAAAGAGCCCATGGAGCCACACCCAGATGAAGAAAGATGAGAACAAAGCAAAAAGCACGAGCGGGCAGGAGCTGTCGCGTATTCAATGAGACCACTTTCTTCTTCTGAAAAGCCGCTGCGATGAGCTGTGCGAGCAGCCCTATTCCTCCTATGCCCACAAAGGAGAGAAGGCGGGCAGACGGGTATGCAATACAGGCCGGCAACAAGGAAAGGACCATTCCCAGGGCCCAGAAGCGGGCAAGGGAATCGCGTCTGAGGAGCGGGACCAACAGCAGCGCAATGATCACCAGCGCCCCCATCGTGGCCAGCCACAGCCCCTTTGCAGCCAGGGGAGACAAGGCCCATTCGAGGTTGGATGGAACCAGCCACTGCCATGCAAGGAGCATGGGCGCTCGATGGGCGATGGCCCGGATAAAAAGACCAATGTCCGCGAAGGGATCGAGATACCACCCCGATCCGAACACGCCGTAATTCAGCTCTTTGTAGACGATCCACCAGATCACGCCGATCAGCGCACAAGGAAAGAGCGAAAAAAAACGAGTGACCCGGGTGCCGCGATCGAGGAAGAGAGCATACGCGACCAGGTAGGCGCCGATTGCCAGAGAGCTTTCCTTTGCCAGCAAGCCAAGGAGAAAGGCCGGCGGAGCCAGGATCGCCCCCATCCACCAGCTGTCCCGGCGCCATCGATCGTATAGGATCAATGTGAGCAAGCCGAAGAAGAGGCTGATCAGGGCGTTTCGATTTGCCAACCAGACAGCGGGCAGGCCATGAGCATCATCAACCGCGAAAAGCAAGGCTGCCAGCCCTGCGATCCAGGTAAAACGAAACATGCGTTTGTAGAAGAAGGCGGCTGCAGCCACAACGGCCCCGAACCAGACAAGGGACTGCAAATGCATAAGCCACTGGAAATCGGGCCAGATCTTGTAGTCGAGCCAATGGGTAATGCCGGTAAGCGGACGGAAAAAAGCGATGCGCAGCTCTTCATTGGTCCACCATGGCAGGTAGCCCATGGCAATGGCCAATCGATTCAATATCTTGTTGCCCTCGATGAAAACAAAGAGCTCGGCCGGTGACCGGGAAATCTGTGGAAGGTCCTGCATGGTCAGTGCGGCACGATGAAAGTAGTCGTCCAGTGTCAGGCCCATCCAGAGTGATGGCGCGCAAAGAAGCATGGCCAGCACGGCCAGGTGCCACGGCAAGAACCGATGTTGCAGCCAGCTGCGCAGCCAGTTATCGGCGCGCTGGAACATGGATCTCTTTTCGCCGGCATGCCCGGTTTTGAGTGCCGAAGGGCTCAGGGGAGGCTGTTGAGGCGGTTGTACGCTGAGGGTCATTGGTTTGATACCCGTTTGTCTTGTCAAGGATACGGTCAACTGTTTCTGATCAGCGGCCCGTCGCGATGATCCAGATCTATTCTCCCGCACAAATCCGCGTGTCATTTCCAGGCTTGTAAACACGCGAACCAAAGCCTATTCATGCTGCAGGGCGCGAATGATTGTCAGGCGGCCGGCCCAGCGGGCAGGCGGCAGAGCGGCCAGCACAGCGACTACCAGGGCCATGGCAACAGAGCCCAGCAGCAACCACAAATCAAACGTATATGGAATCCTGATACCCACCACCGAATAGCTGGCGTGAGTTACCACATAGCCAAAAAGCACACCCAACAGGGCGCCCGGGAGCGCGCTGATCATCCCCATGGCCAGGGCTTCCGAGAGAACCATCTTACAGATTTGCCCGCGCTTCATGGCCATGGCCCGAAGGATCCCCAGCTCGCGGATCTGTTCCAGCACGTTCATGATCAGGAAGTTGGTGATGCCCAGGGAAGCGACCACAAAGACCAAGGCCATGAGAACCCAGGAGGAACCGATCACGCCGCCTATCATTTTGTCGACTTCGCTTCTGAAGCCCTCCGCGGAGTGCATGAGAAGATGGTGCTCATCACAAAAAGCTTTCAGGCGTTTATCTACATCCGCCCGGGCCTCGGGTTCAGCTGTCACGTAGAAAAACTGGGTACCCTCCATATGGAATAGCTGCCTGGCAAAGCCCCACTCAAAGAGCGCCATCATGCCTCCGGAGGTGTAATCCGCTGCCAGCCCTGCGATCGTGATCGAACGGGTGCCTTCCCGGGTTTCGAACATGATCTGATCGCCCTGTCTCAGGCCGACGCGTTGTGCAAAGGCGGACCCCAGAACCACCTCGCCGCGCCGCAGGCCTTCTCGTATTTCCTCATCACGATCCCCCAGGAGACGAAAGCCCGGATCCTCACCCGGGCCACAGGATCGGGCAACGACCATGACGTTATGGCCTGCAGCCCTTGATGGGAAAAAGCTTCCCTTGCTCACGCGGTGCACCCCCTCGATCTCACCCACCAGGTCGGCATGCTCCTCCGGCATGGCGACCGGAAGGAGTCTCGTCCCGGTAAGCGTATTGGGAAGCACCAGGAAATCCGTCTTGACAAAAATGTGCTTCATCCATGCACGCAAGTCCCTGACCGAGTCAAGTATGGCATTGCCATAACCCACCGAGAGGATGAGTGATATCATCAACACACCGACCACCAGCGCGGTTCTGTTGGGGTGGCGTTGCAGATGACGGACGGCGAGGCGCGCTTCGATGCCGAGAACCGGTTGCAACAGCCGTTTGACCACCCACGTTAGAGGCGGCAAGGCCATGGGTATGATGAGGGCGCAGCCCACAAGCATCTGCACTATGCAGCAGGGCAAAAGGAAAACAATCAAATCATCCGACAGCCGGCCCGACATGATAACCGCCGAGAACAGCGCGAATGAAAGGAGGAGGGCTATACCCAGATAGCCCGGCCAGCGCCGAAGATCTGTGTTCCGGGTCCAAGCCGCCTTGGGTTGATTGCGCAGCTCCGATAGCGGCGAACGACGCCCCGCATTTCTGGCAGGAAGATAGGTCGCCAGCACGGCCACGCCAGGGCCCAGTACTCCGGCCAGCACAAAGGGGCCGGCTGCCAGGCTGAGCTGTGGAACCACATCCGACATCTGCGCCATCAGGAGCATCAATATGTATGCCGTCCCTATACCCAGGGGGATGCCCACAACTGTTCCGATCATACCCAGCGCTGCTGCCTCGGCAAAAAGCAACCGCGTGACCTGCATTCGTGTTGCGCCCATTGCCCGGAGAATCGCCAGCGAATGTCTGCGCTCGCCAAGACTCATCAGAAAAGAATTGAGGATCACGAACGCGCCGGCCACCAATGCCCCGATGCTCAAGACGGACAGCATCATTTCCGTGCTCAGCAGGGACTCCTGCGCCAGGGCGGCTCGAGCGGCGGGTTCCTGCACGGTTAATCCTCGCGGCAAACGCCTGGAAACCTCGAGTGCCGCCCGTTCGGGATCAGCGCCCTCAGACAGCACGAGGTTCAGGCAGTTGATCCGGTCTTTTAGCTGAAAGAGCCGTTGCGATGTGGTCAGCGGTAAAATGGCGACTGCGCCCATATTCACAGCTGCAAACCCGCGGGGTTCAAGCAGTCCCGCGACCTGTAGATCAGTTTTACCCGAGGGGGTGAGCAGCTGAATTGTTGCGCCCAGATCGAGTTCCAGCGACCGGGCATAATTGGCTTGCAGCAAGATCTGATCATCGCTTGTCAGCAGGCTACCCGACCTGAGAACATAATGGCGGGCATGATCCTCTCGCCGAAGATCGATGCCCAAGGTTACCACCGGCACAACACTGGAAGGCCCCATGAGCATGGCTGCCGATTGGATGATGGGCACAGCGGCTCTTACATCATCCAACGCCTCCAGATCAGCTGCAAGCTCCGGAGCAAAGCCGCCTTCTCCGCAGGGCACGACCTCGAGGGCCGCCTTGCCGGTCAAGCCTTCAAACAGCACGCGATGGGCCAGGCGCGTCGACTGGATCGCGAGCGGTATGGCCACCAACGACTGGACGCCGATTACGATTCCCAGCAGAGTGAGCATGGTCCGGGAAGGGCGGCGGCGCATTTCTCTGAGGGAATAGCGCTTCAGTGTCATGATGGCGGCTCCAAATCGTTGAGGATCGCGCCGGTTGAGCGACCCTGCGGCAGTGTCTGTTCATCCTCGATACAGCCGTCACACAGGGTGATCAGACGGTCAGCCATGGCTGCGTGACCCGCATCATGCGTGACCATCACCAAGGTTTGACCGTGCTCATCAACGAGCCTGCGAAGCAACGCAACGATCTGCTCGCTCTTGCGGCTGTCCAGGTTGCCGGTGGGCTCGTCTGCCAGCAAAAGGAGTGGATCGCCGCACAGGGCACGTGCCAAGGCCACGCGTTGCTGCTCACCTCCTGCGAGTTCGCTGGGATAATGATCTTTCCGGTTCGCGATCCCCACCCGGTCCAGCACCGTCCTGGCCCGGTCATTCGCCTGATCTTCCCTTTCGCCTCCGATGATCAGCGGCAAGGCCACGTTTTCCTCGGCTGTTAGCACCTGTAAAAGGTTGAAGGCCTGAAAAACGAAACCGATGGAGCGCCGCCGCAGGTGTGTCAACTCATCGTCATCCAGGCTTGCCAGATCTTGAGCCCCCACCGTGACGGATCCCTGAGTGGGTTCATCAAGCCCGCCCAATAAATGGAGGAGCGTGCTTTTGCCTGAGCCGGAGGCTCCCATGATGGCTACAAACTCACCTTGGTGAACCCGCAGGTTAACACCGCGCAGCGCTTCGACCCTGGTTGACCCTTCGCCAAAGACCCTCGTCAGTTCCGATGCCTCGACAGCAACAGATTTGTTTGCGTTCATGATTGTCTCTCCAGTCGCAGTTCCTCATCACAGTTCTCCAGCCACTTTATGAAGGCTTCGAGTTGCAAAACAGCCAGGTCGAGGAGAAGGATCGCCTGAAGCGGCTCATTATCCGCCCTTGCTTTTGCTCTGGCCTGGGCTGTTTCATGTAGTCGCGCAAAACAGGCTTTTTTCTCGACCTTTAGAATATCCATCGGTTCAAACTGCTCTAACTGCCTGGCCAGCATCACCTTCAAATAGGTCTCATTGCGGGCGCTCAAGTTCAGCGAAGAAGGGGTTTCGAGCCAGGCATGCAGCTGTTTTTGTCCTTTTTCGGTGAGAGAATAAACCTTCTTGTCCGGCCGTTCCTGCTGGCTCACGACATCGTGCTTGACCCAGTTGTTCCGCTGTAAGCGGTCCAGGGTGGGATAAACCTGGCCATAATTCAGCTTTGCTGATGGCATCAACCGGTTTTCATACATGGTTCTCAGCTCATACCCATGAAGGGGGCCGTTTGCGAGCAAGCCCAGGATGGCATATTTGAAAAGCAGTTTAATTCTCCTCGTCCAGTACAAAAAACCTTCGCTTGGAGACCGAGGGCGATATATATGTATTATATATATACTACGTATATAGAGGGCTGTCAACAAGAATCTGAAAAAACCAGATAATGCGTTAATCTATTAATATTCTTGTACTTCTGCTACAAAGCTGAAAGCCGTAAGGTTTAAGAATGCGACCAAACCTTAATTTTTCATATCCCTGTATTGATTAACGCGGGGGGAGCAAAAACTATCCAGATTTTAGCGTCATCCATTTCAGATCTAAAGCCGTCATCAAGCTGGATTGAAGACGAACATTAATAAAAAGGAGATGATCGAATGACAAAAATCACGTCTTTCATTTTGCTGATGGCCGGGCTTGGTGCCTTGCCCTTGATGTCCGGATGTGTTGAACGCGAAGAAAAGATCCATATCTTTGATGACGGAACAGTGGCCATCTCCTGTTTGTTTTTAGCTGACAGCCTTGACGAGTTCTATGAGGGACGCGTTCCTTCCGAAAAAACGGGATGGAAAGTTCGCATGTCAACACGAACCAATTCGAATGGAAAGGTTCGACAGGTGCTTGCAGCCAGGCAGGATTTTCCCGAACAAAGCCCTCTCCCCTCCACCTATGCGCACCTTGGTCTCAAGGATGCTTCCTTGTATCTCCGGTTCCCAACCTTCGTAAGTTTTGAAGAACGGAAAGACGGGACCTATTGCCATTTTCGGCGCATCTACAAAAAACGTCCATGGGCACACATCGCCTCGCTGAAAGATTTATTATGTCAAGGCAAGCTCAAGGCGCTTATGAAAAAAGATCCCAAAAAACTTCCAAAAAACGAACTGATCGAATTCATCCGTGGGATGGCTTTGATGGAGCTTCACAAGATGCTGACCTTTGCCCGCAACGCTTTTCACAAGGCAACCCCCGGCGATCATTTGCAGGACGGATGGCTTCTCCTTTTCAATGATGTGCTTGCGCTGCAGGACAGCCTGGATTATGACCGGGTAGCTGCCCTGGTAGGCATGGCTGATCACGAAGGAGACCTAGAACTGGCGCACGTGGCGGAAGAGTTCGAAAAAAATGCGAGAGAAATAATGATCTGCGGGCTGCGCACACACGGCAATTACACTAAAACACAGGAAGACGCCTTCCTTACAGAATACAAGGAACAGGAGCGCTGTTATGAGTTGTCGGAAGATATAGAAAACGAAAAGTTTTCGATTGCAGTAGAGATGCCGGGTGAAGTGATCGGCGCCAACACGGATACGATCCGCGGGAACATTGTTTTCTGGAAGTTCAATGGAAAAGCATTGCAGGATCGCGACCATGAAATCATTGCGAGCTCGAGGATAACCAACTGATTGGTTTCGAGGAAAGCACACATGGATGTTTCTTTTTCGGCGGATGCGGGAAACACTTTCGAGTCCTATAGGAAGGATGTATATATATGGGCTTTTCGCATACTCGGTTCACACCATGACTCGCTCGATATGGTGCAGGATGTTTTCCTCCGCTGGCTTTTGCAGGCGCGCCAGGCGTTTCCAGACAATCCGAGGGCATGGCTGCGCCGCGCAACAGTTAACCGCGCCATCGACCTGATTCGCACAAAAGAACGTAGAGCAGCGCCGGCAGACCCCTCGGCGATGCCTGCGCTCCGGGCGGATCAGGGCACACCGGAAAAGCGGGAACTGCGAGCGCATGTCGCGGACGCACTCAACGGACTCACGGAAATGCAACGCTCCGTGCTCGCTGCCAAGGAATATGACGGCCTTACCTTTGCCAAGATTGCCGGGGAGCTCGGTATTGCCGTGCCCACCGCAAAAACCCACTACCTCCGGGCGCTCAAGTCAATGCGCGACCGTTTAGCCGGGCAATGGGATCCGGAAAGGAGCAGATAAGATGAACAGGGAAGAGATCAACAACCTAATGGCCGACTATCTTGGAGACGAGATGAGCGCCGCACAAAAATCTCTTTTTGAGAAAGCCCTGGCTGAACACACCGACCTGGCCGAGGAAGTGTCCGAGCTGGCGAAAACGCTGTCAACGCTTCGTCTGGCAGAAATCCCAGCTGTCATCGAAACCGAAAAAACCACAAAAACACATGGCTTAAAAAAGGAACGGGCCACAACACGGTTTCAGCTTGCGGCCGCTGTTTTGATCGCCTTTGTTGCCGGTTTTCTGTTTCATGGTTACTTGACAGGGGATCGATCGGAGCCCACAACCCGGACAGTAAATGTAATGCAGAAAGAAACAAACCCGATAGCTTACACGAAATGGGAACGCGACTTTGCCAGCGCTTACAACAACCAGACAACCGAATCCAAGCTAGCAAAATCGTGGATCGCTTTTTCCCGGGCGATGCGGAAATAACAAAACCGGGTGTCCTGTACAGCGGCCGGGACCGGCACATTTTAGAGAAAAGGAGATCACTCTCCTTTTTCCGGGCCTTGTTTCTTGGATTGAATCTTCCCCCCAAGCCCGAGCAGGTATCGGATGTGAGCTTCGATCTGCATGAGTTCGGCTTCGGATTCGATCAAGGCCTGGATAGGCTCCATTTCATCATTCTTGGAGATCAATCCCTTTTCAACCCGATGCTGGGCAAGCTCCAGCTTTCTCCTCGCCATATCAAGTGCACTTCTTTTCACGCGACGTGCCTGAAAGGCATCGGCCACCTCCTGCATTACCTTGAAGCGGGTTTGATTGAGCCTGGCCAGCATACGGGCGGTTACCGACTCAGCCAGTGCGATATCAGCGTTGGCATCGAAAGAATTGGCAAGAAGATCCTCCAGGGTTTCGGGCGGTTTAGCTGCGGGGGACTCGATCCCCAGGATGGTCCGGATCATGGCTTCAGACCGGGCCAGCCTTGCCCCGCCCTCCGACAGGGCCTGAAGATGGGGGATCTCGGACTCACCCCCTGCCCGGCCCAACTCTATAAGGTTTTGAACCCTTGATAGCTCCTGCTTCACATGCTTCAGATTGGTACGCTGCGCGTTGAGATCATGATAAATCCCCACAACAGCCTGGGACACCTTGAGGCGGACCTGCTTTACACTGGCCTGTGCATGAAGAAGGTCTGCTTCGGCAACCCGGATGTCAGGACTCGACTGAAGCGCGCGAGACAGCATCCCTTCCAGGGTATCGGGAATTTGTTGGAGCGTAAATACTGCATCATGAGCTTTACCGGGATCCGCTTTTTCCTGAGCAAAAACGTTTGTGATAAAGCAGAGAAGAACGGGAAAGGCCATGTAGGCTGTTTTCTTAATCATGACAAACCTCCTCTGTGACATATTTGGATTCTTCTATCTTCGTGCATCTTTCAGAGCGGCGAGAAGCCAGCTGTCATCGGGCTCCACCCTCATCTGCAGGGATTGCGGCCTTGAGTCCAACGCCCTGCGGTAACACTGGAGCGCTTTCTCGATTTCATATTGATCGGACAGGTAGATATCTCCAGCCTGTTTGAGTAAACGGATCCGGTCCTCGGGTGAAGCCGTTTCTGACCGGCGCACAAGCTCGGAAGGTTCGATGTAGGAAGGAAACGGTTCATCCTTTCTTTCTTTATCGATGGATGGAGATGTCAATAGGGCGCCGCTGTTCATCCGGCCGGGTGTTTCGGTCCACAGGAGTGCAGTTGTGATGCCGGCCATATACGCTGCGGCCACAACACCCAGCGCTACAAGCCGTCGTTGCCGGGCCTTGGCTCGCACAACCCGGCAGGTCTGTGCAAAAATCGACTCCTGCAGCCCGGCCGGGGGGCGCGGAAGTCCAAAGGCTTCTGGCGGAACAGACTCAAGCCCTTCGATCAACGGCTCGTAGTTATCCCTTTTTGTTTCATCCATTGCTTACTTCTCCAGATCCAATTGAGAGTATATCTCCCGGAAAGCGTGCCGGGCACGTGACAGCAGCGATTCTACGGCTTTGGAGCTTTCACGCCGCTGGTTTGCGATCTCTGCTACAGGAAGAAGCTCTTCATATTTTGCGCGAAGCACGGCTTGGTAGCGTTCCGGCAGGGCGGTCATGGCCAGTCCGACCTGTTCCGCAAGCGCTAAATGAGGAGCCGGATTGTTCTTTCCGATGGCAACCTCTTCTTCGAGGCCTTTTACTCGCTTGTTAGTACGCCGGCGGTTTCTGAGAAGGTTGGCGGCGATGCCGCGCAGCCAGTTCCCGAAGCTCGACCGCGCCGGATCGAAGCTTCTGATCCGCCGTACCGCAACCATCCAGCTCTCCTGGGCGACCTCTTCGGTCAAATCCTGCTTATGGCCGGTGCGATAATCGATAAATGCGTAAAGGGATTCGAAGCACCGGTCGTATAGTGTGCGCCAGGCCTGCTGGTCACCGCGCAGTACAGCGGCGCGTAGTCCGGTCTCTTCCTGTTGGCGCTGCTTTGTTTTCATTGATGACCTATTGTAGGAAATAGAGCCGATCCTTCGGAAAAAATGGTTTTTTTTTAAACAGAAGGCGAAAAAGTGGGGGGCTCACGTGAACATCATCCGGCTACCATTACCGTTATGGTCAAGGCTTCTTGAGGATGAAATATGCGGATTAGGGTTTTTTTTACCCGGCCTTTGATGCGGGCGTGTCTTCGTCATCCTGATGCCAGACAAGGCCTGTTACAGTTCCGTCTTCTCGCGCCCCTTACTTGATCTGCACGCCATCGTCACCCTGCAGGTAAAGAGTGTCGAGAAGCTGCTGGCCGCGCTGCTGGATCTGGCGGTTCGACTCGAACACGTTCTGGAGCGCCCTGGCCCGCTTGTCCGCGCCTTTCCAGTGTTGCTTTTGATCCACCTGCTGCAGCTTCGGGCTGGTCTCGGGCTGGAGCGCGGTCTTTCCGCGGTGAAAAGCGTACTCACCATCCCGGTCTGCAATGACAGCGCTGGTGCCGGACACGTTCTCCGCCACGAATATCCCCCTGAGATCGGTGTACCCGCTCATGAACTCGTTGTTCCCCGACCCGATCACTTTCAGGTAAACGTTCTTTTCGAACGTCCCTTTTTGGGCGTCCTTGATGTTGACGCGCACCCTGCCCGAAAGCTCGTCCTCCTGGACCTCGATCTCCAGGTCGGTGACGAGCACCATGCCTGAACAGGATGCCCCGTCGCCCTGAACCACGAGAAGGTAAGCGCCCTTTTCCTCGATCGGCAGGTCGAGCTTCTTCTTCATCTCCTTGTAGTCCTTGCCGCTGCCGAGCGCGATCTCGGGGGCAAGCAGGGGTTCGATCCCCGCCAGGTTGATGTCCGTGATGTTGTTGAGCGTTTTCCGCGCGAGGTAGAGCTTCATCAGGTCTACCTTGTAAACCGAAAGCTTGACATCCGCCATGTTCCGGTACGTGAGCTCGAACGTCACGGGTTCGCCGGTTCCGAAAGAGGAGACCTCCGGCAGCGATACCGCCTTGTGCGTGAAGTAGTCCATGGCCTCTGCGGCGTCATCGAACTTGTTTTTCACCTGTGAGTAGCGCTCGAGCGCGGCCTCGATCTTGCCGCCGGCGTGCTCGATCTGCCCGAGGATATACCTTGCCAGGTCGCGGTCGTCCTTTTCCGGCGGAGTGAGCCCCCTTTCAGGCCTGTCCGCAACGCGCCCCAGGAGCTTCCCGGCCTCGTCGTACCTGCCGGTCTCGAACAGGGCGAACGCCTCGGCGTACTCCATGCTGCTCCTCAGCTTGCTGTCCGGCCACCGCCTTCTGAACACCTTGCACAGCCCGGCCACCTCCTCTCCCCTTTCCAGGTCCAGGTATGTGGAGATGAGCGAATAAGCCGCCTCGTCACAGACCGGATTCGACGGGTGGGAGACCAGGAAGTTCTTCAGGATGCCGAGCGCCTGCTCTATGATCTCCGCGCGTGTTTTTCCGGGAATGCGAGGCATCTCCCAGGGAGCCCCAGCCTTTTCCAGGACGCTCTGGCTAAGCCCGAACAGCGCGTTCTGCACGGAAGGAAGGTCGGGGTAAGTGAGGATGAGATCCTGCATGTACTCGACCGCGCCCTCGATTTCCCCCTGTTTTTCGAGCGCCCCCGAAACCTTGGATTCCCTGCCGAACGAAGCTCCCGCGATCATGGAAAAGAGCTGCAGCGCTTGCTCGTGCTCGCCGAAGTTGCAGTAGGCCGCGGCAACGCGCGCGGTCTCCTTGAAGCTCAAAGTCAGGCTTGGTGCGCGCTCCCGTAACAGCTCGAAGTAACGGATCAACCCTTTGTCATCTCCCTGCTCGAAAGCGATCTTGAACAGCTTCTCGCCGACTTCCACGAGATACTTCTCCCTGGGAGCGAACCCGCTCATGAACCCGTCCAGAACGGTTTTCGCGCCTTTCAGATCGCCATCCGCAAAACGCCACGTTCCGAGGTGGTAAAGCTCGTCCGGGGTCATCCTGTATTCTGTATCTTTTTTGTAACCCCTCGGGTTGAGCTTCAGCTCGAACCCTTGGCCGTGCGTGTAGAGGTTGTAGTCGTAAACCGAGCGCACAACAGTCGGGGTAGCCCTGAACCTTCCCGGAACAGCGCCGAAGATGGGGTAAGTAATGTCAGCCCGGCCGTTCCTGGAATCCAGGTAAAAGGTGATGGTCCCGTCGCCTTTCTCGTAGCGGCTGAAATCGCCCTTGATGCCGCTATCCACAACCGTGCACCCGGAAGGCAGCGTGTCAACAACAGCCAGCGCGTGGTGAAGGTAGCGGTGCTTGTAGTAGCGGAACCTGAGATGCACTATTCCCACCTCGCCCTCGTTAAGCTCTTTGAGCTTGTTATCCCATGTGTGCTCGCCGCTCTTGAGATCAACCGTATTGAAACCGCTGGGGACCTCCTTGCCCTTGTACATGAGCGGGGCTTCGAGGTACTTGCGGTACACGTATAGCGGGTGCGCGCTGTCATGCGGCATTGCTTCGATGTCAGGGGTGTACCCTGTGATGCGCACGGCCCAGGCATAGGTTCCGGCGCCGTTGAACGCGAACTTCACGTTGTTATCCCGGTCGCTGATAAGCTCCTCGGGCACGTAGATCCTTTCCACCGGCGAGGGCGCGTTCACCTTCAGCGATTTGACGAGCGTTCCGTTTACCAGCACATCCAGCTCGTAGTTGGCCTGCTCCTGGGAAGCGCCCGAAAGGTACTCGGAAAGCGCCCCGGCCGCAGCGGATGTGGCATGGCTTGAGTGCCATTTACACGTCAGGCTCTTCATGAGCTCCTTGATCCCCTTCTCGAGAGACGGGTGGCCGGGCTCTGTGAGCGAGAGAGCCTGAACACAAACAGAGAGGCTGAACAGGTCGTCTTCGATCCAGGGGGCGCTTGTCTGGACGATCTTCTCCTTCGATCGCGAACCGCTCGACTGCCCGCTGAAAGCGCCCCTTTCGAGCAGGATCCGCACGAGAGAAGACGCCTTGTCCGCATGATCCCCTCCGAGAAACGCCAGGGACAGCATGGCGAGCTCGCTGTTGCTCAGGCTGTTTCTCGTGCGATAGAACCTGTTGAGCTCGGTGAAATCCGGCTTGTCCTCGAAGGAAAGGGCGTGGATGCAAAAGATCTTCTCAGCGCCCTCCAGGGTGCGCTGAAGGTTTTTTATCCAGTCCGCGGCTTTCACGCGGTGCTTCTCCGGCACGTTGAACCCGAGTCGCGATGCCAAAGACATTGCTTTCAGGGCCTGCCCGGTTGCGAGCAGGGAATCATACTTATCGCTGATCCATGGGAACGCTCCTGATTTTTTCTGGGCGAGAATAAGAGCTGCCAGGCTAGCCTCGATCCTGTGCTCGATGTTCGAAGAGCGTAGCTGCTCCGTGTTCCCGCATCGTCTCGAATAGTCGAGCGCGTACAGGTTGACGAGTAGCCTGTCAGCCGTGTCGGCAACGGTAGGCAGGCAGCAGGAGTAACCGGGCCTGGTCGCCAGGTGCAGCAGAAAATCGGAAAAGGTGGGCCCCAGCACGATTTCCATGGTTTTGTGCGTGTACTTTTTTCCCTCGGGGAGGGACACCTTTATCACGGCGGGCGCATCCTCGCTTCCGCTCATTCCCGCTGACACGGGAATGCTATAAGGAATCACCTCGATCGAGCTTTTGAGAGAATCTTTCAAGCCGCTGGCTTCAACAGCGAGCGCGGCATTGATCGTGCCCGGTTTCTCCGCTTTTATCTCGAACTCGATGATCCCTTTTGCGCCGGGCTCGATTTGAAGTTCATCGGTCAGCTCCTTGGATCCGCATGCGCCCTTGAGCTCTAGGGTCACCCCGGCCTCAGCTTTTTCTTCCGAGCTGTTCACGACATTCGCCCTGAAGATGGCGGTATCCCCTTCAACGAGAAGCTGCGGGCATTCGAGAAAAGCGAACAGCTTCTTGCGAACACTCAGCTCTGCCATACCCTGGCCGCCGGCAGCATCCCTGTCGAGCCCTTTTGCGAGCACCGTCCATTTCGTGATGTTGTCGGGAAGCTCGATCTCGATCGTTGCACTGCCGTCAGCCCCCGTGAAGACGGAAGGATTCCAGAAAGCGGTCTCCAGGAAGCGCTTGCGCGTTTCATCCGGCACGGCTGACCCTTGGCTTTCCTTCCGGCCTCTACCCGCAAGAAAACCGGCGGATCCGCTTACCGCCTTGCCATTAAACCGCCCGCGAAACGTACCGCCTGCGCCGCCGCCTAAACCGATCGACTTGTTTAGTTTGGCATCCTTGTGCCTGGCGCCTCCTCCACCGTTGTACCCGAGCGATTTCAGTTGTTGCAGAACTTCCTGATCCAAATCCTCTTTCCCGACGGCAAAGGAGCTTCTCTTCCGCGCCATCCCGCCGGTTGTTGCTCCTCTTGGTCTAGCCGGCCCCGGAGATGTCGGCCCTCCCGGACCGGGGCGCAACTCATGGCTTTGTGTTTCCAGCAGCTTTGCGAATCCGGCGACATTCGGCGCGTCGAGAATCGATTCGAACTCCTCCATGACCAGGCTGTCTTCATCCGCTTCAAAATCGAGCGCCATTCCCGCCATCAGGCCTCTCTCCCGCCGGCCCATCTCCTCGATAACCGCCCTGTCAATGGTCACGGTTTTCGCCTCGAACGCGAATGTGCAGGAGCTATCCGTCTTCATCCTGCCCTTGCGCTCCCTACCGAAGAAGAACTCGTGGATCGGGGTTGACTCGTCGGGAAAGCTGGAAAGCAGCGCCGAATCCACCAAGGCAACAGCCACCTGGCCCTTAACCGGCTTTCCTGTCCTGTCGGTGATCTTCACGTTCAGGCCGACCTTTTCGCCCGGAAGGGCCACTTTCTTTTCGGGCTCGAGCTCGACCTTCAGGGAGGACCTGACTTTCAAATCGATCCGGGCCTTGTGAAAATGGTGACTGTCCATGACTGCGGCCGCATAGGTGAAGTTCGGCGCGAGCTGATCTTTTATATCGATGTCGATCTTGTTCATGCCCTCATGGAGGCGCCTTATTTCGTATCCGAAGATCCGCTCCCCTTCCCGGGTCAGGAGCACGAGGTTTTCAGGGCACCGCAGGTGAACCCCCGCCTCAACGGATGTGCCGGCGTCGAGCGCCACGTCGTCCATGAAGATACGGAGCTTCTTCTCGTCGCTTTCGCCCGAGACAAAGGCCTCGCAATCCGCAGTGATCATGTTGCCGAAGCGGTCCGCGGCCGCGGCGCGGAACCTGTAGGAGCCGCCTTTGTCGAGTGTAACCTTTGCCGTTCCGCTTCCGCTGTCTTTTGTTATGGCAACGGGGATCCGCTCGATCTCGCGCTCGAATGTCATGCCTTCCTCTTCCACGAGCCGGATCACCCGGAGCTCCGCTTCCGCCTCGCACGGCTTTGCTCCCGGATCAGACGCCTTAACCTCCACGGTAAGGGTCTCGCCCGCGAGCAGCACCTCTCTCGAAGGCACCGCTTTCAGGCTGAACCCGGTTGTGGAAAAATGAAAGGTCTTCAGGAGCGTGGCGTTCTCAGCGGGCAGTTCCGCCACGAGCGGGTAAACCCCGCTTTCAGCGAAATCGCGCGAATCTATGCTGAAATCCACCTCCCCGTTCTCATCGGTCTCCTCTTCCATCGTAACGCCTGTTCCGTAGCCGTAACGGAGCATCTTGTCAACCACCGGTTCTCCGTAGCTGTAGAGAACCTTGAAGGTTCCCTCGATCGTTTCGCCCGGGTAGAAGACATCCCTTGGAATGTCCAGCGTGATCTCCGCTTTGGGCTTCGTGTACTTCATCACCGGAAACGTGACCTGCTGCGACCAGCCGGTCGGCGCTTTGAGCATGAACCTGTAGCTGCCGGTGGGCGCGGATGAATCGATGGCGACCTTTGTGTCGAACGCACCGAAATGATCGAGCGTCACCTTGCGAATGAGAATTTCCGCACCGGCCGGACTCAGCAGGATAAGCGAGTAGGACGCATCGTTTTCGAAGAAGTAGCAGCCCTTTTCCGCCTCGCGCACGAACCCTTTCAGCCTTACCTCGCTGCCCGGGCGGTAGACGGTCCTGTCCGTGAAGAGGTACGCCTTGGGGGTTAATCCCTTTGCAACCGAGATGTCCGCAAGGCCGAGCTCGTTCGATGCGAAACCGTTGTCGGCAGCGACAAGCACCTTCAATGCGCTCAGCGTCTTAAGGCTCTCGTCCGCTTTCAGGAACACGCCGTCTTCACCGGTCTTTCCCTGGAATAGCATTTTACACCCGTCGCTTACGAGTATTCGGGCGCCATCGAGAGGCTCCTGAGTTCGGACGTTCTCAACGAACACGAGCACGTCCTCGCGCCCCGACTTCACGATCATCTGAAGGTCGGTGATCAGCGCGAGCACGGTTGCCGATCTCTCCTTGTCGCTCACGTTCAGGATGTACGCGCCTGGCTCCTCGAAGGGAAGCTCTTCCTCCCTCGTGATCTCTGCGTACTCCTTGTACTTCTCTATTGCGGATTCCCATTTCTCGTCCGGCTGGATCAGGTCGATGTCAAGGCTTTCAACCCTGCTCGTGTTCAGGTGCTTCAGGAAGTAATCCTCGAGGTTCACCTTGTACGCCCTGAAGCTGAGCGATTCGATGTTCCTTGTGGTGATCTTCACCTTGGCCGGCTCGGATGTGGTGAAAGCCCGCTCGATGACCACTTTCAGCGATTTGGCTTTCATGGCGGCGATGCGCATGTTGGCCTCGGCCCGGTAATCCCCGCTCACATTTTTGTAGGCTTCGAGCGCGGCTTCGAGATCCATAAGCTCGGTCTCGTAAAGGCGGCCGATCATGAACTGGGCCTCCGAGCCCCGGTGAGTCTTCGGATACTTGGACACGAGCCTCTTCCAGTCGCTGACAGCGGCCTTGAAGTTTTTCCTGTCCTTTTCGAGAACGCCGAGCGCGAAGTAGGCATCAGGGGCCCTGCTGTCCAAGGGGTGTTTCATGCAGAAGGTCCCGAACGCATCCCGGGCTTCACCGTACTTTTTTTCCTTCATGAGATCGATGCACCTGGCGAACTCGGTATCAACAATGAGGCGCTGAGCATCGTCCCAGAGGTGATGGGAGGGGTGTTCCACGAGAAAGGTGTTGAACGCGGAAAGCGCTTTCGAGAAGCGGCGTTGTTTCAATAGCGCGTCTCCCATATGAAAGCGGACATCGGGCAGCACATCGATTCCGGGCTTGCCCTCGTATTTGGTCAGCAGCTTCTCGTAGGCGGCCACCGCCTCGTCGTACCGGCCAAGATGGCAGTACGCTTTTCCCACATCGTAATGGACCCAGGGCGCCTTCTCGCTTTTCGGGGCGATCGCGAGAAAGTCTTCCAGCGCCTTGATTCCAAGGGTGAGCTCCTGTTCGTTGAGCGGTTCCGGCATGTGGTATGTCCGGGCTATTCCGCGGTGTGCGTCCGGCACCCTCGTGGATTCAGGATGGTCGCGCAAAAATCCACGGAAAGCGTTGCGGGCTTCGGGGAGCCGTCCCCGCTCCAGCCTGGCGTCCCCAATGCGATAATCCACCTCGTCTTTCATGTTGCTGTCCGGGTAGAGTATCTTGAACCTGCTCAGGGCATCGTCCTCCTCCTGGTACTGCTTCATCTCGTGGAACAGATCCGCGATCTTCAGGCGGAGGTCCTGATCGAGCGGCTCCGGCACTTCGAGATCGAGAGCGAGCCGATAGAGCTCCACCGCTTTTTTGTATTCGGGCCCGCCCTCGCGCTCGGGATCAGCCAGGGATCCGGCGTACTTTATGTAGAAACGGGCGACCTCTTCTTTCCTTTCCTTGGAGAGCAGGCGCGAGATCTCTTCCCCGTAGATCAGGGACGCATCCTCGTAGCGCCTGAGCACATCCAGGGCCCGGGCCTTTAAAAAGCGCACCTTGTTGAAAAAGGTTCCGCCCCTGTATTCCGCGAGGCATGAATCGAGAGCTGTCAGCGCTTCTTGAGCGCGCCCGGTGTGCAG
This sequence comes from uncultured Phycisphaerales bacterium, assembly GCA_964542475.1. Lineage (GTDB taxonomy): Bacteria > Planctomycetota > B15-G4 > B15-G4 > CAYZWU01 > CAZIUL01. The sequence continues at coordinate 78,405 of CAZIUL010000003.1, read as the reverse complement.
CAGGCACGAGCCGAGGCGATACAGCGCTTTTTCCCGGTCCGGGCCGCGGGCGGCCTTTTGAAGCAGCCCGACCGCTTCTTCCAGGTTTCCTTCCAGGAGCGCATCTTCCGCGGAGGACAGCTCGGTCGAAGGCGCCGTGTCCGGCAGCTCCGCTCCTGAGGCGGGTGCGGCCGGGATCGAAGCCGAGCCGGTTGTTGCCGCGGCGAAAAACAGCAGGACCGCAAGAATACGAAAATGGGTTGACGCTGGGATCATTTTCAGTCCTCCCTGATTGGAAACCTTATTGCTTATTTGACGTGTGGATGTTTTTCGATGCCATGCGTACAAGAGGGCGCTCCTCGCAAGGCAGGATACAAGCCCGGGCAAAGCGGATGCCCGGCTGTCCGGAATAATTGGTCTTTTTTTGATTCATATAGATACGAAAAGTTCCCCGCGAAGAGGAAACATATTTTTCATTCAGCATCCCCTGCTGATTCTTTCTCCATCTACTTAATAGTCTTCGGAGCTGACAGGGTAATGACAAGGATCGCAAGGTTCGGCGGAAATCTCTTGAAGAGTTCGTTGAAAAATGAGAGAAGAGGAGAAAATGATCATGGACGATGTTTCGGCGTGCGGGATTCAACAGTCGCCGGAGCGCATCCATTCCCCGCGGCCGGAAACCGAGAATGATCGTATTCGAATGAATGAAATGTAAAGGAGAGGACAACATGGCCAAGGAACTCACGGAAGCTGATTTTCAGAGCACCATCGATAACCACGACAAGCCCGTGCTCGTTGATTTTTGGGCGGATTGGTGCGGACCATGCAAGCACCAGGGCCTGGTTCTGGAGGGCTGGAGCGCCGAGAACGAGGACAAGGCGCTGGTCGCCAAGATAGACGTGGAAAAGGAAACCGCCCTGGCCACCAAGTTCGGCATTACCAGCATCCCGACCCTTATACTGTTCTCCAAGGGAAAAGAGGTCGCAAGGTCGGTGGGTGTGCAAAGGGACACGGATCTCGACGACCTGGTGAGCAGGGCGTGAAGAAGGCCTGTGGGGGCGAAAAATCTTTCGCCCTTCCCGCCCTTGCAATTCAATAACGTTGGGAGGCGGAACCATGCCCGATTCGAAGGATTGGAAGAAGTTCAAGCCCTGGTCGCTCATGATGAGCCATGGGTACAACGCATTCTGGTCGGAAGGCGCGGTAAAGCCACCGATTTTTCAGACATCCACATTTGCGTTTCCAAGCGCCGAGGATGGGGAAGAGTTCTTCAAGATTGCCTACGGCATGAAGAAGAGCACCAAAAAGCATCCTCAGGGCCTGATTTACTCGCGCCTGAACAATCCGGTTCTCGAGATTCTCGAGGAGAGGCTCAGCATCTGGGAGGGCGCCGAGGAAAGCGCTGCCTTTGCCAGCGGCATGGCTGCCATCTCCACGGTGTGCCTTTCACTGCTCATGCCCGGGGACACCCTGGTTTACTCGGTTCCTGTTTACGGGGGGACCGATTTCCTCTTCAACAACATCCTTCCCAGGTTCAAGATAAAAGCAATACCGATCGACGCGGGAAGCCGGTTTTGCGAGCGGATCAGGAAGGAGGGCATAAGGAAGGCGCAAATGCTTTTCGTGGAGACGCCGGCCAACCCCAACATGAAACTCACCGACCTGTCCGCAGCGAGGAAGATGGCGGACAGGCTGTCAAAAAAGGACAGGCCCTGCCATTTCGTCGTGGACAACACCTTTCTCGGGCCGGTCTTCCAGACACCCCTGAAGCTTGGAGCCGACCTTTCGATTTACTCGGCCACCAAGTTTATCGGGGGTCACTCGGACCTTATCGCGGGGGCGATCCTGGGGCGAAAAGAGCTGGTGAGCCAGGTCAAGGCATACCGGACGATCCTTGGGACCATGGCCCCTCCGTTTGCGTCGTGGCTCATGCTTCGTTCACTCGAGACATTAAAGATCAGGATGGAGCAGCAGGCGCGGTCGTCACTGCTTCTGGCTGGTTGGCTGTCGGATCAGCCGATGGTGAAAAAGGTTTATTTCCCCGGGCTTCTCCGACAGGGTGATATCCAGCACGATATCTACAAAAAACAGTGCACCGGTACGGGATCGCTCATCGCGTTCGAGGTCAAGGGAGGCAAAAAGGCCGCGTTCAAAATACTGAACTCCGTGAAGCTTGCAAAACTTGCCGTGAGTTTGGGCGGCACCGAAACGCTGATCGAACATCCGATGACAATGACTCACTCGGATGTGGACAGCCACATTCTGAAACAGGTGGGAATCACACCCGGCCTCATAAGGATCTCGGTTGGAGTGGAAAGTGTCGACGACCTGATACGCGACATCGACCAGGCAATGAAAAGCGAGGTTTAGTAGCTCTTGGTCCCTGGTATGTCGTTCCAGTAGTCCATCAGGTCGAGGTTCTCCTGGCGCATGAACGGCCCCACAGATTCGACCTTGCTGCGTGCCGTTTCGATCATCTTTTCGTTGGAGATGTTCAGTTCGCGGAACTTCATCTTTTTCGCGTCCTTGATTCTCGCGCCAAAAACGATCTTCGTTATCCCGGCCCAGTGAGCCGCGCTGAAGCACATGGGGCACGGCTCGCACGTTGCGTAAAGGACCATCCCCCCCAGATCGATCGAGCCGAGTTTTTTGCAGGCCTCCCGGATCGCCACGATCTCGGCATGGGCTGTGATATCCGTGTCGCCCCAGACCCTGTTGTGCTCACACACTATGATCTCGTCGTCTTTTACAATGCAGGCACCGAAAGGCGCGTTGCCTTTCAAAACGCCTTCCTTGGCCTTGTCGATTGCGAGGCGCATGAAATAGTCATCAGCCATTTGTTCTGTCCCTTTTTCGGGTTGTGAAGAGCGTCAGTGGACAAGAGGTTTTCGCCAAACCGTACCTTCATTTACCTTTCAACGCAACGGGATTCATTCAAAAACAGTGTACTAACCGAGACCGGATCATGGCAGAACCAAAATGATCGAGCCCGTACCGTGCAGTGCGCCCCTGCCTGGCCGCAACCGATCACGAAAAGCGGCAGCCCGGCAACGGTTTTTTTTACAGATTGCCCCCGATCTTCCGGAAAGATGCCGAAACAGGAGGAGAGGATCCGACAAGGAGTAAAAAAAAGACGGAGAGCAGCATGCAGAAAGGCGTTACCAACCTCAACAGCTTCGTGCTGGAAGAACAGCGCAAGAACCCGAAAGCCACCGGCGATTTGACCATGATCTTCAACCAGATCGCGTTCGCCGCAAAAGTCATCAGCCGGGAGGTCAACAAGGCCGGCATAGCAAACATCGTCGGCAAAGCCCATTCCGTGAACGTCCACGGCGAGGAGCAGCAGAAGCTCGATGTTTTCGCCAACAAGAAGATGATCCAGGCTCTCGCGCACACAGGCACGATCTGCGCAATGGCATCGGAAGAGGCGGAAGGCATCATCCATGTTCCGGACGAGTACCCCAAGGGCAGGTATGCTGTTGTTTTCGATCCTCTAGACGGATCGAGCAACATCGACGTGAACGTGGCCATAGGCACGATTTTCGGCGTGTACCGGGCGGTTTCCCACAACGAGAGCGGTTCGGAAGAAGATTTTCTCCAGCGGGGCAACAGCCTCGTGTGCGCCGGTTACATTGTTTACGGGTCGAGCACAATGCTTGTGTACACTACCGGAAACGGCGTGAGCGGCTTTACGCTCGATCCAAGCGTGGGCGAGTTCATCCTTTCACATCCTGACATGAGAGCTCCGGATCACGGATCGATCTACGCGGTGAACGAGGCGAACTTCGATGGCTGGGAGCCGGCGATCAAGCGGTATGTCTCGTACCTGAAAAACTTCAAGGAGAGGCGCTATACAGGCCGGTACATCGGCTCGTTTGTGGCGGACTTTCACAGGAACCTTCTGAAGGGCGGCGTGTTCCTGTATCCCGCATATCCACAGTTCCCGCGAGGCAGGCTGAGGCTTGTTTACGAGGCAAACCCGATGGCATTCATCATCGAGCGGGCAGGGGGCATGGCAATCGACGGACACGGAAATATCCTGGACAAGAAACCGGAAAAGCTGCACCAGTACACACCCCTTGTGATAGGGTCCAGGTTCGAGGTGGAGCTTTTCCTGGAGTTCATGCGGGCAGAGGGGCAGTGACCGGAGACCCGGTCCTGTGATATCAAACAATGACACAAGCAGTCAATATATGACGGCGATTTGTTTGTAGGGCACTTGCTGCCGTGGAGGGGCGGCTGCCTGTCCGCGGCTCAGCTGGAACGCGCTCTCTTTACAGGCCGGTTTCTATTCGATTGTCCAGTGCGGGATGCGCCCCGGGGTCCAGGGCGCGCCCTTTGCATCGAGCTCATTCTCGAGCTTTTTCAGGTCTTGCTCGACCAGGACTCGCAGCCTTTCAAGCGCTCTTTCGAAAGCTTTACCAGCGATCTGATAGTTGTCGCGGCTGGTCTGCGTGATGGCGGATGTTGAGTTGCTGTGCGTGCCCACGATCTGGCGCACACGGCTCTGGATGGATGGCAGCGTGGCCTCGTCAAGGGACCGCTTGAGCGAATCACCCGAAAGCTCCATCTCGAGATCCATGAGGCGTACCTCGATATCGCGCGCGCGTTTGCCCAGCGACTGGTCGGCTCCGGTCGTTGCAAAGATCGCTTTTTTGATCTCTTCAACGCGGCTCTTTGTTTCCTGCAGAACCCTGTCCGCACCCAGCACAGCCCTCTGGAGATCTTCCGCCTTCATCTGAAAGGCAAGCGCCTCCTCACGGTCCTCGGCGGGGAGCGAAGCTGTTTGCAGCATTTTGATCTCGAACCGTTCAGGCCCGCATAGCAGCGTGAGCTCTCCATCAGCCTTCTTTTCGATGGTCACGGTGTATTCTCCGGGCAATACCAGCGGCCCGCTGCCGCGACCCCCGGGCCTTGATGACGGGTACCTGAGGTCCCATGCCACGCGATGGAACCCTGCTGACGCGGGCCCGTTAATGCGCCGGACCAGCTCTCCCGCTGAATCGCGCACGCACAGGACGAGGCTGGTTTTTTCCTCCCGCTTCTCAGCGCGGAGCTCCTCCAGTGTGGGGTAGTAAACATCGCCGGAGTCCTTAAGCGACTCTTTTTCCTTCTTTTTACGCTTCTGCTTCAGGCTCTCGTAGCTTTCCTTGATGTAGCAGGTGAAAACCGCTCCGAAAGGCGGGTTGGAAGCCGTGTAGAACGAGCCGCCCTGCGACCCGGCCTTTGACCTGGAAGGTATGTACATCCAGGTGTTTTTCACGACAGGAAACAGCATTGCCTCGTGTTCGAGGCTTTCCTCCGTGACCTGTCTGAGCGGGGTGTAGTCGTCCAGTATGTAAAAACTTCGGCCGAATGTGCCGAGCACAAGGTCGTTCTCCCTGCGCTGGATCTCCATGTCCCTGATCGCGATGGTTGGAAGCCCGCCCTTGAGCCGGATCCAGTTTTCACCGCTGTTGATCGTGAAGAACACGCCGAACTCGGTGCCTGCGAACAGGAGCCGTCCGTTGTCCGCGTGGTCCTCTGCCAGAGACAGGACCGGCCCCCGCTCGGGAAGGTCTCCCGCAATGGAGGTCCAGCTTCTTCCCCTGTCCGTGCTCTTCACCACGTACGGCTTGAAATCCCCGTTCTTGTGGTTGTCGAACGCTGCGAACACTGTGTCCGCGTCGTGGAGCGATGCCTCGATCCTGCTCACGTAGGTCATATCCGGCACGCTCGCAAAGGAGTCCTCGCGCCGCCAGCTCTTTCCGTTGTCCTCGGTGACCTGGATCAGGCCGTCGTCCGTGCCCGCGTAGATCAGCCCCTCGACCAGGGGCGATTCGCAGATGTACACGAGGTTTCCGAAGATCGACGTGGAGTCGTGCTTGGCAACCGCGTCCAGGGGCTGGATCTTTCCCATGATCTCGAGCTTGTTCCTGTCGATTTGCCGCGTGAGGTTGCCGCTCACAGCCCTCCAGGAGTCGCCCCTGTCATCGCTTCGAAACAGCCTGTTTGCGCCGAAGTAGAGCCTCGTGTGCAAATGCGGGCTGATGATGAGCGGGGAATCCCAGTTCCAGTGGAGCGGCTCTTCGTCCGGCCCCGCCATGGGCTTGATGTTGATCCTTTCGCCTGTAAGCCTGTCATACCGGGCAAGTACGCCGTACTGCGACTGGGAGTAGACGATGTTGGGGTCCTCCGGGTCGATCTGTGTCTCGAACCCGTCGCCTCCGACGGTGATGAACCAGTCGGAGTTGACGATCCCCCCGGAGCGGCGGGTCCTGGAGGGGCCGCCCTGTGTGGAGTTGTCCTGGGTTCCGCCGTACACGTAGTAAAACGGAAAGCTGTTGTCCACGCTGACCCTGTAGAACTGCGTCAGGGGAAGGTTGGGAACGAAGCGCCAGCTTACGCTGCGGTCGAAGCTTTCGTACAAGCCGCCGTCGCACCCCATGACGAGGTGGTCAGTGTCGTCCGGGTCGATCCAGAGCGCGTGGTCGTCAACGTGCTTGCGCGACCCTCCCACATTGGTCCATGTCTTCCCCCCGTCGTCCGTGACCTTGGTGCGGGTATTCAGCGAGTAGACTCGGTTCACATCCACAGGATCGGGCACGATCTCCTGGTAGTACTGGGCACTGACACTCACGTGACCTGAGCGCTTCACCCAGGTCGCTCCCCTGTTGGTCGAGCGAAAGAAACCGCTCGCATCACCTGCCGCCTCGATGATGGCGAAAAGCACATCCGCATCAACCGGCGAGATGGCAAGCCCTATGCGGCCCACATCACCGCCTGGAAGGCCGCTGCCGAGTTTTGTCCAGCTCTTTCCTCCGTCGGTAGTCTTGTGGATCGCGGACTCGGGGCCGCCGTTTATAAGAGTCCATACGTGGCGCCGCCGCTGGTACGATGCGGCATAGAGCACATCCGGGTCGCGCGGATCCATGACCACGTCTGTCACGCCGGTGTTCTCGCTGATCTCGAGCGCCAGGTTCCAGGTCGTTCCGCCGTCCGTGGTCTTGTAAAGCCCCCGGTCGCCGCCGGGCGCCCAGAGCGGGCCCTGGGCTGCGACGTACACCACATCGGAATCCCGAGGATCCACCACGATCTTCGCGATGTGCTCGGACTCCTTCAGGCCCATGTTTTTCCAGGAGTTCCCCCCGTTCGTCGACTTGTACACACCATCCCCGAAAGAGACGCTACGCTGGCTGTTGTTCTCCCCCGTGCCCACCCACACGATGTGCGGGTTGTTGCGGTCAACCGTCACGCAGCCGATCGAGTAGGAGCCTTCGTTGTCAAACACCGGTTTCCACGTTGTGCCCGCGTTCGTTGTCTTCCACACGCCGCCCGAAGCCACCGCGATCCACCAGTGATGGTGCTTTTTCGGATGAACCGCGATGTCGCTGATCCTCCCGGACATGAGGGCAGGCCCGATGGAGCGGAATTTGAGCCCGGAAAAGGTGGATGCCTTGAGGAGGCTTTTATCCTCTTCTTCTTCCTTTTCTCCTTCATCTTCACCTGTTTTTTTCCCGGTCGCTTCCTCATCCACCTTCACCGCCGCCTTATCCCCGGGTTTTTCTTGTGTTTCTTGTGCTTGCGCGGTTTTTGTCTCTTCCCGGTTCTGTTCCCGGGCAAAGACAGCTCCCCAAGCAAAGATAAAAAAAAGCGCTGCGATCATCAGTTGACGTTTCAATGTTCATCCTCCCTAAGTTGTTCATGTCGTAGGGGCGAAAAATTATTCGCCCTCTTCTTTCTTTCTCTTCCTCCGGCCTTCCTATCCTCCCCTTGGAAAGAGACACAAACACATTATAATCCCCGGATTCATCGGAGACAGGTTTATTGTTTACATGAAGGAAAATTAGGGATAGTTTCTTTCTCGTGACAGCTTTCAAGGGACCGGAAACGTGATCGGGGTAACCGATGACAAAAAAAGCCGTTGTCATTCAGCTCCTCCTGGTTGTGGCCACGGTTCTTCTTATCGTTTTCGGTGCCGGGTGGGCGCTCGGCGAGGCGCCAAGAGCGGCCGAGCAGCGAAAAAGTGAGATGCTGGCAATTCTTGCCGGCGAAGCGGCTGAGGCGCGTAAAGCCATGACCGCGATCATCACCCGGTCAAGGGATAACCGGTTCGACTCGATGCCTTTCGAGGTCCGGAAGCTGCGCGTGCGCTACCAGCCAAAACCGCGGCCGGCCGAGCTCGGCCAGGTCTTTTTCCCTGCCGAACGCCTCGAGTTCGTGGATCAGAAACCATCCGCTGCTCTTGACAAGTACAAGAGCCTTATCGCGGGCACGCTCGATCCAACGGAACGTGTCATGGCCCTGCGCAACATCGCCCGTCTCAGCTTTGATGCGGGAAGCGTTGCCCGGGGGGTCGCCGCATTGAGGGACGCTGTTCTGATCGGTAATGCCTCCGACGAGGAACGCCTCCTCGCTTTCTACGAACTGGCTGAGCAGGACGAGGACGAAGGGCGGAAGCTTGTGTCCGCGATCGAGGAGGGCGGTTTCGCCGGCGCAAGCCCGGGCCGCCGTGCGCATGTTCACGAAAAGCTCGGCGGAGACCGGGACCGGATTACAGCGCTCGACGCGGCAGAAGCGGTTTTCACCGCGGACCGGCCCGACGACCTGGTCTCGCTTCCCGGACAAGAGGTAGCGTGGCGCATCCCGGCAACAGGAGACGAGATCGAGATGCTGGCCGTGCCGCTCGATGAGCTTCTCCGATCCCTGCTCCCCGGATGGAGCACCGATCGATGGACGATCAGCGGCGAGGCTGATGTGCTGCTCGGTGAGCCCTTTCCAACGATCGGGCTGGGCCTCGGCGGGGCGTCGCTCACAGAGCTGGACGCTCACAAGCGATCGGTTTTCTGGCGCAGGTTCTCTTATGCCGCGATACCGGCGCTGCTCCTTCTAACCGGCTCGGTCTTCCTGCTGTTCTCCGACCTGCGCACCGCCCGGCTCGAGAAGCGCAAGCGAGATTTTCTGTGGTCGATCACACACGAGTTCAAAACGCCCATCGCAAACATTCTTCTTTATGCCGAAACGATTCACGGCCATGGTGGAAAAGACCCGGAGCGCGTAAGCGGATTCGCCCAGACGATCGGCTCCGAAGCGCAGCGGCTGCTCAGGATGGTGCAGCAGGCTCTCGGTGTGGCTGCCGGAAAAGAGTCGGCCTTCCTCGATGAGGAGAGGTTCGACCTGTGCGCCCTTGTCGAGAAGGTAGCCAAGGAGTACAGTCCGGCGGCAGAGCGTAAATCGATCGACCTGTCCGTAGCGTGCCCTGACGCGCCCATGCATCTGACCGGAACGAGGGATTTCGCGGAAAGGGCTGTGAGCGGAGTGCTGGACAATGCGATCAAGTTCGCCGAGCACTCGGTAAAGGTGGCTGTCTATGGGGATGAGCACAAGATAACGATCGACATCGAGGATGACGGTCCGGGGGTCGGGCTGTCCGAGAAGGAGAGGATCTTTGAACCGTTTGTCCAGCTCGGGGACAGCACGACCAGGACCGCTTCCGGCACGGGCCTCGGCCTGACCTTTGTGCGCCAGTGCGTGGAGAACGGAGGGGGTAGAGTAACCGCAGGCCGCTCCTCCGCGGGCGGCGCTAGTTTTCGAATCGAGTACCCAAGATCATGACCGAAAAGATTCTCATTGTCGAAGACGACACCAACATGGCTGCCGGTCTCGAGTACAACCTGAAACAGGCCGGGTACGAGGTGGTCATGGCAGGCGACGGGCCGCAGGGGCTCGAGAGCGCCCTCAGTGCGGCACCCGATCTCGTGCTGCTTGACCTCATGCTGCCCGGAATGACCGGGATGGAGGTTCTGTCGCAGCTTAGGGATGCCGGATCGGATGTACCGGTCTTCATTCTATCGGCCATAGACGACGAGGTCGAAAAGGTCCGCGGATTCGACCTCGGCGCGGTCGACTACGTGACCAAACCGTTCGGCGTTGCCGAGCTGCTCGCCCGGATCCGCGTGCGGCTGAAGAAGGCCGGGGCTGAAGCGGACGAGGATAGGATCGTACTCTCCCAGGGCGCCGTTGTTCTGAGCCGGTTCAGCTTCGAGAGCCGGTCAGGCAGCGTTGGCCTGACCCCCTCGGAGATCGACATACTCCGGGAGCTTAAGAGACACTCCCCCAGGCCGGTCTCCAGGCAGGACCTGGTCCGCGCCATCTGGGGATCGGGTACATTCTCGACGCGAACGCTCGACACGCACATGGCGCGGCTCAGGAAGAAGATCGAGTCAGACCCCGCACACCCCGAACATCTCGTCACTGTCCACGGCGTGGGCTACCGCCTGGTGCTGTAACAACATTGTTGCATCTTCGTGACCACGCGCGCGATCCCTTTTCCGATAATGCATGCCATGATAACCGTGAAACGGTTGCTTGACTAGTTCGTTTCAGCGCGATCAACTCATTTGAAGGGAGGCGTGAACCATGAAGATCTTGATCTTACTCTTGCTCGGCATGTTCGTTTTCTTCGGCCCGACCGCTCAGTGCGCACCCTGCCAGGCGGTAGACACTCCTAAGGCGCCCACATCCGATCAGGATGAGCTCGATACTCTTTTTCTCGACGCGGAGCTTCTGCTTGACAGTCAACGCAAACCAAAAGAAGCAGCAAGGCTCTTTCTAAAGATATGGAAGGATCGAAACGCCCCGCGGATCCTGAAGGCCAAGGCATTGGCCGGGCTCATCCGGTGCGAACGCCTTCAGGGAAACGAAAAGAAGGCCGCGTCTCTTCTGCGGGAGCTTGTCGCCGATTTCGGGGATCTCCCAGCCATCTCCCGGGAGATCCTTCGCCTCTCGACAGGTGTACCGGGATCGTCATACATATCCGCTGTGGAGGTGATCCCCGAGGGGTTGTTTCTAGACCTCGACACGGGCGGAGTGACCAATGCGATCCGGTCCGGTTCGGGCTCAGCGCCCGATCTGGTGGTCAGGAACGATGAGGTCGTGTTCCTTGACGGTTCCAGGCTCGACCATGAAATGGCCGGCCTGGCGCAGCGGATTTACAGCGCTCCCTGGCACATGGTTCACACCGATCTCGGGCGGTGCGCCTGGGTGCAGGTCATAAGCACGTCTGCGCCGGTGGGCGTGCGGTTCTACACGGCCCTGACGAGTACGCAGAGCGTTTTGCCCGCGCCTCGAAACCTTTTCTGTGTCGGGACCGGCAAACGGATAGAGGTCCATTTCGAGGCGTCAGACATTTTTTCGTCCTATCGCGTCGAGCGCAGTGACGGCGCGGCTGGACCCTTCCATATCTTGGACACCCCTGGGAAAGGGCCTTTCAGGGATGACGATGTCGCGCCCGGGAGCCGCTATGTTTACAGGATCACCGGCATCGCAGCGAACATGTGCGAGAGCCTCCCGGCGACAGTGGATGGAACAACGGATTGCGGCGGCGTGGTCACGGGATCTTTTGAGCTCGATCGGTCTGCGAAGGGAAAGAGGTCTTTCGATTTTTTGACCGGAAAGCATGTGGACAGCGGTGGCGACATCACCTTGACCGGGACCTACGGCGGCTCGTCAGCCGCATCTTTTGCCGACTGTTTCGGGGTTCACGCGACTCCTCTTCCCAATCAACTGGGCGCTCAATATTCCGGCTGGGGGAAACAAATTCCACCCCATATCCCGTTTCATGTTTACCTTCGCGGTGGCGGTGTGGCGAGATGCACCTGGAAGCCTGTTCCGCAAGTGGAGGTGCTTGTCGAGTACGAGGCCAACCCGGACGCCGCCTATTTTGATCTCAGGCCGAAGGTTGTGGCGGAGAAAAAGGCGGGCTGCGTTGTTGTCACGGTGGATGCACCGGAAGGGTACAAGGCGGATAGGGTAAAAGTGACAGATGCTGTGGGTAGCGAAGCGAGGTTTTTAACCGTGAAGAACGGATTGGCGCGCGATGGGCGAATAAGCGGGAAGCGTTTCCTCTTGTACAGTACCGTTTGTGTGGACAAGCATGGAAGGCGAACCGCTCCGGGAAGCGCTGTTGTCAACCTTTCTCCGAAAGGGATCCGCAAAGGAGAGTTCCGAATCCATTACCAGCAGGCCTACTCGATAGACCTCGGCAAGATCGTGCCGGATGACAAAGGGGATCTATATTTCGCCGGCTGCGCCGGCGGCATCAGCTCCGTGACTTTGCAGGCACAGGGGGGCATTAACAACCTGGAGTGGGGCAGAGACAGGGACAGCGCGATCAGTCGCTGCGGTGTGGATGAACTTTTCGATGCCATCGTGTCTGTCGATCCGGAAACGGTCGCATTAGGATGGACAGCTGACGGCGATTCCCGGGATCCTTATGACGATGTTTTCATTCTCAGGACGCGCTACGGCGGGTGGGCCAAGCTCGCCATTGTGGCCCGGTCCAACCAGGGTTCCTGGCAGGAGAAACCCGTCACGATCAGGTACGCCTACAACGCACACGAGCCGAATTTCATCGAGAGTGTCGCTGCCGAAACATCAACCGAGCATGGCGTAACATTCGACTGGTCTATCCTGGAGAAGTCGGCGGAAAAGGTTGCTCTTCTAGAGGGCCGGATACTGGCTGACCTCGATCGTGAAGCCGGGAACCTTGCAGCCTCCCTTGCCGAAAACATCGGCAAAGAGGTTCATGTCGATGCACTTCTCGGCCGTTCCCACGCGTCCATGCTCAACCTGCCGGATGATTACAGGGTCTCAACGTTCAGCTTCGAGTACGCCACGCGCGATGATCGCGAACTGGTCAAGAACGACTGGGACATCGCGTTCGGTAACGGCGGTCCGGAGATCGATCTGTTCGGCATGAGCTCGATCTGGGATCTCGGTGCGGCCGACTTCGACAGCGTGGCTGTTGCAGACGGACATTCCTACAAGAAAGCCGATGAGGCTCCCGCTGTAAAAGGCCATGTTTACGTGATCCACAGCATCGACAGGAACACCGATCTGTGGGCCAAGCTGCAGATTATCGACCAGCGCCAGGACCAATGGATCATTTTCCGCTGGGAGATCATCGAGGAGGTTGAGCAGGTAATCCGTCTCGAACGGGCACGGTGAATTCCGAATTTCCCACCAATGCCGGTTCATACCCCTCCGGCGGTTTGTACCCCAGGAAAAAGAGGATGGTGGAAGCCACGTTGCCGAGGCCCGGTTCTTCTATCGATCGGTTGAAGCGGTATTCGTTCTGGAACGCCGGGTCCACGATGATGAAGGGGACCGGGTTCAGGGTGTGGCTGGTTCTGACCTTGGGGTGTCCGCTTTTTTCCGTTTTTACCTTGCCGGTTTTTTTGTCCAGCTCGAACATCTCGTCCGCATTGCCGTGGTCCGCGGTGACCAGTACGACCCCTTTCAGGGCCTCGACCTTGTTGATGATCCGCTCGAGCGCAAGGTCGACCGCTTCGACTCCGATCCTGGTGGCCCGGAGGACTCCGGTGTGCCCCACCATGTCGCCGTTTGCGAGGTTTACCCTGGCGAACGGGTATCTGCCGGTGTCGAGCTCTTTCAGCAGGGCATCGGTTATTTCCGCGGCCTTCATCCACGGCCGCTGCTCGAACGGAATGATATCGGAAGGGATTTCGATGTAGGTCTCCAGCTCGTCGTCGAACTTGCCGCTCCGGTTGCCGTTCCAGAAGTAGGTGACATGGCCGTATTTTTGGGTTTCGGAGAGCGCAAGCTGGCGCACCCCGCTTTTTGCCAGGTACTCGCCGACCGTGCGGTCTATTGCCGGCGGAGGAACGAGGAACCGCTTGGGCAGCTTCAGGTCACCGTCGTACTGCATCATGCCGGCGTACATGACATCCGGCCTTTGCCCGCGGTCGAATCCGTTGAACTCCTCGTTCTCGAAAGCCATTGAGATCTCGATCGCCCTGTCACCCCTGAAGTTGAAGAAAACAACCGCGTCCCCGTCCCGGATCGTGCCCTTCGGCTTGCCGTCTCGCACAACAACAAACTCGGAATGGAACTGGTCCCCAATGCCTGCCTGCTCATCACGAGAGGCCTGGATCGCCTCTTCCGCGCTCTCAAAAGCCCTTCCCTTTCCGTGCACATGAGCATCCCAGCCGCGCTTCACAACGGACCAGTCCGCAAAGTAGCGGTCCATTGTAACGTTCATCCTGCCCCCGCCCGAAGCGATGCAGTAGTTCCGCCCGGACTTTGCGCGAACCTTTTCGAGAAGCGCCTCGAGCGGCCGGATGTACTCCAGGGCCGAGTCCTCGGGAACATCCCTGCCGTCCAGCAGAGTGTGGACGAAAACGGTTTTCACGCCCGCCTTGTCCGCCTGCCTGATCAGGGCGAACAGGTGGTCGATGTGGCTGTGCACGTTTCCGTCGGAGAGCAGCCCGATCAGGTGGAGCGCGCCCTTGCCGGACAGGCACCTGTCCATGAGCGCTTTCCATGTCTCTTCGTCGAACAGGCTGCGGTCTTCGATGGCTGAGCTCACAAGCTTGGCCCCCTGGTCGAAGATGCGGCCGGCACCCAGCGCGTTGTGTCCCACCTCCGAGTTGCCCATGTCGTCCCCGGACGGCATCCCCACGGCCGGTCCGTGAGCCGAAAGCAGCATGCGGGGGTGTTTCTCCCGGATCCTGTCGAGCGTGGGCGTGTGTGCCAGCCGGACGGCGTTTCCCTCGTTTTCAGGGCCTTCGCCAACTCCGTCCATGATGACAAGCACAAGGGACCCCGGCCTGGGGCGAAACGTTTCGTTCTTTTCGAGAGGGTTCATGACTGTTCCTTTGTTTCCGGCCGGCACCCGCCACAGCCGGTATTTACCGTTTCCCTCAATGATTCGTTTATCAGCACCTTTCTTATCCAGCGGAATATACCTATGTTTCGGTTATAATAAAATGCCCGATTATGGTTCGATTTCTTTTTCGAACGGATTAAAATCTGCGTATCTGCCCGAGTGGGAGGCAGAGCAGGCCCTTGACTAGGATTTCATAATGGACCCGGAAAAAAGGAAAGATGTTGTCGCTGGTGTCAGGCACGTTTTCGAGACAGAGGCGCGGGCGATTGCGAACCTCGGCGAAATCGTTGACAACCCGATCGTGGAGGCGGTGGACAAGGTTCTCGCCTGCGACGGGCGGGTCGTTGTCACCGGGATCGGAAAGGCCGGCATAATCGGGCAGAAGATTTCGGCGACACTGGCGAGCACGGGGACTCCGTCGCTTTTCCTGCACGCCGCGGAGGCGCTCCACGGAGACCTGGGGAGGATAAAAAAGGAGGACGTGGTCCTGGCCCTGTCCAACAGCGGGACAACGCGGGAGATAGTAAACCTTCTCAACGCTGTCAAGAAGATCGGCGCCTGCCTGATCTCCATCACCAGCGACGCGAAATCTCCCCTTGCCAAGTACAGCGATGTTCCCATCTGCTACGGAGAGGTGGCGGAGGCATGCCCGCTGGGGCTGACACCCACCACGAGCACGACCATCATGCTCGCCATCGGCGACGCGGTTGCAATGGCAACGCTGCGAAGGCGGCACTTCTCCAAGGAGGAGTTCGCCCTCTTCCATCCGGCGGGCGCTCTGGGGCAGAAGCTTTTGAAGGTCACGGATGTGATGCGGGCCGGAGAGCAGAACCCGTTGATCCGCGAGGACAAAAAGGTGATGGAAGCGCTCTCGGTCATGACGCATACGCCAGGAAAGCCCGGAGCGGTGAGCATCGTTGACAAGGACGGCAAGCTTGTCGGGTTTTACACGGACGGCGATCTCAGGCGGCGCCTGGAGGCAGCCATGGAAAGCGGCGACTTCTCCGTTTTCGAGAAACCCATTGCCGGGATAATGACACAGCAGCCCAAATCCATTTTTTACGACAAACTTGCCGGGGAAGCCCTGCGCATCCTGAGAGAGAACAAGATCGACCAGATTCCGGTGATCGACGAAAACGGGAAACCGGTCGGGATAGTAGATGTCCAGGATCTGTTGACAGTACGAATCGTCTGACGGTTGTGTGCAGGCCGGAAGGCAGTTGTTCGGATAGAGTCCAGAAGATATGAAACGCTTCATCTATATAATCGTTCTTTCCGCGCTGGCGGTAGTCATTATCACCGTGATACAGATGATAACGCGGGAAAAGGAGCTTCCCCCGAGCAAGGAGTTCATATTACCGGTCATCCCGGACTCGCCTGTTGATCTGCCCCCGTCACTGGAAAAAAAACCGTACATCCTGGGGGGTGAGTTTCCACGCTACGAGCTCATAGAGGACAAGCAGGGGAACGAGATCAGGGTTCAAACCGGACACCTGTCCATAGGCAAGCTCACGCCGGCCGGGGCCAAGAAGTTCGAAGGCGAGGAGATCAGCTTCGTTTTTTATGACAAATCCAGGCACGAGAAGCCGCTGGAGGAGCGCATCATCGCCAAGGGCACCTCCGACCGGGCGGAGTTCTATTCTCCTGCTCCGGTTGAAGGGTTGGATATGCGCACGGAGTTCAAGCCGGACTTTTTCGTGCTCAAGGACAACATAAAAATAAACGCATTTGATCCCCGAACAGGAAAGCAGTCCTTTTCGGTGAGGACCAACGACCTCATCTGCCGCAAAAGCCGTTTCGATTCAACGGAGCGGATTACAATCTCCAGGGAAGGCATCGTTGTTGCCGGGGACGGCATGGAGCTGGACCTGGAATCGTCGGAGTTCGTGCTGCAGAAAAACATACGAATCGAAGCCGAGAACCTCGAACTTTCCGACCTTTCCGGTTTTCGGGAAGATGCTGCTCCCGAGAAGAAGAAGGAGAAGGAGGCGAAGGGGCGGGAATCCTCTTCACCAATTTACATCTCCGCGGCAGGACCGCTTCTTCTCAAGATGCCAGGCAAGCTCGGATCCGCTTCATCGAACAACGGTTCATCAGGCCGGGATGATGATGGTGTTGAAAAATCCCCGAGCCGTTTGGAGATAAAAAACGATGTCGTGGTAACCCGCGAGAAGCAGAGCTTTTCCTGTGACGTTCTTGTGGCCGAGTTCATCGAATCTTCTCAGGGGGAGATTGAGATAAAGGAGATGCACGGAGCATCGGAGGCCAACAGAACCACCCTGAATGGGGAGGGTTACACGGTTTACTGCGATGAGCTGACTTTTCGCAGGGAAAAAGATAAGGATGTTTTCATCCTGACCGGAACCCCTGAGATCGACAACGTTTCCATGCCGCTTTTCTCTTCGCTGTCCAGGGATGAATCGCTTTCTCTGATGAAGCTGGATTGCGGAGAACGTATCGAGATCGAATCGTTCGAGTCCGAGGATGCGTCGAAAGACCGCTTCATCGTGAATATGGACGGCGGCGTTTTGATGGACGAAAAAGAGAATCCCGGCCCGCACCTCTTGAAAGCCGATACCGTTTCCTTCCTGGTGACAAAGGACGAAAAAAAAGAAGGAGGATCCTTCACGGGTAAAAGCAACGGGGACGGCACCGCCTTGCTGGTGAAAGAGTTCAAGGCCAACGGAAATGTTACCGGCCACATTCAGGAGTTCGATCTGGCATGCAGCAGCTTTTCCTATAACTACACCGAGGCGGCGGACGGCTACATCAGCAGCCTTGTGCTGTCGGATCCCGAAGAAAGCCGGCTCGAAGGCGAGCAAATGACTATTCGTTCCGCTGTCATCAACATCGAGCTGTACCCGGATGTTACGGAGATCTCCGCAAACGACACATTTGTGTGCACATCAGAAGTCGAAGAACTTCCTCGTATCCGCTCATTCAGCCTGTTCGACACGGCAGCGGAGGAAACGGAGGAAGCCGAAAAAACCGGGGAAGCCGAACCCATGTCCGGCGCCGGGCAGGCCTCGGGCGGCAGGGTCGAGATCAACGGCTGCGGGGAGTTCAGGCTTCTTGGCATAGAAGATCCGGCCGGACCCAAGCAGACGTTATCCATCAAAAACGGCGATTTCCATATCCGGATGCTCAGGGGCGGGATAAGAGTGCTCGACATCACAGGCAACAAGGCTTTCAGCCTCCAGGTCATTGACGGGGCGCTTTCCTCCCTCGAGGTCAGGGGGGACGGAAATCTCGATTGTCCGGAGCTGGGCTTTTCATCGGAAGGCGACTTTCTTTCTCTTGGCAACCGCGACTCCGGATCCATGGAGTTTCACACCGAGGCAGACGACTGTTCCGCCTCGATTTCGTTCATTGATCCCGGCTTGCCGGACCCGTGTACTATTCATGCCGGAGATATCGATGTTTATACAGGCGATGATGTTCGGCTGATCGCGCGCCGGAAAGCTGACGCGGTCATTCCAGCCGCAATGTTCGAGCGGAAGAAAGACGGCGGCGACAACAGCGAAAGCGGGCAGTCCTTGATGGGTGAGGGCGGCCTGGAAACGGTGTATGCATCCGCCGACACGATAGAGATCGAGCGCCCGGAAGGCGCGGAGCACATCTATGTCAGCGGCAAGGGGAGCTCGTCTGTCCGGAGCGGCGAAAAAGGTCCGCGCTCCACATGCACGGACTTTAACTACGGCAGCGAAAGCGAGGTGCTGTCCCTGGTCGGAACAGCGGAAAGCCCCGCACAAGTGTCGATTCCAACAGCCCTGGATCCCACCATCCTGGATTCCGTCACATCCACAAGAGTGGACATGAACCTTGGGGATTCCACTGCTTTTATCGATCGGGGCGGGACGGTTGTCCTGAACCAGTACGACCAGGGCAGCAGCACATGGAGCCGTATCAGCATCGATTGCGTCGATGAGATCCGGCTGCGCAACGATGTGCTCGAGTTCAAGGGCCCGGTTTCCCTGGTCCACACCAGCGGGGCGCAGGAAGGAAAGCGTACACTGGATTGCGATCTGCTCCTGGTCTATTTTCTGCAGAGCCCTCTTCTTTCAAAGCCTTCCGCCATGGATTATGAATCTTACAGGGCCATGATAAAAAACGGCGGCGAGCCTGTTCCGGAAGAGGACGGAAACATGATCAAGCGGATCGAGGCCATGGACAACGTTCTGCTGAACATCGCGATGAAGAGCAAGAGCTACTCGATCGATTGCAACCGGTTGAGCTGGGATTTCCTGAAGGACGAGATTCAAACCGACGGCCTGGGAGAGCCGGTGAATATCGTGATCGATGGGAGCACGTTCATCAGGGGAAAAACGGTTATTGTGCGCCCGGTGATGGAGGAGATCGCGATTGTCAGCTACTGAAAAAGCAGGGCTGCGAAGGGCCCGTATCCTTGTTGCCGCGTGGGCAGCCATGTTTTTCTGCATGCAATCCCCGTTCATTTTTTGTGCCGACGAAGAGGAAAAAGACACCGATGTTGTAATCCGGACACCCACGCCCGAAGGCGAAATCCTTTCTTTGGATGGGAAGAACGTACAGTCTTTCGTTGACGGGGATTACAGGATCGTGATCCTGCACGGCTCGGTTCACATCTCCATGAGCGATACCCAGGTCTGGGCTGACAGCGCGGTCCTGTGGTACGACTACACGGGGTCGAACAGGCTGTTCAACATCTTAAAGAGCGACAAGTACGAGTACGGCTACCTTACCCGCGATCCCGGGGGGTGGCCGGAAAGCGCCGGTCCGGGCGCGCCTTCCGAAGATCAGGAGAAGGCGCCTGCAAAGGGGGAGAAGCCTTCCGAGGAGAAAAGCGATTCTCCCTGGGCGCGGGAACCGATGGAGCTGTACGCGGAAGGGAATGTGAAAATCCTTTACGAGGGATCGACTTTTCTCTGTGACCAGGTTTACACGAACCTGGCGGAGAAGCGGGGCGTGCTTCTGTCGGGTCAAATCTTCGGCGAGAGGGATATCCTGGACCGCAAGCACCCTCTTCATTTCAAGGCTGAAGCGCTGAAACAGGTCTGCGGCCGGCTGCATACCATGGAAAACGCAACGTTCAGCACATGCGTTCATTCGATCCCGCACTACGAGCTGAGGATAGAGCATTCCGAGCTCAAGGGCGATCCGAAGGAAGGAATAATGTCGCTGAACGGGACATCGATTGCCATCAGAGGCGCGGAGATTCCACTGTTCGATACATCTTTTCAGGTCGGGCGGCACTGGTACTTTCCCGTCAAGCGCCTGAAAGTGGGCACATCTTCCAGGTACGGGCCCCATGCGATCATCACCCTTGGAGAAAACTTCGACAAGCTCGGCAAGAAAGCGCATTCCGCCTTGGGAATCGACAACGGTTTCCGCGGCGACATCGAGCTGGAGCTGGGCCTGCTGGACAAAAGGGGCATCGGCCTGGGTCCTGCGCTCGAGTACGAATCCGAGGGTCTCTACAAGGGGTACCTGAAGGGGTATTTCATAAACGATTCCGCGGACAGCGACCGGGGCGGCGCTCCGATCGAGGAGAACAAGCGCGGAAGGATCAGAACCCAGAACAGGGTCGAGCTCGGGGACGGCCACCTCCTTGACCTGGAGCTGAGCTACATCACGGACCGCCATTTTCTGGACGAATACTACGAGAGCGAGTTCAAGACCGATAAGGAGCAGGAGACCTACGCCTATTTTCACAAGGCGCAGGACCATCAGTCTTATTCGTTGCTGGGACGGTTCAGGCTGAACGATTTCGACTCGCAGAACGAGTACATCCCTCAGGCTCGATGGGATCTTTCCGCGCTTCCGGTGCCGGTCGGGGGGATCAATCCAATCGTTCACAGCATGCCCGGTGTTTTCTACAGCCACGGCACCGAGTTTTCCCAGGTGCGATACCGGCCGGACGATGAGCTTGCGCAAGATGGCGACAGGCTCACCCGGGGAGACTACAACGGGCTCGTCGAGGCGCCTTTCAAGGCCGGGATCATGAAGATCACCCCTTTTTATGAGAACAGGATGTCCTATTTCGAGAGAACCCTTGACGATTCGCAGCCGGCTGCCAGGCTTGCAGAATCGTTCGGCGTGAGGTCCGGCCTTCTTTTCCATGCCCTTTCGGATTTCAAAAGCGGGCTTCTCAACATCGACGGGATCCGCAACATTGTGGAGCCCGCGCTCGTCTACAGGGATACCTTTGCGATAAACAAGGAAGCGGGGAAGCTGATTCCGTTCGACGAGATGGAGACTCCGGTTCGCGGCGACGCGCTTGCGCTCGAGGTGAGGCAGAGAATCCAGACAAGGGATCCTGAAGAGGCGGGCATGGTGCATACGATGTACGACGGCCTCTTCAGGCTGCCGTTCTTTCCGGACAGGCGACTCGGCGAGGACGATCACAGGATGGGAAACCTCGGATTCGATCTCTGGTTCAGGCCGCTTTTCAGCGGGCGGCTTCTAAAAAAGCTCACCCTGAACGAGGAAGGCGAGTTCGACCTGACACGCAAGGGGCTCGACGCCCTGAACTCAAGGCTTCACATCAATCCTGATGACGACTACACCTTGATTCTCCGCCACAGATGGATCAGGAGCAGGCATTCCTATTTTGGAACCGCTTTCCGGTACCTTCTCACCCCCAAGTGGGAAGTGGAGCTCGGCGTTCAGTACGATATCGTTAAAAGAACCTGGGTGGACAGGTCGCTTATCTTCAGGAGAAGGGCTCACCAGTGGCTGTTCGAGATCGAGTGTGAAATCGACAGGGGGGACAACAACAAGAGCGTCTCTTTAAACATCACGCCCCTGGCGCTGTTCAGCGACAAACACAAGGGATCGATCTTTGACCCATTGAAGGGCGAGTGATGCCCCGGACGAGAGAGGGCGCTTGGCCGGTAAGAGTGTATTGCGGACACACATAAAAGTTTATTTATCAAAAACCCCTCCAAAAAAGACCGCCCCAAAAAAACAAAAAAATCTGCTCTTCAGCTCCGGGACCACCGATAAAACTTATGTACCCATTTTCCTGACGTAGGCAATGGGCGCGTTGAGCTGATGGTAGCAGTTAACTCCTCTACAATTCCGGATTCAGTTGGTTGACCGGTAAGTCGATTCTGAAATTCTGAAAGCTTGATCCGCCCATTGCCCCTTTCTTTTTTCCTCCTTTCCCGGCGCATGTCTATTTTGGGAGGGCGGCAGTCTCTTGCCGCCTTTCTTTCCGGCGCCGACGGAGCGGCGCCCTCCATTGTCCAACCGGCGCGCCTTACGAGGATGTGACCATCCACATATACTCCCATCTTCTGCCCAGAACCGGACACACCCCTCCCTTACCAAATAATCATCACATGATCACTTGGCATTCCCGGTCGCTCCGGTTAGTTTGTAAGAAAACGACAACTGTTTCAGGCCCGGCAAGGGCAAGCTTTAACAATTCCGGCTATGCCCGGTTAAGGAGAACGCAATGCAGATTTACGTGGACACGGCTGACATCGATGAGATCCGGGAGGCTTTTTCGTGGGGAATCGTGGATGGGGTGACAACAAACCCTTCGCTCATCAAGAAGGCTTCGCAGAAGCACAAGGGCGGGAGCGGGGGCATGGACGGGTATATAAAGCAGATCCTCGAGGCCGCCGGAGAGGAGTGCCCCGTCAGCCTGGAGGTGATCAGCACCTCGGAGGAAGCCATCCTGAGAGAGGCTCACCTGCTTTATGAAAAGTTCAACGGCGTAGCGGGGAACGTGGTCATCAAGGTGCCTGTAAACCCCTGCCTTCCCGGCGAGGAGGGTGACATATATGCCGGGCTAAAGGTTTTGAAAAAGCTTGACCAGGATGACATTCCCACCAACTGCACGCTCGTGATGAGCCCCGAGCAGGCGCTGCTTGCCGCCAAGGCCGGGGCCGATTACATCTCGCCGTTCGCGGGCCGCATCGACGACGATATCAGGAAACAGGCGGGCGTTGATTTCCAGAAGACGGACTACTTCCCGGCGGACGGCGCGCTAGCGGAAGAGAGCGATGAGCCGCTCGATGATGGCGGTATCGTGAGCGGCGTGCACCTGGTCATGTCCATAATCGAGATCCTCACCATTCACGACATGGACAGCCGGATCATTGCCGCGAGCCTGAGAAACTCAAGGCAGGCCAGGGAGGTCGCGGAGGCGGGCGTGGATATCTCGACCATTCCGTTTTCGGTGATCAAGAGCATGGTGTCCCACCACAAGACAGAGGAGGGCATGGCCGCGTTCTGCAACGATGTGGTGCCCGAGTACCGCGCCATTTTCGAGTGAGCCGGAGCCTGTGTCCGGAAACCGGATCAAAGACCGGAAGAACATGGACCTGGATCGCGAAGAAAACGGAATAAGGGTGAAAAAAGGGCTCGTCATTCCCATGGACGAGATCAGCTTCACCTTTTGCGCTTCATCAGGCCCCGGGGGGCAGAAGGTGAACAAGACCGCCACAAAGGCGCGTCTGAAGTGGAACCCCTTGGCAAGCCCGGCGATGAAGGGGTTTTTGTCATCGAATGAGCTGGAACGGTTCCTGAAGAGAGTGAAACCGCTTTTGGCTGAAGACGGTTCCTTCCAGGTGGTTTCGGATAGTTCAAGATCGAGGGAAACGAACCGGCAAGACTGCATGAAGAAGCTCGGCAAGCGGATAGCCGGGTGGCTAAGAAAGCCCAAAAAGCGAGTTTCCACCAAACCTACCCGCGCCTCGGTGGAGCGCAGGCTCAAGCAGAAAAAACGGGATTCCCGCATCAAGAAGGAGCGAAGGAGGCCGGCTGAAGAGGATTGAGTCCGCCTCGTTAGCCCGCTTATTTCATACTCTTCGTCGCGAGGTGCCGTAATCTGTGATGTGGCAAGGCGCATGTCAGGAGACGACCGCAGGCCTGTTCTTACAGGTTGAGGATCGTCTCCTGACATGAAACGCAGCCACAGTGCAGTTTACGGTGCCGCAGCAGAAGAGGATGAAATATGCGGGTTAGCCGGCGCCTTCCGGAAATGAGACAGCGCTCCCTTTACATCCCGCCGAACTCCTCCGGAGAAATAACCCCGGCTCCGTTCGAGAAGCTCACCTTCCTTCGGTGCTCCTCGGGCGACGAGAGCGCGGATTCGAGGTTGTCAACCAGTTCAGCGGCTTTACGCCTGTACGCCTCGTCCGGCGAAGCGGCAAGCTCGGACAGGGTTTTGCGGTAAACCGAAAAATTCTCCTCTTTTCCGAAGTACTCGGCATCCAGCCAGTCGAGCATTGGTGCCGCGTCTTCCTCGTGGACAAGTATGCAGACGCACCCGCCGCTTCCCGCTCCGGTGAGCTTGCCCGCCATGAAACCGGGACCGTTCCCGGCAATGCTCAGGAGCAGCTCGATCTGGCTGTTGCTCACCTCGAAAAGGTCCCGAAGCACGACCTGAAGGCTGTTCAAGTGATCCGCCACCTTTACCCTGTACGCGTCGTACTCTTCGGATTCGGGAGCGAGCTCCCCCTTGCCCGCCCGTGCGTGCGCTTCACACAGCACCGATTCGAGATTGCGGCCGATCCGGTTTTCGATATGGAAGAACCGCGCCGCCTGCCTGGGCTTGTATCCGCCGTCCTCCGGCAGCGGCAGTGTGTAATCGCGCTCCATAGCTGCGAGGTCCTTGGAAAGAGCGCGTCCCGCCTGCTCAGCGGTTATGCGTTCCGGCAGCAGATCGATGAACTCGTCGATGGCTTCGGTGTCCAGGCCCAGCAGCTCGTTGTCGAGCGAGCCCAGGTGTGAGAAACGCTCAGACAAAACGCTCCACAGGCCGGTGCGTGATTCGAGACAGCTGGACGCGGGCGGCTCGATTCCCGGCAGGGCCGCGGCCACACATTCCCTGAGCCAACCGGGTCCGCGGCTTCTGCCTGCCGCCAGATGGCCCGCTGCCGCCTCGGTCAGCCCGAGCAGGAGATCGCGCGCAAGATCCATCCAGCCTTTGCGCAGGTTGAACACATCCCTGGCCCCAAGCGCCTTGTCCGCCTCCCACAGGGTGTTGCACAGCAGAACAGCCATGCCGTCGAGCCATGGAACGGGGCGCGAATCGATCAGATCGAGGTGGTGAAGGTTGTAAAGTATGGAGTTGGTGCGGTTGCGCAGTATGGTGGTCTGGTCGTTTGCACCGCCGCGCGTTCCCACGTACCACTCCGCCTCGCCGAGAAAACGGCAGAGCTTCCTGACACCGAGCCGCGGGAGCCTGTCCTGCTCCGCGAGGATAAGCGACAGCAGGGAAAGCACGACAACCGCCGAGGACGAGCTCGTTCCCGCGCGGATGGGGATGCTGGACGGGCCGAACGTCATGTCGCAGCCTGAAAAGCCGATTTCCGGCCATTCGAACGATGCACGCAGGTAGGGGGCCAGGACATAGTTCAGCCAATCCCCGCGCGGCCTTCCGTGGTGAGGGCTGATGAGGCTTCGCCCTTCCCAGTTGTCCGGTATTCCGTTCGCAGCTTCCTTTGACCAGGACCTGCTCTTGAACCTTGCCAGCTCCTCGGCGATGGAAAACTCAGCTTCCCCGAAAAGATGGTTGGTGTTGCAGATCCTGACACGGCCCCGGCTTTTGCCGGAGCTGTTCATCGCCGGACTCACCGCGGCCGGAATGTCGCCGTCTATGGTTGTGGACATGTGATCACCCCCGCACATATCCAGGTACTCCATGAACAGGTTGAGGCGGCCGGGCGCCCGGATAAGGAACGTGGGTCGCTCGCCGTAGCGTTTTACATGGAGCTCGACCGTTTGGATGTACCGCTTCCTCTGGGCCTCCAGAAACCCGCGGTCCGTATTCCCGTAGATCCTGTTGCCGAGGAAGGAGATAAACGACTCCTTCTCGATCTCCCTCAACAGGCCGGAAGGCTCGAGCGGTTTTGCGTCGAGACGGAACAACGTGTCTTTTTCGTTCATCTCCTCTGTCATATCATCCTCTGAAACGGGAATAAAGGCGGCCGCTGTCCGCGACTCTGTTTTTTTTAACGTATCCACCGAAACGGATAATTAAAAAATTAGTTTTATTTAGTAAAAAGTCTTCTCCTTCCTCTGCCGAAAAATACTCCTGTAATCAAGATGCTTTCTCGCGACCGCCACCCGTTATAAAATTTAAAGACCAAGAATCTGTTGATGCAATGCGGTTCTTCGTCCGGGTGTTCTGGAGGTAATCGGATCATGAAGAAGAGGATTGTTTTTTTACTAGCGGCGGTTGGTTTTTTGTTCCTTTGCGGTTCAGCTGAAAACGCCTTTGCAGCAGAGGGCGTGCTGGATGTCCAGAAGGTCAAACCCGGCCGTTTTTGCGGTTTCGTTTCAGATTCCGCGGGTGAAAAGATTGCCGGAAAAAAAATCCTTGTTGTAAACAGCGAGGGAAAGGTTGTTGCTTCCTCGGTTTCCAACAAATACGGCATGTACCAGATCAATAACCTCCCGGAGGGAGATTATGTTCTCAAGCTCGGGGATAAGGAGGTTACAAAGCTGCAGGTTACCAGGGAAGCAACCGTTTCATCGCTGAAAATAGTGATACCCGCAAAAGAATCGTGGTACTCGTTTTCCCCTCTTCAGTGGACGCTGATTGGCGTAGGGGGTACCGCTGTTGCGGTTGGTGTCCCTTTGGCGGCTGGAGGAGGCTCTTCTTCCGGCGGTCACGGCGGTGTTCCTCCACTGAGTCCATGATGCAGCGCACGGATTCATTCATGAAAACATGCGGACTGGCTTGACGATTATAATGAAAAGCACATTCAGAATGCGAGTTTCATACACAGCGTGTCTCTGCGCGCTCCCGCTGATGTTGTTTTTGACGGGCGACGCGTTTTCGAAGGGAGGGGAGCTTGGCCAGCAAACGGTCAAACCCGGCGATCTTAGCGGGATAGTTTCCGATTCCACCGGCAGGAAGCTGGCCGGAAAGCAGGTCAGGATCATCGATCCCAACGGAAAGGTCGTTGGGTCCGCTGTTTCCGACAAGTATGGAATATACCGGATAAGTGGTGTTCCAGAGGGAAACTACATCCTGGAGATCGACGGAGAAACCGCTGTAACACTCATGGTTTCGAAAGAAGCCACTTTGTCCATGCTGATGTTCGTGCTTCCCACCGAAAGCGCAGGACTTTCTCCTTTGCATTGGACGCTCATCGTAATAGGAGGAGCGGTGATTGTGGTCGGCGTGCCTGTCGTCGCCCTCGCTTCCCACGGATCATCCGGCGGCAGCAGCCACGTTAGTCCATAGCCCCACACCCAAACAATTCCGATCCACCATCCCGCCGCCAGCCTTGCTGCCGGTGTTGTTTTTCCACACAAAGATTTGTTTTTTAAAGCAAGCATACTTTTGCCTGCCGATAGGAATTTCAATCGTTTACCAGGCCCGGTGCAGAGAGGGTGGAGATTAGAGAGTAGAAAGTATAGAGAGAGGAGAGAAATGCTTCAGCGAAGAACACTCCGGGCATCACACATCTTTATCGCACTGGTTGTCCTTGTACATGCCGGCTGCGCTTCGGATGAAGTCAACATTGTTAACACGGCTGTTAAAACAAGGCGCATCTCGCCGACAGACGCGTTGAGCAGGAGGCTGGCGAAGGAGACTCTCGACGGGATCCGGGAACAGGAAGAAGACTACAGGGTTGGCACCGATGATGTGCTCTCCGTGAGCATCTTCGAGTGGATGGTGCGCGACGAGCCCATGACCATTGATCCGAGGATCTCGGAAAGCGGCATCATTACCTTGCCCCTGCTGGGCACGATCGAAGCAAAGAACAAAACCGTTGAGGAAATCGAGCAGGACATCGTGTCGCGCTTGATAGCCGGCGGGCTCATCAAGACACCGCGTGTTAGCGTTGTTGTGAAGGAGTTTCGCAGCAAAACGATCGCGGTCATAGGAGCCCTCGAGGCGCCCGGCCGGTTCAACCTCAGGCAGAACGTCACAACCCTGCTGGACGCGATCGCTCTTGCGGGCGGTCTCGACGAACGCGCCGGGTATGTGCTTTATGTTCTCCGCCCCAGGCACGCGGACAAAAAGGCCGCGGATGAAGGCGCGGCAGACCCTGCTCTCGATACAGGAGCGGGAGCCGGGCTTGCCGGCCCGCTTGTCAGTGATACAAAAAAGGAAGTTATTGTCGTCGACCTCGTGGAGCTGCTGGAGCGCGGCGACATGGAGCTCAACGTGGTGCTGAGAGATGACGACGTGGTCTTTGTGCCCGAAGCCCCGCTTTTCTACGTTATGGGCTTTGTGCGCAAGCCGGGCGGTTTTGCGCTGAAAAGACCGACCACCGTTCTTGACGGGGTTGCTTTGGCAGAGGGGTTGATGGAATACGAAGCGTCTCCCAGGAGCTGCGTGCTGAAAAGGCGGCTTGCGGATGAAGAGGTTGTGATCCCCCTGGATTTGGTGGCCATCTCGAGCGGCCAAGAACCGAACATTTTTCTCAAGTCAAACGACATCATAGATGTGCGCCAGACAACCTCGAAGAAGATTTTTATCGAGACGTTGGATTTTTTCAAGCGGCTCTTCCACGTCGGGTACAACGTGGATCTTGCCAACTAGCGGCATGCAACGGGCAAAGCCAACCGCCCGACGGTTATACTTGCAAGAAGGAACTGCAGCAGTGAAGAGAGACAACATGACCAGGAGCGTGGATCCGAATCCGGATAAGCACAGCTCGAACGAGCCGCACCTCAAGGACTACCTTCGCATACTCTATGTGCGAAAGTGGATACTTGTCAGCGTCTTTTTTGTAGTGGTGATGTCCGTCACCGCATATGTCTTTATCCAGACTCCAACCTATCGGGCGGGTTCGACTCTTCTGATCGAGCCATCGAGTCCGAACGTAACCGAGTTCAAGGATGTCTACGATCCCGCCATGAGTGACGGCGATTTCAACAGGCAGACCTTTCTTGAAACGCAGTACAAGCTTCTCCTGTCGCGGCCCCTGATCGAAAAGAGCTTCAGGCACTTCGGTTTCGGCGAGATGAAGGAGTTTCGCGAGCTTCGAGACCCGATCGTAAAGTTCATGAGCTGTTTTCTGGTCAGCCCGATCAAGAGGACGCGTCTCGTGGGAGTCTCCTTCGAGTGGAAGGATCCCGAGCTTGCCGCCCGCGTAATCGAATATCATGTCGATGAGTTTCTGTCCAACTGCAGAAAGCGCAGGCTGGGCGTGTCCGAGGAGGGGCTGATAGCTCTCAGGGCGAAAGCGGCCGACCTGAAACCCCAGGTGGAAGAGAAGGCCAAGGCCATGCAGCATTTCATGGCGCATAACGAGATGGTTTCGTTCGAAAAGGCGCAGGACATCGTTGTCGAACGGCTGAAGGCGATCAACCAGAACCTTACAGACGCCGAGAACAAGCGGATACTGGCCCAGGCGCGGTACAACGACATCGCAAACGCCTTGAAAGAGAACCTGCCGCTGGAGCGGATGCCGGAGATCATTTCTAGCGAGGCCATTCGCGATCTCAAGCTGGAGTTCACCCATGCGGAACAGGAAGTAAGCGATCTCGAAAACCGCTTTGGTCCCAACCACCCGGAAGCGCTTTCCGCAGAGGCCAAGCTCGCAAGCGTGGCCGAGAAGATGAAGAGCGAAATCAGCCAGATCCTGGCATCGGCCGAAGCGGAATACACGCGCGCCGCGAAACAGGAGGGCGAGCTGAAAAAGGTGCTTGACGAGCAGCAGAAGAAGGTGATGGCGCTCAACGAGAAGTCGGTCGAGTACACCTTGATAAGCCAGAGCTACGAGGACCTGAACAGGGCCTACCGCGTCGTGACCCAAAGGATCCAGGAGATCGAGACAGCGATGGCCGCCGGTGACAAGGAAGACAACATTTTCATCATTGCCAAACCCCGCATCCCGATCAGGCCGGCGAAGCCTCGCAAGCTTTTGAGCATTGCCCTGAGCCTGATGGTGGGCCTGCTCCTTGGGATTGGGCTCTGCTTTTTCGTGGAGTACCTGGACACGACCATCAAGACGAAAAGCGACGTGGAGCAGTTTTTGGGCGTGCCTGTCATGGGATTCGTTCCGCCTGTCGGAGGGGACGGCCGCAGGAACGGCGGCAACGGTAAAAAACAGGCGGAGTTTGAGGCCGTCGAGAATCCACATTCTGCGCTCGCAGAGGCGTTTCGTTCGATCCGAACAGCGCTGAGTTTCAGCAACGGGGGCAAAGGCCTCAAGACATTCCTCGTAACCAGCGCGGTGCCGTCCGAGGGAAAGACGATCGTTAGTCTTAACACGGCCATAGCGCTGGCCAAGGCGGGGAAAAAGGTGCTGCTTGTGGATGCGGACATGCGAAGACCCCGCCTTTCCAGGGTGTTCGAATCGTCCTCGATGCAGGGATTGAGCTCTTTGCTCGTAAACAAGGAAGGCGTGACGCTGGAAACGGCTGCTGTTTCGTCGGGTGTGGAGAACCTTCACATACTCCCGAGCGGTCCCGTCCCGCCCAATCCGGCCGAACTTCTCGGAAACGAGAATGTGCCCGGCCTGCTGGCCGAGATGAGCTCCCGATACGAATACGTTGTCTTTGACACGCCTCCTGTTGTCACCACCACCGACGCTGCCGTGCTTTGCGGGTACATGGAGGGCTCGTTGCTGGTGGTCAGGGCGCACTCGACACAGAAGGATACGGTGCGGCGCGCCGGAGAGGTTCTTTCAAGCGCCCGTTGCAGGCTGGTTGGCGCGGTCCTCAACAGCGTGGACATGCCCAAAGGCGGCCAGTACGGCTACGGCGGTTACTACTATTACGGCAAGAATTACCACGAGGAATCGGGAGCAGGCGGGAAAAAGAATAAGACAAGACACGGTCGCTCGAAGAGCGGGAGCGTTTCAAAAGAAACAGGACGTGAAATGGAGAAGGTGTCGTGATTGACCTGCACATGCACGTTCTGCCGGGGCTCGATGACGGGCCGAAAAGCATGGATGAATCCGTCGAGATGTGCGCGATGGCTGCCGAGGACGGAACAAAAACAATCACGGCCACTCCTCACATGTTAAACGGCGTCTTCCATGTCACCCGCGACCAGGTGCTCGATGGAGTCAAGAGGCTGCAAGGCGCCCTCAAGGAGGAGGGGATTCGTGTCGACGTGAAACCCGGGGCTGATATCCACATTCACGCCGACCTGGTGCGGTTTTTGAAAGAGGGCAGCGTGATGACCCTTGGTGATGCGGGTCGGTACCTTCTTCTGGAGCTGCCCGACGACATACTTCCGCAAGGCCTGGACCACCATCTCTTTTCCCTTCAGGTTGAAGGCGTGGTTCCGATAGTCACGCACCCGGAACGTAACCGCGAGATCCAGTCGGCCCCGGAAAGGCTGATGGAGATCGTATCTTCGGGCACGCTTATCCAGATCACGGCAGCTTCCCTGGCCGGCGAGTCCGGCCGCGGGCGACACAAGACGGCACACCGGCTCATGGAAATGGGAATGGCGCATCTGGTAGCAAGTGACGCGCATGCCGCTGATCGCCGTCCCCCCGGCCTGAGCGCGGCGTTCGATGCGGTCGAAAAGGTTATGGGGCGGGCTGAGGCGGAAGAGGTGTTCATCAACAGGCCCGCAAAAATCCTCGCGGGGGAAGCAATGGAAGTGCCGGAGGCGCGGGAAAAAAGCAGAGGCGGCCTTTTGGGCAGGCTGGGGATCCCGGGCTTTTGACAGCGGGACCGGTAGGCAAAGAAAACCGGATCACAAACAAAACAAAACAGTCAACAGGAAGACACAGCATGCAACAGCACGAACGACTCGGCCTTTTCGATTTCGTCATAGGGTTCCTGCTCATCGCATTGATCGTACTGTCCCCCATGCCTTTCGGATCGGCAGCCCCCTGGGCGAAGAGCCTCGCTTTTCTGCTTTCCCTGGCCATGGTTGGGCTCTGGCTCATAAAAAGCGTACGCGCCAAAAGGATAAGGGTGTTCAGGACTCCAATGTGGTTTCTCATGGCGGCCGTGCTGCTGTTGATCGGGATCCAGCTTTTGCCGATGGCGCCCGACCTCTTGAAGGCGGTCTCCCCTTCAACCGGAGCGCTCTACGAGATGACGGTCCCCGGCTATCCGGCAAGCGGCGAGGCAAGAACGGTTTCAGTGGACATGCACGCGTCCCTGGGCACGCTGACTCACTGGGCCATGCTTGCCATGATCTTCTTTGTTGTGGTGAACACGGTCCGGAGCAAAGGCCAGGTGGTGGCCTTGATTCTTGCGCTCGTCGCGGTTGGAACGTTCGAGGCGCTCTACGGTTTTGCGGAGCAGTTTTCCGGCGGCCGTAATGTGTTCTGGAACGAGAGGCAATACCATCTATCAGCGGTTACAGGCACCTTTCACAACAAGAACCACTTTGCGGGCCTTCTCGGAATGGTCGTTCCTCTTCTGCTCGGCCTGTTCATTGCGGCGAGCCCGAAAGCCAACCGGAGCCCATCCATGAGGGCCAGGATCGTGAACGCGTTTTCAGCCGCGGGAACGCACCGGCAGGTCATTCTGGGCATCAGCCTGGTGCTTGTAACGGTTGCCGTCTTTTTCTCGCTTTCCCGCGCGGGCATCGTTTGCGCGGTGCTCTCCTGGGCCGGCTTCGCGATTGTGCTCTCCATGGCCTCCGGGTTCAGAAAGTACACGTTGGCGCTTTTGATGTTCGTTGCCCTGATAATCTGCATCGCCACGGGCATTGGCGCAGGCATGGTCATCAGCAGCATCGAAGACGCAGCCTCGGGCCAGGCATCCTCCATGGCGGACAGGATCGACCTCTGGCAATCGGCGTTGACCATGATAAGCAGCTTTCCCCTGCTAGGCACGGGGCTTGGAACTTTTGAGGGCGCGTTCGAGGGGTTCCAGTCCATACGGTTCGGCGACAGGTACGCGGATTACCTGCACAACGACTGGCTTCAGGTTTTTTGCGAGCTCGGCGTAGTCGGCGGAACAGCCGTGGTCGCGGGAATTGCCTGGGTAATGATCCTGCTTTTCAGAAGGACCACGCGCAGGCAGGATCGGTTTTGCCGCTGGGTGGCAATCGGTTCCATGATGGGCGTCTGCTCGATGCTGCTTCACAGCTTTTTCGACTACAACCTATACAAGATCACATCCAACGGGATCATCTTCACGGTGATCCTGGGGCTTTTGAGTGTGTCGGCAACCATTCCCTTGAACGGCAGGACAATGAAGAGGCCGAGGTATTTCGACATCCCGGTCCGGTCGCCGGTTCTTGGCTGCGCAATGGTTATTCTCGCTGCGGCCGCGTTCTGGTTTCCCGCTGCCCGGGCCGCCGGCACCGGCCTCGCGGATATCCATTTCAACCGCTTTCTTGCCGGCGAGGAGTTCAGGGGCAGGGTCAGCGACTACCATTTTCTGGAGCCCGGCGATGGCGGGGATGCGTGCCCGCGCGAGAGCCTGCAAAAGGCCATCGAGCTGGACCCGCATAACGCGGAATACTGTTTCTACAGCTCGATCGCATGCGTCAAGGCGGCTGAAAGCGTCCTTCGGGACAAGGCCGTGAAAACAACCCGGGGCCTGCTTGGTGACGACATCGAAACGAGCGACCCGGCCGGTTTCGAAAAAGTCGTGGCCTCGCTGACAGAAAGCCTTAAATCCCGCATGGGAGCCGAATGCAAGCCGGCGCTTACAAAGGCTGAAGAGTGTTTGAGGGAAGCGATATCCCTTTCTCCCCACATTGCGCGTTATCACCTCAACCTCTCCAGTGTGCTGGCCCAGCTCGTTGCGGCAAACAGCGCAGCGGGCGACGGGTCGAGTTCGACCGAAGAGGCGATGAAAGAGGCTGAAAGCGCGATTGTGCTTGCGCCCGGCAAGCCTGCCGTGCTCTTCGACGCAGGCAAGATTTTTACCGCTGAGAGCTTTGCCTCGGGGCAGAGCGATCCCAGCGGCAAGGCGATGAGCTTTGCGGTTTCCTGCTTCAGGCGCGCCATGCTTTCCGACTCGAAATATGCCGAGAAGGTGTACGCTCTGGTGCCTGCCGCGATGGGAGGCAGAGAAGCGCTGATCAAGGTGACGCCCAAGACGATACCTACCTACGACAAGCTGATCCGGGAGCTCTGGGAAGCAGGGGACTGGGAGGATGTGCTTGCATGCCTGGATGTTTCGAAAAAGCTGCTGCTGGCGCCTGAGGGATCAGGGGGCGGGGCCGGAAACACCGACGCATTGGTCGCTCGGATGCCGGGCATTGTTGCCGGTGATGTCGAGGGGACGGCTTTCGCAGGGCAAAGCTTACGTGTGAAAGAAAAGGCCCGCGATGATGTGTTGCTCGACCTGTCAAGCAAACGGAGCTGTGTCCTGGCTATCCTTGGGAAGTGGGCCGAGCGCACGCGCGAGGTGTCCAGCTACAGCGAGTACGCGCAAGGAAGCGCGGCAAAAACGCTCGCGAGGGCCAGGATGCTGAGGGAATCCGGCAGGCACGAGGAATCGTTGGAAATATGCCTCGACCTCTTGAACGATTTTCCCAAAAACCAGGAGCTGTTGATCGAAGCGGCCGACCTCGCGTCTCTTCCGGGCTTGGCGGATATCGCTCCTCCATGCAACCGCACAATCGACCTGTTGTTCAGGCTGGTCATCAACAGCACTTCCCTGGATAACGAAACCCTTGAAAGGATCCTGGACACGCTCGATTCGCTCCGCCTGAAGGATGGCAGGGACCTTCTCGCCGCAGGGCTGGTTCGCGGTGCCGGCCTAGTTCTTACTGGCCGGGTGGATGAGGGGCTGAGCAAATTGAAGGGGATCATGTCGGGTGACGCGGAAATGGGAGCGTCCTGGCGCCAGCGCCATCTGCTTTGGCATTATCTTGGGAGGGGATACGAAAAGAAGGGTGAGATGGCAAAGGCATGGGATGCCTACGGCAAGGCCGTAAGCATCGTGCCCATGCACCTGGAATCGCTGAAAAGGCTTGTTCGTCTCGAAAAGCAGGGGATGGGTACGGAGCAGGCCGGTGGGCCCGGGGATGAAGGCATGCCGTTTGAAAAGCGCCTGGACATGCTCACCCCGGAGATTCCCTGCAGCGTCAGCTTCAGCGGAAAGGTGAAGCTCCTGGGGCTGACGTTTTCGAGGGAGGAAAACGCAAAGCCCGGCAAGGACGCGTCCTGGTCGATAAAGTACTTCTGGCTTTTTAATGACCGCATGTTCGAAAACTATCACCCCATCGTGCATTTCTGCGACGAGAACTGGCGCGTTGTTTTCCAGGACGACCACCGGATACAGAGCATGGACAGGCCGTACCCCGTGGATTTTCCGTGCTTCGGAGAAGTGGTTGTGGAAACGAGAGAGCTTTCGAATGATCCCACGCGGACCAGCTACATGAGGATCGGTTTCGTAACCCCAACACCCCGTAAACACGGTATGAAAAACTTCACCTGTGAAAGCGGAAATCCGTTCTTTCTCACCGCCGTCGGGGAGATGTGACAGCGAATAGAGGGCGCCGCAGGGAAGAGGCGGCATGGAGGGCGTCGCTTTGTCGACGCCGTAAGAGAAGAAACGGTATGCGCCGGTTGAACAATGGAGGGCGCCGCTCCGTCGGCGCCGTAGGGGCGAAAAAATTATTCGCCCTCTGCTCCCCCGTAATTCAGGGCCGGGTTCGCTTGTTTTTCCGGAGGCTGTTCTTGATGAGGGTCGCACGTTTCCAAAGGCCCAGACAGAAAAGAACCAGGATGCGGTGGGGCGCGCTCATGTCTGCGAAATAGTGCTTCCTGTAGAAGATCCCCGTGGATTCGAAAAGCCTGTTGATCATGTCGGCGGACCGTTTTTTCCCGCTCTGTCCCTTCAGATGCACGGTCGTGGCTTCAGGGTTGTACGCGATCTTCCACCCAGCTTTCCTGAAACGGAAACACCAGTCGAGATCTTCGATGTACATGAAGTAATCCTCGTCGAGCTGGCCGACCTCCAGAAGCGCTTCCTTTCGAACGAACATGAAAGCCCCGTTCACCGCCTCGACCTCGCACATCTCTTCCGCGTCGAGATAGGTGAGGTTGTATTTCGAAAACAGCCTGCTCACGGGCAGGAGCCGGCTCAAACCGCTTGCCCGGCAGAAACCGTCCCACAGGCTCGGGAAGCTTCGCCTGCACGCGAGATCGAGCGATCCGTCTTCGGTAAGCAGCCTGCACGTGACCATGCCCGTCTCGGGGTTCGCATCCATGTAAGCGGCCATCTTCTCGAACACGTCCGGCTCGATAACCGTGTCCGGATTCAGCAGAAGAACATACCTGCCCCGGGCGCGGGCGAGCCCGAGGTTGTTGGCCCCGCTGAACCCGAGGTTTTTTCGGCTCTCGATCAGGGTGCACTCGGGAAACCGTTTCTTTATCATGGAAGGAGAGCCGTCATCCGAGGCATTGTCCACCACGAAAACCTCCACAGCGAGGTTTCCCCCCGATCCCCTGATCGAGTTCAGGCAATCCGCCAGGAGCGCTTTCACGTTGTAGCTCACGACCACAACCGAGATATCGGGCCCTGTTCCGGGGAGCTTGTCCCTGTTAACCAACTGGGAGGATTTCTGTTTTTCCGCTGTCTTCATGGGCGTTACTCCTTTCCCGCCCCAACTTTCCGCCCTTTTGCCGTGCCGATGCCGACCGGTTCGCGTTTTTTAGTACCCCCCTCACCGGCCGGGTTGCAAAACACGCTGTAGAGCTCCTGGTACCTGTTTGACATGCCTTCCTCGGAAAAGCCGGTTTGTATGGTTTCCCGCGCCTCTTTTCCCACGGCTGCGGCCGTTTCAGGGTTGTCGATCAGCGTCAGGAAAGCATCGACCATTCCGTCACGATCATCTTCGGGTACGAGAAAGCCGTTGGCGCCGTGCCTGACCATCAGCGAGGTTCCCCCCACCGGGGTTGCGACGCAGGGAAGCCCGGTTGACATCGCCTCGCAGAGCGCAAGAGGATGGCCTTCCCATCTCGACGGCATGAAGAAGGAATCGAAACCGGAAAGCAGTGACGGGATGTCGGCGCGCTGCCCCAACATGATCACCTTTTCTGAAAGACCGGATTTGCGAACCAGGGCCGCCAGCTCGCCGCTCAACCGTCCCTCTCCCGCGATAACGAGCTTTGCCGCGCCCCTCTTTTCGAAGACGCGCTTCATCACGTCGAGCATGAGAAAAGGGTTCTTTTCCACATCGATCCTCCCCGCGAATCCCACCACGAAATCGCTTTCCGAAACTCCAATCTCCCGCCTTGCCTTTGTGCGGCCCGACCGCGACGGAGTGAAACGTTCGGTGTCGGTGCCGTTTGGTATCACCAGGATGCTGTTTTTTTTGTATCCTCCGAGCCTTGCAACGCTTTGTTTCACCTCCTCTGAAACAGCCACTACAACGGATGCAAGCCTGACGGTCAGCCTGTCCAGCACACCGGCGCTGAACTCGAGCAGCGGATGGGACTCCATCCATTGCTTCGAGGAATGGACCGTGCTGATAACGGACCGAATACCGGCCATGCGCGCGGCCACCCTTCCGTTGATGTTTCCCCGGACAAGGTGGGTGTGTACCGCGTCGGCGCGAAACCGTTTCAGAAACGAGGCTATGGGTACAGGAGACAGAAGGTCCGCGGGTTTTTTGATGTCCAGGCTTTCGAAAGGTATCTTCATATCCTCGAGCGCGCCTGCAATGGAAGGGTAACACTCGGATTCGGGACGCTTGATGATCGAAACGAAGCCCGGCTCGAACCGGCTCCTGTCCAAGTGCTTGAATATGCCGAGGATCACCTTTCCCGGACCGTCAAGGTGCGGGGTAGGGGCAACCGTCACTATCCGTATCGGTTTCATGAGTTTCTCGATTCTCAACGAGCTTTGTAAAGGGCTTTCCCGCAACGATGACGCTCATTGACAGGCAGAGCCCCAGAAAGAAAAAGAAGAGCGACGCAATTGGAACCCAGATGAAGATCCCGTTCATCAAACCATCCAGCACCATGCACCAGAGGCAAAGAAAAAGGATCCTCTGAAGGGAGGATTCCCTGGCGCGCTCGAAGCACGCGGGCCAGATCATGCGCAGCGCTGCTCCAAAAAAGAGAAGAAACGCGATGGCCCCGACAAGCCCGCTCGATACAAGCAGGTTGAAGATGATGGAGTGAGGATGGCTGAGGCGGGTGGTCCGCCACGTGTCAGCCAGCTTGTAAAACGGATAAAAACCATGGCCGAAAAGCGGGCTGTCCAGAAAAACATCGAAAGCAAGAGACCAGTTCTCGAACCTGAGAAAAAGGTCGTCCTGGTACTGGGCCGGATTCACAACCCTTTCCGCCTCCCTGGAGCCGGAACCGTATACGATTGATACGAAATCCATGTCCATGGAAAAGCACATTCCGAAGAGAAGGAGAGAGACAACCACGCAGGCGGAAACGGCAAGCACACGCCTGTGTTTCGTTTTGAAGAGCAGCCAGTAGATAACAGGCATTGCCAGCAGGCAGATTATGGCGACCCTGGTGAACGTGAGTATCAGGCACATGAACTGGGTGAGCAGAAGCAGCTCCAGCATCCGGCGTTTCCACCTCCCCGTATCACCGCGCAGCTTATAGCAGATAATTATCCCGCATGTGCATGAAATCCCAAGGAAGACCGAGCTGGTAAGAGAATATCCGGCCCTGAACTGCCTGGAAAGCTGGTAGTAGACGTACACGGAATAAGCGGCGATGACCGAGTTCGCGAGCACGAACACCCATAGCAGGCGGATAACGGTTTCGTGTTTTTTTACCAGCGCGACCAGCACGATGTAAAAGGCGAGTGGGAGCAGCAGCGATTTTCTCATGATGTTAATCGCTTCTATCGTATCGGGAGCCCCTGCCAGGGCGCCGGCGAACGCCGACGCAACAACGAGCCATATCCACGGATTGGGCATGGAAAAAAGAGCGGCCTGGATGTGCCCGCTGGTCAACCACCGCAAAAGGCACACAAAAAAGAGAAACATGACCATGAGCTCGAACGGCGAGAAGTTGATCTTGCCGATTTCGAAGGAGCTCCAGACCGGAAGGAGCGCCACGGCGGCGTAAAGCACCCAGATCGGCCTGACCAAGGCAAGGGCTGTGATGAGGCCCGCGGCTGTCATGAACACGAGCGCGAAAACCCCCAGGCTCGCAAGCGGCGTCACGAAAAGCCCGACGGCAAGCACAACCGCCGCGAGCGAAAGCCCTGCAACCGCAAGGAACCTTTTCTGTTCTGTGATCATCGGGTAGCTTTCATTCTCAACATGTAATCCTGCAGCTTCTCCGCCTGCGCATCCCACGAGTAGCCTTGCTCCACGATCCGCCGGTTTTCCAGGCCAAGACCGGCAAGCGAGTCTTTTTTCGAGAGCGCGGTTTTCAGGGCGGCGGCAATGCTCCAGCCGGACACATCGTCCAGGTAAAAGGCGCCGTTCGAGGTGCCGAGCACCTGCTTGTGAGCTTCAATAGGGCTTACGATAACGGGTCTTGCCATGGCGCTGTACTCCATGAGCTTCAGCGGGCTCGAGACCCGCCAGCCCTGGCAATCCGGAAGCGGCACGACTCCGATATCGCATTGATCGATCATTCCGGGAACATCGTCGTAAGGGACCTTTCCAGCGAAAACCACCTGTTCTTCCACTCCCTCGGAGGAGGCAAGCGCCGCAAGCTCTTTTCCGGCCGGTCCATCGCCTATCAGGAGGAGACGGACCTTTATACCCTCATCCTTCAGCATCCTGATCGCGGGAACCACCTCCTGCAGACCGCGCGTGCGGCTGATAACACCGTGGTAGGCCGCGCAGAGATCGAAGCCGTTCCCTGAAGGTGTTCCCGCGGGCCTTTTGGAAAGGAAATGTTTCATGTCAACCCCGGAGCTCCATGTGCCCACTCTTGACTCGTTCAGGCCGAGCGCGGAGCAGACCTCGGTCCGAAGGCCGGGAGTGATCACGGTGAGGCCGTGTGAAAGCCGGGCCGCCGCTTTCAGCGCAAGGCGGTAGTGCAGCGCTCTAAGCTTCCCCTTCAGCCCTGATTCCACATCCACGGGCACGCTCCTGATGTCCATGATCATGCGCTTGCGGCCGAAGCTCAGCGCTGTTTTCACTGCCGCCGCCGGCCAGAAGCTCGGCTCGTACAGCACCACGTCCGCCCTGCTGAAAAGGATCGCCCCTGCCGCGCTCCACATCTTGAAGAGCGGCGAGTACCGCTTTCCGCCTTTCATCCGAACGAAACGCGCCAGGGGAAGACCCGCGACATCAGGTATTTTTTCCTCGAAGAAAAGCGTGCACCTGACCTTGTGCCCCAGCTTTTCCAGGCTTCTGCTGATCTGATAGCGGCTGGTCACGTGGACGTCCCTGTCAGCCACAACATCGTTCAGGTAGAGGATGCGCATCTGTTTCCCTTCACAACATGAAACTCAAACGCGGTGCAATAGATTTCAGGGCGGTTCTCTGTTCGGCGCTGAAGGTCCGGTGGATTACGGACACCGCGAGATAGGCTGCGCAGAAGACACCGATCCCGAGGAAAGCGCCCGCCCCGTCGCCTCTGAAGGGCAGGGAGCAGGCAGCGGCAAGGCCCGTGTTTATCAGCACCCGCGCGATGGAGCCCCACCCGATTCCGAGCTTCGCGTACCTTTTTGCGAACAAGTACATGAACAGGTTTTTTGCGAGCATGCCGAGCCCGAAGATCACGGCAACCCCGGCTGTTCCCCAGAGCTCTATGGTCAGCACGCTTCCGATCACTCCCGCCAGGGAGAAGATCCTTGAGTAGCAGTGAATGTCCACGCGCTCAAGTGATTGAAGCACAAGGTCGGCGGGAAGCTCTGTCAGGCGCAGCAGGTTGAAAAAGGCTAAAATCAGCAGCAGGGTGAAGGCGGGGCACATTTCCGGCTTCAACATCCTGACCAGGCTTTCTCCAAACAGGAAAAACGCCGCGAACATGGGGGCGAGAACGAGAACGTTGAGGTGCACAAGCGTCCTGAACATCCGGTCCAGGACCGCGTAGTCTCTCTTTTCGGAATATTTCGTATAGAACAGGGGCCGCACCACACTCTGCAGCACCATTGTCGGTAGAACGTTGAATGCAAGCACGTTCATGCGCACGGCAAACGCATAAAGCCCCAGCTCGACCTTGTCGAGAAAGTGAGAGATTATGATCAGGGCCGTGGCAGGCTCGAGAAACAGGTTTCCTGTGCCGAACACGAGGTTGAAGCCGGTGAACCTCGCCATGCGAGGAAGCCGTTTTTTCAGGGCACCGTCATCCTTCAGGCTCCTGCCCGGCATCCGGACCAGGAAGACCGCAAAGAGGATGATCATCGACAGGGCTGTGGAGCCTGCTTCCACGGAAACCACGCCGATCAGGCCGTACCCGGACCGGAAGATCCATACCAGCCCCAAAGCTTTGCACAAGAAGAGCGCGACCTGGGACAAGGCCACCCACTTGTGATAAAACACCGCGTTCATCGATACGGTCAGCACTTCGGTGACGGCAAAGCTGAATATGGCCAGGGCGAATATTACGTAGGGAGTGAAGTACTCCTCGGACACATTGAGAAAAGCACCCAGGGGCTTGAAAAGAAGCAGGCTTGCGGTCAGAAGCGCCAGGATCAATATGTTTCTAATCGCGAAAGCGCGCACCGCGGCCCGTCTTGCTGAAGCGGCGTGTCCTCCCGCCATGAACTCCGGGATGAACCTCTGGAGCGTGCCGGACATGCCAAGGTTGCTGAAGAAGCTCAGGTAAACCAGTATGCCCAGGAACAGGCTGTAGATCGCCCAGTCGGTCGTGGAGAGGTTGTGCACGATGTAAAGGATGCAGAAGAAGTTCAAACCGCGGGCCAGGAGCACACCCATTGCAGCGTACGGGATGCTCTTTCTTCCCTTTCCTTGAAGGGTATCGGGCTCCATGGACGGTGCCTTCATTTTTTTCACCACGCTTCTCCTGTGCCGCACCTCTCGATGAAAACTTCGAGCCGTTCGATCCAGTGAGCGGCCGCTGTTTTTTGCGCCCTGTGTGTTTCCGTGTAGAGGTTCGCCATATGTATCATGCATGCCGGGGCCATCATCATGGGGAAGGCGGGGTGGATCCCGAGCCTTTTGCAGTAAGCGGACGCCGTTTCATGTGCCGTGTTCCTGTAAGCGCCCCGGGAAAGCGCGAAACGCCGCATGCTCTCGGACGGGCTCAGGCTTGCGTCGAGCTGATGAGCGCCTGAGATGATGAACTGGTTCAGGTCCAGAAACGGCGGGCACTCAAACAGCGCGTCCTCCCAGTCTATAACAGCGATTCCGCGGCTGTGGATCAGGATGTTGTGAGAGTTGAAGTCGCCGTGCTGGCCGCAGATCGGTATTTCCCGGCCGCTCACGACGCGGGCCGCTTCGGCTGTCCAATGCCGCATTTTATCAGCCCGGGCTTCGTCGAAAAAAGCGTTCTTCTCGATCAGGGTCTCGAGGGGTTGAACAAGCCATGCATCGAGATGCTCCTTTGCAACCTTCACGCGGGCTGTTGTGGTGGCGGCGTGAAGCTCGGCAAGCCAGGCTCCGCAGATCATGAACAGTTTCCGGTATGGTGCGCCCGCAGCCAGGATCTGCTGGAGCGAGATCCCTGGTTTTCCTTCCTGGATCAGGACACGCACATCCTCGATTTCGCCGTCGAACAGGACCCTGGGAACCGTGCCCGCGGCCGGGCCGTGTTTCAGCGCCTCCCGGAACTTAAGAAGGTTATCAGCCTCTTGTGCGATGCTTTCGTCAGACCCGGGTGAACGGGGAAATGCGCATGCAGCCAGCATCTGTTCGTCCTTTCCGTCGAACACGAGGACGTTCACCTTTGAGCCCGCCCCGGTTTTTCCAGGCACTTTTATGGGCACGAGGGAAGGGGGCTCTTTCTTACCCGGGAAGAGGCTGTCGAAGTTCGTGTGAATGTGGTCGAGAAGGAAAGGTATCATGTCAGCCCTCCTTCCTGCAGACCATGGAATAACACGGCCAGATTCCCCGGATGGGGAGCCTCTCGGCCCACCAGCGTATCAGGCGGCGGGTAACGGTCCGGGGCTTGGCAAGCCTCGATGCCCAGATCTTCACGCCCTGGTCCGTGTCCCCGGGGATGAGCCAGTATGGGTCCCTGTAGCTCGTGCGCGGCAGGTAAAACTCGACGTTTCCAAGCCCGGCTTTTGCGAGAAGCTTTCTGTACCCTTTCATGCCGTGGATATAGGTGCGGTGGGGCCTCCTTTTGAAAAGCTTCATCCACGCGTTTGCCAGGGGCCGGGGCATGAGCCCGGTGAAGGGGAGCTCGTGGTGCATGGCCCGGCCCAGCAGCGCTCCGTAGGCGAACCGGTTCTCGATGCCGATATACAGGCAGCCGCCCGGCGCAAGCAGCTTCTTAAGCGCGGCCAGCGCATTGACCTGAAGGTCGTAAACAGGCGTGTCCCGGTCCGCGTTGCCTGTCCACTCCAGGACGCCGTTCAGCACGATCAGGTCGAAAGAGCCGTTCGGGAAGGGATAGGCGGGGAAATCCAATGGGTTGGCGTTGAAGACATGGAGGTTATCGATGCCTTCCTGTTCGGCCCGGGCCTTGAGGAACCTGCAGTTGATTTCGGTGGCATCGGCGCAAAAGATTTCGCCTACCCAGCGGCTGACCGGAATGGACACGCTTCCCCACCCGCTGCCCACGTCCAGCACCCGCCAGCTGCGCCGCACAGGCAGCAGAAAGAGCCAGTCCGCCCTGTCTTCTTCCAAGATGTATCGTTTCGTGTAGCCGGATATCTCCCTGCCGTGCTCTGACACCGCGTCTTTCCAGTCCTGCCCTTTTTCAGCCGCCTCCACGATGCGCCGCAGGGTTTCCTGTTCCATGGGGGTCCACGAAAGGGCATGCCGCGTAAATGAGGGGATGTTATTGATGTTGACCCGCCATTCCGCCTGGCAGCCTTGGCAGCGCAAGTTTCGCTCCCGGCTGTCCAGGCTTCCCCCGCAATCCGGGCATGCGTAAAGACCGGCTTGATCGCAACCGTTTTGTGTTTCACGTACGGCCTGCTCTAACAAGAGCTTCCTCCTTCTGTGCGGTGGTGTTCAACGGCGGTGATGAAAAATGCCATCCAAGGCCGGGCGCTCTCAAGAAGCTGCCGACCGGATCCGGATGATGGTTGTCCACAACCTCCAGGGATAAAAAGGCCGCTTGCATGCGCATGAAGGTCGCGAAAAGATCCGGCTCTTGGGCTGGGATGCCCGTGCGGGTCCATCCTCGGGGCATCCTTGGGCGTCCCCTGTGCAGGCGCGCCGAGAGAAGGCTGCGGCTGCTATAGTACAGGTGATACAGGCTTTGGTGGCGCAGGAAGGAGAAAGCATGCCCTGCCCAGTCGTACCAGCGAAAGCTTTCAGGCGTGTTCCATACAAAGCCGCCCTGTGGGCAGGCAACGCTCTTCATTCCTTCGAGCGACCTCTCCAGCGTTGCCTTGATCTCCCCTTGGCGATAGTCGCTTTGGTGAAGGAGCATGGCCAGGATATTTACCGCGTCGTAATCCAGGCAGCCGTCTCCGCCCATGCCGGGATAGAACAAGCCGTCACGCTGCTGGAGCTGAAGCATACGGTCGATGATTTTTTTGTGCCGGGGTATCGGCCTGCCCACAAAAGAATAGATCAAAAACTGATGAAGCGCCCCGCCCATGCCTTCGATGTAGTCCGAACGCGTTCCCTTTCC
This sequence comes from uncultured Phycisphaerales bacterium, assembly GCA_964542475.1. GTDB lineage: Bacteria > Planctomycetota > B15-G4 > B15-G4 > CAYZWU01 > CAZIUL01. The sequence continues at coordinate 34,275 of CAZIUL010000003.1, read as the reverse complement.
CCAGAAACCGCTGTCCGGCCTCTGAAACTCGTCATGCCAGTCAAGGATGTGATCCACTGCTTTTCCGGACGCTTCTTCGCCTAACCGCTCCGCGTCCCACAAAAGCATGATGCAGAGGAACATGACCATGTTTCCCGCGCACCACGGGTCTTCCCAATTGAGGCTTTCCAGCCAGGCGCGAACCCGAGCCCGGTCATGCCAGCGGCTTAGCCGGGCGATTCGCCGCGGCATTGCTCGATCCAGCTCAGCCAGCGCTGACAGGCAGAAGGTTGTGAGCTGCCACGAGACATATGTTTCATCGTGGCCTCCGGAGTTTGAATCTGCCGGAAGGTCATCGGCGCGAAAAAGGCCTGTTTGAGGGTTTTGAAGGCTTATTAACCTGTCGGACCAGGACTTACGTTCCTTTTCGGGAAGTTCGTCCAGGGCATCGAGCATGGCCATGATATAGACAGCGAAACAGCTGCTGAAAGCAGTGGCGTCGGATGACGCGCTGTGGCGGTATGTTCCTGCCGAAGAATCAGGGAGCTTGAGCCCCTTGAGCCACGAAAGAATGCGCTCCCTCTCTACAAGCATGGTTTCCTCGCTTCTTTTGAATACGTATCGTAAAGACCGCACAGACCGGAGGTAAAAGCCTTCCGGCGTCAAGCGGGTCGGTCCTTATATTCATCGAACGTAAATCACGCGGTTGCGGAACTTATCTCAAAAAAGGAGTGACCTGAAAAGGACGGTATGGAGGGTCGGATTTCTTCCCGACCGGAAGAGAAGAGGCGGCATGGAGGGCGCCGCTTTGTCGGCGCCGCAAACGAACCTACACCGAATGAGGACGGCGTGGAAACCGTCCCCCCTTTTCTTCCTCCGCCTCCAGCCGATTTTTTGAACCTGTTTGTCTTGAAGATCTGTACAATGAACTGGTATTTGTTTTCCGATTAATTCGCGCAAACAAGAGATGATTGCGGAGAGATAGATGAAAAAAAAGAAAAGCGTGTTCAGGAAACTGTTATTTATCCTCTTGGGGCTTCTTGGATTGTTGGTTTTCATTACCTACATGCCCATGGGATCTTCTGTTGATTCCATGTTGAAAATGAAACGTGATGAAGAGGGCCGGATGAAAGTTGCGCTTGGCGAGGAAGGCTCCGGTTTTAACCTTCATGCTGTTGTGAGCTCTGCTGTCAACTCTCTTTCGTCAACAAGCCACACAACGAGCCGCGGGCAGTGGGGCTGTTTTGCGGCCCGGCGTGTCTGGGTGATGAGCGCATCCGATCATTGCCTTGTCCGGAAGATCGGGCGGATGGTCCTCCAAAAGGTTGCAGGGCTTCCTTTCGTGGATGAGGCGGTTTATGTCCCGTACGGCCAGGTTCCCGAGACCTGCGAGCTCATGCCGGAGCTTGTCATTACGCTGGATCTCCTCGACATCGAGGAGTTCCGCTTGCCCGGGGGGTTCAAGCTCGAGGCACAGGTCAGTCTCGATGCCGGGCCCGCGCCGTGGGATTCCGCGTATGTGAGAGTTTCGCCGTCCTCACCGCCGGTTGCAAATGTGCACATGACAGCCGTTGTCGACCACGATGGAACGTACATAGGCCTGCTTTCAGCAGGTGCTAAATACAAACCGGCAGCCGAATCCATTACCGGTTCGTTGTGGGGCAGCCTGGAAGAAAAGACAAAAGAGTGGAGCCGGAATCTTGGAACGCTCCCGGATCTTCCGGCCTGTTTTTTCGGAGAGGCCGCAGAGCACGCGGACCTTCCGTTTGCCGGGGCCGGGATTGAAGGGATCGAACCGGTCGGATCGGGCGCGGGCCTGTTCGCGCACAACCGTGCGATCTGGAGGTTTCAGGAGTCCCGCGATCCTGTGGAGCTGTTCGCGGAAATCGAGAAAGAGCTCGTAAAAAAGGGATGGCAGGACCAGAGCGTGGACAAAAAGCGCGTCTTTCAAATGTCCTCGGGCAATCGGGAGCTGTACATCTACAAGAGGCCTGATCCGCCCCGGTCCTTCAAGATAGACATAGATCAGATAGTGAATGGAATGGAGTCAACAGAGCAGCCCGAAAAAGGCGCATCGGATTACTGCATGGTCTATTGCCACAGCTTTTCGCGCGACGAGATCGTGGAGGCCATTGAACGTTTTTTCGAGTCCGGAGCCCGGGCAAAGGAGCTGATCGTTTTCTTCAACAACATGACCACAAGCCAAAAAGAAAGGGTGATGAAGCTGATCGAAGAGAATCCTCCGGACGATCCCGCACTGCTGCTGGCCCTGGCCGATTACTATCACAAACAGCTCAAGGACGATCTGAAGGCAGGCAAGGCCCTGACCAGAGCCGCGGCTCTGCTTTATACTTTAAAGGAGTACCAGGAGCTCCAGAAAAAAATCCGGGAGCTGGCAAAGAAGCTGGGTGACGAAAGCCTTGCGGATCCGCCCGTGGAGGAGCTGCCCGGCCTTTTCGAGGAGATGGGCATTGCCGAGCTCACGCCGGGAGCAAAGACGGAGAAGATGGAGATCCGCCTGAACGAACAGGTGTGTTTTTTCGCCAAAGGTAAAAACGGAGACCTCAAGGTAGAGTGCCTGCGGGTGACTCCTGACATATCCGGGGCGGCAGGAGACGGAAGGTACATGTTCGAGCGCACCGAGGTGGGCATCAGGCAAAACGGCCGGAGCTACTCTTCGGGGGCGCAATCGTTTTTCGGGAATACCGGGGAGAGCGCCGTTCTCCATGAATACTCGAGACAGCTAAACGATGAGATCACGGTTGCATTCAAGCTGATCAGCGTTGCGGACAATCCCGAGCGGTTCATTCTGGAAGTCAGAACGAATTGAAGACGGAAAAGGAACCACGGATGAACACGGATGGAATCAGAACGAGACCTTGACCTTCTGCTCATTGCGTTGCGGCACGGGCGCGAGCCCCGGTATTCTCTTCATCTGCCTTGTGTCCGGGTCGCCGACCAGCACGGTGTGGCTGCCCTCCTCGAACACCATCGGGCTGAAAGATGTTCCGTTTATGCGAATGGTGTAGACCGTTTCTTCATCGTGTTCGCGAATGACCTGCACCACAGGGTCTTTCAATCCGGACACCTCGATCCGCGGAAGCAGGCCCGCGGCTGTCTTGCCGTAGTTGTCGAGTTGGTTGAACCGCACCGGCCACCCGGGGTACGGTTTCGCGCCTTTTGCCGCAGGATCGGTCCACCTCGGCCAGTTCTCGAAGATGACATCCCGGTCCTTTCGCCTGAACCGCACGATGCCGTACCCGGTTGCGCGGTCGTACAGCCGTGAGGGTTTTTTTCCGGTCTTGTGCGGGTTGGACACGGCATGGACGGTCATCAGGTTTCCGAAACCGTCCTTGAGCTCGCCGGTGTATTCGGGGGAGCCCGGCCTGCGGTTTCGGCCCGGCTCCGGCGGGAACCACCGCCGCGGCCAGACGTTCGAGATGGACGGCACGCAGATGGCGAACGCCGCGTCGTTGAACTCGTCCACGCCGTACTGGACAGTGCTTCCGAGATGCTGATCCCCTGCGATGTGCAGCGCGAATCCGCGCCTGATCTCGTGCAGCGCGCGCCTTCTGCCGGACTGCGGCCACCCGTTCGAATCCATGTCCGCGGCCATCTTGTCGCCTTCCACATATACACCCGGCTCGAGAATGGGCAGCCCCGGGATCACCGCGCCGCTTGTCGCCTCCTTTGGAATGGTCGCGATGTTGGTGAAGACCGTCTGCGAAAGCACCGCCTTCATCCATGCCTTGCCGCTCCAATCGGCTGCCCAGTCACGCAAAAAGAGAAGCTGCCTCTCGCCGAGAAGATCCGCTTCCGGAACATCACCCTCCTCAGCGGCCGCGAACTCCTTGTTCTGAGGCCACCCGTTCCATACCTCGGCCTTTGGGATGAGGGCTTTCGGCGCGGACTTGAACTTCCTGTCCTCGATGATTGCAAAGCTGATGCCGGCGTAGTTCATCTCGCAGTAGTAGACGCCGATTCCCTGCTTCACGGGCGTGGGATCGAAAGGATCGGGCAGGTGGCTGGTCTGGGTTCGCTCCACCATGTTGACCCATTCGGGAGGCATCTTGTATCCGCCGCTGTCCTGCCTTACGCTGCCGCTTCCTTCCTTTGCGGTCGCCTTGCCGCCCGCTCCCCAGATGTTGCCGTGGTACACATCGTGATCGTCGGGAATGCTCACACTAGGCCGCTCCCGCAGGAGGCCGCCGTACGCCCAGCCGTAAAGGTACCACTTCCTGAGGTAGTCCAGCCGAGCCTTGTGAACCGGTTCCCTCTGCGCTCCGTAACCCCCCACGCCCTCGTAGATCTGGTCGCCCGAAAAGAACAGAAGGTCCGGATCGTGTGATTTCACGTGGGCGACCAGGTCGTTGTTGGGAAAGCCGAGGTCGTTGTTCCCGGTGAAAGCGGCAAGAACGATCACATCCTTTTCCCACGGCTCCGCGCGCACTGTTCCGTGCCAGTAGTGCTTTTTCAGCACACCGCCCGCTGAGAAGAGCTCGTGCTCGACGCGGAACGGCACATCCCTTGACGAATCCCAGTTTTCAACGCGCAGGGCTGCCGTGCACGAAAACGGTTCGATGGCTGCCTCGGACACCGTTTTCCAGATGGTGCTGGACGCGCCTTTCACCTGCAGGCTGACCACTCTTCCGTCCTTGTCGCAAAGGGGAGGCATCTGCGCCGTCATCTTCAAGATCCCCCTGCTGAGCGTGTGCTGCGCGAACAACACCGGGCCGAAAGCCCGGTCCGGGCGGGCTTCAATGCCGGGCCCTTGAGCGGTCCAGCCCGAGAACCAGGCGCAGACCTTGTCTTCCGAAGAAGAGCTCTTGTTTTTGAAATGGCTGACAAGCGCCAGGTTGCCGCTGAGCTCATCCTGCGGCAGGTTCCTTTTGCAGATGTGGCTGAGCATGGATCCGGTCCGGGGATCGTATGCTGTGAGCCCGACAATGAAATTCTCCCCTTCCGGGTTTGCCGTGAAGAGGAGCTCGATTCCGGTTCTCAGCCGGGAACACGGCTCTTGGGCTTTGGCTTCCACAGCCTTCCACTGGCCGATGAAAAGCTCTCCCGAACACGAGACACCCGCGCTCAACCCCTTTCCGTGAACGGCGCTGTCCCGGTAGTCGTTGAACTCGCCCTTGGCGCCCACGAGAAAACCGGCCCATCCCTGGGCAGGGGCTGATCCGCGCTCCCCGGGAACGAGCCCGAGGCGCACACGAATGGAAAAACCACCCGCGGAACCGTTTACCTGGTGCGTGAGAAGGTGGACATTCCGGTTCTTGCCCTGGAAAACGTTTTCCAGCCTCCCCTCCCGCACCCTCCAGTCCTGGAGGCGGTTCGCCCAGTATTCAGGGCCGGCCCAGACGCGCTCGATTCCATCCGGCCATTCGCTTTTGAACTCATCCGCTCCTGCATTGGAGGAAAGAGCGAAAGCAACCGCGATCATGTAAATCAAAGGGTTGAAGCGTTTTAATGACCTGTTTTTCATGGGATGAATCCCTTTGTTAATTGTTATTGGTTTACCTCGCCTTTCTCCGCCGCTGTAAAAAAGATCCGTGTCCATCCGTGGTTCTCTTTCTTTCTTCCTCCTTCTGTGGCTCAAAGCCTCATAACCCTGCCACGGCACTGGTCAGGCCCTCGATGGTGTGTTCGCTCGCCTGGGCATCCGGCGGGAATCCTAGCTCATTCAGGGTCTTGGTGGTGACAGGTCCGATGCTCACGAAAGCCATCTTTCCTTTTGATTCGGAAAGAAAGCCTTTACCGAGCATGTTCACGAAGCTCCTGGCTGCCGAGGAGCTGGCAAAGGTTGCCGCGTGGATCCCGCCCGCCTTTATCATGCCTTTCAGCTCCTCGCTGTCTTGCGATGCCGGGACCGTGCGGTATGCAATCACGGATTCCGCGGAAACCCCTGCCTTCACGAGTTTTTTCAGGATGTGGTCCGGCGCGATGTCAGCCCGCGGAAGAAGGGCTTTTTTGCCGTTCAAGCAACTCCATTTCTGTTCGATCGCGGGCACCAGCTCTTCTGATGTGTAGCTGCCCGGCATCAGGTCCGCGCGAAGGCCGTGTCTTTCGAGCGCTTTTCCGGTTCCGGGCCCGATCACGCAGATCCGGTTTTTTGCGAGTTTTCTCGCGTCGTGCCCGAGCGTGCGCAGCCGCTCGAAAAAGAACCTCACCCCGTTGTGCGAGGTGAAGATGAGGAAGAAATACTCCTCTATGTTATCGATCGCGCGGTCGAGAGGAGAGTAATCCTCGGGAGGCAGGATCGAGATCGAGGCGTGATCCACCACATGGGCCCCGAGTTTCTCCAGTGACAGCCGCTGTCTCGAGCTCTGCTCGCGCGGGCGAGTGATCACTATCCGTTTTCCGAACAGCGGGAGATCCTCGAACCAGTTCAGCCGCGGCCGAAGCTCGGCAACGCGCCCGACAACAAAAAGGGCCGGGGGTTTGATGCCGGCTTTTTTTGATTCGGCTTCGATTTTGTCGAGGGTGGATGACACGACCTTCTGCTCGGGCGTGGATGCCATGTACACCAGGGCGGCAGGGGTTCCGGGCGGAAGGCCTCCTTTAACGAGCCCTTTCACCGTGGCCGGAAGGGTTCGCACACCCATGTAAAAGACCAGCGTGCCCTTGCACGCGGCAAGGGCCTCGAGATCGAGGTGTGAGCCTTCCTTGGCCGGGTCTTCGTGGCCGGTGACAAGGGTTGTGCTCACCGCGAGCCCGCGGTGTGTCGGGGGGATCCCCGCGTAAGCAAGCCCTGCGAGCCCGGCTGTTATGCCGGGAACGACTTCGAACGGCACGCCCGATTCAGAAAGAGCGAGCGCCTCCTCCCCGCCCCGGCCGAAAACGAAAGGGTCGCCCCCCTTGAGGCGCACGACAGTTTTGCCTTCGCGCCAGAGCTTGACGAGAAGCCGGTTTATCTCGTCCTGTGGCATGGTGTGCCTGCCCGCGCTTTTGCCGGCACACACCTTTTCCGCGCTTTCCCGGGCGTGGACAAGGAGCTGCTTGTTCGCGAGAAAATCGTACACAACAGCATCAGCCCTTTTCAGGAGCGCCAGCCCCTTTACGGTGATGAGCCCCGGGTCGCCCGGGCCCGCGCCCACGAGGTAAACCTTGTGATCGATTTCGCGGTCGTTTTTACGGTTATCCGCCATGCTCGTTCTCCGCGAGGATCGCGCCCGCGCCAAGCGACAGGAGCTTTTGAGCGAGCGCCACGCCGATATCAGCCCCGTTTTCCGCGGGGCCGGATGCGCTTTCTTTTATCACGGCGGTGCCGTCCGGGGAAGCAACGAACCCGATCACGTCGAGCCGCCCTTCTTTTGACACGGCATGGCACGCGATAGGTGTCTTGCACCCGCCGCCGAGACGCACGAGGAACGCCCTTTCAGCCGCTGTTGCGGCGGCGGTTTCAATGTCGTTCACGAGCGAGGCAAGGGAAGCTGTTTTGCCGTCCCCCGAGCGCATTGTTATGCCGATCGTGCCCTGGCCCGGCGGGGGCACAAAGGCGTCGATCGGAAGGCGTTCCCTGATCCTTGCCTCGAGCCCGAGCCTGTGCAGCCCTGCGCACGCCAGGATCAGGGCGTCAGCCTGGCCGCGCCCCATTTTGTCGAGCCGGGTTTCCACGTTGCCCCTCATGGAGACGATTTCGAGATCAGGCCTCGCAAAAAGGAGCTGCGCCTTGCGGCGCGGGCTTCCTGTTCCAACACGCGCGCCCTTTGGGAGCTCGTCGAGCTTGTCGTACGAATCGGATACAAACGCTTCCCCGGGCTCTTCCCTGCCTGTAACCGCTGCAAGCTCGACACCTTCGTGCATGCTGGTGGGGAGGTCTTTCATGGAATGCACGGCCAGGTCGATGCGGCGCGCGATGAGGGCAAGGTCGAGCTCCTTTGTAAAGATTCCGTCCCCCGAGATCTCCCTGAGATCGGTTGACGGCTTCTTTTCCCCCTCGCTCTTGATGGTCATGATTTCGGTGCCAAGCCCGGGGCAGCGGGCTGTCAGGGCCGACTGCACGGAATGCGCCTGTATCAGCGCAAGCCTGCTTCCGCGCGTGCCGATCCTTACAGATTGTTCCTTTGGACGCATGAACAGCCTTTCAAAAGCCGCAAAAGCGGGGAGCTGTTGCCGGCTTTCATGAAAGCTCAGCCTTTTGTTATCTTGCGAAGCTCTGCCGCGACAAGCTTGTCGAACGATTTTACATCACCCTCACGGGCAAAGGCTTCGATCTTTTTCCCGTTGTGTTCGATGAGCTTTTTCAAGAACTCACCGCGCTGTTTCGCATCATCCGGCACGATCTCTTTCAGCCGCGGCCGGAGCGCATTCAGCCACTCCACGAGGAGCGGGGCCCATGGGGAGAACCGCTTTTCGAGCTCGATGCGGAGATGGCGGCTGAACGCCGGGCTGCCTCCGCGTGTGGAAACAGCCGCCTGGAGCAGGCCTTCGGTGTACCTGGCAGGCACGTGGAACCTGCAGAGCGCGGGGTCGTCCGCAACGTTTGCCGGGATGCGCATCTTTTCGCAGGCCTCGTACACGGAGCGGTTCACCTCCTTGTCATCGGTCGCGCAGAAGACGAGCCACATTCCGCACACAAGGCCGCTTTCAAAAGGGCGCTCCGACAGCACGAGCTTACCGGCACCGGCCATGGAACAAAGCTCCGGGTCCGGATGCGGGTCAACAACCGTCACTTCAGCGCCCGCCCCGAGCAGGGCCTCGATCTTTCTGAGCGCAACCCTTCCGCCCCCCACCACGAGGCAGGGTTTGTTTTCGAGGTCGATGAATACGGGATAAAGGTCCGCCATGTCGTTTTTGCTCCAGCCGGCCATCATAGTGTATTCCCGGAAAGGCGTCCAGAGGGAGGGGAAGCTTTAGGAAGAGGAGGAAGAAAGAAAAAGAGAACCACGGATGGACACGGATTAATACGGATTTTTTAATTAGCACGCGTATTTCAGTGCGCCTTGAAAAGGGGAAGATCTTCAGTGGCCGGATTTCATGATCGCCTCTATAGCAGACTGTTCAACGTCAACCAATTTGAGAAACGAAATAATTTCGAGCTAAGTGAGAGTCGACAGCCTCTTAGGGATTCATAGAACCATTCCCTAAGAGGTTGACGACGCGTCTCGACTCCGTACATTAGGACCTGGGCCTGATTACGGAGCAATGAAATGGCTAAGAAAAGAAATGTCGTCCAGGAGATCCGCCGCAGCATCGCTTTCGTCTCTAAGCTTTCCGTCTCCGGCGAAGGCGATTATTTGCTGAAATCCCTGTTGGGCTGCCAACTCGTGGAAACCTTGCCTCCTGGAAGAGTTTCTACAACCCGTCGTTTGGCGGTGTCTCGTACTCGTTTGATATCTGGCGGCGGATGAACTGGTTAAGCAACGGCACCGCGAAGGAGTAACGTCCGTGCCTGTTCTTGTAAATCAAACCCGAGTTCGAGAGCGCCACGAGCATCTGATTGATGTGACTCGAGCTAAACGGCCTGTCCAACAGTTGCTTGGACTTCTCGGCGATTTCCTGGACGGTAAACTCGGCCGCGGAGGTGTCCAGTTGCGCGATGACTATCATCAATTCCCGCTGGCGGTCAGTTGCGCGAGCCCAGCGACCCGCAAAGAAATCAGAGTCCAGTTTTCTTGTAATTTCGGCAACTGGAACCGAGGTTTGTCCCTGCGCGAATGTGTCATAGACCTCGTGACAGACGAACTGAATGAGGTAAGGGTAGCCACCTGAAACTTCTACGATGAGTTTGATGGATAGCTCATCTAGCCTGACAGGGCAGTGGGCGTTCTCGATTGGTTTCAGTATCGCGTCTCGGCTTTCCGGCTTTTTGAGGCTATCTAAGAACACAACACGGAACATACGCTCAGCAAAGGTTCGGGCCTCCACCAGCTTGGGGAAGAGCGGTGGGAGCCCAACCAGGATAAGCATGAATGGGATGTCTTTCTTCTGAATAGATTGAAAGACGTCAAGGAGCAAGGAAAGTGGGTAGTTGTCTTTAGCGGCGTGGTCCGCCAAGTTCTGGGCTTCGTCATAGGCGAAGATCAACCCGCTATCAGAGGTCTGCTTCAGGACAGACCAAACGACCTCCAGGACCCGCTTGAGTTTGTCGGAGGGCAGGCCTGGTGTGGACGTATAGATTGACTGCAGAGTCTGAAAATCAAGCTTGATTTCATCTCGGGAGGGGGTCGCTCCAAATCCGATATTTGATCGTTCGCGTTCTCCGATTACGAATGATGCCGTCAGGACGGACAGATCTGTGAGAAGACGAAGGACTATTCTCTCTTCGCTGATGCTGGATGACTCGGATAAATCGGTGCCAACCCAGCGCCATTTTTCCTGGATAGCGATAGGTTTCAACGTGTCCAAGAGGACCGTCTTCCCAACACCCCGTAGCCCTGTGAGGACGAGATTCTCCAGAATCACCTTCTGTTCAAGCAAACGCCTAAATTCCTTGGTCTCCTCGGCGCGACCTGCTAGGTATGGAGGTTTGTGGCCCGCTCCCGGACGAAATGGATTTGAGAATTCCTCAGCCATAGTAAGGGCAACTTAGCATAGATTCTAAATTTATACAAGAGGCTAAATTTACTTTATTGTGTATGGCAAGGTTGATTCGCCGTTACTCTGTTGATATCAGCACCTTAAGAAGTAAATGGTGCTGTAGCCCAACATTGGTTTCAGCTGCCGCAGTGACAGACGCGCTGGTCTGCTGAAAGCAGATGTTGGCCAGTTTCATATGTCGGTAGCCCTACTCCAGCGGCGTGCTTCTAATTGAAGGCCTTGAATAGAATTTACATTTTGACTCAGTGGATAAATTAAACAAAAAAGTACATACCAAGTCAGCGTTTTGCAGACCAAAGGGTTTCTTGATGTATACGATTTGATCTTGTTAACCATTTCTCTTGTCCAGCTAACGGTCGCCATGACATGTAAGAAATGGCCGTGCGAAGCGCGGCTATTTCTTGCTGCTGTCGATGGCTTTGTTGGGGAGTTTCTCCATTGCTTCCAGTTGCCTTCTGAACCATTCTTCTGTTTCGACCTCAGTCCCATCGGGCATCTTAAGGACATACGGTTTGCCGCTGTTTGACGATTTCGAACCTGCGATCCTGATGAAGTCGTCTGCTGTTTTGATCTCCGACTTCTTCCGTTCCCATTTTTCCCTCATGTGTGTAATTGCATCATCCAGCGTGTGCTCTTGTCCATTGCGGATGAAGGTGGCTCCGACAAGTTGCTTGAGCGAGACGATAAGGGTCTCAATCTTTTCTGTTTCCGGTAGGGATTTGTCCAATTTAGCTGTGACCGGCCACAGTTGAAATGTTGCACTGTCTTCACCCATCAGTGTAGCTTTTTGCGGTCCGTGTTTATGGCATTGTTATGTTTTCACCTGAAATCACGCACCGGCATTCCGCTTGGTCTATTAAGATTGCCAATTGCAGCTTTGGCAACCAACCCAACCCATCTCGAAATAAAACTTTCTTCATCTTCCCCATCTATAGGTAACGGACCGTATGCGACATTTACACTATGTATAATATTTCCACATGCAAGATCAATGTCGGCTATATAGCCCTCTAAACCATATGGTTCATCCTTGCTTTTATTTTGCGCTAATGTCCAGAAGGACAATTCGTACCATCTGAATCCGTTATCATCTTTCAAATCAGCAAACAATAATGAAGCAGACCATGTATACGAAGTTCGGGCACAAGTCACGCTAATAATTGACCATGCTAAGACATCCCAGCCAGTATAGCTGTATGGCTTTCCACCTTTTGAATGCCTCGCTAAAACAAACTCCTCTAACAATTCCGGGTCCAGCATGAAGTTGAGTTTTGCCTCTCCAAATTGCAAATCTCCTCTATGATCGGTTTTCACGCTTTCAGATGATTCTCTGATCTTTGAAAACAGGTGCTCTTTTATGGATAGCAAATTTGCCTTCGCGTCGGCAAAGAGTTCTTCTCGTTCTTGACGTAAAGCAGCAGCCGCTTGATTACGTGCTTCTTCTTGGGCCTCTCTCTCAGCCACTTGTTTTGCTGCTTCTTCAATTAATAGGTGTGTTGAATCGGAATCGCTTGAGGTAATATCGAATTCTGAAAAGACTTTTTCACAACGGCCTAATGTTGGCCTAGCGTTCGGTGGCTTTCTCAACATGTGCGAAACAAATGCTGCAAAACGCGGGGGTAATACAGCTAGTGTATCGGGTGCTTTATGTAAGTGGCCCTCCCGGATATCGTCTATAGAGCCATTGAAGGGTGGGCTCCCAGTAAATAGTGCATGAATAATGCAGCCAAGCGCGTAGACGTCGGTGGGTGTGGTGGGGCGTTCTCCTTTCCACTGCTCTGGAGCCGCGTACGTGGGAGTTAGGCTATTCCTAAGTGTTTCTAATGACGTCGAGTCTTCGACAAACTTTGCTATTCCGAAATCTGCGATTTTCCATGCACCTTTATGGTATAAGACATTAGCAGGCTTCAAATCTCTATGCGTGATATTCGATACTTCAGAGAGCCCTGCAATAATTTCTACAATTGCAGATTTCGCCATTGCTCCATCAACTGCTCCTCCTGCTTCGTTAATTTTATCTTGCAGGCTGAAATCGCAAACGGGCATTACTAGAAAATACCGATCTGTCTCTGAATCTTGTCCCGCATCTAGTACTGGCACAACGTGATCAAATGATTGTTGCAGTAGACTTTGCCCGATTTTCAATTCGCGATGTGCTGCTTGATCAGCGCTAATTTTCAGGCGCTTGACGGCAACTGCCTCGTTTTTGCCCTTGCCGAGAAAGACTTCGCCGAATCCACCAGCTTTCCCTAGAGGTTTTGTGTCATCGTATTCCCATTCCCCGCCTGGCAGTCTAATGATGTGAGTAGCCATCATTTATTCCTATGTATGTAAAAACCGCATATCGCTTTTGAAACATAACTAGTTCTTCTAGACATTCTCCTTCTTGCAGCCCTTTTTGTCCGTCGTTCCATTCACTCCTCGCCCGGCGTCCTGGGCAGTCGGGCTGTCCTGCCGTGCCGGACGAACGGGAATCATCGCGCATCGGGCCTGCTGGTCAAAGACCATCTTCCGTGTAACTCGTTGTGCCGCTTGACCGTTTTTCCCAAGCCCGGCTTCGGAACTCCGGTCCAGGGGCATCTTAAAGTGTGAATGCCGGTGTCACTGACTATTAACCGTGGCTGGAACTCCCGAAAACCAATGTTGAACATGACACGGAGGATACCATTGTTATGGAGATTGTCAATAAAACGGAGATTTGGATATGACGGAGAGGATCGGCTCGCGAACCGCCCCTTCTACGATGCGCTGCAAACGAGCGTTTTGTCCGAGCGGCCGCTTGGTCGCCTCTCGAGCACGCGCTTGTATACCTTCTCGAAATGGGAACCGACACTCTCAGCCGTGTTTTGGGCGAGATAACGCTCATGGGCCGCGTCAGCGATCCTGTTCCCGAGGCGGGGATCCTCGAGAAGCCGGTTTACCGAATCGGCAAGACCCCGCATTCCATTGGTAACAATCGCATCCTTGCCGGGCACAAGCAGGCCGGCCGGGTTGTAAAGGCTTACCAGGGGAAGCTTCAATCCCCAGCAGTCACCGATAAAAGCGAGAGCGCCTTCCCTTGCAGGTAAAAAGGCGTAGCCGGCTTCGGCTATGAGCTCCAGAACTTTTTCCCTGGGGAGTTCTTCATGATAGGTTACACGGCCGGGGTACCGCTTTACCAGGCCTCTCACCGCTTTCCCGTACCTGCCGCGGCCCACCACAATGAAATGTTCCGTGGGCGTTTTGTTGAGCAGGATTTCCATGGCAGGGGCGAGCGCTCCTGCGTTTTTCATTCGTATAAGACCGCCCGCGTGGAGAGCTGTGCAAGGCATTCGCTTGCCCGGGTCCAGCTCGGGCACCTGGGTACACCAGGGCACATAGGTCGCGTCCTTGCCGCGCCCGGCCATCTCTTCCATGAACCGCTTGTCAGCGGGGTTGGTTACCATGACCGCATCGGAGCTGTTGACCAGGCTGCGCCAGTAGAGCCTGGCCGCCGGTGTCAGGATCCAGGATAGGCCCCACCTTTTCATGAGCCCCATCCCCTTCCATGGAAGGAGCCGGGCCGGGTCCCTGGCGAACTCCACCAGCAACACAAGGGGTACCTTAAAATGCGCGGACAGCTTGCGCGCCAGTTTCATGTTGTGCTGAAGCGAGCAGTACACAAGATCGGGCCTGAATTCACCTACACAAGCGAGCGCTTTACCCACACATTCTTCGGAAGCGGAGAACTGTTCCTTGAAGCTTTCGAACGGCCGGTAAATGGTAACGTTGTGGTATTCAGACACGGGCTCGGACTCGATTCCGCCCTTGGTGGTCACGGCTTTGCGCACGGTGATCACCTTGACCTCGTGGCCCTGCGCGCCCAGGTAAAGGATCGACTGGGCAATGCTGTTGTAGTCCAGGTCCAGGAAGGGATAGATGCAGAGTATTTTCATGTTTTGCTTTCGGTTTTGCTTGCACGCAGCGCCGCGTTTTTGATCCGCAAAGCGCTGCCGCCTGTTGTCCGTGTCCGCTATGGATAAACATCGAGACAAAACAAGGGGATGAGGGATATTTCTACAAAAACAGCCCTGGGGGAGCAACCACGGGGGAAGGCGTCCCTGTTCATGCGAACGCCGCTTCGAGCGCGCCGCGGTTCGCCTCCACGATTTTGTCCACCATCTCTTCTGTATGCGCGGTGCTCAAAAACGCTGTTTCGAACGCGGACGGTGCGAGGTAGACACCGCGGGCAAGCATCTCGGCAAAGTAGCGGGCAAAACGTTTCGTGTCCGAGGAAGAGGCGTGTTCCATGTTTGTCACGGGACCGCTATTGAAGAACAGGCAGGACATGGAGCCCGCGCTGTTCAGGCAAAGATCCAGGCCGAGATCATCGATGTTGGCTCGGATCCCTTTGTTCAGCCGTTCTGCGAGAGCCTCCAGCCGGGGGTAGGGGTTCTCTTCCTTCAGCACCTTGAGCGCGGCAAGCCCGGCCGCCACGGCCAGGGGATTTCCGGAAAGCGTTCCCGCCTGGTACACGGGGCCTTCCGGAGAAAGGCGCCGCATTATCTCATCCGGGCCGCCGTAAGCGCCCACGGGCAGGCCGTGGCCGATGATCTTGCCGAACGTGGTCAGGTCCGGGCTGATCCCGTAAAGCTCCTGCGCGCCGCCGAGCCCGAGCCTGAACCCTGTTATCACCTCGTCGAAGATGAGAAGGGCTCTGTTTTTTGCGCAAAGCTCTTTGAGCCCTTCGAGAAACCCGGGCTCGGGCGGGATGCATCCCATGTTCCCGGCGACAGGCTCGACGATCAGCGCCGCGACAGTGTCCGGGTTCTTCTCGAAGACTTGCTCCACCGACGCTATGTTGTTGTACTCCGCCAGCAGCGTGTCCTTTGCAGCGCCTCTTGTCACGCCCGGGCTCGACGGCGCACCGAGCGTCATAGCGCCGGAACCCGCCTTGATGAGGAAAGAGTCGCCGTGGCCGTGGTAGCAGCCGTTGAACTTGATTATCCCGTCCCTCTTCGTGTAACCCCTTGCAAGGCGCGCCGCGCTCATGCACGCCTCGGTACCGGAGTTTACGAGGCGGACCGATTCAACGGAGGGGGCCGATTCCGCGATAAGCCTGGCGAGCTTCGTTTCGTTTTCAGTGGGCGCGCCAAAGCTCGTCCCGTTTCCAAGGGCTTCCTGCAGCGCTTCGATGATAACGGGGTGGCAGTGCCCGAGGATCAAGGGACCCCAGGAACAAACCATGTCGATGTACTCGTTTCCGTCGATGTCCTCTATCATCGCGCCGCGGCCGCGACTGATCACGGGCGGCACGCCCCCCACCGCATTGTAGGCGCGTACAGGAGAGTTGACCCCTCCGGGCATCCACTTGCGCGCCTCTTCCATTGCTTTTGAGCTTTTTTTCAGGTTCATTGCATCTGCTTTCGATCTATCCGTTTTCTTCGTCGAGCCAGCGCGACACGTCGAGGGCATGGTATGTGAGCACCGCGTCCGCACCCGCGCGGAAGATGGAGGTGAGCAGCTCCAGCACGATCTTCTTCTCGTCGATCCATCCGTTTTGAGCCGCGGCCTTCACCATGGCGTACTCTCCGCTTACGTTGTACGCGGCAAGCGGCAGGGCAAAGCTCTGGCCGGCCGCGTGAACGATGTCAAGAAACGCCATCGCCGGCTTGACCATGATCATGTCCGCGCCTTCCTCGATGTCCAGGCCGATTTCCCTGAGCGCTTCCCGCGAGTTGGAAGGATCCATCTGATACGCTTTTCTGTCGCCGAACTGCGGCGCGGAACCCGCGGCATCCCTGAAAGGGCCGTAAAACGAAGACGCGAACTTGGCCGCGTAGGAGAGGATCGGCACCTCGCTGAAACCCTGGTCATCCAGGGCGGCGCGGATCGCGGCCACGCGGCCGTCCATCATGTCGGACGGCGCTATCATGTGCGCGCCTGCCGTTGCCTGGCTTACCGCGGTTGTTGCGAGAAGGTCAAGGGTCTTGTCGTTGTTCACACCGTTGTTCTCGATGACCCCGCAGTGTCCGTGGTCAGTGTACTCGCAGAGACACACATCCCCGATGAGGTACAGCTCGGGAAAACGCTCCGACAGCAGCTTGAACGCCTGCTGCACTATGCCGTCCTCGGCGTACGCACCGCTTCCGACCGGGTCCTTCTCCTTGGGGATGCCGAAGATGATCATCTTGTCCACACCGGCATCGAGGCACGAGGCCGCGATCTCCTCTATCCGGTCGGGCGAATACCTGAACTGCCCGGGCATGGACGGGATCTCGTCCTTGATGTTGCTTCCCTCGATGACAAAGGTCGGGTAGATGAAGCTGTCAAGCGAGAGGCGGGTCTCTTTCACCATCCGGCGGAGCGCCTTGTGGCCGCGCATGCGCCTCATCCTGGTTCTTGGGAACGCCATGATTAGATCCCTTTGCTGTTGAAGTTCACGCTGAAATTCCGGGAGCCCGGTCAGGGACTCCAAAACAGCCCCGCATCATAGCGTTTTTCCTGTACGGGGTCCATGATCTCGGAAGAAGATCGGCCTGATCCACAGAACCCGGTGACCGCCCAATCTACAACCTCGGTTCGACCCACATGAAGTACGCGAATATGAGCAGGGCCTGAATGACGACGATCAGCCAGAACTTGGCGCGAAAGCCCATCTTCACGGTTTTGTGACGGAAAAGAGCCATAGCAATGAGCGCGCCTGCCGTGCCTCCGGCGAATGTGAGTGCGAGCAGCACGCTTTCGGGTACGCGTGTCCGGCCCGAGCCGGAAACCACCTTATCATATCCGTACGTGAGAAGCGTGATCAGGGTGACGGCAATCAGCCATGACAGCAGAGCATTGAGCGGGATTTTCCAGCAGATCGCTGTTGCCAATGCAGCGGTCAGCAAGAAAGCCAAGATGCTGAAATGTCCTGTTGCCCTTTTTTTCGATCCTGTCATGCCTTTTTTTTGCTCAACACCAGCTTGATCGAGAGGTACGGAAACAGGAAGAACAAGGTTCCACATACTTTGATGAACGCCATTCCATAGTAGTTCATCCGGGAATAATCCCCTTTGCTCAGCTCAAACCACTTCGAATGGATATCATATCCAAAATCACCTAATGCCAGGTATAGAACAAACCAGAACATCAGCAATGCAAAAGTCATGAGAAAGCTTCTTATCAAAACCCCTGCGATTGCCTGCAACAGGGCGCCCTGTTCGTCATCGATCATGATAGACTCCCATCCTTGTTGAGGTTGTTGAACTGCTGTTTGTTTTGTGTCACATGCCGTTTTCGCATCAGGCAGATCCAGGCCTTGTGCGGTGTCGGGCTGTTGGAGGTGAACAAACCCGATTCGAGCGAGAGAATTTCGAAAAAAGGCTCCACCGCCATGACAATATCCCTTGCAGTGTGTTGCGGCGGCCCGGATTCTTCATCTTCGCGATGTTCGTCTGCAGTGCCCATGATGGTCAGCCACAGGCCGTCCGCTTCAAGATGAGCAGCCACCTTTGCGGCGAACCTCCTTTGTTCTTCTTCGGACCTGAACGAATGAAAACAGCCCCTGTCAAAGGCGAATCCGAAAGGAGCGCGTTTCAGCTTGGCAGTCAAAAAATCGCTCACAACAAACACGCATTTTGCACCGGCTTCCAGGGCCTTTTCCCCTGCTCTTTCAATCGCGATCTCTGAAAGGTCAATGCCTGTCACATCAAACCCGTTGGCAGCAAGCCATATGGAGTTGTCACCGGTTCCGCAGCCGATTTCCAGGGCTTTGCACCCTTTCACAGCTCTTCTTTTTACGGTTTCGGTGAGGTTGGTTTCAGGCTTGCCCACATCCCAGGGTATATCACCTGTCTTGTATCTGTCTATGAAGCGGTTTTGTTCTGTCAAGGGCTTTGCCCTCCCGGTTTGAGAATAGGTTTATAAAGCATACAATTTAAAGGAGCGGCCATGGCTGTCAAGCCCGCATGTTTCATGCTCTTCGTCTCCGGCTATCCCTTGAATCGAGACACCCACAAGAGTATTTTCTCATACATGGCCGGCAAAGAGACACATCCCTTTTTAGCGCGCTTGAACCTGCTGCCGGGTGTGCGCAAGATCGTGGAAGAGGTTGTTTCCGAGGGGGGACGCGCGTACCTGGTGGGCGGTTACGTGAGGGACATCGCTCTCGGCCGCGAATCCAAGGATCTCGACGTAGAGGTCCACTGCCTGGACATGGATAAGCTCGAGCAGGTGCTCGGCCGGTTCGGCGCCGTGGACCTGGTTGGTAAGCAGTTCGGTGTCCTTCGCGTTCGCGGTATTGATGTGGACTGGTCCGTGCCGCGGAGAGACTCGAAGGGCAGGCACCCGAGAGTGGAGACCGATCCGTGGATGGGCATTGATGAGGCTTCAAGGCGGCGTGATCTCACTGTCAACGCGATGTCGATCGACCCCATCCAATGTACGCTCCACGATCCGTTCAACGGCCTGGATGACCTGAACGCCGGCGTGCTTCGGGCTCCTGATCCGGACCTTTTCGTGGAAGATCCGCTTCGCTTTTTCAGGGTTATGGCGTTTGCCGGAAGGCTCGGGATGAGGCCGGATCCCGAGCTCAGCAGGCTTTGCGCCGGCATGGATCTGAGCGGCGTTGCGCGTGAGCGCATCGAGGACGAGTTTGCAAAGCTATTACTGAAGAGCAGCCGTCCCTCGCTGGGTTTCAGGTGGCTCGAATCGATCGGTTGCCTGCCCGACGTGCTGCCCGAGGCAGCCCCGCTCGTGGGATTGAAACAGGAGCCCGGGTGGCATCCGGAAGGGGATGTGTGGGAGCACACGATGCAGGTGCTGGATGCGGCGGCAGCGCTGAGGATCGATGACAGGGACGAGGATCTCGTGCTGCTCTGGGCGGCGTTTTGCCACGACCTCGGCAAGGCCGGGACCACAGCCTTTCTGGACGGCAGGATCCGTTCGCCCGGGCACACGGAGCTTTCCGGTCGGCTCGCCCGCAAGCTCATGTCCAGGTACGTTTCCAGCCGCAAGGTCGTGGAGGGCGCGGCCAAGCTCTCGGAAAGCCACCTTGCGCCGCACGATTTTTACGTGAACAACGCAGGCCCCAAGGCGTTCAAGCGGCTTGCTCTCAGGCTCGCGCCGGAAACCAGCCTCGATCGCCTGGCAGCCCTTGCCCTTGCGGACTACAGGGGAAGAAACGCCGGCTCGAGCGTTCCGCTCGGCCTCGATTCCGAGGAGTGCGCCTGGTTTCTGGAACAGGCGGAAAAGCTGAAGGTGGAGCGAGAGCCGGAGAAACCGGCGCTCATGGGAAGGCACCTGCTCGATTCGATCGAGCCGGGCCCGCGCATGGGCCGCCTTCTGGACCGCGCCTACGAGATCCAGCTTTCGGAAGGGATCACGGACCAGGAGGTATTGAAGGAACGCGTGCTCGAGGAGGAGAAAGCCGGGGAGATGCCCGATGAGGAATAATGAGCGGCAACATGCGTCCTATTTATCATTCTTTTACACGCCGGCATATAATCCAGGAAAACAAGAGGTGACCGTTGGATTACAAGCAGCTGATTTCTGAGCTCATGGGGAAGGGCGCCACTGATTTGCATCTCGAGCCCGGCCTTGAGCCGGCAACACGCATCGACGGCGAGCTGAACCCGATAGGCGGCGAACCAATGCCTGCGGCCGAGATAAGGGATATCGCACGCGAGATCATGTCCCCCGCGCAGTGGGATGGCTTTACGAAGCGATGCTCTGTAGACCTTGCCTGCGTCATAGGCGGTGTGCGCTGCCGGCTCAGCGCGATGCGGACACAGCGGGGGGTTGGGCTGGCCATCAGGCTGCTCTCAACATTTCAGCCCACGCTTGAGCGCCTGAACCTGCACCCCGGCCTGGTCGAACTCGTGCAGAAACGCCACGGGCTCGTTGTGATTTCCGGTCCCACCGGGAGCGGGAAGTCTTCCACGATGGCCGCGCTGGTTCACGAGATCAACTCCCGCGAGAGCAGGCATATCGTGACCATCGAAAGCCCGATCGAGTACAACATCCGCCCGCGCCGTTCGTTTGTCCGGCAGAGGGAGGTGGGGCGAGACACCCCGTCGTTCGAGCGCGCCATTCTGGATGCGATGCGCCAGGACCCTGATGTGATCATGGTGGGAGAGATGCGCGAGCCGGAGACCATCCGCCTGACCTTGAACGCGGCCGAAACCGGGCAGCTCGTGCTCAGCACGCTTCATTCATCGAATACGGCCGAAGCTGTTCAGCGCATCGTGTCATCCTTTGCGCCCGAGATCCGCGGCGCGGTGTGCGGCCAGCTTGCCGGCTGCCTCATCGCTGTTGTTGCGCAGAGGCTCAAGTTCCACGACGATTGCGGGCTTCGCGTTCCTGTTTGTGAGGTTTTGCGGGCCACCCATCCGATCAGGAACCTGATCAGGCAGGGGCACTTCTTCAAGCTTGCCTCAGCTCTTGAAACCGGGTATGGCGATGGAAACTGGACCTTCCGCCGCTACCAGGAATGGGTGGATGAAACAGAAGAGTTTTTCGTGCCGTCGGGCCTGGAAGAGCTCGACAACGGCCAGGCTGTGGAAGAGAAGTTTTTCGATGAACGTGATGTGGATGAAGCCGGAGAAGCTGATCCCGGCGAGGCGCCAGGTAAGAAACCGGATGGCCGGAAAAGCTCCCGAGACGCTACCCCATCTTCATCCGAAGATGTGATCGTCATTTCAGAACCTTCCGAAAAGAGCCTGGGCGAGCTTCTGGAGAAGTTCGACAAGCAGCCTGAACCCAAGCCAAAATCCAAGCCCAAGCCCAAGTCCAAACCCAAATCCAAGCCCAAATCCAAACCCAAGCCGGACAACCGTTCCTCCGGCCGGAAAGATAAAAACTGACTCGGTCGACTCGGGGGATGCTGATAAAGATCGACGTGTTGGCATACTTGTATGTGAACCCGGTTCAGCGGACAGCCTGGAGCTTGACCTCGGCTTGTTTCTTTTCGCGCCCGCCTTGAAGGATTTTTACGGTGACTGTGTCACCAACTTTGTAGCAGTCAAGAGCATCGACCAGATCGTTGTAGTCTCTGATCGGGTGCTCGTCGATCCCAATGATTACATCGCCTAAAATCAAACGGCCCCATTCGTCCTGCATCAGCCCCTGGAGGCCGGCGCGCTGAGCCGCGCTGTTGCGATTTACTTCCTGTATGATGATGCCCTTTCCGGATCCGAACCTGTTCCTGTAGTTTTCGTTCAGGATCGTAATTCCAAGGCCGGGCCTTACAACAGCGCCGTGCTCGATGAGTTGAGGCACGACCTCCGAAACCGCATTCACGGGTATGGCGAAACCTATTCCCGAGCTCAATCCGCCCTGGCTCACGATGGCCGCGTTAACGCCGATGAGCCTGCCTTTCGAATCGAGCAGCGGTCCCCCCGAGTTGCCGGGATTGATCGCGGCATCGGTCTGGATCACGTCGTGAATGGTGCCGCCGGCAATGGACTTGATCTCCCTGCTCAGTGCGCTGACCACGCCCGTGGTCAAGGTCTGGTCGAGGCCGAAGGGGTTGCCGATGGCGAGCACTTTCTGCCCCACGATGAGGTTGGACGACGACCCGATCTCAAGAGGTTTCAGCTTATCGGTCGGCGCATAGATCTTGAGCACGGCTATGTCTTTGTGAGGGGCTGTTCCGACCAGCTCGGCTTCCCACGTTGTATGATCGCTGAGGGTGACGATCAGGGAAGTTGCCCCGTAGATGACGTGGAAATTGGTCACGATGTGGCCTTCTTTGTCCCATACGAACCCGCTCCCCTGCCCCTGAGTCCTTTCCACTTCCTGGCGCTCGAACGAAAAAAGAGAAGAGACCGTGGTACGCTTCTTGTTCGTGATGAATACCGCGGACCGGGACGCTTTCCTGAAAATCGTTATTGTTTTTACTTCGTATGGATCGAGTTCTTTGAGCCTTTCCGAAAGAAAAGGCGGGTCGTCAGGCGCTTGAGAGCCTTCTGCCGCGTTCGCGGGGATCAAAGCGACAACAAGGCCTAGCACGACTGTTTGTATCAACCTTTGCATGAAGCCACCTCCTGTCAGGGCTGATCATTGAGTGATGGAGATCTTTCATTGATTTAGCCGCCTCCGGCATTGACAGCCACGTGAACAGTATACTCCTCAATCATCAGAGTGTTTGAACGGTTGTCTGAGATTTTCGTGCTAAACATGCGCTGATGTTTTTTGTTATCGAGGACTATTCGAGAACTGCGCATGTGTTCCGGCCCATGGCCTTGGCCTTGTAGAGCGCCTGGTCCGTTAGCCTGATCAGGTCGTCCGGGCAGGTCATCTTCTCATCAGCGCTCGCCAAGCCGACGCTTATTGAAAGCTTTTTGTCGAGATCTTGGGCATTGTACTCTTCAGAGTATTCTTGGATGTTTTTGCGGACTCTATCGACAATTGTCTCCGCGTCGGCAGCCGTTGTATCGGGAAACACAGCCATGAACTCATCACCGCCGTAACGCCCGATGTAGTCCGATTCCCGCATCCCTTTCTGCAGGATCCGGGCTGTTTTCATCAGAAACTTGTCGCCGGCAAGGTGGCCGAGGCTGTCGTTGATGGATTTGAAATGATCCAGATCGAAAATAGCCACTGTCAAAGAGGACGCTTTCCGCTTGAATCGGGCGAACTCCGAGGAGAGGACCTTCATGATTGTGCGACGGTTGCTGATGCTGGTCAGCGAATCGGTTTTGGCTTCTTTTTGTACACGGGTGTAGAGCCTCGAGTTTTCCATGGAAAGCCCAACCTCGCCGGCAATGATGTCGAGAACCTTTCCAAAGTCATCGCTCAGGAACTTCGCGTTGTTCATGTCCTTGACACCGATGCCCATGGCTGCGGTGAAGCGGCCCCTCACGAAGATCGGGGAAAGCCAGGCGATGTTCACATCACCAAGGCTTTGTTTCAGAAACGAATCATCAAGCGGGTTGGAGACTTTGAATGAGGCCCGACGAGTCAGGGAGCCCACAAGCGCGGGGGAGAGCTCTTTCATGCTCAACCGGAACTGTTTGATTTTTGGGCCTTCCGGAGAGCTGTTTTGCGCGGCAAGGCCGGTGAGCGAACCCGATGTGTTCTTGCGGAACAGGAACACACCGTCGGCATTAAAACCCTCGATCAGCGATTCGAGAACCGAAAAAGCCACGGAATCACCATGGAGGCTTTTGATGATCCCGGTAAACACCTTTGCCATTTCTTCGAGGACAGTCACCCGAAGCTTCAACTCGTTGTGGTTTTTTTTGAACTTCTGGTTTACTGCCGAAAGCTGGTGAGTGATGCGGAAGAGGATCTGGTTCACTTGTTTGCTGTCAGGTGGCGGAAGGTTCAGGATTTCGCCCGCTACCGATAATTCCGCATGAACAGCCTCGCCGATGCTCTGCAGATTATCGGAGGAAAGGAAGCTAAGCGTTTTGAAGTTAACGGTTTTGTTTTGCTGGAACGGTTCCATGTAGCAGAAGCCCATGGACTCGGCCAGCATGCTTGAATCTTCCGTGAGCCCTCGGACGGAGATTTTCAGCTCCTTGTCCTTGGATCCTCGGTTCAGCTCGAGAATCTCGTCAGGAAACCCCCAGTTTTTGGCAAGGATTTTCCAGGTGTCCTTGTTGGTTAAGCCAAAGACTTCTTTTTCCGCGTCTTCGAAAGAGAGGCCCTCTTTTGTGAGGGCAAGGACCTCTCCGTAATCCGATCCCTGGAGCGAGTCGAGCGCAATGATACCTATGTCATGAAGAAGACCCAGAAGGAACAGGCGCTCGCTATCCTTGATGCCTAGCAGCTGGGATGTGTTTCGCATTATGATCGATGTTGCCATGGAGTGGCTACAGAAGCGTTTGGAGTTTATTGCTTGGCCGAGGTCGTTGTTGACGAAATACTCGCCTACGGCGATGGAGATGATCAGCGATCTCATCGTCTCGATTCCCAGGGTTGAGATTGCCTGCTGCACGCTTTTCACTTCGAATTTCAGCCCGAACATAACCGAGTTGACTGTTTTGAAAAGCTTTGCCGTCAGAGACGCATCCTGTTTCATGATGGAGGCAAGCTTTTGAATATCCGGTTCAGGGTGAAATGCATGCCGGATCAGTGCCATCGAGACCTGTGGCAGAGTTGGTATATCGTTAATTTCTTTGATCATTCCCCTTCACCCAATAACACACTGGTTCGTTCAGCATGCTTTTCGAGTCTGCACAACAACAGAAAAGGGCTTTCCCCGGTCGACCTGGTCAGCGCTTCAGGTTTCCGTTCGTTTCCTTTATCGCTCAAACCTATGGATCTAATCGAACAATCGGGCTTGAACCTTGAACTGATTTTGATGTTTTCAAATCAGCGCATCATCCCTGATGCATGCTGTTGATGCGGCGGCCGCTGCTGAAGAGTATGAAATAAGCGGCAAGGATCCGGTTCTCGATCGACCCGTCCCGAGAACGCAGAAACAGTTCAAAACCTGTGAATGATCAGGCCGCTTCTGAGCTTCGGCTCGAACCATGTCGATTTGGGAGGCATGACCTCTCCTGCATCAGCAATGGACATGAGCTGATCGATCGAAGTCGGATGGAAACCGAATGCCACCGCCCATTCGCCGCTGTCCACCCGTTTTTCGAGCTCTCCAAGCCCCCTGATGCCTCCCACGAAATCGATACGCTCATCTTTTCTGGGATCTTCGATCCCAAGGATGGGCGCAAGGAGGTTTTTTTGGAGGATCGAAACATCCAGGGATTCAACGGGGTCGTTCTCCAGAAAGCTCCCTTGTTTTGCCGAGAGCTTGTACCAAGAGCCCGTCATGTACATGCCGAAGCAGCGTGGACATTCGGGTTTGACCTTTCCTTCCTCTTTTTCCACGATGAACAGTTCACCCACCCGGGATAGAAAAGAATCAACGTCGAGACCGTTCAGATCCCTTACCACACGGTTGTAGTCAAGGATCTGAAGCTGGTCGTGCGGAAAAAGCACTGCCATGAAGAAGTTGTACTCCTCGTCACCCTTGTGGGAATCGTTGGCCTCGCGGCGTTTTATACCCACGTTGACGCCTGACGCGGAGCGGTGGTGCCCGTCAGCCACATAGAGGCACGGCACTTTTTCAAACGCTTCTTCGATGGATGATCCGACAGCCCGGTCCTTGACTATCCAGAATGTGTGGTGCACACCGTCCGGGCTTTCGAAATCATAAACAGGATCTGATCCCTTTATGTTTTCCACTATGCGGTCGATGGCAGGGTCGGCCCTGTACGTCAGAAACACGGGTCCCGTGTTGGCGCTCAGGGTTTCCACGTGGCGGGTCCGGTCCGCTTCCTTGACCGGTCGGGTGTGCTCGTGTTTCTTGATACGGTCTTCGATGTAGTCGTTTATGCTCGCGGATGCCACTATTCCGGCCTGTACATGGTTGCCCATCCGCTGCTGGTACAGGTAGAAGCAGGGCTGCTCTTCCTGGGAAAAGTGCTCATCGAGCAGCTTGTTCAGGTTCTCTGCGCCCTTGGCATAGACCTTGTCGTCGTACAGATCGGTTCCTGGATCGAGATCTATTTCCGGCTTGATCACATGTAGGAAACTCAGAGGGTTTCCCCTGGCCATCTCCCTGGCTTCCTCTGAGTTCATCACATCATACGGCAACGATGCGATCTGTTCGGCTTTATCAACGTGGGGCCTGTATCCCCTGAATGGCTTTGCGGTTACAGACATTGTCATATCTCCTGTCTCATATGGGTCGAACGAGGTTATTGAAACAAGAGATTAAAACGCTTTCCCTGGTAATTATCAACACCTTTGAGGGGTGGCGGAAAACTCATTTTGTAGGGGCGAAAACCCCTTTGCACTCTTGGCTTATAATTTTGGAAGCAGGCAAAAAATTATCCGTGTTTATCCGTGGTTCTCTTCCTCCAGCCTCAACCCTTCCTCCCCGATCAGCTTTTCGATCTCCTCCTTGGATAGGATGACCCTCCTTGGGATGTTATTGGCGTGGGCGGACAGGATTCCCTGTTTTTCGAGCCGGTCTATCGTTTTGGCAGCCTGAAAGTAACCGAGTCCGAGCCTTTTTTGCACGAGGGATACTGAAATCTCATCCTCTTCCAAAAGGAGTTCGAGAGCTTCTGATTTACCGGCCTTGGGTTTTTCATCGATCTGTTCATCAGGCCGCTCGACATGAGCTGTTTCTATTTCATCATTTCGGATCTTGCCAAGGAGGGGGCTGGGCTCAACCACTGACGGTTCTGCCTCTGAAGTCGTAAGATGATCTGCTTTTTTCATGATGTCTACTGGCTCCTCTATTTCATTTGTATTCGAAACAGCCGGTTTTTCAGCCTCCGTGACAACCGGCTTATTCTCTTCCTCAACTGCCGATGCAGCGTTATCGTTGGTAATTTCTGCCTGCCGCGGGTCTGCCGAGTCGATGTCGTCGCTGTCCGCCGGATCCGGGTGTGTGAAATCTGTTTCGTCTTTCGTCCACCAGGAGTGGGCGTCAACAGGCGTGTCCTGTTCTGGATCAGCAGGCCCAGCAAGATCATCAACAGTCATTCCGGTTGCGGCCGTATTATGTTGATCATGCACCGGGGCCACTGCCTGGGCAGCGTTTTCCTCGATCCGCCCCCTGTCAGGCGGCTTTTGCCGGGCCCTGATGGGTTTTACCGCCGGTGCCGTTTCGTGAAACCCCGCTTTTTTCAGCCCCGAAGAGCCCGTCCCGCCAGCCGGCACGGTTTCCATGCCTTTGAGCCCGAGCGCATCAAGGAAATAATCGAGGAACAGCCAGTCGGTGGCGAGCAGAAACGATGCAAGGGTGCTGATGAATGCAAGGAAAAGCGCTAACCCGTGCGTGCCGGATAGCAGGCAGGACACATGGAGCCAGCTTCCCAGCTTTCCGCCGGGCGGTCCGTTTTCGTGCAGAACGGCCGTGGATAAGAGCCCGAACAGCATTGAGAAGCAGACAAAGGTCATGACACATCCGATGAACCGCATGTACCGCCTGTTGATGTTCAGCCCGAACAAAATAAAAAGTCCCCAGATCACAAGCAGAGTAAAACCGATCAGTGTGGCTGAAGCACCGAAAAAGTCGCAGCCGGATTTAATTATTTCAGGCATGAGCCCTGCCTCCAAAAAAAACCGTCATTGCTGTTCACCGGTAATTTTTGATTTTTTCATCTTGCGCTTCACCCGCTTGTTTTTTAGCTGTTTTTGCCAATCTTCAACAGTGATCAGCACCTCGCGAGCCTGGCTTCCCTTGTATTCCCCAAGCAGACCTTCCTGGTTCATCAGGTCGATGAGCCGGGAAGCGCGTGTGTAGCCGATGGCGAACTTGCGCTGAAGCAGAGAAGCGGAGCCGCGCTGTGTCTCGATGATGAACTCTGCCGCCTCCTCGTAGAGTTCGTCCACTGAGGACGCGTCGAAATCGGAGTCGCGTTTCGATCCGACAAGATCTTCCTCGAAAACCGGGCCCCCCGTGTCTCTGAGGAAGCCGACGACTTTCCGCATCTCGTCGTCTGAAATGAAGGTTCCCTGCGCACGGCACAGGATCGAGGAGCGCGGTGGAATAAACAGCATGTCCCCCTGGCCCAGGAGCTTTTCCGCGCCGTTGGAGTCGAGGATCACCCGCGAATCGATCTTTGATGCCACCATGAAACTGATCCGTGTCGGCATGTTCGCCTTGATAAGCCCGGTGATCACGTTTGTGGAGGGGCGCTGGGTGGCAAGGATCAGGTGGATGCCGACAGCTCTAGATTTCTGAGCCAGTCGGGTTATCATATGTTCCATCTCCTTTGCACCGACCATCATGAGGTCAGCCAGCTCATCCACTATGATCACAATGAAAGGCATGACGGGGCTGAACTTTTCCTCGTCGATGAAATCTCCCAGGCGGCTCCTGAGCTCTTTTTCGCCGAGCTTGTTGTACCCGTATATGTTCCTCACGCCGGCCATGCTGAGCTGCTCGTACCGCGAATCCATGAGGTTCACAGCCCACTCCATTATGGCCCCGGCCTTTTTCATGTCCGTTACAACAGGGCACATCAGATGAGGAATGTGCTTGAAGGAGGAAAGCTCCACCATCTTTGGGTCCACAAGGATCAGCTTGGTCTGCTCGGGCGTGCGGGTGAAGAGGAGGGACATGATTATGCTGTTCAGGCAGACAGATTTTCCTGATCCGGTTGAGCCGGCCACGAGGAGATGGGGCATTTTGGCCAGATCTTCGATAAGGTGTTTTCCTGCCGCGTCCTTTCCCAGGCACAAGGGCAGCGCATGGTTCGAGGCGTTGAAGTTCCTGGAGGAGAGAAGGTCCTTGAGGCGCACGAGCTCGCCGATGGGGTTCGGCACCTCCACGCCGAATGTCGATTTGCCCGGGATTGGAGCCACGATCCTTATGCTCTGGGCTTTGACCGACATTGCGATGTCATCGTCAAGCGCCCTGATTTTTTCCACCTTTATACCCGGGGCCAGTTCCATTTCGAACATGGTGATGACCGGGCCTTTCTGGATCTCCACGACCTCGGCTTCGATTTTGAAGGACCTCAGCGTCTGCTCCAGCCTGGATGAAATCACGGAGATACTGTTTTTCAGCTCGGTCTGTGATACCACTTCCGGTTTGTCAAGAAGATCAAGCGGGGGTATCTTGTAGGCGATGTTTTTTTTCAGGGGAGGAGGCTTGTAACTGATGAGGCCTTCATCAAGGGGCGCGGCCGCTTTTCCGGGGTCCCTTTTGCCCGTGAACCTGCCGGGTTCTGTCTTTGGGGGGAGCGTTTTTTCATCAGGCGCCGACTCCCCTGCATCCTCCTCCTCCTCCGGCTCCTTCATCTTTTCCATCAGCACGGAAAGCGCTATGTCAGACTTCGTTTTTTCGGGATCATCCTTCTCTTTTACATCTGTGCCCTGTGTCGGAGCCTCGTTTGCCGCGCGGCCTCCCCGGGCAGTCTCGCGTTTTTTCTTTTCATGTTCAGCGCGTTTATTGGCGAGCCATCTGGAAAAACCGACAAAGGAGGAATAGTAGAGCCAATCCGTTGCAAGCAGAAAGGTGATCATGACCAGGAGCACGAGAGTGATCCTTGTCCCGACTACGCCGAGGTTGAGCGTTTGTGTAAAGAACCGGTTGATGTACAGGCCGACCAATCCCCCATGATCCGGCATTGACGGAGAGGTCCCTTTCAGAAAGTGACTCAATATCGCTGAGCAGAAGAAGGTGAATCCCATGAGGCCAAGTGCCTTGACCACAATGTTCTGGATGTCCTTTCTTACGAAGATTATTACTCCCCATAACGCAACACAGGCGTAGAGCGCGTAACAGGCGTACCCGAACGAAAAAAGCAGGTAGCCGGCCAGGACCCGGCCTGTTTCACCGCACAGGTTGGCCCCTCCCGGGCTTGAACTTTCAGCTTCCGAGAAGCTGGTGGTGGACAGGAATGCAAAAAAAGCCACCCCGAAAAGCAACAGGGCGCATATTTCGCGCGCTTTGTCGGAAAATTCCTTCATGGGAGCAACTTTTATGATCTGTTGAGGAAAGGGAATCTTCTTCCAGCATTGGTAAGACATTAACGAATGTCTTCTGTCATGGAAGATCCGCCCGCCATACTACAACACAACGTTTCCTGGTTTGGTCCGAATTCAGGATAACGCTTGAAAAATCATACAATAAAACAGGTGTGGAGACCAACAAAAAGATCAAATAAGCACTACATATTGAAGGGGGGAAAATCGAACCTCTTGATCTGGTGTTCGAATTTTTCAGCCAAACGCTCTGGGAGAACCTGGATGAGCTGATTGGCTCTTTGACAGGATATCAGCTTTGCACCGAATCCATATAGGTTTGGAGGATGATTTGAGCTGAAAGGGAGTCGATCTTCTTTTTCTTTTTCTTCCCTCGCATAGAGGCCGAATCAAGGGCCTTTCCCGCCTGAAGCGAAGTCATTCGCTCATCAATTTCGATCACTTTTACTGAGCAGCTCTCTTCGAGCTTCGATGCGAACTCGCGAACAGACCCGACCATGGGGCCTTCCGAACCGTTCATGTTCAAGGGGAGACCGATAACGATTTTTTCAACCCGGTACTTGTCCACCAGAGCCTTGATTTCGAGAAGGGCTTTGCGCTGGATTTTTGCATCAACAACTTCAAGAGGTTGCGCCGTGATCCCCAGCGGATCGGAGATCGCCAACCCTATCCGCGCCTTTCCGAAGTCGATCGACAGCAATCTACCTTTGGCCGCGCACATCGTGACGAAAAGCCCCCTCAAGAAAACAGTTCATTTCCTGGTTTTAAGTTGTCACCTTTTCCCGTCTCACAGGTGCGCACCTAAGAGCCCGTTGAAAAAGTCAGATCGGCTGCGGCCGGCCCTTTTGCCCGATCTCTGCGTTGCGAGATCCTCAACGAATCCACTGATTCGCCTGCGGTCTCGCGCCTTGACCTCGGGCAAAATGACTCGGCCTCGCTTACGAAGCACTTTTTCAACGGACTCCTAAAGCTCTTCCTCCAGCCTTAGCCCGCTTATTTCATACTCTTCGTCGCGAGGTAGCTGTAAACTGTGTTGTGGCAAGGCGCATGTCAGGAGACGACCGCAGGCCTGTTCTTACAGGTTGAGGATCGTCACCTGGCATGAAACGCAGCATGAGTGCAGTTTACGGTGCCGCAGCAGAAGAGGATGAAATATGCGGGCTAGGCCTCTTCCATTTCGGACTCGAGAACATGGTTCACTTCGTTTGCTATCTGTTCGATTTCTTCCTGGCTGTAGAGCCGTCCGCGGTTAACACCGGGGCAGATGGAGGCGACCTCCTCGTGCCATACCCATTCGTCAAGGTTTTCGTGCCAAAATGGCCATGCTCTGCATTGGATGGGCCGTACGCGGTAAACCAGGCATTCGTTGCCGGCAGCCAAAGAACACACATTATCCCCGAACTTGATAATCGTCCGACCTTCCAGGCGCGAACAATGGTTTCTCATGAACTCTTTTCTGGGAATGTCCAAATGGTTCATGAGGCGCCTGATTTCGTCTTTGGCGACATAAACGAACTCATAGTCACCGTTTGTGCGGCAGCAGTTTCCGCATTTTTGGCAGTTGAACTTGAGTCCCTCGCTGTACCAAGGTTTCATGAGTTACTCCGGGTTGTTCAATGAATTTATAAGAGCAGGGCCTTTACTCCTGAAAGATATCTTTGAGTTTGCCCTTGGACTCATTTAAATTGATAAAAAAAACAGGTTCTGGAAGCGGAGGATACAATAGAACCCGTAAGCTGTGCCCAGGGAGCGAAAGAGGAAATGAGATCTATTCCACGAGATTCCCTCTGCCGTCATACAGCACCAAGAAGAACACTGTTTTTTCGTAGAGCATTATAGTATTTTTGTTTTTTGCATTCAAGGGTGGCTGACCAGAAACCGGAAGGAAATTTGATGAGAGCTGTGAAAGCAATTGGATCCCTGAGCAATAACAGGTATATGGAGACAGCATAAACCGCTGATTTACATAGAGTACCGGTCAAGGAGGTTTTTATGGTTTTCTGTGTTCGGGTAAGCGCCCCTTTTTTTTGCGCGGGTACCTGTAAGGAGCCGCAAACCCGCTATCCTGGAGCAGCTATAAAACGGGCGGCCTGGTGTCGGGCGGGTTTTGTTTCGCTTTTTTTCATGTTGAGTCTCCTGTCCTCCCCGGCTTTTGCCGCTGATACGGATGAGCTTGCCGACTGCCTTTCCGAGCATGTACTGTTATATGCATCAGCAGACGTGGAAGGGATCTCAAAGCAAAGCAAGGGGCTTGATATCTACGCTTTCTTCAACGATCCCGAGATCAAGGCCTTTGCCGTTCATCTCTGGGATATTATCGAGCACAGCGTTGGGGACGATGCTGACCGGTCAACTCTCGATACGCTCACGAGCGCGTTCAACCTGGTTCGCGAGCATGTCGGATCGGTTTCGTTCGCGGTTATTGACCTCATGCGGAAAGCGCGGCCCGGCGAGCGGGAGGCTGAAAGCTCTCTACCCAACGCGTCTCCTGGTTTTTTTCCCGGAATGGCAGCGTTGGTGTGCGTTAAAAATCCGGAGGCTTTCAAAAAGGGGATTATGGGCCTTTTCAGCTTCTCAGGGGCTGCGGGGAAGAAGGAGATCAGGAGCTATGAAAAGGGAGATGTGGAGATCCGGAAGGTTTCTTTTCCTTCGAAAGCCGGCATGGGACCGGTTTTTTACCTGGCATTCTGGAACGACCGGGTGCTTATCAGCAACAGCGGTTCCGATTTTTCAGCACTCCTTGATCGGTTAGCGGGAGGAGCACGGGAAGAATTTTCCCTTGCACGGAATGAACGGTTCAAAAGGCTGAAAGGCAGGCTAATGAGCGCGGGCGCAGCCGTCTTTTGCGCTTTGAACGTCGAGAAGGGCATTGACACGATCCGCTCGCTCGGACAGACCAATGACGCTGACCGGGATAACAGGGATGAAAAATGGATAAGCTGGCTTGGATGGAGCCTTGCCGCGAGAAACGGTTTTATCGTGGACGACTTTCAAGTGGTGTACAGCGAGCGGACGGAAGGTTTGATCCTTCTGGACGCTTTTTCTTCGGGCGTCGATTTTTCATGCTCCATTCCGTCTGAAGCGGTGTTGTTTTTTTCCTTCGATTTCAACCCGACAGTGCTTTTTTCCCGACTCAAGGAGTTGATGGGCCTAAACGACCCCGAGGCCCTTGCCTCGCTTCGTTCAAACCTTGCCTGGATGTCCGATCGTTACGGAATCGATGTGGAACGTGCGCTTGGTTGTCTTGGTGAAAACGTCACTCTTTACCTGGTGCTGCCGAAGTACGGTTATATTCCCGAGCTGATTATTGTCGCGGACCTGAAGGAGAAGGAGCCTTTCCTCGAGTTCACTGACAAGCTGAAGAAGATGATGAACGAGAATGGGTTTTTTTCCAAGCAGTTCAGCATGGAGGGCGGACTCAAGGGTTCATATTTTTCATCGAGGGTGACGCGGCTCCCTTTTGCTCCGGCTTTTTGCGTGTCCGGAGACAGGCTGTACGTCGGTGGCGGAGTGAGAGAGCTGAGAAAGGCCATTAAATGGCAAAACCGGGAATCGGGAGAGCGGGATGACCTGTTGCTTGATTCCCCTGAATACAAAGCAACGCTCAATGCGGCAATGGCCGGAAGGGAAGGGTGCACGGAAAACCTGATGGGGGTTTTATACCTTGATGAAGGCAGGGTGCTGTCAGTGGTTTACAGCACGCTTGCTCCGTGGGCCGGGATGCTTTCGGCGGAATCTTCCGTTCCGCTGGACATTACTATTCTGCCCACGGTCAAGGCATTCGACGAGCACATCGGAGCGCTTGTAGCGGTTCTGGAGGAGTATAGAGACGGAGAGGACATCGTTTTGTCGTTAAGAAGCGCTTCCTCGCTCGGACTCCAAACCAGATTTTTGCCTCCATTTGCCGCGTGGTTCGTGCTGATGCCCAGGATTTCCGATGATGAACCACCATTGATTACCCATATTTTTGAAGAGCCTGAACCCCTCCCCGCCACGTTGCCGGACAGAGCCTTTGTAGGGGTCATGTTGAACACGGTAGAAGGGGCTGAGCGCGGGGTTCTCGTCGTTGAAATCGTTCCGGGTTCGCCGGCCGAGGAAGCGGAGCTAGCGGCGGGTGATGTGCTGCTGAAGATAGGGGGCACGGATGTAGATTCGCCCGAAGGTGTGGGTAAAGTGCTCGCCCTGTGCAAGCCCGGTGATTCGATCGAAATCGAGTTTGAACGGAACGGCGAGCTCTTGAAATCGCATCTTGTGCTGGCCCGGTTGAGTGATTTCTGGGATGAAGAGAAAGAGGAATAATAAGCCCGCTTTTTTCATACTCTTCGTCGCGAGGTGCCGTAAACTGTGATGTGGCAA
>CAZIUL010000002.1:0-185467 GCA_964542475.1 uncultured Phycisphaerales bacterium | reverse complement strand
TAATCACCTACCTAACGGCCCTTGATGCTAAAGCAGCAATATGGATCGTGAGGGATCCCCGCGCCGAACACGTCAAGGCCGTCGCTTGGCTGAATGAGAGCAACGCGGCGGCTTTTTACCTGGTCAAGGTGGAGGCTATTAAGATAGGGGAATCACCTCCTGCGCCCTTACTGACGCTGATCACAGGGCCGAGCGAGGAAGCGATCAACGTTGGTGATAAGAAGAGAGAGTTAGCAGAGCGTCACAAGGCGCATAAACGTTTCTGGACGGGACTGCTGGGCTTTGCCAAGCAAAAAACAGGGTTGCACGCAAACATATCTCCTGGGCAGTATAACTGGATTGGCACGTCTGCGGGGTTGCCCTACGGGTTAAACCTGAACTATTCAGTCCGGAAGCATGACGCCCAGGTTGTTTTGTATATAGATTCTGATCGTGACTCCGGTGAATGGAATAGGGCGGTCTTCGAGCAGCTCGAACAGAGGAAGGAAGAGATAGAGCAGGAGTTCGGTGAGTCTCTTGAGTGGGGGCCACTCCCAGGAAAAAGGGCCTGTTGGATCAGCAAAACAATTCAGATTGCGGGATGGAATGACGAGGAGAACTGGCCCAGGACGCATGAAGCAATGACTGATGCCATGATTCGCCTTGAAAAGGCTTTGCGTCCCCACCTGGAGAGCCTCAAAATGCCAACGGAATAAGCCCTCTAAAGGCCTCATCGCCGGATAGAGGGCCGGGTTCCAGAGAGATTGTAATGGAGGGTGATGCGAACGATAAAACACTCGCAAATCCCCTACAATCCCCCTTGGAAATCACCGCGGTGTCGAGTCGGGAAGCCCGCCGTCCACAGGTATTGTCGCTCCGGTGGTAGGAGTCTGCCTGGTGGCGAAGAACAGCACGGCCCTGCCCACATGCTCTGCTGTTATCTTGGCCTTTAGCAGGTTCCTGCCCCGGTAGTACTCTTCGAGGCCCTTCTCATCGAGACCGCGCGCTTTCATGCGGTCCGGGCCGACCTCCGCCCAAAGCCCTGATTTGCGCGGGCCGTCCGAAAACACGGCATCCGGCGAAACCATGTTCACGCGCACTCCAAGCTCCGCCATTTCCAGGCTCGCAATGCGTGCGAGCTGGTGCGAGGCAGCCTTGGTTGCGCTGTATGCGCCGAAACCTGCCCCCGGGGAGAAAACGTTTTTGGTGGACACGAGCACCACGTCGCCGCCGGTTCCCTGGATCCTGAAGAAACGCGCGGCCTGTCGCAAAAGGAGCAGCGTGCCTTCGATGTTCACGCGCTCGAGCTTTGCGAACGCCTCTAGCTCCATCTTCTCGAGCGAGGAAACAAGAGCGATCCCCGCGTTCACAACGATGATGTCGATCCCTCCCCACTGGCGCACGATCGCGTTAAAACCGGTTGAAATCGACTCTTGGTCGGTTACATCGATGGGCACGCCGATGACACGCGCTCCGTATTCGCGCTTGAGCTCTTCTGTCATGCTGTCGAGGTTCTTGCCGGCAAGATCGGTCACTGCCACGTGGCACCCGCTCTCGAGCAGGCTCCTGCAGATGCCCGACCCGATGGCTCCGGCGGCTCCTGTGACGAGCGCAACGCTGCGCCCCAACGCGCGCTCTGTTCCGGAGCCTAACTTGGCGTGCTGCAGCCCGCGGTACTCCATGCAATAGAGATCCTTCTCGCCAAGCCCCTCGTACCTGCCAATTGATCCGACCACGGTTTTAACGTCAAGGGTCTGCGCTGTGATGTCGCGCGCAATGCCTGCCTCGATCGCGTCCCGCCCCGCGCACACCGCGCCCATCCCGGGCATCAGCACCACTTTGGGAGAAGGGTTGAACGCTGTAACTCCGGCATCCATCTGTTTCGCGTGCCGGTTCAGGTACACTAAGTAATCATCGCGATATCTGTTGATGGCGTCCGCAGCCCGGCTTTTGAACCGCTCAACGTCGTTGTAATCCAATGAATCGATCCAGAGGGGGAAAGCCTTTGTCCTGATAAGATGGTCGGATGTCAGGGGCGGCGACAGGGCGAGCTTTTTTCCGTTTTCGGAGTCAACGAACTCAAGCACACGATCGTTGATAAGAGGCGCAAGGATCACGCGCTCGAACGGGTTATCCGGATCCTCCGCCGGTTCGGCCAGAAGTCCCCTCAACACCGGTGCGACCTTTGTCCACCTGTCGAACGCCTGCCTGGCAGCTGTCAAAGGTTTCGTTTCGATCGAAGCCCGAGATTTTATTGCGATGTACTCCTCCGCACGGGACACGAACTCGATCATGGACTCGTAAGCCTCCTGCGCGCTGTCCCCCCAGGTGACAAGCCCGTGATGCATCCAAACCTGTCCGCGCTTGCCGGGTGAAGCGTTGTTGGCGGCTGCCGCGGCTTTGGCGAGCTCGAATCCGGGAGTCACGTAGTTGATGATGGACACCTCATCACCGAGCGCTTCCCTGACAACCGCTTCGCCGCCTTCCTGGTTGGTCAGCGCAAGGATCGTGTCCGAGTGAGTGTGGTCGATGTATTTCTTGCTTATGAAGGCGTGGACCAGCGTCTCAATGGACGGGAAAGGGGATGCGTGAACGATCATGCGGGTCCGTATCTCGTTGACCATCTCATGGTCGGCAAGGCTGTCCAAGGCCATCAGCTCTTTGAGGCATGCCAGGTCAAGCGCGGGCTGTTCTTCGGGCTCGATAACGGAAAGATCGCTTCCCGAGGCTTTCACGTTGATGGTGTCGATCCTGCGGCCCAGCAGGTCCTTTCCCGCGCTCTTTACGGATGTGTTTCCGCCGCCGTGCAGAACAAGGCTCTTCTCGGAGCCGAGCAGCCTTGCCGTATAGGTCCGCAGTGCGAGATCCTTTCCCCATTCGGCAGCGTACCTGTCAACGAACTCCTGTGCTTGTGTATCCGACCATCTGTTTTTCATGACCTCTCCGCAACACAGGCTACGACTGTTTATTTTCGTTCACAAGCGTCTTGTAGAGTTCAAGCGCCTCCGCAGGCTTCATGCGCTCATGAACCACACCCCTGATCGCTTTGAGCATTGCAACGGGCGCATCGGACTGGAATATGTTTCTACCCATGTCAACTCCTGCTGCGCCTTCCTCGATCGCGTTGTAAGCCATGGTCAAAGCGTCGATCTCGGCGATCTTCTTTCCGCCGGCCATCACAAGGGGCACGGGGCAGGAGGCTGCTACAGTATCGAACCCGTCGGGAACGTAGTATGTTTTTACGAAGTGCGCGCCGAGCTCCGCGCATATCCTGCACGCCAGCCGAAAGTACTGCGCGTCCCTCGCCATCTTCTTGCCTACCGCGGTAACGGCAAAGACCGGGATCCCGTACCGGTTTCCAAGATCGACCATCGTTGTCATGTTCTTGATCGACTGTGTCTCATACTCTCCGCCGATGTAGACCTGGATAGCAAGGGCTGACACGTTCATGCGTACCGCGTCCTCGATATCCACGGCGATGTTTTCGTTGGACAGCTCTTTAAGGATGCTGGGGCCGCCTGTAGACCTCATCACCACGCCCCCTGTGAAGCTCGACGGGATGGTCGAACGCAGCACGCCGCGGGTCAGCATCAAGGCGTCGCAGTAGGGAAGTATAGGGACGATGTTGATATCGACCCGTTCGAGGCCTGTGGTGGGCCCCATGAAGTAGCCATGGTCGATGGCGAGCATTACCGTACGGCCGCTTTTCGGGTTGAAGATCTGAGAGAAACGGTTCTGCATGCCCCAGCCCAGGGAGCCGGCACCCTTGACAAAAAACGGTTTGGTTTCCGCGGCAACATCGAGGTGGAAGTTCTTTGCGTCTTTAACACTATCAGCGTCAGCCATGAGTTTTCTCCTTTTGTACGGTCCGGGGCACGGCTGTAGAACCCGTATGTCCTGTAAGCTATAAACCCGGTTTTGTTTCGTTGTCATCCGGTGTGCCCGGCTGTATTTCCAAACCTCAAGGATAGCCTCGCCAGCGAAGGAATTCAAGGGCCGGGGTTTACCCTAACTTTGCAAACAGAATCGG
This sequence comes from uncultured Phycisphaerales bacterium, assembly GCA_964542475.1. Lineage (GTDB taxonomy): Bacteria > Planctomycetota > B15-G4 > B15-G4 > CAYZWU01 > CAZIUL01. Next base: position 181,458 of record CAZIUL010000002.1, on the reverse strand, counting down.
AAAACCAAAACGGGACACCTCGGTGGTTGTGTGGTATCCTGCGAAACAAGGCCGGAAAAAGGCCCTGTATTTTCGGCTGTGAACCGTTCCTTTGTACAAACAACAAAAAAATCGACTGGAAAAAGAGTGATAACATGATCGAACGAAGAACGTTGAACGGATTTGCAGTGGTTCTTGCTGTTCTTGCAGGCATTACATCAACTGCGTCGAAACAATGTTTCGCCGAGGAAGGTGTAAAACAGGAGTCCGGCAGCTCAGATGCGATCGAGATAAGCGCGGGGTTTGTTGCCGGGCCGGTGGGGCGGTACGGGCGTTCGGCGATCCACTCCGACCCGCTCGAATACCAGCTCACAATGGACGAGCTGAAAACACCGGAAGACGGCGCCTTTCTTTGCAAGGGAAGAGGCGGGGGTGATCTGTGCTGGGCCGAAATTTCAGCCGGCAAAAACGGATGGTTCGAGAGCAAGTCGCTTCGGGGCGGATACCTTTACGCCTCTCTTGCCTCTGACGCGGACAGGATCATGATCCTTGAAGCGAGCGGGCACAGCCTCGTGTACGTCAACGGCACGCCAAGGGGCGGGGATGTTTACTCGTACGGGTGGATAATGCATCCGGTGTTCATCAGAAAAGGCGTGAACGAGCTCTTGTTCCGCGTGTCCAGGGGGCGGGTAAGGGCTAAGCTCACCAGGCCTGAAGCTCCATTTTTTTTCACGAAAAAAGATATGACTCTGCCGGATCTTATCAAGGGCAGTGACGATGCTGTGTTCGGTGCGGTGAGGGTTGTAAACGCAACGGAAGAGCCAGTGAACGAGCTGACGATAAGGTGCTCTGTGGATGGGGCAGGATATATCGAATCCACGGTGCCTGTTATCGGGCCCATGACATCTCGAAAGGTCGGCTTTTTGATCAACTCATCTCCCTCGCTCGATCAAGGCAAGACAGGCGTGCACCTCACGCTTGTAAGCGGTGCCGGAAAAGAGCAGGGTTGCATCGACTTCGACCTTGACGTGCGTTCTCCGCAGGACTGTCACAAGAGCACTTTCATAAGCAGGATCGACGGCAGCGTCCAGTACTACAGCGTGTCTCCCGGCGACATCGCGGAAAGCACAGGCAAGCCCGCGCTTTTTTTGACGCTCCACGGCGCGTCCGTGGAAGCTGCCGGGCAGGCGCGCTGCTACAAAGCGAAAGACTGGGGCCATGTCGTCGCCCCGACCAACAGAAGGCCGTACGGATTCGACTGGGAGGACTGGGGGAGGCTCGATGCGATGGAGGTGCTCGGTATAGCGGAAAAACGGTTCGGAACGGATCCCATGCGCACATACCTGACAGGTCACTCGATGGGAGGGCACGGTGTCTGGCAGGTTGGCGTCACCTATCCCGCAAGGTTCGCGGCAATCGCGCCGAGCGCGGGGTGGTACAGCTTCTGGTCGTACGCGGGCAAGGAAGAGGATCCCGACCAGTCGCCCATGGAAGAGCTTTTCGCCCGCGCGAGCAACCCGAGCGACACCCTGGCTCTCTCGCGCAACTACCTGCACCACGGGATTTACGTGCTGCACGGCGAAAACGATGACAACGTTCCTGTGGGGCAGGCGCGGTTCATGCGCGAGCATCTCGCCGGATTTCACGCGGATTTCGCATACTACGAACGGCCGGGAGCCGGGCACTGGTGGGGGAACGATTGCTGCGACTGGCCTCCGCTGTTCGCTTTCCTGGAATCCCACAACAGGCCGACTGCGAGGGACAAAAAATCAGTCGAGTTCTACACAGCGAACCCGGGGATCTCCGCGCGCTCGTTCTGGGCGTGCATTCATTCTCAGGCGCACTGCCTCAAGATCAGCTCGATCCACATCACCCAGGACGTAAAAGAGCGATCTTTCAAGGGCACAACGGAAAACGTGGCTGTTCTTGCGCTCGACCTCGATCAGCTCGATCCGGGTGAAGAGGTGAGCGTTGAGCTCGATGAGCAGCTCCTCGAAGGGATCGAGACACCCGCGGGAACGGACCGGTTGTGGCTTTCCCGGGTAGAAGGGACGTGGAAAACTTCCGCTGAACCATCCGCCTGTTGCAAGGGGCCGCACCGCTGCGGCACGTTCAAGGACGCTTACGACAACTCGGTGCTTTTCGTGTATTCAACAGGGGGCACACCCGGGGAGAACGCATGGTCCTACGACAAGGCCCGGTACGATGCCGAAACGTTCTGGTACCGCGGAAACGGTTCGGTGGATGTTGTTCCCGACACGGAGTTCGATCCTGGAGCGGAGCCTGACAGGAACGTGTTGATCTACGGGAACGCGGACACGTGCGCGGTATGGCAAGCGCTTCTCGGAAAAAGCCCAGTGATAGTAAGGCGCGGCCTGGTGTCCGTGGGCGAAAGAGCGTTGGAGGGCAACGACCTCGGCTGCTGTTTCATCCGGCCCAGGCAGGGAAGCGACATCGCCTCTGTGGGAGTTGTGGGGGGGACGGGGCTTCACGGAATGAAGGCTGCCAACGCGAACATGTGCTTTATTTCGGGATCGGGCTTTCCGGACCTTCTCGTTTTTGGAGCAGACATGCTGACAAAGCATTTCGACGGCGTGCGTGTTGTCGGTTTCTTTGGCAACGACTGGAGCGTGGAAAACGGCGAAATGGCATGGCAGGAGTGAATCGTTGACCAAGACCCATCAAACAGCGGTTGTTCTCATACCGGGGAGGAGTTGCTGGGCCCCGATTCAAGAGATCCGCGAACGTCACGACAGCCATGTGTGGCGTTGGATGCCGCACATAACACTTCTCTATCCTTTCCTGCCGCGCATCGAGTTTGATGAAGCCGAGTCGAAGATCAGGCAGGCTTTGGAACAGATAGAACCGTTCGAGGTCCTTCTTACCGGGTTTCAACATTTTCACCACGGGAGGGAACAGTACACGGTCTGGCTCTCTCCGGAACCCAGGGGAAAGCTGCAGGAGCTTCAATCCGCGCTCCAATCGGCGGTGCCGCTTTGCGACGATGTTTCCACGTACAATACCGGTTACACTCCACACCTGAGCGTTGGACAGGCAAAAGGAAAACGCGCAGTGCAGAAGCTCGAAGCCGAGCTTCAGCTTGCATGGACAACAATTGACTTTGTTGCCGACCAGGTGAGCCTGATACAGCGCTCAAGGGCGCCGGATGACATCTTCCGGATGGACCGTAACATCAGGATCGGCCGGTGAGCGGCAATGCTGTCAGAATTTGTGGCTCTCAAAAATGTCGATCGCTAGTTGCGTCTTGTCCACAGCCAGGATTACAGTTCCCTTTTTCTGCTGTTTTTCCATGGCTCCGTAGAGATGTTCAATGTTGATCCCAGCGTTTCCGAGCTTCATTGAAAGCTCCATGAGAGCCCCTTTTCTGTTGGGTAGGATGACCCTCAATACATCAACCGCGTCGACCTCGTAACCGTTCTCTTTGAACGCTGCCTTTGCCTTTTCAGAATCTGACAGGTAAAACCTGGCCGTATCCTGAAAAACGCCTATGGCATAGACGGATATGTTTTTCTTTTTCAAGATCCGCGACAGCTCACCAATTGCGCCTGGACGGTTTTCCAGAACGACAAAAACTTCCTGAATCAAGTCCATTGATACTCTCCTGGGACAAAAACTGTCATTAATCAAATCTGGGCGTAAATCACGTAAAGGTCATCAAGTTAAGGTAAAGGCCAATTGTCCGCAACAGAAAAAGAGTGGTCGGCCTTGTATACGCTATCGGCCCGCCATCTTCATGCCCTTGAGCGCAAGTGAAAGGGAATCCCGAGATGATTGGGGGGGGCAGAGTGCGGGATCAACCCCTGTTTGAATGCATCCCTTGAAATAAGCGAGCTCAGCCGCATAAGCGTCTCCCTGGGGGATTTTTACGGAAGATGCGCCGCCGAGGCCCTTTTCATAAGCTGAAAGAGATGGGGTATCGAGTGTGGAAAACCTCATGAACCCTTTTTCGAACCAGGCCTCGAAGCCCGCGTTGAACGGAACGGGGCCGGTGCTCCATCCCGCGTGCAGATGGACCTGTGGGCCGTTTTTGTACTCGTAGAGTGTATGGACTATATCGAGTCCGTCTGAAGCTGTGGATGACCGGCCGGAGGCAAAAATATCGTCAGGCATGCCAAGGATGAAATAGGCGAAGTCGATATCATGTATGTGCAGGTCAACAAGCGGTCCCCCGCTTTTTTCAAGGTCGAGAAACCAGTTTTCCCACGCCCAGTCCGGCACTCCTGAGATGCGCCAGAGGTTCAGCGAGACCATTTTTCCCATTTCGCCGGAAGCGATTATTTCTCGCAGATGCAGGTATTCCGGCCAGAAGCGGATGCATTGGGCGACCATGAGAATCCTGCCCTTGTTCTGCGCGGCATCGATCATGGCATCGGCTGACTCAACGGTCAGCGCAATAGGTTTCTCGCAGAGCACGTGGAGCCCCTTGTCAAATGCAACCTTTGCCGCTGTTTCGTGGAGGTGGGTGGGCAGGCAGATGATCACCGCGTCGAGATCGCCGTGGTTCAGAAGCTCATTTCCGTCATCGTAGCGCTGAGCCTTATCGAAAGATTCCACAAGTTCAGCGCCCCCTTCCACGCTGATGATCTCCTGTCGGAACCGTTCGGCTTTAGTGGGGTCGGGATCCGCAACAGCGGCGAGAACCGATCCGGGAAGCTTCAGCGCGTTCAACGCATGTATCTTTCCAATGAACCCTAGGCCCAGCACACCGAACTTGATGCTCTTCTTTTTCGATCCGTGACTATCAGTGTCCATCAGTGGTTCTCCCTCTTTTTTATTTTATCATTCGTTTCGTATAGTCACGGGTCAGCTTGACGATCACAGGCGACAGAAGCACGACCGCAATCAGGTTGGGGACCGTCATCAGGCCCATGGCAAGGTCTCCGTAGTGCCACACCATATCGAGGGCCAGGATCGCACCGAGGCATGTGAAGCCGATATAAAACAGCCTGTAGATCATGATGTGCTTCACGCCGAAAAGGAATTCCACGCACCGCTCACCGTAATATGACCAGGAGATGATGGTTGAAAGCCCGAAAAGGAAGACTGAGAAATGGACTATGTAGAAACCGATCATTCCAAACTCTTCTTTGAAAGCCCAGGCGGTGAGCACCGAACTCGTCTGTGACATGCCGCCGTTGATGTCGAGCTCTATCGCATCACCGGTCTCCGGAGAGATTCCCATGTAGTTTTCATCGAGGGTTCCGGTGTACGGCTCGTTATCTTCCTGAAGGATCAGCGGATCGATTATCATGCAATCGTTGAAAACGAAAAGCAGGCCTTCGGCTCTTCCTTCCTTCACTGCAGCAGGAGAGTCGAGCTTACACATCACAGGCTCGGCCCTTTCATCGTCGGCTTCTATCTGCTCGAACACGTAACGTTCCGTGAGGTTTTCAACCTGCGGGGCAAGGTAGGCAGTGACCTCCTTTGTCTCCAGAGCGATCGTTGTGTGCTCCTTCTCGTCCCACACACCGGCGATGATGATCACCAGGCCGGTGAGAGTGCAGATGCAGAGTGTGTCAACGAACGGGCCGAGCATCGCGACAAGGCCTTCCCGCACGGGTTCCTTTGTTTTTGCGGCCGCGTGAGCGATCGGCGCTGATCCCTGGCCCGCCTCGTTTGAAAACAGGGCTCGCCTGATGCCCCAGAGCAGCGTGAAGTTCCATGCACCGAGAGCTGCTCCGCCGTAGCTCGCCACCGGTTCAAATGCGCCGTCGATTATCTCGGTGAAGATCGCAGGAAGCTTGTCCGTATTGATGATTATGATGTACAAAGCCGTCGCCGAGTAGACAAGGGCCATGAACGGCATGAGCCTGCTGGAAACATGACCTATTCTCTTGATGCCGCCTATGATGACCAGACCCACGAGCATCGCAAGAACAACTCCTGTGATCCAGTTATCAACGCCGAAAGCGGTTTCCGCGCTCTTGGCAACGGTGTTGGCCTGGTTCATGTTTCCGGTGCCGAAAGAACATATGACCGCAAGACACGCAAACAGCACACCCATCCATGCCCATCCCTTGCCGAGGCCCTTCTGGATGTAGTACATGGGGCCGCCGGAGGCGTTCCCGTTTTCGTCGAATTTGCGATAATGCATCGAAAGAGTGCATTCAGCGAACTTCAAGGTCATGCCGAATATTCCCGAGACCCACAGCCAGAACAGGATCCCGGGACCGCCGTAGTGAATCCCGATGGCAACTCCGGCTATGTTACCGATCCCGACCGTTGCCGACAGGGCGGTTGTAAGCGCCTGAAAATGGTTGATATCGCCTTCGTCCTCGGGCCTGTCGTACTTGCCGCGGATAACGTTGACCGCGTGCATGAAGTAGCGGATGTTGATCCAACCCATCCTGAAAGTGATGAAAATGCCTGTTCCGAGAAGAAGCGCGATGATCCACGGAAAGTCTTCGGGAGTGGTCCATATGTACTTGTTACCCCAGTCAACGGCATCCGCGAGGTGCTGGGCTATCGATTCGAACATTCTTCGACTCCAAACGGCGGGGTTTGTTGCAACCAGTAAAGCAAAGCGTGATTATTTGTATAAAGATGGTGTTTATAACAGATGCGAATTGAACGTTCAACGCTGATTAGGAAGGTCGAGGTTTCCGGGCATCGACGCTGCTTGCGGTAACCGTCCCGCCATCACGTATCGTTTATAACTATTGCTGCGGATCCGAAAAGCCCGGCCCTTCCTCCGAGAATAGTGAACAGGATGCGCGGGGCGGGAGTCATGTTGCAAAGCTCCTGTCTGATGGCGGCGTGCAGGAGTCCACGGACCGATTTCGCCTCTTTTGACCGGCCGCTCACCATGCCTCCCCCTATCACAAAGTTCCTGATATCAGGAGCGGAAAGCCTGTCTCTTTCTTCGGTCATGATCACGCGTATGCCGCGACCGAGGTGCTTTCCGGTGAGGGTTATCTCCTCTTGGATGATTTTGCGCAAAGCCCGTGAAGCTGACGCAAGAAGGCCCTGAAGGCGGCCGCCGGCGGCATCCAACAGCTTTTCGGAGTCTTCGCCGACTTCGGTCAGAAGGCGTTTTTCGACTCTCTGCAGCGTGGCCCGGCCGGATGCATGCTCTTCGAGGTTAATGTCCGGTGTGCCGGTATCCGGTATAATCTTCCAGATCTCGCCGACATCGGGATCGGGATCGTCCTGGTCCGCTCCGAACCATACATGACCATCGACAATGTAAGCGCCGCCCATGCCGGTGCCGGGGTCTAGCTCTATGAAATCTATCACCTGCCCGCCTTTGTCACCAAGAAACTTTTCCACGGGAGTTGTACCAAACTCCGCATCAGCCATTTCGACCGTATCGAACCGCATGCGGGCAAGCGCGCCAAGGGCCATTGCTTTTGCGTCGTTGATGACCTTTACACGGACGGCAGCACGTTTTTCAAGCTCTTCCTTGAGGTTGAAGCCGCCCCATGCCGGAAGGTTGAGAGCCCCTGTTTTGCCGATTATTATCCCGGTCAGCGGATGAATAGCGCCTGGAGCGCTGACCCCGGCTCCAGCCACCTCGAATCCGGCTTTGCCGAGCCTTGCAGCGGTTTTCTTTAATGCGCCGCCAAGCTCGTCTAATAAACGCCGCCGAAAGCCGGTGAACTCGTCCCAGCGATCGAGTGTGAAACCGGCCCTATCTTTGTCGGTTTTGCACTCTTCCATCAGCTCCCCGCCGGTGAAGGTCGGAAAGGATTCCTCCTCGATGATGTTGTCGCTGTCATCAAGAACCGCAACGTTGGTCGTGGTTCCGCCGATGCATGCTGCGATTCTAACCCTTGAACCCTTGGAGACCGGGCCATTTCCGCCTATCATTAGGAGCTCCGCTATTCGGATTCTTTCTTTTTCATATAGGTTTCGGTTTTAGTGATGGCATCCATCAGCTCCCGGCCTGAAACATAATGGAACTGGTTTGAAGGTTTGATGAGCTCGTGGAATACTGCTTCCCGCATTGCGTACCGTTCACTCCGAGGTGTGAGGTTCATGACCAGGCTGGTGGTGATTCCGGCAGAATAGCAGATCATGAACGCCAGCTTGCCGCGTGTCAGGGGAGCTGCTTCTGAAATCTCCCACTTTTCCTTGATTCCCCTCTTGTCGATCAAGAACCGCCTGAGCTCCTCAATATTCATGTACCACGGGGATTGCCCGAGGAGCAGCGCTGTCAGGCGCGCGCCGTCAGCCGTGGATGCCCTTGGTTTTGTTTCCAGGTATTCGAAGTATTCGAGTTCGTCCCCGTTGACGGCATATTTTTCGCCGCTGTCATTGATCGGTTTCAGTTCGACCTGGATGCAGGATGAGGACAGGAGCAAAAAGGAAAGCAGCATCAGGGACAGAGCCTTGGGTGGGTTGATGTTCGTTTCGGTCTTCGTTTTCATGGTTGTTCGCCAAGCGTTAAAAATAGAAACTCAAGCCGATTGAGAAATAGTGCCTGTTGCTGTCGTCTTCAAACGACTTCCTCTCCGGCCAGAACAAGCCGTATTGCGCGATCACGCTCAGGTCCGAGAAAGGCCTCCAGATGAGGTATGCATCGATCTCCTGGCCGAGATAGGATTCGCCGGGTTTGTCCACGTAACGGTCGGAGATGCCTCCCTTGGATTCGTCACGGCGGTAGTAAAAGGCGTTGATCCCTGACTCGAGCATGATACAACCCTCCTTGTTTTCAGAGTGATGTATCGCTGTTCCGACCCTCCATACCTGGATGTTGGACAGCCTCGGAAAAAAGACAAGCCCGGTGTTTGCGTATCCAAAGCCCGAATAGGCGTCATAATCGGTTCCCTTGAAATTGCCTCCTTTTGTATCGAGCGTGTTTCCGGCGTCCCTGTCTCCGGAGGCGAGAATGTACTGGACACTGACGCTTGGCTGTGCCGCAACTGTTCTGAATGTGTACTCCGTTTCGACAGATAAAGCGTACGCATCTACATCCGATTTTTCGAATGTAGCCCAGGAATGCTGCTCCCCGTACTCCTTGGAGAATTCTCCGGAATATGTAAGTCCGGGGCCGTATTCGCCACGAAGGCCGATACCGTGGAAACGCGAATCTCTTCCGGTCTTATAGGGGCTGTTGAGAATCCGGTCATCGTTCTTGTCCTGCTGGAACATCGTGTAGCCGAATATCTCCAGCTCTCTGGAAAACTCGTACCCCGCCTCGATACCACTGAAAACCCTTTTGTCGTGGCCGAAATCCCGCATTGTACGGTCCGAGCCGTCTTCGCTGTAGATCGAACGCATCACAAAACCGCTCAGGGAAAAATCGTTTGCCGAGAACTCGAGAAAAGCCCCGTCACCGCGCCGGTCCAGGGCCAAGCCTTCACCCACCGTGAGAAAGTCGCGGCCGGCTTTAAACCTGAACCTGTCTAGTTGATTCAGTCCGATGATTCTTTTAAGGTTGCAGTGGTAGTAGCCCACGTCAAGGCGGGGGACGGACTGGTCGTTCTCTTCCATGTAGTAGTACTCGGTGCCCGCGTTGTAGTCGTCGAACCGGCCAAGCAAGCGGGCGTAGACCTGGTGCATGTCATTGTAAACAAGGTTTACCCACGCGAGGATATCCGTTGTTCGGAGCATGTGAGTGTCTTCGCCGTCATCGAAGTTGTAGTAGTTTATTCGGAAGATTCCGCCGTAGTCGAAATCGAGATGCTGCAGGATCTCGTAGCCGCCGTCTTCGTCCGGCTCTTCTATCTCGGCTCCAACGCCGTGAAGCTTGTCTTCCCTTTCACCGACCCTGTTCTGTTGTCTCGTGCGGTCTGCTGTATCCTGTGGAGAAACGGTGTCCAGGGAGAAAAAACCGAGAAACAGGAACACGGCAAGGAAAACAGGGGCGCCGGGAGATGAAAAATGGTGCATCAACCTTCTCCAGTCACGGATGCGTGGTCATCGTCACGATATATAAACACGAAAAACGGTTTTTTTCGGTTTTTCGATATGTCATGTTCATGGAAGCAAACAAATCGGAAAGTATTTATCGAAATATCTGTTATGTCAAATGGTATTTGCATAATGCCTTGTTTTTCGGGTTTGTTTTTTGATGGGAAGGCGGTAAGCTCATCCGATGTTTGTGAAGAAATCGTTGGTATGTAAGCCGTTCATGTAAAGAGGTGCAGTTGTGAACCTGGAAATTTTTCATGCTTATGACATCAGGGGAATCTATCCGGATGACCTGGATGAGGAAAGCTTTTACGCGATCGCGGGAAGCTATGCCGAGCTATTCAAGCCCGCGGGAAAAATAGCTGTTGGAATGGACGCAAGGCAGTCTTCTCCTGCTCTGAAGGAGAACCTGATCAAGGGGCTTATCGATTGGGGTGTGGATGTGGTCGATATAGGGGAGATAACAACTGACATGCTGTACTTTGCAGTGGGCAGGTACGGATACGCGGGCGGGTTCGTGGTTTCCGCGTCTCACAACCCGGGCGAATACAACGGCCTGAAGCTGGTCAAGGAAGGGGCTGCGGCCATCTCATCGGACACCGGTCTTTTCGATATCAGGGACGATTTGAAGCGATCGCCCGTCAAGAACCCTCCCAAGGGCGCGATGGGTGGTTACGAGAAGAAGGAAGTCATCGATGATTACCTAGACCATGTGTTCGGTTTCATCGATCCGTCTTCGATAATGCCGTTAAAAACGGTTGCTGACGGAAACTTCGGCTATGTGGGCCGGAATGTACTCAAGGTCGCCGAAAGGCTGTCGCTGGACCTTGTCCCGGTTCATTTCGATCCGGACGGTTCCTTTCCAATGGGGCCGCCGAACCCCATGCTCGATGAGAACCGCGCAGAGGTGGAGTCAATCATCAGGAACAGCACGGTGGACCTTGGCGTGACCTGGGATGCTGACGCGGACAGGGTGATGTTCATGGACGAGAAAGGGGAGTTCATACCAGGCATCTACATCACAGCCCTTCTTTCCGAGATCATGCTCCGCAAACACCCCGGCGCCAAGATAATTTTCGATCCGCGAGTGGTTTGGCCCGCCTATGATACGGTGAATCGGATGGGCGGTGTGCCGATAATGGCAAAGGCCGGGCACGCTTTCATGAAGGACAGGATGCGCTCGGAAGGAGCGGTATTCGCGGGAGAGCTCAGCGCTCACTACTATTTCTGCGACAACTTTTTCGCTGACAACGGCATCATTCCGTTCCTGCTGGTTCTGGAGCACATATCGCGGCAGGGGAAGCCGTTCTCCGAGATAATGAAACCTTTCTTGAAGAACCACTTCATAACCGGCGAGCTCAACTACAGGGTTGAAGGCGTGGAAAACGTGCTGAAACGGGTAAAGGACCGCTTTTGCAACAGAGGGCAAGAGGACTTCACCGACGGATATTCAGTGGAAGGCAAAGACTGGCGCTTCAACCTGCGGCCTTCCAACACCGAACCGCTTCTTCGCTTCAATGTCGAGGCCAGAAACACCGACGCGCTCGCGCGGATCAAGGAAGAGGTGCTGGAGATCATCAGGTAGGAAAACGAAGAAAAAAGGTGTCACGTACTTTTTTCCTGGATTCCTTTCCGGCGCCGATGGAGCGGCGTCGTTCATTGTTGACCCGGCGTAAGTCCTCAAATCCCGAATTCGAGCAGGTACTCGACCATGGGGTATTCGTTTGCCAGGTTGGATCCTTCTGCAAGCCTGTCCAGGAAAGGCGATGTTCTGCCCGAAATCAGCTTGGAAACGAGGCGCATGCAGTGAAGCATGGTAAGGTCGTCCAGATCATTGCCGCGCTCCATAGCTTCGAATATTTTTGTCACGATGCGGACATCGCCCATGTAAGCCAGGCTCAGGGATACAAAAGCCTTTGTGGCATCGTTGTTCGATGTTAGAAAAATGTCAACCAGCTCAGGGGCCGAATCGGTGTCGTTCATCAGCGCAAGAGCAACCGCGGCCTGGGCCTTGAGCTGTGGCGCATCTTCTCGGATTGATTCTCTTAACAAGCCTGTGCACGACGGATCCCCGATCATTCCCATTGCTGTCGCATAGTAGCCGCGAAGCTCAGGATTGCTCTCCTTTTCGAACGAACCAATCAGCGAGCGCACCGCTTCTTTGCTCCTCATGAGCCCCAGCGCTATGGCTGCTGCACCCCTGGTGGACCGGTTGCCCTCTGAACAGGCACATTCTATCAGGTGTTTTTCACAGGCGCTTTTACCGGCGCCGGTCGTGCTGTTTTTTAGCGCCAGGCCAAGCCCGATACAGGCCCATGGGCGGTCGGATGGTGAGCCGTTGACCACGATACGGTCGATGTACGTCAGCGCCTCAGGCCCTCCGATGATGCCCATCGACAGGAGTGAGAAGCCTTTGACAGCCATGTCGTTCGAGCTCCGGTAGCACCGTTGAAGCCTGTTCACGATCTCCTCGTTGCCCGCGCCGGTCACAGAGCCCAACCCGATGATTGCCGACTGGATAACGGCTGAGTGCTTCGAGAACAGGTTTTTAACAAGGAACGGAAGTGTGAAAGGTTCACCTGTTTTTCCAACGGCATTCACGGCAGTGGAAACCAGCAGCGGATCGGCTTTTTTCTGGTCCTCTACAAATTCCATCAGGAACTTTGCTTCTTCCTCACCGCCCCAGAGCCCCATTCCCTCGATAGCCATCGCTCTCACGTCCGGTAAGCTATCAAGATCGCATGCAACGTATCTAAGCAAAGGAACGATTCCTGTGGATTTCTTGAGTGCGAGAGAGATAAGCGCGAAACCCCGAAAATAGGCTGGGATAGAAGACTGCCCGACAATGCGGCAGCCCTCGGGAGTTCCTCGCGCGATGTGCATCAACGAGTGCTTCGCATCCCTGCTGTCGATTATGCCGAGGGCCAGAACCGCTGAATCTCTTACGGTCTGGTTGCCGTCCTGTAGAAGGGCCTGAATACCCGGCAGGGATTCGGTGTCGTTGAGCATCGCAAGACCGATCAGGGCCCCTCTTTTCATGCGCGCTGACTGGTGATCGAGCAGAGGCCTGATCATGTTGACGCTTTTCGTTCTCAGCGCATTGACCGTTGATGATCCGCTTGTGTCATCCTCATCCAGGGGTGTGGACGGGAACATTTTCGAAACATTATCAGCGAGGTTTGGGATCTCGAAAAATGCGTACCTGTTTCTAGCCCACCAGTACTCCCATGAAACCCGGGGCGCGCTCGTTGAAGTCGATTTTTTGGTCATCCCGCCTCCCGGCCCGACCGGCATGCCCGGAGACCTCGCTCCCTGGCCGCCTGTCACTCCGCCCTTGGGCCCGAGCTTGGGCAGGTACTTGTCGTAAAGGGCTTTTGTTACTTTCCACTTCGGTGGTGGTTTGGGAGGGGGCGGCTTGTATATTACGTTGTGTGCCGGGCATAGAACCGAAAAGGCGGCTATCAACAGGACCGCCACAGCAGACCGGTGTGCCTTTTTAGCGAAAGCCGGGATCTTGCCTTTACTTCCGTTCATCGGGTTTCTCCACGAAAAGAGCTGTTATGGAGGGGCTGTAAACACATTAACACAAAAAACCGGTGGAAAGTAAACCATCCTCTGTATATATCCTTTTGTTTTCAGGATAGTAACCCGTCAATGCTACGGATTTGTAGGTGATCTTGCTTTTGTCAAGCAGGTCGATAATATCTGTACGTTGACATACCCGGTGCAAAATTTCAGCTGTTGAGCAGCCTGAATTTGTTTGCAGGGCTCCTTGGAAAGGAAAAACAATGACCGACTCATTCAAAGAGCTGGTGGCAGCAGGCATCCCTGACGAACTGCCCCCCATGCCCCGTGAAGATGCGGGGGTAAGCCACGCCCCGAAAAGACGCCAGGTTTTGAAACCGAGTGATCGTGAGCTGGCGCTTGAAAACGCGCTTCGCTACTTTCCGGCGGAATGGCACCCTCGCCTTGCGCCCGAGTTCGCGTCCGAGCTGAAAGAGGACGGCAGAATATACATGCGCAGGTTCAGGCCGCAGTACGAGATGAAGGCACGACCCATCAGCGAATACCCGGCCCGCTGCATGCAGGCGGCTGCAATCATGGTTATGATAACCAACAACCTGGATCCGGCGGTCGCACAGTTCCCGCACGAGCTCGTGACCTACGGAGGAAACGGGACCGTGTTTCAGAACTGGGCCCAATACCTCGTTACGATGAAGTACCTGTCCCGTATGACCGATGATCAGACCGTTGTGCTTTATTCAGGGCACCCTCTGGGGGTTTTTCCTTCACAGAAAGAGGCGCCGCGTCTCGTGCTCACCTGCGGGATGGTGGTGCCCAACTATTCGAAGCCCGTGGACTATGAGCGCATGGCTGCGCTTGGTGTTTCTTCCTATGGACAGATGACAGCCGGGAGTTTCATGTACATAGGGCCGCAGGGGATCGTTCACGGGACAACAATCACACTGCTGAACGCCGGGCGAAAGTACCTCAATACAGGGGATGAAGGCCTGAGAGGCAGGGTTTACATGACCTCCGGGCTCGGGGGAATGAGCGGGGCCCAGGCAAAGGCAGCGGTTATTGCAGGTGCTGTTGGCGTGATCGCCGAGATCAATCCGCATGCCGTGGAAAAGCGGTACAAGCAGGGGTGGCTGCAGGAGAAGGAACACGACCTGGACATTGTGCTCAAAAGGATCGAGAAAGCGATAAAAGCCAAGGAGCCGCTGTCTCTCGGTTATGTAGGGAACGTGCTCGACCTGTGGGAGAGGTGTGCCGAAGCGGGTGTCTCGATCGATCTCGGTTCTGACCAGACATCGCTGCACAACCCGTTCGGCGGAGGGTACTATCCCGCAGGGCTGACATTCGACGAATCGAACAAGATGATGTTTGCTGATCCGCGCGGTTTTTCGGAAAAGGTCCGCGAATCGCTCAGACGCCACGTGGATGCTATCGGCGCCATGCACAAGAACGGCATGCATTTCTGGGACTACGGCAACGCTTTTCTGCTCGAAACGATGCGCGCGGGAGCGAACATAACGAGGCCTGACGGCTCTTTTCTCTACCCCTCCTACGTGGAAGATATCATGGGGCCCATGTGTTTCGACTACGGTTTCGGGCCGTTCCGCTGGGTTTGTACGAGCCTTGAGCAAAGCGATCTGGATGAGAGCGACAGGATCGCGGCCGACGTGATCGAAAAGATGGCATCCGATGCTCCGCATGAGACGAGGCAGCAGCTCCTGGACAACCTCAAGTGGATAAGCTCCGCGAGCGAGCACGGGCTCGTGGTCGGTTCGAAGGCACGCATACTCTACTCCGACGAGGAGGGAAGGAAACGGATCGCCTCCTCGTTCAACGAGGCTGTGCGCGATGGCAGGATTAAAGGCCCGATAGTGCTTGGTCGGGATCACCACGACGTGTCCGGAACGGATTCGCCTTACAGGGAAACCGCAAACATCCGCGACGGGTCGATGTTCTGCGCCGACATGGCGGTACACAACGTGATCGGCGACGCTTTCCGGGGCGCCACCTGGGTCAGTCTTCACAACGGCGGGGGAGTTGGATGGGGAGAGGTAATCAACGGCGGTTTCGGCCTCGTTCTCGACGGGTCAGCCGAGGCTGACGCACGCCTCGAAAAGATGCTTTCATGGGATGTTAACAACGGGATCGCGCGACGCGCATGGGCGAAAAACCCCGGAGCGATGTACGCGATCGAGCGTGCCATGGAAAAAGAGGAACGTCTCCAGGTAACCCTCGCACAGGATGCGGAAAAGGAGCTTGTGAAAGATAGCATCAAGGCGGCGTTTGCAGGATGAACTGTTCAGGGAAGAGAGGACAAGGAGAAGTGGCGGCAACAGAGTGCCGCCCTCCAGAAGACAACGGATGGATGGAGGGCGACGCTCCGTCGGAGCCGTATTCGAAATCACTCCTTCAGGATTTAACCCTACCCTCTCGCCTTTATGAGATTTTCTATCGCTTCATTTTCTTCGGCTCCGAGTTCCCGGTCGGCAGCCTTCGCGGTTTCTTCTATCTGAGACGGGCTTCGAGCGCCGGTAATCGCGGAGGTCACTTCTTCCCTTCTGAGTACCCATGAAAGAGCAAGCTGCGCGCAGGTCATGCCCGCCTCGTCGGCGATCGCTTTGAGGCCTTCCACTAGCTTAAGGTTCGAGCTGAAAACAGGCTCCTGGAACTGCTTGTCCTTGCGGCGGAAATCGTCGTCCGGCAGGTTTTCGAGCCTGGCTCGCGAAAAGCCGCCGGTCAGCAGGCCGCACTGCAAGGGGCTGTACGCAATCACTCCCGTACCGTTGGATGCGCAATATCCGAGAAGCTCTTTCTCCACTCCCCGTTCCAGCATGCTGTAAGGAGGCTGAAGAGAGGCCGGCTTGTGTATGGCGCTGATTTTTTCGAGCCTGTCGATGTTGAAGTTGGAAACTCCTGCGTAGCGGATCTTGCCCTCATCGATCAGATCCGCCATCGTTTCCCAGGCTTCGAGATCTTTTTTTTCCTTTGTTGGCCAGTGGATCTGGAGAAGGTCGATGACATCAACTCCAAGCCTGCGAAGGCTGTCCTCCGTCTCTTTGCGAACGCTTTGCTTGTCGATGAACCCCTTGATTTTCCCCTTATCGCTCCACACAAGACCGCACTTGGTTGCCAAGAAAATCCGGTCGCGAGCGCCTTTTATTGCCTTTCCGACAACCTCTTCCGAATGACCGAGACCGTACACAGGAGCCGTATCGATCCAGTTGACACCAATGTCGAGGGCCGCGCGGATCGCATCGATCGATTTTGCATCGTCCTGCGGGCCCCATCCGAAAGCCCAGCCTCCTCCGCCGAGAGCCCATGCCCCGAAACCGATCACTGAGAGCTCCACACCGGTAGAGCCGAGTTTTCTAGTACGCATTCCGCGCGCCTTAAAAAGAACCTATGCCCCGCTGCCGGTAACCGGTCGAAAAAAAAGCTCTGGAACCGGTGTACGGTAATTTGTTTTCATACGCTTGATTTTTAACAACCGGAACAGTGAAGGCAATTAAAAACAAGGATGGTTTCAATACCTTGAGTACGGAGCAAACAATGCGTTCGACACGGATGGTTATAATTTTCATCGCTGTCGCAGTTCTTCTGTCAGCCACGGGATTTTCAAAGGATGAGGACGTGATCATTCTCAAGACCGGAGGCATGTACAAGGGGAAGATAGAGTTTCAGAGCAGCTCCTATGTGAAGATCCGGGTGAAGGGGCGGCTCATCACGGTAAGAATGCGCGACATCCGCAAGATCATAGCGAAAGAGCGGCCTGAGGACGAATACAAGAGGCGTGCCGACGATGCGGGCAAAGGCGATGTCAAGGCCCACTATGATCTTGCGCTGTGGTGCCTGGAAAAGGGCCTGGAGAAAGAGGCTGAAAAACACATAAAGATCGTGCTGAAGGAGGACCCCGACCATGCCGGCGCAAGGAAGGCCGGAGGATTCGGGCTGTACGATGGCGAGTGGCATCCTGAGAAGGAACTCGAAAAGATGGGCCTCGTGCGCTTCGAATCCGAGTGGATACGCAAGGAGGATCTGAATGAATCGGTTCGTAAAAGAAGGGAAAGCAGGCTTGCGGCAATCGATGACAAGGCAGCAAAGAGCGAGGACGGGCTGGATGCGCTACTCAGCGAAATGGGGCACACATTCTCGTCCATGAAGATCCGGGGAGAGATGTTGTACAAACGGTTCAGAAAGGACAGAACCAGGATATACGTCGTTCGCGAGCCGCTTAGCGCACCCGCGTACCTGACGACCATGGGACACGAGGTGAGAGCCGGCATCGAAGATGCTGCGCTGTCTCCGGTTTCCACGATCGGGTTCATGACGGAGCGTTCGGGACGAAAGATTGAAACAGAAGGGATGGATGAGCTCTGGACCCCACCGGAGGAGGCCGGTAACAACCTTCATGCCTCTTTGTGGAGCCTTGCAAGAGCGGCCGGTTCCGAGCTCGACAAGGAGGAAAAAGACAAGTTGAGGTCCCGGGCCGATAAAGTGCCCGCGCCGTTCAGAGACGGGCTCGCACGCTTGCTGAACAGCTTCACGCATGCCTGCCTGCTTCGCAAAAAAGCTCTCGAAGAAGTAATGGTTGAAGATCTCGAATGGATCGTCGAGAGGAACGAATACGGCTCCGCGGAAAAACTGCTCGACAGCCTCGACTTCGCAAGGGAGATCACCTTCATGCAGAACGACATCCTTCTGGCGGAGGCCGGCATGGTGCTTGGCCGCGCTGTTCTGGAGTTTGCGAAGTTCGCAAAAGAGAACGAGCTGGCAAAAGGGGTGTCGCAGAGGAGCGTGATTCTTGATGTTGACACGCCGTTCGGAAAGGTTGTGGTCGGCGGCACCGGGGACAACTTTTACGATGAGGAGGTCGCGTTTCTCGTGGATCTGGGCGGCAACGACGCGTACCAGGCAAGGCTTGCCTCGTCAAGAGTGGAGCCCGGAGCCGGAGTGAGCCTGCTTCTCGATCTTGGCGGGGATGACGAATACATATCCAAGGGGCTGGATGCCTTTGGATGCGGCTATTTCGGGGTTGGGCTTCTTTTCGACATGACCGGCAGCGACACCTATTCATCCGTAGGGTATTCGATGGGCTCGGCATACGTAGGCCTGGGCCTGTTGTACGATGGCAGCGGCAACGACACGTACCAATGCGGCACATTCGGGCAAGGCTGCGGGCTTTTCGGCTACGGCATGCTGATCGACACCGAAGGGGATGACAGGTACGTGCTTACCAGGGCGGGGCAGGGGTATGGCGGAACGTACGGGGTGGGCCTCCTGCTCGACGGGGGCGGCAACGACGAGTACGAAGCGGGCGGTGGTCTCATGGGCGACCCGCTGGATCCCGAGAGCGTTGCCTGCGATGCCCAGGGCGCCGCAAGAGGGGCTTCAAAGAAAGACGATACCGCGCTCAGCATATCAGGGGGGTGGGGCGTGCTTGCGGACATGGGCGGCGATGATTCGTACAAGGCCAAGAACTATGCGCAGGGTGTCGCGTACTGGAGCTCTGTTGGCATGCTTCTGGATCTGTGGGGCAATGATACCTACGAGGGCGGCTTGTACGTCCAGGGCGCCGGCTCCTCCCTTGCATCCGGGCTGCTCGCGGACTTCGAAGGTGATGACGTATACACCGCGGATGGGCTTGCACAGGGGGCCGCCGTCAACTTTTCCGTGGGGATTCTGCAGGACTTTTACGGTGATGACCAATACAAGGCCTCCGAGAAGTGCATGGGGTATGTGCTTGGCCTGGACTGCCTGGGCGCACTGATGGATCTTGGGGGCAATGACCGGTATGAAGGCTCCGCGTCATCGCTGGGTTTTGCGGAGAAGTTCGAGGGCCAGGGGCCTGATAAGCTGACAACAGCCGGAATATTCCTGGATTTCGAAGGCGACGACATATTCAGGGGCCGCGAACAGGCGGGCAACAGCAAGAAATGGATTATGAAGGACAACGTTGCCGCGGGGTGCGACCTGTAGGGGCGAAAAATCTTTCGCCCTCCTGACCTTAACGGTTAATCCACATCAACATACCGCTCATATTCATGGTCCACAACCTCAACCCGGGCCTCTTCCAGCAAACGGGGAAGAATCGAACCCACAAAATCCGGCTTTCCATCAACATACGGCAGCAGAATCTGGGAAGCCTTGATGCTGTCCGATGCCGGAACCATCCCCTGAATCTTCTCATGGATGAAAAGGATGTGGCAGCCTGCCAGCGACAGGAAAGGCCCGATGATTTCTCCTTTCTCGGCATCGAACGCCCTCATGGACACGGGATAGGGCAGCCCTATCGGGTTGACCGTTCCGAGGTTTCCGCCTGACTCGGCGTTCGTGTCTCCGGAATGTTTGGCGGCAAGCTCGCCAAAGTTGCTGCCGTCAGGGGCTATCATGCTTTTGATTTTGTCGGCTCTGTTGAGAAGCCCTGGGATCGTTTCCCTGTATTTTGCCTTTATTGCCGCCATCGGGATCAAGCTGTTGGAAAGAATGCGTGTTTTGAGATCATCCTCGGTAACGGAACCGGGACGGCTTTCAGCGGCATCTTCCGGCATGTCACCCGTTTCCTTTCTGATGTCCCAGTACAGGGCGTGGAACTCGTACGCCCTGTAAAACTCTTTCTCGGTTATGGGAAAGCCGTCAACTTCGATTATAACCCTACCCCCGCTGATGCCGTTGGAACAGCAGGGAAGAACAAGCAGGGCCGGCAAGCAGGTTAATAATAAGAAAACAAAGAAATCTTTAAAATTCAGGAAACGAGTCATCATCGGCCGCACCTTTCACTGCTCTATGAAAACAGTTCGCACCGCAAAATCCGCTAACTTCTGCGTATACCGCTCCAAAGCATCAAAGTAACCGTGTATATCCTCGTTCAAAAGCGTGCCCAGTCAAGCACCGGCTGTTTTTTTCCGGTTCATGTCCGCCACGGCCATGCGACCGGTTACGTCGCGGGCGGTTCGGATTCGCCCCGACGGCCCGGCGGCTCTTTACGTTTATTATGTGGGGGCAACCCCCTGTGGTTTCCCTCCTATGATCAAAAAAAAATCCGTGTTAATCCGTGTCCATCCGTGCTTCTCTTTCTTTCCTTAACCTGATCATGCATAATTGAACAGCATGACAAAAAAAACTACATCCGGTCATTCGGCACCTGTTGACAGGGTCAAGCTGATAATCGAGAAGCTGTCACCCCTTTATAGCGTTCCGAAGCGCAAGAAGTCCGGGGACCTCGTTGGGCGCCTTATTGCGCATATTCTATCACAGGCAACCAACGACAAGAACAGGGACAACGCGTTCCAGGCGCTGAAAAAACGGTACAGGAGCTGGGATTTGCTCCTCGATGCCCCTGAGGCGCAGATAGTGCATACCGTTCGCTCAGCAGGGCTTGCCAGGCAGAGGGCCGAAAAAATTGTGAACTGTCTACGCGGGATAAGCGACAGGTTCAACGGATTGAGCTTGAGGCCGCTGGCAAAATGGGATGATGCCGGGATTATGGAGTTTCTGACCTCTTTCAAAGGCGTGGGCAAGAAAACAGCAGCGGTCTTTCTGTGCATGGATCTCGGCCGGGATATCTGCGCGGTGGACACTCATGTCAACAGGGTGTGCGCACGGACCGGGCTGGTTGACGGGAAACCGTCTCCGCACGTTACATTCGAGCGACTGAAGAAGCTGATCCCGGTCGGCAAAGCGTACCGCTTCCACATGCTTTTGATCGAGCACGGACGCGCAAAGTGCCGCTCCAGGAAACCGCTTTGCGAAAGCTGTCCCCTGGAGGACATTTGCCTCCATCGCCTGCGGAAAAAAAGATGACCCTGAACACAACCATAATGAAGAACATGGCAGCCCAACTCGCAGGCAGGTTCTACACCTCCGCCGTTTCATTCTTGATAACCACGGTTTTTCTATCAAGGTACCTTCGAACCACGGAAGATTTCGGAGTATTCAACTTTTACCTGACAATGTACTACATCTGCATCACGGTCATCGACTTCGGTTCCAACACTATCGTGGTCAGGGAATCATCCAGGGATCCGGAAAAGCTTCCAGGACTTCTCATAGCACTGGTGAAGATGCGCGGCGTGATGTCGTTCATATGCCTGCTCGCGGTATGCGGCCTGGTGATCGCGTTCGAAGAGAGCTGGGACCTGCGGCTCTTGATATGCCTCGCTTCCATGCACCTCCTGTTCTACAGCCTCGGGGGGTTCAACGCGGTCTTTCACATAAAGATGAGGTTCGATTTCGTAGCTCTCATATCCTGTATCGGCCACACCTTGTTCCTGCTTGCGAGCGCCGTTTTCCTGCTGATGGGATCAAGAAACCCGGCGCACTACCTCATCGCCTACGGCATTGGCATGGCAGGCACCAACATCGCCAACTTTCTACTGAGCAGGCGTTTTACTCATCAAAACCCAACAAAAACAATGCGCTCGGAGCTTGGCTTCCTTTTCCGCGAATCGCTGCCGCTCGGTGTTTCAGCCGTCATGGTCACCGTCTACTTCTACATCGATATCGTGCTTTTGAGGATTCTCGAGGGCGAAGCGGCTGTAGGCCTTTACAGCGCGGCATACAGGATGCTCACCTTCAGCCTGATGGTGCCGGTTCTCTTCAACCAGGTCATCTTCCCCGTGTTTTCCCGGTACTTCTCTGATATTAAAACCGGGGTCGACCGCTTGAAACCGGTGTTTTCACGATCGGTTCTTTACATGGGAGCAGTCGGCATACCCGCCGCTGCAGCGCTCTTCTTTCTTTCCGAGCCGGTGGTGGCGGTTGTGTACGACGAAAAGTATGCGCGCTCTTCCGCGTGCCTGACCATCTTAGGCTTCGCCATGGCTGCCATTTTCCTTACATACCCGCACGTGTCGGTGCTCGTGGCCTCAGGCAGGCAGGTCCTTTTCGCGTGGATCGCGGGTGCAAGCGGTGTTTTGAACGTTGCACTGAACCTGATACTCATCCCGAGGTACTACATCGAAGGAGCCGCCTGGGCCACCGTGATAACCGAATCCGCTGTTCTTGTTGCGGCATATTTATGCGTTCGAAAGTACACGGGCATGAACGTGCTAAACATGGAGTATCTCAAGCTGATCGTAATCGGGGCGTGCACGGGCGCCGCCGCTTTCCTGCTCGCGGGGTGGAACCTCTTTGCAGCGCTGGCTGTCCTCGGCGGTCTCTACCTCTTTTTGCTTTTTATCACGAAGCTGTTGCCTTTCGACATAAAAGATGAAACTCGGAATTGATTTCAGGCCCGCACTCCTTGGAGGAGCGGGCATTGCCAGGTACGTACGAGAAATGTGCCGCGCCATGCCGCCATTGCTTGGCTCGGGCGACGAGCTCGTTCTCTTCAGCGTTGCGTTCGCCCGGCACAAGCATCTCCTGATGGATACGGCTCCCTTCGAAGAGCATCCAAGAGTCAAGATCATCCGTTTCCGCTTTCCAAACCGCATCCTGCACGCCCTTGGAAGGCTTGGTTTTTCAGGAGTTGAGATGTTCACGGGAAAGCTCGATATGTTTCTGTACACGGATTTCGTGTATCCGCCCTTGAAGAAGGCACGGTCCGCCCTTGTCCTTTACGACCTTCTTTTCATGCACGAATGTGGGTTCCACGGCCCGGCTTTTTGCCGGAGAATGACAAAAAGGGTGAGTCGTGCCATGAAAGCGGCAAGCGGCCTGATCGTCCCCACCCGCGCGGTTCTCGACGACATCAAGCGCTTTTTTCCGGAGCTTGACATTCCCGTGAAAGTGATCCCCATGGCCGGCAGGCACATGCAAACAGCGGATTCGGAAAAGAAGACCGGACCTGCGGTTCTGCCGGACCGATACTTCCTTTGCGTTGGAACGCTGGAGCCCCGAAAAAACCATGTACGGGTGCTTCATGCCTTCGAGGAAGCCGAAGCATCCATGCCCGGCATCAAGCTGGTGATCGCCGGACGCAGGGGATGGGGGGAGGCGCCGTTCCGAAGTCGGCTGCGAAACTCTCCGGCCAGGGACAGGATCATCCTCTTCGAAGAGGTAGACGACAGCATGTTGACCCGGCTTTACAAGGGTGCAATTGCCCTGGTGTACCCATCCCTCGGAGAGGGATTCGGGCTTCCTGTTGTAGAGGCCATGAGCATAGGCTGCCCGGTAGTTGCATCCGACCTGCCGCCGTTTCCGGAGGTTGCCGGGATGGACGCTGTTCTTGTGGATCCTTTTGATCCGGATGCAATCAGATCCGCCCTTGTCCGGGTGGCAAATGACCGCGCGCTCAGGGACAGGCTAATCCATGCGGGAGCGAGGAGAGTAGCTTCCCTTTCCTGGAGGCGTACAGCAGCTGAAACCCTTGGGTTCATGCACGAGCTTGTGGCGAACCCGGATCGTTGTTGACATCCTCTGTTGATTGTTCGATCTTTGGGCAACAGGTGCGAGAAGTTTCAAGATATTCTTGACCGGCATTGGCACAGGTCATGACCGTGTACACCGGCTTTCCTGAAAGCAGCTGATATCGATGCGAATCGCCTGGGATATAAGCATTCAAGCCACCCCTCATCTCACGGGTGTGGAAAAGGTTCAGCGGAGCCTCTTGAGGGAGCTCGTACGCACGGACCGGGAAAACGAGTACTTTCTCATCGCAAAAAGCGAACTGCGCTTTGAGTTTGATCTCCCTGATAACTTCCATCTAGTCGACATCTCCTCGAAACGGCCCACTTATCTTTGGCGCGAGCAGTTCATTCCGCCGCTGATCGAAAAGGAGAAGATCGATGTTTTTCACGCACCGGTTTCAGCAATACCCATTTTGGGCAAATGCGCAAAGATCGCCACGGTACACGAGCTGCCGTGGGTGGAGAGGAGAAGAGGCAGGGAAACCGTTAAAAAACAGCACAAGATATGGCTCTTCCTGAATACCCGGTTTGCGGACACGATAGTGGCCGTGTCTCATCGCACGCGCGAAAACATCCTGAGCCTGTATCCCGAATCCGCCCCGAAGATCAAGGTAATCCATCATGGCGTGGACCAGCGGTTCCGCCCGCTGGAAATAGTTCCGAAGCGGGAGGTTTTTCTCGGCGCGTTCGGAATACCGGATGAGCCGTTCGTTTTTTTCGTCGGCAGCCTCAGAAGAAAGAAGAACCTGTCCCACCTGCTCGATGTGTTCTCGGACCTGGCATCCGGGCGCAGCAATGTGAATCTGGTCCTTTCAGGAGTCCGCAACACGGCATGGTCCGATATCAAGGAAAAGGTGTCGGCACCGCCGCTCGAGGGTCGTGTCTTTTTTCCGGGGTATGTGCCGGAGCCCGATCTGAACATCCTGTACAACATGGCTGAATGCGTCGTTTATCCGTCGATGTACGAGGGGTTCGGCCTGCCGCCGCTCGAGGCAATGGCTTGCGGCACTCCAGTGGTCACCACCACAGGTGGAGCGATCCCCGAGGTGGTCGGGGATGCGGCCGCTGTTGTGGATCCCCTGGACAGGGAAGAGATGCTGAAGGCGATGTTGAAGATTCTGGAAGATCCTATGCACGGGGCTGAGCTGGTCCGGCGCGGCCTGGATCGAGTGAAAAGCTTCACCTGGAGAAAGGCGGCGCAGGAGTACCTTGCTCTTTACAGGAGCCTGCTGTCGTGAAGGTGCTCCTGGACGCCACAGCTGTTACAGCCCGGCCATCGGGAGCGCGCACGCGCATGATCGAGCTGTACACACGGATAGCGTGCGCGGACAGCGTCGAGCTCACTGTTGTTCTGGCGGGAGGATCCGGCCTTGCGGCTCCCTTCGCAAGAGCCGGCGCGAAAACCGTTGAAACACGCGCGCGCACGAGCCCGTATTCGAGATGGATCGGTTTGCTGAACAAGCCCGCGCGCATGGCCTCCTCGGGTTCGGAGTACGACATCTTCGCCGCTGAAACGTTTCCCCTTCCCCCTGTCCGAAACATTCCGATCGCACTCACTGTTCATGATTTGAGGTTCGTTCACAGGCAGTGGGTCTCTTTTTTCAGGCATTGGTTCGGCCGCCGCATCGCTGGAGCTAGCCTGGCAAGAGCAGGTTGTGTGATTGTGGTTTCCGATTCGATAAAAAAGGAGATGGCGGCGGTTTTTCCCGAGATCGACGGTCAGCGGATTCATGTGGTGTCCAACGGTGTTCCCACAACAGGCCCGGCCGGGCCTGCGGATCAAAAAACAGCTTTTGAGAGGCTCGGGATCGATCAGCCTTATGTTCTTTATCTCGGACACATCGAGAGCAGGAAGAACATCGAGCTGCTGAAGAAAGCGTTCCTGATTTTCAGGGGCAAGTCGGCAGGAGCCGGCGACATTTTGCTGGTGCTTGCCGGAAGCCCTGTAAAAAAGCGCGGTTCAAGAATCGAAAAGATCGAGAAAGGGGATGCCCGGACAGCGGCAGGGATAATCAATACAGGAAAGGTGTCAGGCAAAGATAGGGCGGCGCTTCTGCGCTCCGCTTCCCTGGTCGTCCAGCCTTCGATGTACGAGGGGTTCGGAATGGGCGTGCTCGAGGCGATGGCCATTGGAATCCCTGTTGCGTGCTCCGCGATACCTGCGCACATGGAGGTGTGCGGCCAAGACGGCGCTCTTCTGTTTTCGCCGGATTCAGCGGAAGAGGCGGCCGATTGCATAGGAAAGGGTGTCTTCGACAAAAAAACGAGAACAGCCCTCGTTGAGAGCGGTAAAAAGCGTGCTTCGAAGTTTTCGTGGGAAGACTCGGCAAGAAGGCTGATCGGGATCTGGAAGGGGCTGAAGGGTTAGACCGCTTATTTAAGGTATCCTAGGGCCTTCAGCCTTTCCTGCGTCTCTTTGGAAATCTTGAAATCCTCTTTTTCTGTCTTCAAATTATCGCTCATTTCCCTGACCATCACGTACCTTTGCTTTAACCGCTCCTGCCACTGGTTTTTGACCGGCCGGGGAAGCTGGGGAAATATGTCGGTCGCCTCGGCCTTGTTTGTGTCGGACAGGTCATACATTATCATGTTTTTGTCAGCCTCTTGAATCAGGAGCCGGGCCGGCGTGCGGATGGAGAACATGTCGTGTATTTTCTTGGCCCGGAAGCAGAAAGTTTCCGGCTGTAAATCCTCGGACTCCGCACCGCCTTCAATGAGGGGCAGCAGAGAGCCGCCCATCATGGTTTCCGGCGGGTTCACATCCAGAAAGTCGATCAGGGTTGGCATCACACTGGTGGCGGATATAAGGTTGGGCACCCTCTTCCCGCTGGGGATGCGGCCGGGAAGCCTCATGATCAGAGGCACATGAGTAAGCTCTTCGTGCAGGTTCAAGTGGCCGTGTCCCGTTGTCAGCTTACCTCGCTCGTAGAACTCTTCACCGTGGTCCGAGATGATGACCACAAGGGTACGGTCCAGCAGATCCAGCTGGGACAGCTTCTTCATGAGCCTTCCGATCTCGTGATCGTTGAAACGAATCTCTCCATCGTAGAGTGCGATCACGTGGTTACGGTCCGCATCGCCGAAGGGCACCTCCTTGTTGAGTATCTTGGTCTTAATTTCCAAAGAACCGTCGACCTCTCCCTGGTAGCCGGGATCGAATATATCGAACTCCTGGGGCGGATCAAAGGGGATATGTGGATCAATCGAGTGCATGTAAAGGAAAAACGGTTCTTTCAGGCCTTGGCCATCCAGCCACTCGAAGGCCATCTCATTCAGGGTGTCAGCGTCAAAAACTTTGCCGACCCGCTTTTTTCTTTCCGAGCGGTTTAGATTTGCGCCCGACTCCCTGTACAGATCAAAGCCCTGGTTGAAGCCGAACTCCTGGGAAACGGCCGCGGTGGTGGTGAATCCTGCGGTTACGTATCCCGCCTCCTTCAAAACCTCGGCAAGAGTGACCATTGAATCAGGAAGGGCGATGGAAAAGGATCCGAAGACCAGCGGCGGCATGGATGTCATGATGGAGCCTACAGAAGGCTGCGTCCAGTTGGACTGGACATGTACGTTCTCAAAGAGTGTGCCCTCTCGGGCGATGCGATCGATTTCAGGTGTGGTGTCTTTGTTGTAACCGTAGCAGCCTACATGGTCGCTCCTCAGTGTGTCCACCAGGTAAATCAGCAGGTTGGGCTGAAACGTTTTGTCCTCGCCTGTGCCGGGGTCACTGGAACACCCGGTTCCGGTTCCCACGGCAAGCAGGGCGGGAAAGAAAACGATAAACCATGTCCGGAAAAAAACTGTTTTGGGCATGTTACTTAACTCCTCAAGTGTTCAAGCGTTTCGTGTTACATCGATACGGAATCATCCGGCAATCCGGAAGCGCTGATCCCAAAGACCCTTCTTGAGCGCGGTCAGGTGCAACCTACTTGTCAGCCCGCTCGACACCTTCGTTTGTTCCCAGCTTGTCGGGTGTGACCTCTTTGCCGAGCCACTGGAAAAGAAAAAACGATCCAACGAATAACGCGATGAACCCGGCTATTATCAAAAGCCTGATCGCTCCGCCGTACTGGGAAAAGTCGTTGCGGAGGAACGAGCGGTTTTTATCCGGATCGATACGATTGTACTGCAGGATATCCTGTTTGACACGGATTTCATTGGGGCTAATTGCTTGCGGGCGTGGACCGCCGTCTTTTGCAGGGGGCTTTCCCTTGGGAAAGGACGGCTGTTGCCGGACGAATTTTGTTTTGGTCCCGCTCAAGCTCGATGATTTGTCCCTGTCCCGGGCAATGGCGCCGGAAGGAAGGGTCAGCTCATCGGATACATCCCCGCTTTCCGGGGAGGTTATCACCTTGTTATCATCTGATGGAGATCCTTCTTTTTTCCCGGTCTCATCGAGCATGGTGCCGGCCTCTGGTCCGGGTTTCATGAGACAGGTCACGAAGCTGCCGAAGCAGATCTCGTCTCCGGGTTTCAGCTCCATCAATGAGACACGTTCGCTGTTCACAAAGGTCCCGTTGCTGGAGTTCAAATCCGCCACAAAGAGTCCGCCCTCGCGTTCGAAAAGGCGCGCGTGTTCCCTGGAAACGGTTTTGTTCCTGATGTGGACGGATGAGGTCTTGTGCCGTCCAACGATTGCCGGAAGCTTGTCCAGCGGTTTTTCCTCGGTCGAGCCGTCGTCCAGTTTCAGTTCGAGAACATACATACTTTTTAGCCTAACTACGCACGGTCAGGAGAGGCGATTGCCTGATCAGCTGCCATTTACAGTTTCGGTATATTACCAGCGCAGCGCATCAAAAAAAGCAGAAAGGCCCTGCAAATTCTGGGTGTAATCCTGTAAAAACCTGATAGCGAATGTTTGTCGTTGATGATAAAGCGGTATACACCACCAGGTCTAATAATGGATTTTTCCGAACAATGATTGGCAAAAGAGACAGAATAGCAGCGCTGCTTGCTTCTGAAAAAGCGGGGCGGGCCGTACACATAAAGGGATGGGTCAGGACCAAGCGCGACAAGAAAGGATTCTCCTTCATCGAGGTTAACGACGGATCCTGCCTGGGCAACATCCAGGCCGTGGCGGATGATGACATTGCCATTCGGGAAGATGTGCGAAAGCTTACCACCGGAAGCAGCGTCGGCATAGCCGGCGAGCTCGTGGAATCCCCGGGCAAGGGACAGAAGTACGAGGTAAAGGTGCGGGAGGTAAAGGTGTACGGCAGCGCAGGCGGGGAGGATTACCCACTCCAGAAAAAGCGCCACTCCTTCGAATTTCTTCGCACAATCGCTCACCTTCGCCCGAGGACCAACACCTTCGGCGCTGTTTTCAGGGTAAGAAGCGCTCTTTCTTTCGCCATACACGACTTTTTCCGGAAACGCGGTTTCGTGTACCTGCACACTCCCGTCATATCAACGAGCGACTGCGAGGGCGCGGGTGAGATGTTCAGGGTGACGAACCTCGACATGAAAAAGGTTCCATTGCTGGAAAACAGCGATGTCGATTTCAGCCGCGACTTTTTTGGCGAGCCTGCAGGGCTCACGGTCAGCGGCCAGCTCGAGGCGGAGGCCTTTGCCTGCGCGCTTTGCGATGTGTACACGTTCGGCCCCACCTTTCGCGCCGACCCGTCAAACACCACGCGGCACCTGGCCGAGTTCTGGATGGTCGAGCCGGAGATGGCGTTCTACGATCTCGATGATGACATGGACCTCACAGAAGAGTTCCTGAAGGAAACCTTCGGCTACGTGCTCGAAAACTGTGCCGAGGACATGGAATTTTTCGACAAGTGGATCGATAAGGGGATTCTGCAGAGAATAAAGGGAATCATCGATGCTGAGTTCGAGCGCATAACCTACACCGAAGCCGTGGAACTCCTGGAAAAGGCAGGGAAAAGGTTCGAATACCCTGTGAGCTGGGGAACCGACCTGCAGTCCGAGCACGAGCGCTATCTCACGGAAGAGGTTTTTTCGAAGCCGGTGATGGTTCACGACTACCCGAAAAAGATCAAACCGTTTTACATGCGCATGAACGACGACGGCCGTACCGTGGCAGCGATGGATGTTCTCGTTCCAAGCATTGGTGAAATCATCGGCGGGAGCCAGAGAGAGGAACGGCATGATGTCCTAAGGGATCGGATCAGGGAGCTCGGCCATTCGGAAGAGGAGTACTGGTGGTACACCGACCTGAGAAGGTTCGGCACGGTGCCGCATTCCGGCTTCGGCCTGGGCTTCGGACGTACGGTCATGTACATCACCGGCATGAGCAACATACGCGACGTGATTCCGTTTCCAAGAACACCTGGAAACGCCGCGTTTTGAGGGCCGTTCCCTCTATCAAAAAAGCTCCCCGACCAGCTTGGAAAGCTCTCCAAGGTCGCGGTCTTTCACTATGTACTCGGCATGCCCCTTGTTTGCCCCGGCCTTCAAAAGAGCGTTATGCGCGCTGTTCCATAGCTTTGCCGCCTTCTTCTCGCTTTCGCAGAGATAGAGCTCTGACACGATTTCGCCGAGCTTCTGGATCATGATGTTGTCGCGGTTCTCGTAGTAGCGCTTGATGATGCCCTTCTGGTGATGCGAGTAGTGTCGGCCTTTTGCCATGACGGAAGCTCCCTAGCCCGCATATTTCATACTCTTCTGCTGCGGCACCGTAAACTGCACTGTGGCTGCGTTTCATGCCATGAGACGATCCTCAACCTGTATGAACAGGCCTGCGGTCGTCTCCTGACATGCGCCTTGCCACATCACAGTTTTCGGCACCTCGCGACGAAGAGTATGAAATATGCGGGCTTGCCACCAACGTATCCTGACCTTACTTGATTTTGATTGACATCGTTCCAGATCATCGAAAAGATGGCAATCGTAAACCGAATTTATTGCCCCTCGACGAGGAGACACGATGCAATCGACTCAAACAAGCCAACGAGCGCACTGGGGCTCGCGGATAGGATTCATCCTCGCTGCCTCGGGCAGCGCTGTCGGACTCGGCAATCTCTGGAAGTTCCCATACATCACATGGCATAACAACGGCGGTGCCTTCGTACTGATCTATTTGGTAAGCGTGATCATCATCGGCTGGCCGATAATGATGGCCGAGATTCTGATCGGCAGAAAAACCCAGGAAAGCCCGGTGCCTGCATTCGGTAAGCTGGGCGGCAGGGGCTGGAGCCTTGTGGGATGGCTTGGGGTTCTGACCGGCCTCGTCATTCTCGGCTACTACTGCGTGATTGCCGGCTGGACCATCACGACCTTCTGCTCCTGTTTCAAGTGGACCTGTACCGCCTACGTGCCGCCGGCTGACGGCGCCTTTGACGAGTTCACCGCCATCGGCTGGAAGCAACTCCTGCTTGCCTTTATCTTCATGAGCGCAACAGCAGCGGTGGTCTGGAAAGGTATAAACAGGGGAATCGAACGCGCGACCAGGATCCTGATGCCGATCCTCTTTTTAATCCTGATCTACCTGGTGATCATGGTCTTGTTTCTGCCCGGCCGGGCCAGGACGTTCGAGTTCCTGTTCGAACCCAACTTCTCGGAGCTGCCCATGACAGGGATCCTCGAAGCGGTTGGGCACGCCTTCTTCACGCTTTCTCTCGGAATGGGCGCAATGATCACTTACGGTTCATACATGCGTAAAGAGGATTCGATAGCGGGCAACGCCGTCTTGGTGGTAGGTTTGGACACACTGATAGCGATCTGTGCCTGCATCATTTTATACACCATAATATTTTCAGCGCCGGGAATGGAAGAGAGCGTTTCAGGCTCCACCATAGGGATGCTTTTCGTTACCTTGCCCAACCTGCTCTACTCGGAGATCCCTTTCGGCAGCACGATCGCTCCGATCTTCTACGTCCTTGTTGCTTTTGCGGCCCTCTCATCGACCATCTCGCTCCTTGAGGTCCTTGTCGCCCTGCTCATCGACAAGATGCACATGACCCGTCACTCAGCCACGGCCGTGGGAGCGCTTTCGGCATTCGTCATCTCGATATTCTGCGCTCTTTCACTCGGATCGGTCTCGTTCCTGTCCGAGATCAACATTTTCGGCGAGGGAAAAGACGGTGTTTTGGGCACCCTGGACCATCTGGCTGCCAACTGGATGCTGCCGATCGGCGGCCTGTTTACGACGATTTTCGTCGGCTGGTTTTTGGACAAGAAAATATGCAGGGACGAGATAGGATTGCTCGATTCAGACGGCAACCCCAAGGTCACGTACTTGCTTTTCCGTTTCTTCCTGAAGTACACGGCCCCGGCAGCCATCATCGCCGTGATAGTCGCTGTCATCCTGGGGCGGGATTTCGCGTAGGGACGTACGCGAACCACCCGTGCCGTTGCCCCGGCTGTTACCGATTACGCGCCTGAGGGCGACCACAAACAGGGATTGCCCCTGTTTTCCGGCTCAAGTCAACGGCACATTTTCCCGAACTCTAAAAAGACGAAGAACCTGCTTTGCACGGGGACAGTCCATCCCCGGATTCTCATTCTGATAAAACCACGGAAGGGCATGCAAATGGCCCAGGAAGACAGGAGCTGCCGATCCGAGATTATAGCGGTCATCGGAACAGGTAGAAGCGGCACCTCGCTCGCGACAAAGATGCTCGACATCCTCGGGGTATACCTCGGGCCCGAAGAGCATTTCATGGAGCCGACCAGGGCGAATCCCAGGGGGTACTACGAGCTGAAACCCGTGTTCGAGCTCAACAACGGGATACTGGCGTTGCTGGGGGGCAACTGTTGGGAACCTCCCGTGTTCGATGAAGCATGGCAGCGCTCTTTGCGCCTTGCAAAACACCGTGTGGCTGCAGGTGCGCTGATCGATCGGTTTTTTGGAAAACAGGGAACATGGGCGTTCAAGGACCCGAGGCTGTGCTGGCTCATGCCTTTCTGGCGCGAGCTGCTCCCGTCCGAGCCCAGCTACGTGTTTGCGATCAGGAACCCCCTGGATGTGGCGCGATCGCTCGAGCGAGCCGAAGGGCTTGCGTTCGGGCGTGCGATCACATACTGGCACAAGGCAACCGTCTCAGCCCTGGAGCAGACAGCGGGCGGAAAAACGCTGTTCGTGTTTTACGAGGACATGATGACGAACCGGCAGCGCGAACTGGAGCGCATGGCCTCGTTCATCAACAGGAAGGATCTTGCGAAAAGCCCGAAGGTGTCCGCGAAAGTCCGCTCCTTTGTAGAGGAGAAGCTGCACCGTAACCGTACATCAGCCCTAGAGGTCATCGAGCACCCGGACCTGCCTTTCGAGACAAAGGCTCTTTACATGGCGCTTCGGGCCCAGGTCGGATCGGACGCAGGCGAGAGCGGGCCGGGGAAATACGAGCTGAACAAGGATCTGGAGCTTTTCGGCCGGCTCTCCCTTGATGAAACAAGCCGGAAGAGAAAGGCAATGGCCGGACGGATCGAGCCGTTGTCCGCCGGCTGCAGGGAGGCCGGGGAAAAGAGCGCGGGCGTGTCAATCATCATCCCCGTGTACAACAGGCTGGAGCACACGGAAAGGTGCATCGATTCGATCTATAGAAACACGCCGCTTGAAAAGGTGGCCGAAGTCGTTGTTGTGGACAACGGGTCCACGGACGGCACAGCCGGGAAGGTCCGGGCGGAGGCTGCGCAGAGGCGCGGGCTCATGTACATTTCCAATCCTGAGAACCTCGGATTCTCCATTGCATGCAACATCGGAGCGCGAGCATCCACCGGCGCCGGTCTTCTTTTTCTCAACAACGACACCGAGGTCGAGCCGGGCTGGCTCGAACCGCTCCTCGATGTAATGGACAGCGATCCCAAGGTTGGGGCATGCAGCGGCAAAATGCTATATCCGGACAGGACGATACAGCATGCCGGCGTGATGGTGTTCGACGACAGAAGGGTTCCTGACCCGTTGATGGCCAGGATGGTGTACCAGGGACAGCCGTCCGATCTTTCGGAGGCGAACCGGACGCGCACGTACCAGGCGCTCACAGCCGCGTGTATCCTGATTCGAAGGTCGTTGTTTTTCGAGGTGGGGGGATTCGATCAGGAGTATTTCAACGGATACGAGGATGTTGACCTTTGCTTCAAGCTACAGAAGCTGGGATCGATCCTCGTGTACCAGCCAAAGAGCGTGATCATTCATCACGAATCGCAATCCGGGCCCGAACGGTTCACATGCGCACGTGAAAACGTGAACAGGCTTCACGAGAAATGGCTGGGAAAGGTTACGCCTGATGCTGTGATCGAAGCCGATGAAAGCATGCGTGACGCGGGCGCGGGCAAGGTGTGCGCGTACCTGTAATAGAGAAGTTAGACCCGCGCAGGAAACCAATCCGGCTTCACTCCGAATATTAACCAGCATATATCATTCTCATCTGCTGCGGCGCCGAAGGAGCGGCGCCCTCCATTGTTAAATGGACGCATGCCGTGTCCGCTGGAGGGCGGCACTATGTTGCCGCCTCTTCTCCTTCCCGAACCCTGAATACCTTCTTCCCCAAACACGACGGCTCACCTCAAATGTACCCCAGCTCGCGCATTTTCGCCTCGATTGCCTGTGCGCTTTGCTCGTCACGGTCCTGATCAGCGGCTGGAGCGTGCTGTTCCATGCAACTGTCAACGAAACGGTCGAGCTCCCGTGCTTTGTCCGGATGCTCGATCGAGCAGTCCCGTGTTTCGCGCGGATCGTTTTTCAGGTCCCATAACACGGCGCGATCCTCGTTCGCACCCTCGACACGCCAGTATTTCCACCGCGCTGTGCGGGCGCCTCTCAGGTAACAGCGGCTCGTGTGCTTTCTGCCCCCGCTGCCGTTAGCCTCGATGTAGATCCTGTTTCTGCCGGAAAGGTCGAGAAGTGAGCTCCCCTTGGCGTTGTTAACCCCTTCTCCGTCCACACCCGCGAGGTCCATCAAGGTGTGGAACATGTCGACCTGGCTCCTGAGCGAATCAACCCTCGAACCGGGATTGCAGCGCCCCGGGTCGGCGATGACGAGCGGCACGCGGATCAGTTCTTCGGTAAGATGAAAACCATGTCCCACCACATTGTGGGCGTATATCCGCGCCTGGACCTCGCCAAGCGCATCTGAAATGTGCTCGAACCAGGTGCCGCAGCCGCTTCCTGCCGCACGCTTTTCATTGAAACGCCGGTGCTCTTCGACGACCTTCCACTCATCGCCCTCAAGATACCTGTTGAGAAGATAGTCCTCGGTCAGGCGCTCTCCGTGATCGCCCATGTAGACCAGGGCGGTCTCCCTCGGATCGATGTCATCGAACAGCGCGTCGAGCTTTGAATCCACCAGAGAAAGGGCCCTGTCGTATGGGGTTTTTCCCTTTTCCGGATCATCGAACGGCGGAGGGTTCTGACAGGGGGCGTGCGCCTCCCACAGGTGCAGGAACAGAAACCATGGCGCTTTCATTGATGGAAGGAAACCGTTCAGATACTCATGAAAGCCGTTGTGAAGGTACTCGGTGCGCTCGCGGCAGCGGTAGTGATCGAAACCGCGGTCGAGGCCGGACTCCTTGATCAAGGGGCCGGTGGTCTCAGCGTACGTGTGATAGCCGTTATTTTTCATCAGTTCGGCAAGGGTTGCCGCGTTGTTGGTCAGGCTGTGCCTCGAGTGCTCGATGATACCGTGCGCACAGGGAAGCAGCCCCGTGAAGATGCTCGCAATGTTCGGAGTAGTTGTGCTGGAAACGGCGCAGAGCTTGGTCCACGTGGTGCCCCTTGATCTTGACCGGTCGAGAAAAGGCAGCCTTGCGGAGCGCCCGGTTTCAGGTGTCGCGTACGGAAAGTTGATCAGTGTTTTTTCGGTTCGAGCGCAGTCGATCACAATGAACAGTATGTTTTTCATTGTCTTGATCAAAGCCTCTTGTAAACACCGAGCCAGCCGACGCTTTCTTCGCAGGCCTGTTCCTCCTGACGCTGTGAAGCGAAGCCCTGCTCTCTTATGAAAGAATCCAGTTGATCGTCGTCCTTGATGCGGCTTGATGTCCGGATAAGGAACTGTTTTTTAGACATACGAAGCGCCTCCTTGAGCACGGACTTTCGAGTTTCAACGGGAAGGTTATGGTAGAGCCCCAGAAACAACACTATGTCGTAGGTGCTCTGAAGAAGATCCTTGTTCTTGCTGCGAAAAAGTTTCCAGTCCGATATGTCGGCCTGCCGGAACGTTGAATCGGTTTCCGGTATCCCGGCATGGAGGTTGTGCGCGAAAGACGCCCGGCCCGAATTGTATTCGAAACCGTGAACAGAGCCTATGCATCCGTTTGATGCGAGGGTGTAGCTTGCGAGCCCCTCGGCACACCCCAGATCGAGAACCGATGCTTTTTTACCGGATTCAGCAGGCATGGAGTCGATTCCAGCGAACCGCGTTGTTTCTTCCCATTTACCGAAGAGCCCGATGTCCGGGGCCCTGTAGTAGTGCCTGAACACCGGTTTTTCGATCAACGGAAGGAGCTTGTCGGCGTATTTTTGCCACGAGAACCGCTGAACAGCGGCAGGCGCGCGTTTCCCAAGAAGTTTCGCGGCTCCCGGATCGTTCGCCATCTTGTTGACCGCGGATGCTATCGTCTCAGGGGTAACCCTGTCGATAATCAGACAGTTCTCTTCGTGCCTTGCGAAATCAACCGTTCCCGCTCTTGAGACGATGCAGGGGATGCCGCAGGCAAAAGCCTCGGCAGCTGTGTTGCACCAACCCGCCCGCATTTCAGCCGCAACAACGATGTCCATGTTACGGTAGAAAGCAGCGAGCTTTTCTCCCATCAGGGCGCCGTGGAGCGTCACCCTGCGCATTTTGACAAGCTGTTCGATTTTCCTGCCGTGCTCCGGGAGCGCGATACCGTAGAGGTGCAGATGAAATGAGGGAGGTAGTAATGTGAGGGCGTTGAGCAGGGGTGCGATCTCCTTTGCTGCGAGGGCACCGATATTCCATTGCGATTCGTTCAGAGGAACCGCCCTGTCGGAGGCAGGGCTGTACAGGGTCGTGTCAACCGCTCCTGGTAGAACGTGGAAGCTATCCGCGTCAAGCTTCCGGAAATCCTCAGGCTTCCAATGGCTGTTGTTAAAAACAACCACATCAGGTCTGAAAGCCGCGTTGACCGCTGCGAACCGCTCGTAACAGGAGTTGTCGTTCAGCACATGCTGTACACGCACACCGAACCTCGGGTTTTGAAACACGGTCAGATACTGCAGGAACCGGATCGGGGCCCCTGCGCCGTCACCATCACCGCGTCCCATCTGCCTTTCATGACCTCTTCGATGGTCAGGATACGCCCATCTAGTTCCGGCCATGGCGTTTCTGTCTGATTCGTCAGCGATGCGAACTCGATCTCGCGTCCCCGGGCTTCAAACACGCGGGCAAGGCTGATGAAGCGGGCAATGCCGCCGTTCAATGAGAAGTTGAACCACGGTACCAGTAGACGCTTGGTCATGTCGGTCCTCCGAAGATCAGCTGTTTTGCCGCAACACGGTTTTTTGCCCTTAGGAGCCCGTTGAAAAAGTCAGATCGGCTACGACCGGCCCTTTTGCCCGATCTCAGCGTTGCGAGATCCTCAACGAATCCACTGATTCGCCTACGGTCTCGCGCCTTGACCTCGGGCAAAATGACTCGGCCTCGCTTCCGAAGCACTTTTTCAACGGACTCTTCGCGTCGAAGAGTGTGAAACATGTGGGCATGTCGCAACTCTTCGTGCAGTTCAAAAAACCGGCCGTCTCCGCAATTCGGTTCACGGGACGGCCGTTTTCAAGCTCTCACGGTTCACGTGCTCATTCGATACCCTGGCGGTAGACAGAGATCAGCTCTTGTGCCTGGCTGTTGTTTCCCGCAGCAATCGCGTCCTCGATCGCAGCGAGGATCTTTTGCGATCCGTGAAGTTCCTCTCCGGTTGATGAGCCGATCTCCGTTTCTCGGTCCTGTTCGATCGGCTTGGCCGTGTCAGCGCCCCGACCCATTGAGGAAATGACGGAAACTATCTTTTCGCTGATCACCCTGCCGCGCTCGTTGTCGTCGAGGAGCTGGACGGCTTTGTCGCGGCAGATGCCGCCCATGTATTCCAGCATGTCGGGATCTGTGGCAAAGGTACTCATGGTATCAGCGAGAATCTTGACGTCCGCGGTGCGGCCGTGTTCTTCTTTGCTCTCAGAAGCTGCTCTGGGAATCTTGAGAGCCATGTGCTGATCGAATATCCAGCACGTGGCGGGTGAGGGTTCGAGTACGATAGAAGGCGTAGCGCAGGCAAACGCTTCCGGTACAATCCAGTGAACCCCGGGCGCACGCCTGAGGTGAATCAGAACGTGACCCATTGTCAAAAACCTTGTGTCCTCCAGGCAGCCGCTGACCAGTTCGATCCTTTGATTGCCTTCTCCCTGCTTTCTAATCTCGTCCGGGAAGAGATGCCAGTCAACGCTGGTTCTTATCATCAGCCTGGAGCGTTCAACGGCATCTCTCGTCATGAGACCGAATGCGGTGAGGGTAACCAGCAGGTTTTCGAGATCCTCAACAGATCCGTGGCCCGCGTCGAACATGAACACGCATTCATCCTCTGAGCGGGAAGCCGGGGCATATTTTTTCAGGTCTATTCCAAGGTCGGACGGGACCAGAAGATCATCCGAAACATGCCCCTGGAGAGCTTCGTATATCCATGGGGTTGCAGCGATTATCCTGTCGAATCCAACGAACTGTTTGGGCGTATCTTTCGACGCCCCGACATAAGCGGGACAGGCAATCGCACGCGCACCTGAAGCGTGCACAGCCTCGACAAGCTTCGCTCTCGCAGTATCCACGAACACCACCGCGTCAGGTTTAACACGGTCCATCCAGATCTCGAACGATGCCTCGACAGTGTCCTCGGCAACGTAGACCAGGTTGTCGATCGCCCAGCCTCCCATGTTCCATGGGGGAGTTGGCCTGCCATGATCCTTGCAGTGAGGAACGGTGCCGGTCCACGTGAAAACGTGCGGCGTGTGTCCGGCTCTTGCCAGGTTCGTGTAAAGCCACCTGGCCATTTCCCCCCGGTCGCCAGGACACCAGTCCGAAACGATTCCTATGCAGCGGCCTTCAGCGCATTCCGCAGCGGGCACGGAAACGAAGGCTGTTTGTTCAGCTGTGTCGTAATTCGAGGGCGCGTCTGATATACGGCCCTTAATCTCCATGAGCTCATCCGACGAAGGATTGCGCTCCTCAAACGATTTGATGTAGTGCTTAGCCTCGTCATATCTGTCTGTCTGTTCCAGTATTTCGAGAAGGTTGTTCAGCGCTGTGGAATTGTCCGGATCCAGGTCCAATGCCCGGCGAAACAACTCTTCGGCTTCCCTGGAATCGCCGGACTGGTATATGATCGCCCCGAGGTTGTTGAAGTTTTCAGGATTGTCGCTTTCCAACGCTATCAACCGCCTGAAACGCTCCACAGACTCGTCAAAGCGTCCCTGCTCGAAAAAGAGCATTGCGCTGTTGTAGAGCGCGTCGATGGATGCGTTGTCCAGGGCAAGCGCCTTTTCGAAGAACGATTCCGCTTCACCGTTTTCATCCCGCATGAAGTGAATGATACCGGCCCAGTTCAACGCCTGCGAATCATCCTTGACCTTTCTCAGGTAACGATCGAGATACAGCCACGATTCCTCGTACAGCCCCTTGTTCATGAATAGCCTGGATACCCTGTACAACGTGTCCGAATCTTCCGGATTCTTCGAAAACACGGCAAGCAGCTTCCTGAGCTCGATTTCTGTTTCACTCATTTCTTCAACGGGTATGTTCTTTTCCTTTGGAATGCGGAAAAGTTCATCTTCGTTCGGCCTGTCCATGGATGTCTACTCCTTATTGATCATTAGTGTTCCAACGATCCGAACCTTCAGCCGATGCCCACGCGTGATGACTGCTTTTGTTCGTAATCATTGTTTTCAGCTTCATCCTGTCGTCTTCGTTTACAAATCGTTTATCGAGAACCGAGGCGATCATGGTCAATCCCTGCTTCACCTTGCCGTTTTCGAACTGGGCAAGGCCGAGGCCTATCATTGCGCGGGTGGATTCCGGACATTTTTCAAGGTACTGATTGAAGGCGGATTCGGCGCCTTCAAGCCTTCCAAGTTTCATCAGAACCAGCCCTATGCGAAAAAGCGGCTCCGGGTTGGGGCATCCTGTCTTCATGGAAGAAAGGTAGTGCTTCAACGCTCCAGCCAGATCGTCCTTACCTTCGTCCAGGCAGCCGAGCGTGTACTCGTCCATCTTCCATTTGTCCTCGAAAACAGCCCGGTTCCGCTCCATCTGTTTTTCGTAGTCGATGTTGAGCGCGTTGAACGTGCGGTTTCCGTGGTGATAAACGAACGTGTCGCGCACCAGTACAATACGATACCCCTTGTTTTTGAAACGGAGACAGATGTCGTTGTCCTCGTAGTTGCCGGCTCCGAAACGGTCATCGAAGGTGCCGATGCTGTTGAGTGCATCTCTTCTCATCAGGAGGCTGATTCCGGAAACAAAAGAAACGTCTTCCACCTGGCACCGGTATTTGCGGGCAAAGGCGCAGGCCAAGCGGTTCATCTCGTCCTCGTTTTGGAACCTGCCGACATCCACTTGCTGATCCCCTGACGCATAGTTGCTGCACGGGGCGGCCGCGGCGATCGTCGGGCTGCTCGCGAGTGCGCGGACCAAGCCTGTGAGCCATCCGCTCGTCAAAAGGACATCGTTGTTGATTACGGCAACCAGCGGGTTTTTCCCTTTTTT
The DNA here is from genome assembly GCA_964542475.1 of uncultured Phycisphaerales bacterium. Taxonomy (GTDB): domain Bacteria; phylum Planctomycetota; class B15-G4; order B15-G4; family CAYZWU01; genus CAZIUL01. The sequence continues at coordinate 141,083 of CAZIUL010000002.1, read as the reverse complement.
GATCCCGGCGTTGCACCCGCCCGCAAAGCCCATGTTTTTTTTCATCCTCACTATCTTGGAGTTGGGAAACCCGTGGATTATGGACTCGGGAAGGTTGTCTGAGCCGTTGTCAACAAGAATCAGCCTGTATGGATGTTCCGTACGCCTTCTGAGGCTGGACAGAAAGCTCTCGGTCAGGTCGAGCTGATTATGAACAGGCACGACTATGTCCACTATCATTCTGTGCCGTTGCGAACCGTGATCCATCTGCTCTGAGAGCCGCGTTTTCACGCTACTATCTCGATTCGACATCCCGCGATTCCTTGCCTGGAGATCTACAAATCAAACTTAATGGATATACGTGTTATTTCAGATCACTCTTGACAGAAAAGCATCACCGCTTTTCTCTTCGGCACTCAAACGACGTAAACATGAGTTTTCTTGTTTTTTTGAGTGGGAGGGGTGGTGGAACTGTTAGCCCGCTTATTTCATACTCTTCGTCGCGAGGTAGCTGTAAACTGTGATGTGGCAAGGCGCATGTCAGGAGACGACCGCAGGCCTGTTCTTACAGTTTGAGGATCGTCTCCTGGTATGAAACGCAGCCACAGTGCAGTTTACGGTACCGCAGCAGAAGAGGATGAAATATGCGGGTTAGGTGTTCGGGGAGGGCGCCGCTCCTTCGGCCCCGTAAACGAATCCACCGCCGGATAGACGGGTCCGTTCAGGAGGCGGGCGAGAGAAGAAGCGGCAACAGAGTGCCGCCCTCCGGCGTGGGGAGCTACTTTCTAGATGTCATCGATAATCACTTTTCCAAATGGTTTACCGAAGAACACGGCCAGGTTCTTGTGCAGGGTGAACCGGCAGATTTCAACCGGCTTATTGTCTTTTGCGTATCGGAAGACCTGTCCCTTAGGTGTTATGAAACCAAGGTTCTTGAAATCCGGCCCCTTGATGTAATGAGTTCCCGGAGGGCAGGAATGGTGTTCGCCTGAACCGACAGGAACCTCCTTGAATGTGAGAAGATACCCGACCGGATCGCCATCTATGGCAATCGCGCTTGTTTCGCTGTAGGGGAGGTCTTCGTTAGAAAGGGCATCGGCGAAATCCTTATCAGGCAGAGCATACGGCTTTTCAGTGTAAGAGAGACAGGAAGAGACACAGAGAAATCCCAGCAGGACAATGGGTCGTAGTTTTTTAAGTACCAAGGTTTTCCTCCTGTTTTTTACAGGTTTCTGTTTTCTCGAGAAAACAGCTGTATCGGGTCATGTGGGGATTTTCAGATCTGCGAGTCACCTGCCCCACAACAGGAAAGATGCAGTTTAAGCGAGAAGTATAATGATGAATAGCTTCACTAGCAACGGCGATTTGAGATACTTTTTTTTGGGGGGGGGCACATGCACGGGCGGTTCGCGAACCGCCCCTGGGGCCCTATGGAATCTGTGTAAAGGCAGCCCCTGTGGTTGCTAATCAGTGTCCATCCGTGGTTCTCTTATTCCTTCTTATTTCTCCAGCACACGCTTTGTTTCCTCGTACGATTCGATATCACCCACGCGAAGGATGGGCTCGTCAAAACAAAACGCATGAAGCCCCACGCGTTTGTAAAGCCATGCAATGAGGTTGCCGGGAGCGTCCGTTTCTTCTCCCTCGGCAAGGTATCTTTTGACGAGTGCTACAGTCTCGGGAAGGAGCACATAGAGGCATGGTACCGCATGGGTGCCTTTCGGTTCTTCGGGCTTTTCCTCGAAGCTCGATATGCAGCCGTTCCCGTCGATCGAGGCCACTCCTGTGTTTTTGAGCTTCTCCAGGTCCGGCTGAAAAAAGGCTGCTACCACGTCCGCGCGCTTCTTTTCGAAAAAATCGAGCATGCGGGAAAGATCAAAACTGAAGATGTTGTCTGCGGCCATCACCATTAGAGGCACCGAGCCTGTTTTATCCGCAGCGAGGGAAAGGTCGGCGATTGCACCACGCCTGTTTTCATTGCACGTTGCGCCGTTATCGATCAGGCGGATCGGACACCGCTTGTAGGAGCGCGTCCAGGCATCGAACTGTTCGTGGTAATACCGGTTTGTGACCACGGTGATGCCGCTTATGCGGCCGGTTTCCATCAACCGGTCCGCGATATGCTCGATGACAGGCTTTGAAGCCACAGGCAGAAGAGGTTTGGCCGTTTTTTTTGTCAAAGCGCCCATGCGGGTGCCAAAGCCGGCAGCCAATATCAGTGCGTGCATTTGTTGTTTGCCTCGTGTAGGTTACCTTTTGTTGCGTTGTTGTAATCCGCGTATCAGTTCGTATAAATCTCTATCATTATTATTCCCCGTATTCGAGGTTTTTCATAAAGGAAATAGCCGGATGGCCTCATCGCACCGGATTGTGTTCGGCGACTCCAGAAAAATGAATGAGGTGGGGGACAGGTCGGTTCACCTGATAGTCACTTCTCCGCCTTACTGGCAGCTCAAGGATTACGGCGGAGAGGGGCAGATCGGTTTCGATGATACTTACGAGGATTACATCAATCACATGAACCTCGTGTGGAAGGAGTGCGGCCGTGTGCTTGAGAACGGATGCCGCCTTTGCATAAACATCGGGGACCAGTTCGCTCGCAAAGCATGCTACGGCAGATACAAGGTCATCCCGATCCGGACAGAAATCATCCGTTTTCTGGAAACCACGGGTTTCGATTACATGGGCGCTGTGATCTGGCAGAAGGTGACAACGTGCAACAGCTCCGGCGGGGGGAGCGTGATGGGCTCCTACCCTTATCCCCGGAACGGCATCGTCAAGATCGACTACGAGTTCATCCTGATATTCAAAAAACTTGGGCAAACCCCGCCTCCTGATCCCGAATCGAAAAAGCGCTCCCGCATGACCAAGGAGGAGTGGAACACCTGTTTCAACGGTCACTGGACCTTTCCAGGTGACAAACAGGATGGACACCTCGCTGTGTTTCCACAGGAGCTGCCCTTGCGCCTGATACGCATGTTCAGCTTCGATGGGGAAACCGTGCTTGATCCGTTTCTTGGGAGCGGAACCACCACCTTGGCCGCAAGAAAGCTGGGCCGCTCTTCCATAGGGTACGAGATCAATCCCGAGTTCCGGCGGATCATGGAAAAGAAGCTGGGTGTGGTACAGGGCGGGCTTTTCGAAGACAGCGGTGTCGAGTTTGTCGAAGGCGGCCCGGCAGCGACCTGTTTCAACGATGATCTCAAGCGCCTGCCATACCTTTTCAGGGATACGGTTCCTGTGGATAGGAAAGCGGATCCCAGGCAGATGAAGCACGGATCCAGGGTGGATTCGTCCTCGGACACGGCACGTGAAAAGTACTTCCAAGTGAAATCCGTCATCTCACCGGAAAAGGTTGACCTGAAAAGCGGAGAAGAAATAAAGCTGATCGGTGTCCGGGAGAAACCCGAGAAGAGGGAGCAGGCGATGCGGTTTCTCCGTGAAAAGCTGTCCGGGCAAAAGGTGTACCTGCGCGAAGACAAGGCGGTCAGGGGCAAGGGCAAGGGAAAAGCCGCACCCCGTTACCTTTACCTTAGCAACAGGACCTTTGTGAACAGGCACCTGGTGAGATCGGGATTCGTCGATGTTGACATTTCTATTGAGTACCGTTTCAGGAAGAAGTTCATCGAGTTGCTGAGATGCGCCGAGGACGAAAGCGCCGGTTCAACGTGAAAATTAAAAGGTCGTGATTTCCCGGCAAATGTAGAGGCAACCTCCCGTGGTTGCCCTGCGGTACCGCTTAAGGAGGGTTTATCAGTGGTCGAGTATTTTCCGCAGGTGAAAAAACCTGTCCGGTTCGAAGGACCGGATTCGAAGAACCCGCTCGCGTTCAAGTGGTATGACGCGAGGCGCGTTGTAGGCGTAAAGACAATGGCGGCTCACCTCAAATTCGCGGCTTCTTTCTGGCACACCTTTGTATCCACCGGCGCGGACCAGTTCGGCGCTCCCGTGTACGACAGGCCGTGGCAGCGCGGTTCGAATGAAATGGAGACAGCTGAAAACACCTTGGATGCCGCATTCGAGTTCTTTTCAAAGGTGGGCGTTCCTTATTTCTGTTTTCACGACCGCGACATAGCTCCTGAAGGCGGGAGTGTTTCTGAGAGCTGCCTGAACCTCGAGAAAATGGTCAAAAAGGCCGTGCTGAAGAAACGCGAAACCGGCACCAGGCTGCTTTGGGGCACCGCGAACCTGTTCAGCCATCCGATGTACACGCACGGCGCTGCCACAAATCCTGACCCTCTGGTCTTCGCTCATGCGGCTGCCCAGGTGCGAAGGGCGATCGACGCTACCGTTGCGCTCGGTGGCGGGGCATATGTGTTCTGGGGAGGGCGGGAAGGCTATTCGTCGCTTCTGAACACCGACATGAAACGGGAGAGGGAACAGCTTGCCGTGTTTTTGCACATGGCGGTTGATTATTCGAAGCAAGCAGGGTTCAAGGGAAAGTTTTTCATCGAGCCCAAGCCAAGGGAGCCCTCTACGCACCAGTACGACTTCGATGCAGCCTCGACAATCGGATTTCTAAAGGAGTTCGGCCTGGACGCAAGCTTCATGCTGAACATCGAGGCCAACCACGCCTCGCTTGCCGCTCACAGCTTCGAACACGAGTTGATGACCGCTTCCATGGCGGGCATGCTCGGAAGCGTTGACATCAACAGGGGGGACAGCACTCTTGGCTGGGACACGGACCAGTTTCCAACCGAGCTCTACAGCGCTGTTTCAGCCATGTACATCATACTCGGGCAGGGCGGACTCAAGTACGGCGGGCTGAACTTCGATGCGAAGGTCAGGCGCGGATCGTTCGACGAGATCGATCTTTTTCACGGTTACATCGGTGGGATGGACACCTTTGCAAAGGCGCTCCTGATCGGGCACAGGATGCAAAAAGACGGTTTCCTGAAAAAGGAACTGAGCAGGCGCTACAGCGGCTACCGGCGGAGCATGGGGAAGAAGATCATGCAGGGGAACTCGTCGCTTCCGGAGCTGGAAAAGTGGGCCGTGGAAAAAGGTGATCCCAAGCTGTGCAGCGGGCGCCAGGAGGCCCTCGAAAACATCGTGAACAGCTACATCTTTGATACGCGCATCGTATAGTGCATGTGCCCTGCCGCAACACGGTTTACGGCCCCTCGCGACGAAGAGTATGAAAAATGCTCGCAAGGGCCGATATTCATTATGGCTCGATGGGTTTTGTATTATTTTGGTCGATAGATAATTGCATAAACAGCCTGTATCCCTTTAAATCGGTGTTCAGCTGATATGTTGATTTTTCCCGCTTCCAGAGGATCCCTTTGATGAAAGTGAGGCGTGTAACACACCATGAATGGGCATGAACGCCGAATCAAAACCGATTTTTCATCGAATGCAAGCAGGGCTCTGCTGGTGCTGTTCCTGTTTTCGACGCTTTTCTCCTGCAACAGGGACGAAGGACCTCCGTCCTTCATCTTCATCTCCCTGGACACGCTGCGGGCGGACACCGTGGGAGCTTACGGCTACAAGAGAAGGACAACCCCCTACATCGATGCTACCGCCAGGAATGGGCTAGTATTTGATCAGGCGGTAACGGTTTCGAACAACACGCTCATTTCCCACATATCAATGATGACCGGGCTTTATCCGAATGCTCACGGCGCAAGGCCCAAGAACGAGTCTGTTATCCTGCAAGAAAGCTACAGCACCATCGCGGAAGATCTTCTGGGCAATGGATATCAGACCGCGGGCTTTGCCGCGCACCGCGACTGGCTCTGCGAGCGTTTTGGATTCGACCAGGGTTTCGAAACCTATTCCACAGGGTACAGAGATGCCCGTACCGTTCTTGATGAGGCTTTGCAGTGGATGCAGAAAAGTGATCCTGACAAACCTTATTTTCTTTTCGTGCATCTCTATGACATCCACTCCGACTCAAGTAAAAGGCCTTACAATGCGAATCCTCCTTTCAAGGGACGCTATACAAAATCGTACAAGGGGCCTTTGAAACCATGGAGTCATCAGCCATGGCAGGGCAGCAGTTTTCTTCAACTGATAAACAGGCAAAACAAGAGCCTGACCGAAGAGGACGCCCGTTACCTGAAAGGCCAGTACGATGAAGGAGTGGCGTACACGGATTCGGAACTCGGCAGGTTTTTTAAAGAGGCCGGGCCCTTGACGAACACATACATAATCATCACATCGGACCATGGTGAAGAGTTTTACGAGCACGGCAAGATGCTCCACGGCTCGCTATATGACGAGGTTGTACAAATCCCTTTGATAATAGTGCCCCCGCCGCTCCAGAGGAAGCGTTTCGGTGCTCCAAGGCATGTTCCTGAGCAGGTGCGCACGGTCGATCTCAGGCCCACGATAGCCTCTCTGGCAGCTATTACACGGCTGGAAGACTGCCAGGGCAAGGACCTGGTAAAATGGCTGGAAGGCTCTCAAAACGAATGCCCGGCAGGTATTGCCCGGCTTTACTTGAACCAGGGCATGCGCTATGACGGGTACAAGTACATAACTCCCCAGGCAGGCGGGTGTGACGAGATCTTCAACCTGAAGAAAGATCCTTTTGAACGGGACAACCTGGCTCTGCGTGAAGACATGGTCCAGCGGGTCAAGCAGATGAAAGCCGTGCTTGACGATCAGCTGGAAGCAGATCTGGCGATTCGCAAGAAACACATCGATGCGGGCGAAGAGGTTTCTCCGAGCAGCGACCCTGATGCCGAGGAGCGGCTCCGCGCTCTCGGCTACTTTTGACCTGCTTATTTCATACTCTTCGTCGCGAGGTGCCGTAAACTGTGTTGTGGCAAGGCGCATGTCAGGAGACGACCACAGGCCTGTTCCTACAGGTTGAGGATCGTCTCCTGACATGAAACGCAGCCACCAGCGCAGTTTACTGTGCCGCAGCAGAAGAGGATGAAATATGCGGGTCAATACCGGGAAATTCACACGGAAAGGAAGCGCTCAGGAAATCTTTCTCCCGCAGACAGGTATTTCTCCTCCGGTCTGCCTCTTGCATGAAAACAGAAATAGCTGCGTTTTCAGAAGCAGGAAAGTTATGCGAGGAACATCGATTACAACCCGGACAGCAAGGCTCTCGAAAAGGTTATGCGGGCCGATAACCATTCTTCTTTTTCTTGCGGCCGGCTGCGGTCCTTCCGAAAACAGGCCTGCCCCCATGCTGGTACATCTGGATCCCCGCTTGAAGGACGGCAGCTCCGCAGCAGAGATACTTTCGGAGAAGATCCGCCTTCTGGAGAAGAGGCGTTTTGAAAGACAGACATGGAGCAGCAGGGAGTGGAGTCTGTCGAGCGCCGGATTTCCCGAGGACAGGGACAAAAACGGGGAAGGGCTTCTTGTTCGTCGAAAGTACATGAACAGGGGGCCAATGGGCGCGCTCAGGATTGAGCGCAAGGGACCGTTCAGGGCGCTGCCGAACCACATCATAGAGATCGACCTACTTCTTGCTGAGAGCGGGCGCGCCAGGCTTATGTGGCGGCGGGATGGCGAGAGACGTGATGTGCAGCACTGGGTTGAGGCACAGGTGACAGGGAAAAACGTGTTCCAGACGCTGAGGTTCAAGCCGGGATCGAACCCTGAGTGGCATGGTGACCTGGGCCAGCTCCGGATAGAGCCCGAATGGGAAAACAAAATGGGGGTTGTCCTGCGGCTGCGGGAGCTTCGAATCCTCGAGGCGGGATTCAACCTTGCTCATGCACCATTGGGCATAGGGTACGGGGACGGCGGGCTTGTGGAGATCGCGGGTGAGGCAAGGCGCGCGTGGCCCGCTGATTTCAGTATTCCGCTCTACACAAAATCCGACATTCCTTCGAACGGTCTGTTTATGGCATCGTGCGCGCTTGTGCCGGGCGGAACAGCGATGCAAGCGGATTTCGTGCTCGATGTGCTGGTGCCCGGCGGAAAATGGAAGCGCGCTGCAAGCGATAAGCTATCCGTGACAAACGGCTGGCAATCCTTCAACGCAGACCTGTCAAGCTTTTCCGGAGAAGGGGTCAGGCTTCGAATGAGCGTGCTGCAGGAGAAGGGGCAGCCTCTGGATGATCGAGAGCCGGAGCGCGCCTGCGCTTTTTGGGGAGAGCCCATGATCCTGAACACCGGGAAAAAGCAGGAACACCCGAACGTTCTCCTTGTGACAATCGACACAACGAGGGCGGACCATGTAGGCGATCCCCGCGTGACCCCGCGCCTCGCGCGTCTAGGAGATGAGGGAATTGTTTTTGAAAACGCCTGGGCGGGGTGCAATTCGACCACGCCTTCGCACGCGTCGATCCTCACCGGGACAAGAGTTCGCGAGCACGGCGCTCAGGACAACCGCAGCATGTTGCACATGGACAACAATACAATCGCTGAACTGTTCAGGGAAGCGGGGTATCACACGGCAGCCGCGGTCAGCGTTCGCCACCTCCAATCAGGAACCGGTTTCGGCCAGGGCTTCGACCGTTTCAGGTCTGCTGTAGAAGACAGCAACCTGGACGGCAGCCGGACAATCGAGCCTGTGCTGAGCTGGATGGAATCATGGAAGGGAGAGCCGTTTTTCATGTGGATTCACCTGTTCGATCCGCACATCCCGTACGGCCCTCCCGAGGCGTTTAAAAGCTCTTTTGCGGAAAACAGCGAAAAACCGATTCCTTCAATGACAGAGGTTCCGCCCACGGTGCCGGAGGTTGATGAGGAGGTTCCGGTACACCTCGAATGGCTTGGAGAGATCAACTGCCACGATCACGTGAAGTTTCTTTATTCCGCCGGAGTCGGTTACGCGGACCATCTCGTTGATCGGCTGCTTTGCGCCCTCGAAAAAGCGCGAATCCTGAAAAACACCGCGGTTGTCGTTACAGCGGATCACGGGGAGTCGCTCGGGGAACACGGTATCTGGTACGATCATGCGGGACTTTTCAACGAATCGCTCAAAATACCGATGATCATTAAAATTCCCGGGGGTCCTGAAGGGGCGAGAGTGGCCGATCCGGTGAGCTGCCTGGACATCGCTCCCACGCTTGTCGCGCTGTGCGGCCTTGAACCTGATCGTTTGATGCGCGGCATGAACCTGATAGGGATCGCTGAAAAAGGCGGAGATCCGGATCGGAAAATGTGGTTCGAATACCCGCGCCTTATGCAGGTCGGGTTCCGCGACAAGAGGTGTCATTTCATCACAACACTCGAAAGCGGCCTCAGGTACGGTCTCGATGTAAAAACGGATCCTGAGGGACGGCGCCTGGGGTCCTATGCGCGGATTTCACTGGGAAAAAGCTACCTTTTCGAGATTGGAAGCGATCCGAACCTCGAAAACAACCTTGCCGACACCAGAAAGGACGCGGTTGACGCCTGCCTGAAAAAAGTCAGGAAATGGCAGGAGAGCCTGGTCCCCAGGTGCATGGCAACGGAACGGGATCTTTCCGAGGAGGACGAGAAACGGCTGCAGGCGCTTGGTTACGGCGGAGGGTGATTTACCCTGATTCGTAAAAAAACCGGCATGAAAAAAGGAAAAAGGTAGAATGTCACTTTTATTGATTATATCCTTGTGGTGCTAAGTGATGTAATAGAACTCAATGAGGATGATTTAGATAAAACAGTTATAGATGACACTTCCTTACCTCCCCAAAAACAGGATCAACATCATTGTCGGCAACTTCGGCAGCGGAAAAACCGAGGTTTCCGTGAACCTGGCGTTGATGCTGTCAGGGGAACACAGGGTCCGAATTGTGGACCTCGATGTTGTTAATCCTTATTTCAGATGCCGTGAAGCGCGTGAGGAGATGGAACGGGCGGGAATAGATGTGATCTATCCCAAGGGAGAGTTCCATGCGGCGGATCTGCCCATCGTCCTGCCGGAGGTGAAGGGGGCTATCGATGGGAACGAGGGGTACGTGATCTTTGACGTGGGCGGCGATGATCTCGGCGCCAGGGTGCTTGGGTCGCTGGCGGATGTGATTTCGAACCGTTCCTACTCCATGTTTCAGGTCATCAACACACGCAGACCGTTCACGAGAACTGTAAACGGGTGCCTGAAGATGAAGGAGGAGATCGAATCGGCATCACGCCTGAGGATCACAGGGCTCGTGGCCAACACTCATCTTATTGATCAGACCGACTTGGATGTCGTTAAAGAGGGCCTTGACACGGCCAGGGAAGTGGCGGATCAAGCCGGGCTGACCCTGGAGTTCGTAGCCATTAACCGGGAGCTGCTTCCCGAGTTCGGCGACGGCTCCGCCGGCTGCCCAGTGCTTTCAGTGGAAAGAATGATGCTTCCCCCGTGGAAGCTGAAGAGTATGACCGACCGTGCGGCCCGGGTTTTGAAAGACGGTTCCAGCACACCGGACAGCTGAAACGCTGCCGGAGCATGGTGATTGGTTAAGGGATACGAGCATGACGAAGATCGTTGTGGACAAAGGGCGGTGCAAAGGCTGCGAACGCTGCGTCGAAGCCTGTCCGCAGGAGGTAATCGAGATGTCGAAGGAGCTGAACGAGAAGGGGTATTTCTATGCGTATCCCGCCCGCCAGTCTTTCTGCATCGGATGCCGGATGTGCGCCATCATGTGCCCGGACGTGGCCATCGAGGTCTTCGTGCACGGCACTCAGTACAAGTTTTTCTCCTACTGACCGAGGATCTTCAAAATGAACAAGGTTCTGATGAAAGGTTGCGAGGCGATAGGCGAGGCCGCGATCCGTGCGGGGTGCCGGAATTTTTTCGGTTATCCAATCACCCCACAGACCGAGGTTCCCGAGTACCTGGCCAAGCGCTTCCCCGAGGTTGGGGGGCTCTTTGTCCAGGCCGAGAGCGAAGTAGCCGCGATCAACATGCTTTATGGAGGCTCCGGGGTCGGCAAGCGCGTGTTGACAACATCCTCGAGCCCGGGCATCAGCCTCATGAGCGAAGGGCTTTCTTACATAGCAGCCTGCGAGCTGCCGGTTGTTCTCGTGAACATCATGAGAGCCGGCCCCGGGCTTGGCGGTATTCTCCCTTCACAATCGGATTATCTGCAGGCTACCAGGGGCGTCGGCCACGGGGACATCCGCATGATTGTGCTTGCACCGTCTTCCGTTCAGGAGGCTGTGGATCTCGTTTACGAGGCTTTCGACCTGGCTGACCAGTACCGCAACCCTGTGATGATCGCGGGAGACGGCATGATCGGGCAGATGATGGAGCCGGTGACTTTCCCGCCCATGCGCAAACTAGATAGCCTTCCAGCGAAGCCCTGGGCTGCGAACGGGGCAAAGGGAAGGAAACCCAACATAATCAACTCCCTGTTTCTGAACGAGGTGTCCCTTAACGAGCACAACTTCCGCCTCAAGGCGAAGTACGACAGGGTTGAAAAGGAGCTCAACCGGTTCGAATCCATCGAATGTGAAAAGAACCCCGAGATCCTGGTGGTTGCTTACGGGACAATGGCGAGGATCTGCAAGACAGCCATAGACGAGTTCAGGGGACAGGGCGGTTCGGCCACGCTGTTCAGGCCGATAACCCTGTGGCCGTATCCGTACGAGGCGCTGGCAAAAGACAGCCGAAAGGCAAAGCGGATACTTCTGGTCGAAATGAACACCGGCCAGATGTTGGACGACGTAAGGCTGGCGGCAGGCAAAAGAGCTAGGATCGATTTCTTTGGAAAGACCGGCGGAGTTGTTCCCACTCCGGACGAGGTGCTTTCCGAACTGATCTCCCTTTCGAGCTCGAAGAAGAAAAGAGGTTCCAAATGATGAAACCTATTTTCAAGTACCCGGAATCGCTGACAGCTAATCCGACTCACTACTGTCCGGGGTGCACGCACGGAATTGTGCACAGGATGGTGGCCGAATCCCTTGACGAGCTGGGCATCAGGGAGAAGGCGGTGGGTGTGGTTCCTGTAGGATGTTCCGTGCTCGCATACAACTATTTCAACTGCGACTGTTACGAGGCTGCTCACGGCCGCGCTCCTGCCGTGGCCACGGGTGTGAAGCGGTGCGAGTCGGATCTTGTGGTATTTACCTACCAGGGCGACGGCGACCTCGCTTCCATAGGAATGGCAGAGATCATTCACGCCGCGAACCGGGGTGAAAAAATAACCGTGATCTTCGTGAACAACGCGATCTACGGCATGACCGGGGGCCAGATGGCGCCCACGACCATGCCGAAGCAGGTCACTACAACCTGCCCCTTCGGGCGCAATCCGTCGCACGAAGGATACCCGATCCGCGTTGCCGAGCTTCTCGCAAGTCTGCGCGGTCCCTCCTTCATTGCAAGAGCCTCGGTGCACAAGCCCGGGTACGTGCTCGAAGCCAAGAAGGCGGTCCGAAGGGCGTTCGAGGTGCAGATGGAGGACGGGTGCTTTTCCATGGTCGAGCTGCTTTCGGTGTGTCCAACGAACTGGGGTCTCAGCAGCGCGAAATCGGTAAAATGGCTTGAGACGAACATGATTCCCTACTACAAACTCGGGATACTGAAGAGGCCTGAGGATTTCGTTCCTTACACAGTTGAAGAGGGATAACGATGCAGACCGAAGTGGTAATGGCAGGGTTCGGTGGTCAGGGTCTGATGATGATAGGGAAGCTGTTTGCTCTGGCCGGCCTGGAGGAAGGCAAGGAGGTCACGTGGCTTCCCTCGTACGGGCCGGAGATGAGGGGTGGAACCGCCAACTGCATGGTTGTGGTGTCCGAGAAACCGATCGGGTCACCGCTGATTCCGTCACCCAGCGGCGGCATCGTGATGAACCGCCCCTCCCACGACAAGTTCGCGGAAACGATAAAACCCGGCGGTATACTGGTTGTCAACAGCTCTCTAATTCCAAACAAGTCCAGCCGCAAGGACATGACCTGCTTCAGGATCCGCGCGAACGACATCGCCATGAAGGCTGGAAGCGGCAAGTCCGCGAACCTTGTGATGCTTGGCGCATATATCGGTATGAACGAGATTGTGAAGGCGAAAACCGTTCTGAAAGCGATCAAGAAGGCTTTTGCAAGCAAAAAACAGTTCATCGACGTGAACTGCAAAACTTTCATGGAAGGCTATAAACTGGCCAAGGCGGGTAAAAGCGATGACTAAACACTGTGTCGACATGAAGAAGCTCGAGCCGATCATAGAGCAGTACCCCGAGGGCGACGGCCGCGGGCTTATCCATGCCCTACAGGACATACAGCGGATCTTCAACCATCTTCCTCTGGAGGCGGTCGATCTGCTTTGTGTGCATCTCGGAGTCCCCCTGAGCAAAGCGTTTTCAGCAGCCACATTTTACAAGGCGTTCAGCCTGAAACCCAAGGGAGAGGTGATAATCCGCATCTGCACGGGAACAGCATGCCACATACGGGGCGCGCAGGTGCTGGTTGACGAGCTGGTCGAGGAGCTCGGCATAGTGCCCGGCGGAACAACGAAAGATCTGAAATTCACCGTGGAAACGGTCAACTGCGTGGGTGCCTGCGCAATGGCCCCGGTTGTTTCCGTCAACGGAAAGTACCAAGGCAAGGTTCAGCCGGGGGATATGACCAAGGCTGTCAAATGATGGTGACACACAATGAAAATAGATAGCGTTACAAAGCTGAACAAGGCGATCCGGGATGCCCGAAAAAAGCGCGCCGGGTACGAGATCGAGGTTCTCGTTTGTGCGGGAACCGGGTGTCTTGCCAACGGCAGCATGGACGTGAGGGATGCCATAGAAAGGGCCTTGAAGAAGAAGCGGCAGAAGGCGAAGCTCAAGCTCATGCTGAAATGCACGGGCTGTCACGGCTTCTGCGAAAAGGGCCCGCTCGTGGTCATCAACCCTCCGGGTGTCTTTTACCAGCGAGTGAAACCGAAAGACGCGAAAGAGATCGTGGAGAAGACCCTGGCCAAGGGCGAGCTCATCCCGAGGCTCCTGTACAAGGATCCAAACACAAAGAAGAGAATAGAGCGCCACGACAAGATTCCCTTTTATGCGCTGCAGCACCGCACCGCGCTTCGCAACATCGGAAAGATAGACCCGGCGGATATCGACGACTACCTTGCCCAGGGCGGGTACAAGGCAATGGCTGAGGCTCTTTCAAAGAAGACGCCCGGCGAGATCATCGACGAGGTGACCAGGTCCGGGCTCAGGGGCTGCGGTGGGGGCGGTTTTCCAACGGGAAAAAAGTGGCGAACCTGCGCCCGTGTGGACGAGAACCCGAAATACGTGCTCTGCAACGCGGACGAGGGCGACCCGGGCGCGTTCATGGACCGCAGCATCTGTGAAGGCGATCCCCATTCGGTGATCGAGGGCATGGTAATCGGCGCGAAAGCGGTGGGCTCATCCGAGGGGTTCATTTATATACGTGAAGAGTACCCCCTGGCTGTCACGCACATATCACGAGCCATCGAGCAGGCCAGAGAGCGCGGACTGCTTGGCACAGACATACTCGGCAGCGGCTTCTCATACGACATCGAGATCGCAAGGGGCGGCGGCGCATTCGTGTGCGGCGAGTCCAGCGCACTGATGAAATCCGTTGCAGGAGAGGTGGGGGAGCCAAGAGCCAAGTATATCCATTCCGTGGTGAAGGGGTACCAAGACAAGCCGACGGTGCTGAACAACGTGGAGACCTGGGCCAACGTTCCATGGATAATCCATAAGGGCGCAAAAGCGTTTGCAGCCATCGGAACAAAACGAAGCAAGGGAACGAAAGCGTTCTCTCTCGTGGGCAAGGTCAAGAACACCGGGCTTGTAGAGGTGCCGATGGGCACCACGCTGCGGGAGATCATATTCGGTGTCGGAGGCGGCATCATCAACGACCGTCCGTTCAAGGCCGTCCAGACCGGGGGGCCTTCAGGCGGATGCCTCCCGGATGCGTTTCTCGACACCCCCGTGGATTTCGACTCCCTGACAAAAGCCGGCTCCATGATGGGGTCAGGCGGTATGATCGTCATGGATGACCAGACCTGCATGGTTGACGTGGCAAGGTACTTTCTGAAGTTCCTGACGGAAGAATCATGCGGGAAATGCACCCCGTGCAGGGAGGGTCTTGTTCAGCTTTATCACATTTTGGACGAGATCTGCGAGGGCAGGGGCAGGGGAGACGACATTGAAAAGATAAAAACATTGAGCAACGGCATCATCGCCACCTCGCTCTGCGCGCTCGGAAAATCCGCGGCAAACCCGGTGTTGAGCACCTTGACGCATTTCGAGGACGAATACCGCGCGCACATAGAGGACAGGAAGTGTCCGGGCGGCATATGCCGCGAGCTGACCACGTTCAGGATCAGCGAGGAAAACTGCAACGGCTGCACGGCGTGCTCGAAAGCATGTCCGGCGGACGCCATTACCGGAAAAAAGAAAAAGCTTCACCTTATCGACGAGAAGCTGTGCACCCGCTGCGGTGCATGCCGTACCGTCTGCCGTTTCGACGCCGTTGTCACGGAATGAAGCGAATGAAAGGGCGAGAGATGATTCATCTGCAGATCAACCAAGGGCAGTACGAGGCCGAGGAGGGGATGACCATACTCGATGTGGCCGGGAGGGAAGGGATAAAGATTCCCACCCTGTGTCACCATGAGGGGCTGGATGCATCGGGCAGCTGCAGGGTGTGCGTGGTCGAGATCAGCCATGCAGACTGGAAGGGATGGAAAGGGATCGTGACATCATGCCTTTACCCGGTGGAAGAGGGGCTCGAGGTTGTCACTGACAACGAGGCTGTTCACAGCGCGCGGCGGGTGGTGCTCGACCTTCTTCTGGCCAGGTGCCCGGGAGCGGAAACCATACGCACGATGGCTGCTCAGTACGGTTTGAGCGAGACCAGCTACAGGAAGAATCCTACGAAAACGGACTGTATGCTTTGCACGCAGTGCGTAAGGGCTTGCGAGGCAAAAGGGGCAGGAGCCATATCCACGGCAGGCAGGGGCGCTTCGAAGAAGATATCCATACCGTTTGGCAAGCCGCCTGCCGACTGCATCGGCTGCTTGAGCTGCGCTCATATCTGCCCTAACAACGTGATCCGTTTCGAAGAGCAGGGAGGAAGACGCAAAATATGGGGAAGAACCTTCGAGATGGCAAAGTGCGATAGCTGCGGGCAGGTGCTCATGACTGAAGAGCAGTTGAAGTTTGAATCAAAAAAATGCGGGCTTGCGGAAGAGGCGTTCAGGCTTTGCCCTGAATGCAAGAGGAGCAGGCTGGCGGACAGAATCGACGCGGCCTTTGCCGCTGGAGACCAATAAACAACGAAGAGAGTCAGGCGCCTTCTTCAGGAACCGGCGTATTTTTTAGCTTAGAGGTTTGGCCATGCAAAAAACCCTGATAATCACACCCGGCAGGTGCACCGCGTGCCGTACCTGCGAACTGGCCTGCTCTTTCAAGCATGCGGACAAAAACGGCCTCGGCCTGTCCAGGATCCGTGCTTTCATGAAAGGTGAGGAGAAGAACATTGTGCTCACCTGCTTTCAGTGCGACGATGCCGCGTGCGTGCGCGCATGCCCGACCGAGGCGCTGAAGAGGAACGATGAAACCGGTGCCATCGAGGTGATCGACGAGAGGTGCCTGCGGTGCGGCGCCTGTGCGGCGGCATGCCCGTTCGGCCAGATGGAAACCGACAGCCGATCCCATATCGCAATCAAGTGCGACCTTTGCGGGGGAGACCCTGCATGCGCGACGTTTTGTCCCACGAAATCGCTGGAGTACTTGTAGGGGTAGGCTTTGGAAAGAATAAGAGGCAGAGTAAGAGGTTCGGTCGCTCTTAAATCATTGACAATTAACTATTTGTTTTCTCAAATATTTTCCCAAATCCGTGGAGACGGCGTGCTGACGTCATGTTTAACCATATAATCAAATGCGCCGGTGTAGTTGATAAAGAAGCTGCTCATGGCGTTTTTTTTTATGAGCAAAAAATACTGACGTGGCCTTGGCTCGATTTTTTTCAATCGGAGGCAAAAGGGTGAAACACAAGATCGGGATCCGGCGGGAAGACAAGAACAAGTGGGAGCGCAGAGTGCCTTTGATTCCGGATCAGGTCGAAACCCTGATCCGGGAAAAACAGCTTTCGTTCGCAGTGCAGCCCTCTCCGATACGCGTCTTTTCCGACGAGGAATACGAAAAGGCCGGGGCTGAAGTCCGGGAGAACCTCGATGACTGCGGGATTGTGTTCGCGGTGAAGGAGATTCCTTCGGAGCTTTTCCGCGAGGGAGGCACCTATGCCTTTTTTTCTCACACTGTTAAAGGCCAGCCATACAACATGGATATGCTCAGGCGCCTCATCGAGCTGAAATGCAACATCATCGATTATGAAAGAGTCACGGATGAAAGGAACCAAAGGCTCATTTTCTTCGGAAGGTACGCCGGGATAGCGGGCATGATCGACACCCTGTGGGCCTTCGGCAAGCGGATGGCCTGGGAAGAGCTCGAGCCCAACCCGTTTTTGCATGTCAAGCAGGCATATCAGTACAACAGCCTTGATGACGCGATCATAGAGCTGGACAAGGTGGCAATTGAAATAAAAAACGATGGGCTTTGCGTTGACCTGTGCCCACTGATCATCGGAATTACCGGATACGGAAACGTATCGCTGGGTGCGCAGGAGATCATCGACATCCTGCCCTTCGAGACGCTTGATCCTGCTGAGCTCGATCCTTTCATATCAAAAGGGGGCTTCAACCGTCACAAGCTGTACAAGGTTGTGTTCAAGGAAGAGCACATGGTCATGCCCGCCGATAAAAACAAGGTATTCGATCTTGAAGAGTATTATGAACACCCGGACAGGTACGTCGCGGCATTTGACAGGTACTTTCCGCAACTGACCGTGCTGATGAACTGCATATACTGGGATGACAAATACCCAAGGCTGATCACCAGGTCCTCGATGATCGAAAAATACTCGATCGGTTGCCCTCCGCCGCTGAAGGTTGTTGGGGATATAAGCTGTGACATCGAAGGCGCTGTCGAGTTCACCGGGAAAGCAACGTACCCGGATAACCCCGTGTTCGTGTACGAGCCGGCACGTGACCGCATCACAGATGGAGTAAAAGGCGATGGACCCGTTGTAATGGCCGTGGACAACCTGCCTTGTGAGCTTTCAAGGGAGGCTTCCATCGACTTCGGCAAAGCCCTGTTCCCATTCATCGAGAAGATGGCCGGAGCCGATTTTACTGTTCCCTTCAGTGATCTGAGGATTCCTGTCGAAATAAAAAAAGCGATGATCGTTTATCAGGGAAAGTTGACGCCTGACTACAGGCATATGGATAAGTTTATCTCGAAATCTTGACCTAGCGATAATAGGAGCCGTTGTGATGAGAAAAGTTTTAGTGCTTGGTGCCGGGCTCGTGTCTCGGCCTTTGGTTCAGTACCTGCTGAACCAGAAAGATTACCATGTGACTGTTGCAAGCAGGACCGTCGGCAAAGCCGAAAAGCTAGTGGGCGGTCACGAAAACGGCATAGCTCTCCCGCTCAACGTGGAGGATGCGGAATCTCTGGAGAAGCTCGTCGAGGGACACGACCTCTCCATCAGCCTGGTACCGTACCAATACCATGTCACGGTGGCCAAGCTGTGCCTGAAACACAAGAAACAACTTGTCACAACCTCTTATGTCAGCGAGGAGATGAAAGAGCTCGACGGGGCTGCACGCGATGCCGGCCTCACTTTCCTGAACGAGATAGGTCTGGATCCGGGGATCGATCACATGTCCGCCATGAAAATCGTGCACGACATCAAGAAACGCGGCGGGCGTGTAACCGGCTTTCTTTCGTACTGCGGCGGGCTTCCTGCGCCGGAGGCGAACACCAATCCATGGGGATACAAATTCTCGTGGAGCCCTCGGGGCGTGGTCCTCGCGGGACGCAACAGCGCCTGTTACATGAAAGACGGTGCGGTCGTCGAGCTTCCCGGTCCGGAACTGTTCGCTGACCACTGGCTCGTTTCGATCCAGGGGTACGGTGAGCTCGAAGCCTACCCCAACCGTGATTCCATGCCTTATGTGGACATATACGACCTCAAGCACGTGAAGAACATGCTTAGGGGTACTCTTCGCAACCTCGGCTGGTCGTACACCATGAAGAAGCTCGCTGACATGAATTACTTCAGCCTTGATGAGATCGATGTCAGCCAAATGACCTACTCTGACATGATTAGGCATCTCATCAACGTGAGCAAGGACGTAGATCTGAAAAACGCACTGGCCAACCATATCGAGGTTCACGAGCTGTCGGACACCATCAAGAGGATCGAGTGGCTCGGCCTGCTGGACGATGAAAAGATAATCACCAACGGAAACACAAAGATATCGCCTCTTGACGCCATTGCAAACAAGATGCTGGAAAAGCTGTCCATGGGGGAAAAGGACCGCGATTTCTGCGTGATGCAGCACGAGATCACAGCCGAGTATGACGGCGGAAAAAAGGAAAAGACTTATTCGACCCTGCTCGCGTTCGGCATCTCATGCGGCGATTCATCGATGTCGCGCACCGTCAGCCTTCCAGCGGCAATCGGGGCGCACATGATCCTCGATGGCAGGATAACCGATCGCGGAGTGCTGATCCCCGTGAGCCCCGGCATCTACGAGCCTGTCATGCGCGAGCTGGAAATAGGGGCCGGGATCGCATTCAAGGAAAAAACGGTCCCGGTTTGATATCGGGCCCAACTACCTTTTCATGTAAGGCGCAAGTTTTTCTTCGAGCGCCGCCGGGATCCTGACACCCCGGCGGCGCGCGTTTTTAAGGTGCATTGACGCCTTCTTCATATCACCCAGCTCCGCGCAGCACTTTGCACAGTTTAGAAATACCGGTCCGCCTTCAGGATCCAGCCTGAGCGCCTCCTCGAAAGCTTCCAGCGCGGACCGGAAGTCACCCTCGTTTGCATAAAGAGACCCAAGGCACTCGTAAACCTTCACGTGATTCGGTGCGATCTCCTTCAGGCGTAAGAACCCTTGCTCAGCCTTTTTTGCATCGCCCGCCTGCGCATGTATGATTGACAGGTTCATTAGAGCCTTGATGTGGTCGGGGTTAAGGGCAAGTGCGGCATTGAGCGTTTTTATCGCCTCCTCCACGCGTCCCTTTTGTCCAAAAAT
Source organism: uncultured Phycisphaerales bacterium (assembly GCA_964542475.1). Lineage (GTDB taxonomy): Bacteria > Planctomycetota > B15-G4 > B15-G4 > CAYZWU01 > CAZIUL01. The sequence goes on along the minus strand of CAZIUL010000002.1, from coordinate 121,159 downwards.
GAACCCGAGGTTTGTTAACGCCTCGGTGTTCTCGGGCTGCAGATCAAGCACTGACATGTAGCATTTTTCAGCCATGTCGAGCTTGCCAAGCTTGAGATATGCAGCGCCCATGTAGAAAGGGGCCTTGGGGTTGTCCGGCACCTTTTGGTGAAGCTCCTCCAAGAGATTCACACTGTCGAAATACCTACCCTGCATGTAAAGGGAAGCGCCCCTGTCGAGCGAAGAGCGCACCCAGATCATGCTCTTGGGATCCGGGCCGCTGAACGGATCCCCTTCCAGGTATTCGTGTTTTGCTCCTGAACTGTACCCGAGGGCGGAAAGCACTGAACGAGTTTTTGCGTCGATACCGGACGCGCCCGCTTGACCATCGCCTTCATAGCCGGATCCCCACTCATCATGCATGGAAGCGTTCATGGAACGGGCCGTCGCCCGGCATTTTTCGAAAATGTTGTCCAGCTCGACGGGATCTTCATGAGAGTCATACAGCTCGGGTTCGGGCGCGGCAATGTACTTGAGTCCGTCCGACCTGACACCCCTCAACCCTGCCCAGCCGTAGTCGAAGTAGGGCATCAGTGTTTCGAAATAAAGAAGGTCGTGGATTTTCTCTTTTCGACCTGCCAAAAGCGGGACAAGGCTCATTCCATGCATTGACAGCTCACTCTCGCACGCTGTGATGTTGAGCAGGTCCATGACCGTCGGCATGATGTCTACAAGGGAAACACAGGCGGACACCTCCATCGGTTCGCTCATCAGCTCCTTGTTGAATAGAATCAGCGGCACATGCAGCGTGGTATCGTAGACAAAAATGCCGTGCGTTGTCTCCCCGTGCTCGCCGAGCCCTTCGCCATGATCCGAAGTGATGATCCACAACGTGTCGTTATCGAGGCCTGTCATCCTCAGCATGTTTCCTAGAACGCCTATTTGCTCGTCAACATAGGCTATCTCGCCGTCGTACGGGTTGTCGGCGTACTTGTCGGCAAACCGCCCGGGAGGCGCGTACACGCCGTGAGGATCGAAGTAATGAACCCACAAAAAAAACGGTTTCCCGTTCAAGCCCTGCTGCTTGAGAAATGCGTATGCACGGCTCGTGACCTCTTCGGCCCTGCGTTCAGGGAAGAAGAAGGTCGAGACATCCCTGTCGCTCTGAACGATCTCGTCGTCGTACGTATCGAACCCCTGATCGAGGCCGAATCCGGAATCGAGGACAAGGGATCCGATGACAGCGCCCGTTGCGTACCCGTTGTTCCGGAGAACTTCCTGTAGAAATGTCAGGGACGGCCGGGCGGTCGCGATTCCGTTGTTGCGTACGTTGTGAAACGCCGGATACACACCGGTCAGAAGAGAGGCGTGAGCCGGCAGGGTAATGGGGCATGGTGTGTAAGCGTTACTGAAGAGAACTCCCTCCCTGGCAAGCTTGTCGATGTTCGGGGTTTCGACGCTGGTGCAGCCGTATGCGCCGAGATGGTCGGCACGCAGCGTGTCTATGCTGATCAGCAGGATGTTGTACGGCTTATCGCCTTTGTTGTCCAGGGGCTCGCCGCACCCGGCTGCAAGCAGCGCCAGCACGGATAGAACCGTTATAGCCGGTGTCCTGATGCTGATGCCGTGTACCTTCAGAGAATGCACCTCGAGTAATTCGGATTAGTCAGCGCTCATGACAAAGGAGACCAGGGTTTTGTCGTTTCCGCCCATGTTGATTGACATGGCAAAAGGCTTCTTGCCCGTGAACTTCGCCTGGCACTGATCAGCCTGTCCGGTAAGCTGAAGCACCATGTCCGCAACCTGCCTGACCCCTGTTGCTCCGGTCGGATGCCCGAAGCCGCAGAGCCCGCCCGTCAGGTTGGTGGGGCATTTCCCTTCCGCGCGGGTGTTTCCGTCGAGAAGGTACGCGGCTGCCTTGCCCGAATCCGCCAGGCCGACCGCTTCAAGGGAGAGCATCCCTGAAATGGAGAAGCAGTCGTGCAGCTCGAGCAGACCGAGCTGTGACGGCTTCGCTCCTGCCATCTCGAGAGCCGCAGCAGCAGCAGCCGCTGTCGTGTCGAGGCGGGTGAGCTCCGGCGGATCGGCTGCAAGGTTGCCCTCGCAGTGGCCGATGCCCCTGATCAGCGCGGCCTTCTCTTTTGAAACGCCGAGTTTGGCGAGCCCCTCCTCGGAAGCGAGAATGAGAGCCGAGGCGCCGTCCGTGACCTTGGAGCAGTCGAAAACAGAGATGTGCTCGAGAAAGCTCTTCGCGTTGGGTTCGGTGAGCCCTGTGGCGCGAGGGTCCGGGTCAGCGTTGTGATGTTCCTGTGCGTTGGGGTTGTTTCGTGCGTTTTCGACGGCCAGGGCATACCACTCGGCCATGCCCCGCCTCGCATCATCCCTTCCGTACTTTTCGTAGTAAGCACCGGCCCTGTTCGAAAAAAGGTTCGGGAAAAAGAAAACATGGCCCTTTTTCCGCTCACGGCTGTAGTGCCCGGCGCCCGCTAGTATGTCAGCCCCGTACATGGCCTTGACAGTGTTTTGAACCTCAACTCCTATTATCAGAACAGCATCAGCCATGTCAGCCAGGATTGCGTTGGCAGCGGTTGCAACAGCCAGCCCTCCTGAGCCGCATGCCCCTTCCACGCGCGTGCACGGCTTGTGCAGCAGGGTCTCGTGCACCTCGGGAAGCAGGGCGTTGAGATGTCCCTGACGGTTGAAACGGGCAGCCATGAAGTTGCCCACGACTCCCTGGTCAATGGCGGACGGATCAGCGACCTGGCCCATGGAAGCGCGGCCCGCTTCGAGAATGTAGTGTTCGATGCCGGGCCTCGGTTTTTTAGGGTGGAACTCCTTACGGCCGGGACCCAGGTAGACAGTGTGAACCGGCGCGCATCCGTATACTTTTTTTCTCAAGCTATTCATGAATATCACCTCCCGGGAATCACCCGGTATAATCGTTGATAGGGCCGTAAAGATGAAAAAAGCCGTTGGTAAGCACGCCGTTCACATCACCGATGCTTGCGGCGACTCCGTCGGAAACAAGGTTCTCCCCGATCTTTTTCGAGGCGGCAAGGTACTCGCTCGCGAGCACAGCTCCCTTTGTGTCGGATGAGCGCACAGCTTCGAAATGCCGCTCAAGGAGATCGTCCCTGTCCTTTACACCAAGAAGCGCCTTCCAGGGCTTGAAACCTTCGGGGAGGGATCCGAGCTCCACATCAGCCTTTCCGGTCCAGCCATCGGGATCGAACGGAACATACTCCCCCTTGGTCGGTTCGTACACGGCAGAAGGCCTTCCCTTGGCGTACTCGAGAATGCCGTTCTTCTGCGAGCCGTCATGGTTCTGGCCGCCGAGAACAGACTTCTCGGACAGGGCATCGATGAAGTCGCTTTGAAGGCCGCGGCCGGGCAGGTACCTGTCCATCACCTTAAGGATGAGCTGGAAAACATCGACACCCACGTAATCGATGAGCTGAAAGATGCCCATCGGCCTGAGCAGCCAGTCCTGGCTCACGCGGTTCATCATGTAAAGCGATGGGGCCCACTCACCATCGCCCCTTAGCTGGTCCGCGGCTGACAGGGCATGCAGGCCGTCACGTGTGAAATGGCCGTTTCCGATGAAACCGGCGATGTCGTTTGCAGGGATCACCTTCTTGCCGAGCCGTTTTGCAAGCTCCATGCCCGCCTCTTTGAGCTCGGGCAGAGTTCGGTCCGAGCTGATCAGCTCCAGCAGCCTCTGGACTGCGGGTGGATTGTAAAAATGGTAGCCGATGATCTTACCCCCCAGCTCAGCCTTTTGATCGAGCCCGCTGATCGGAATCGAAGAGGTGTTGGTCATGTACCACGCATCAGGATCAGCGTACTCCCCGGCTTTTTTCAGCAGGTCGATCTTCAGCTCCTCGTTCTCGAAAACCGCTTCGAAAACGATGCGCGCACCCGAGATTGCCTGCATGTCGGTCGAGGGGCGCGCCAGGGACAACGCTTGTGAAACGAACTCCCGGATCATCTCGCCGTTTTCCACGAGATCGGTGCGGTCCTCGTACAGCACACGAAGCTGCCCCACGCTCTTTTCCGCGAGCTTGAGCAGCTGCCCGCGAAGATAGGTCATCAGCCCGTCCAGCGCAACTTCACTCACGTCGATGAGCGCCAGGCGAAAAGCCCTGCCTTTGCCCTCGCTGGAGAGCTTGATCCCGGCCAGCTCCTTGGCCAGAAGCAGGGAAATACCGCTGCCCATCTTTCCCGAGGCTCCGATGACTGCTACGTTTTCAAGTCTTTCCGATAGGTTCATAAAAATCCTCCTGCGTGTATTTCGGATGGTTCAGCTCCTTTGATCTCGGTTGTTTGAGTAAAGGAGTCAAACAATCTGGTCTGAATATTATGGCATAGCAAGGTTTGCGGTTCAACCACTGTCATTCATCAGGCCAGCGGATGGTCAGCAGCACAATACCGCCGTTCCTTACTACTTCCAGTGACACATCCACTCCGGCCGGCGCGAAATCGATCGCCTTACGCAGACATGTAACCGTTTGCTTTTCCAGGATGCGGATCGTTCCGATGCTCAAAATAAAGTCTCCTTTTTTTAGCCCGGCTTGATCCGCTGGTGTGTCCTTGAATACCTTTGCGACCCTGATCGCGCCCTGGTCTTGTGACAGGTTCAGGCCTTCCAGCTCCTCCGGAGTGACTCTTTTCCCCACGTCCATGCCGATCAACCTGCGGTTTTTTCCGCTTCTGATTCCCGGCTTGTATATCGAGTTGAACTCCACCTTTCCTCGGTGGTTCGCCATCTCGTACAGCATGAGCATGGAAGTTCTTGCCACGTCTCTAACCTGTTCGCAATCGATCTTGGTCACGTGGTCGGAGATACGGTGGTAGTCGCGGTGTAACCCAGAGGAAAAAAACGCGATTGGTATCTGTTTCTGAAGGAACGGCCAGTGATCGCTTCCTCCGAAAAAGGTGTTGCTGAAGGAGAGCTTCAGCCCGCCCACACGCGCGGCACTGCTCTGCGCAAGTTTCATGAGGTAGTCTTTATCCGATGAATCAGCGCCCAGGACACTGACCGTTCCTCCCGGGTTATTGCGGCCTATCATGTCCAGATTAATCATGGCCACGGTGTGATCGAGGGGATACAGCGGGGGATGAGCCACATAATGCTCAGACCCGTAGAGTCCGTGTTCCTCCGCGTTGAAAAGAATGAAGACTATGGTGCGCGCGGTTTTCAGGCGAAGAGAGGCAAATGCTTGGGCCACCTCCATAACCGCTGCTGTGCCGGAAGCGTTGTCGTCAGCACCGTTCCAGATCACGTCTTTGCGCGTCGCACGGCCCATGCGACCCGGATTGCTCTCCTGTCCGGCCCTGCCCACATGATCCATGTGCGCACCGATCACCAGCGCTTCTTTCTTGAGCACCGGGTCAGTTCCCTCCCAGACCGCCACGACGTTGCGCGTGACTTTTTTTTCGCCTTTCGTACCGCGCTGTCTGAAATCGAAGCATTGAAAGAAGCTCTCGTCGTCGCCACCGGGCTTCAAACCGGACTTTCGCATGAAATCAGCAATCCACTCCACTGCCTTTTCGTTTTCCTCCGTACCGGCGCAACGGCCGTAAAGCGGGTCGGATGCCAGATATGAAATGTATGCGTGAACGTCGTAGGTGTCGATGCTCTCGATGGCATGGCTGAGCATGGGGTCATCCGCCGCACCGGCGGCTAAACATGGCGTAAGCAAACAGATACACCAAGAAACCGTCTTGAAAACATTCATTGTGACCTCTCCAAATAAGCAGGAAGGGTGCCTTGCCGGGATAGAATGATACCTGGATCCGGAGCCATTTCAATCTTAAAGCCTTGTTCGTTCTGTCCGGCTTGTCCGACACGATAGAAGATTTAGCCGATTTTTTTTCTAAAACCCTGCAAAATCCCGGAGTAAACATTGATCTTTCTCCAGGTTGCTGTATTTTTGAAGGTTTCGATATGGCAGCAATTTTGAGGTGTGAAAACCTCGGAGCGCTGGAGGCAACGTACTTGAACCGTTTGACTTGGAGATGCTGATCATGTTGGCGTCAATTTTTTCCTTCATGGGTATCGGAACAGGGTACTACTTTCTTTTCGCACTCATCCTAATCGCAGCCTTTGCTGTTGTGGCTCTTGCGCTTCAGTACAAGAAGGTAGGACCCAACGAGGTCCTGATCGTTTCCGGCGGCAGGCGGCAGACCGTGAAAGAGCCCGACGGCACAGTGAAAACCGTGGGCTACAGGACGCACATCGGCGGCGGTACCTTTGTGATTCCGCTCGTTGAAAAAGCGCTGGTTTTGCCCATAGACATGATCACAATAAACATCCAGACCCCTGAGATATACACAAACAAGGGTGTTCCGCTCATTGTCGAGGCCACCGCTCAGGTCAGGATTTCCACTGACGACCATTCGCTGCGCCTTGCGGCGGAACAGTTCCTGAGCAAGGGCCACGATGGAATCAGGCGCATAGCATCCGAAATCATCGACGGTCACACGCGCTCTGCACTGGGAACAATGGACGTGGAGGAGATCTACCAGGACCAGATGGGGTTCGCTGAAAAAGTCATCGGCATTGTTAAACCCGAGTTCAAAGACATGGGCTTGAACATCGTGTCCTTTTCGCTCAGCAGCATCAAGGACACGCAGGGGTATCTCGAAGCGCTTGGCCGCCCAAGGATAGCCCAGGTGAAAAAGGACGCTGACATCGCCGAGGCGGAGGCCGAAAAAGAGGCGATCATGAAAGCGGCCGGAGCCAAAAAGGAAAGCGCGATCGCCAAGCTCAAGGGCGAGGCCGAGATTTCCGAAGCACACCGGGATTTCGAGACACAAAAAGCCATCCACGACGTTGACATCAACAACAAAAGGGCAAAAGCCGACATGGCCTACGACCTTGAGAGGCACCGCCTTAATCAGGATGTCAAAAAGGAGGAGTACAAGGTCAAGATAGTGGAGAAGGAACAGTCCATCCTGCTCGAGGAGCGGGAGTCGAAACGGGTCGACAAGGAGCTCGAAACAAACGTGAAAAAGCCTGCCGAGGCGCGAAAATACGAGGAGAAGCTCAAAGCCGAGGCCGAGGCCTACCGCATTCAAAAGGAAGCCGAAGCCAGGTCCCAGCTGATCAAGGATCAGGGGGCGGCCGAAGCGGAAGCCATGCTCGCAAAGGCGAAGTCCTGGGAGCATTACACGCAGGCGGCCATGTTCGAGATTCTCATGTCCAAGCTGCCGGAGCTTGCCCAGTCCATCGCTTCTCCTCTGTCCAAGGTGGACAAGATAACAGTGGTCAGTTCAGGCGGCGAGGGGTCGTCCATGGGGGTTTCAAAGGTGACAGGCGAGGTGGCAAAAATTCTCGCGCAGATGCCTGAGGTGATCGAATCCCTGAGCGGAGTGGATGTGAAAAAACTGCTCGGAGACCTCCCCAAGGCAAAAACTAAAGATGACGGAGAAAAAGCGAAAAAGAAGGATGACGGCACGAGCGGTTCAAAGAACAGATCCAAACGCGGCAAGTAGGTCGTAAACTCGATGCCGGAAATAGAGGTTTAAGAGATGGTCGCAGAAAGAGCCGCCAGAATCGGATTTTCACCCACCCTGAAGATCTCGGCCCGCGCCAAGCAGATGGCCGCTGAAGGAGTTGATGTCATCGATTTCAGCGTTGGGGAGCCCGATTTCCCGACGCCGGATAATGTCAAGGAAGCGGGCATCAAGGCGATTGAATCGGATTTCACGCGGTACACACAGTCTTCAGGGATCCCGGAGCTCAAGGCCGCCATCGCCAAACGGTTCGAGGAAGACCACGGTCTTATCTATAAACCCTCCGAAATCGTCGTTTCCACGGGCGCCAAGGCAAGTCTTTATTTTATAATGCTCGCTCTTCTGAACCCAGGTGACGAGTGCATCGTTCCATCCCCGTACTGGGTCTCCTACCCGGAGATGGTCGGAATGGCGGACAGCATACCCGTTGTGGTGCAGGCCGAAGAGGGAAACGGCTTCAAGATAACACCGGAAAGCCTCAGAGCCGCCGTCACATACAAAACAAAAGCCCTCATCCTCAACAACCCCTCCAACCCCACCGGCTCGGCCTACAACAGAGATGAGCTGGAGGAGATCGCACGGGTTGTCCTGGAATCGGATCTTTACGTGATCTCCGACGAGATTTACAGCAAGGTCACGTTCGACGGCTTCGACTTTACATCGTTCGCCTCGCTTGGCGATGAGATACGCGAGCGGACAATTGTAGTGGACGGCGTTTCAAAGGCCTACTCAATGACCGGATGGCGAATCGGATACGTTGCCGGCCCTGAAAACATACTTCAGGGAATGGGCAAGATTCAGAGCCATTCCACGAGCAACCCGTGCTCCATATCTCAAAAGGCGGCCCTTGAGGCGTTGAACGGCCCCCAGTTTTCCGTGCGCAGGATGGCGGCGGAGTTCCAGAACCGCCGTAATTTCATAATGCAGAAGCTGAGCCGGATGAGGGGTGTGACCTGTTTCAAGCCGCAAGGCGCCTTCTACGTGTTCCCGAACGTTTCCGAACTTTTCGGTCGTGAGGCGGACGGGATGTGCATCAGGGATTCATACAGCCTTGCCTTCTATCTTCTAGAAAAAGCCAACGTTGCGGTCGTGCCGGGCGATGCTTTCGGAATGCCCGGTTTCATCAGGATTTCCTACGCCACCTCCATGGAGAACATCGAAAAGGGTCTGGAGCGCATCGACGGGGCCCTTGCCCGGCTGCGTGCGGCTCCCAAGGAGAACGTGTCAATGCTGAAAAACACGATTACCAAGGTAAAGAGCCGCGTTCCCTGCGATAAAGAGGTCAGCCTCGAAGAGCGCGAAAAACTGGTCGCGATCGCGGAGAAGCATCTCGAGTACGACGAGTACCACGAATGGAACGCAAACATAAACGGTGTCATTATCCAGCTGCGGACAAACTCCCCTCACCTGATCGATTTCTGGATAGACAACTGGTATCCGGCGGAACTGGAGTCGGACCTCGTTCCCCATGGCGTGATTTACGCGGTGAAAAACGTCTCTGACCACGAACCGTACGCCTACTACAACTCGGATTCGAAAACAGCGTTTATTTTCAACACGGCCTATTACGGAATGGTGAGGGGATGGGCGCTCGGCATTGTAGCCGACATCAGCGAACGTCTATACGATGTACATTCGATCAGGGGCTCCTGTTTTGATGTGAATGGTGAAGGAGTCATGATCATTGGGGCCACGGGAACAGGCCGCTCCACTCTTGCTTACAGCCTTCTGGAGGACGATAGAGTAAAGCTGCATTCAGACGACTGGGTGTTCGTGCGCTACAGGGATGAAGAGGCGATCGCTGACATCTCCGAAAGAAAATTCTTCATGAGAACGGACATCGCACAGAATCTCACCGATCTGAGCACGATCTTCAACCGCTCGAAATGCGAAAACATCGCTGAAAAGCGAGAGGACTGCAACAACAAACATTGCCCTGACAAGGACAACTGTCCCCTTCAGAAAAACACACAGCACTGCTTTTTCGGCAACAGGAACTCCCGGGCTGTTGTTGATCCGAACTGGCTCGTCGGTCCTGGCAGGTATGTCCGCCGCACACGCCTGAAGCATGTCTTCATCCTCAGGCGAGATCCTGTTTCACCGGCATTCGAGGACCTCGATGCGGATCAGGCCGTCAAGACCCTTGAAACGGGGAGATACCAGGTAACAACACCGGGTACGCTCGGGTTCGGTTCGTTCAAAAACCAGCCGTTTTTTAATCCATATCTCCTTGTAGAATCACGCGATCGGATGGATCTGCAAAAGGACTTCTTCAAGCGGCTCTTTTCCAATGCCGATGCATATTCAATCAACACCGGGGCTGAGAGCATGGACAAGTGCCTGGCTCGCGTGCTAAGAGTCATCTCCAGGGAATGATCAGCGGTTTGCCATGAACAACAGAGGGTTCTTGTGGCTGGTTCTGAAGAAACTGCCTATCATTTTGGCGGTACTGGTCGCACCCATCACCCTTGCGCTTGTGATCAATTTCAATCCTTCGATGCTTCGCCTTTTTAATGCGAAACCGTCGGCAGATCCGACTGTATATCCACAATTCAACAAAACCGGCGATGTTAAATCATGGAACCCGGATGCTGTTCAGAGATCGTTTGATCCGGACGGAACAGGATTTGTTTCAGAGACGGGGCATTCAAACGACCAGTCTTCAGAGAACAGCGTTCAGCCTTTTATAACCGACATTTTCGATGATTTTTCAATGCTGCCTCCAGCGGACTGGGAATCCGAAGCAGCCTCGTGCAGCTCGCCGCAAGAGTTCGTCGAACTTGCAAAACGAGCAAAAGGCTATGGCGAGCACGAGCTGGCCGATGGCTTTTTCAGGGAGGCGCTCAGCCTCGACCCGGAGAACTGGGAAGCCAGGGAGGGAACCGGGCAGGTTTCGTTCGATCCTGAATATCACCTGAAGGATTTCAAGATCTATGAGGGGCGCCAGATGGAGTGGGAGCTCAAGAGGTTCCGGAAACTCAGGAGTAAGTGGCTTGTGCCGGACGAGCTTGCAAAGCTCCGCTCCGACTGGGAGCAGTCCCGTAAAAAACTGGAAGAGGTTGTCGCGTATCGCGAGAACGACCCTTTTGATGACCGAAGGCGCAGTCACCTCAGGCGCCTCATGCGCGATGAGTTTTTCACGAAACTGATCGGCAAGGGCGATTTCTGGGTGGACCGCAGCCACCTTCCGTTTCATGTTTTTTTTCAGGGGGACGAGAAGGATGACCACAAGAAAGCGCTGTTGTTTCTTGACGCGGTTGCAGCTGACATGAAGCACCTTTTGAGTTTGTACAAATCGTTGTACATGGATCCCGGCAGCACTTCTCCTGACAGCGGGCTGAGGTTTTTCGTGTGGATACTCGATGCCGAGGAGTTCGATGCTGTGTACGTTTCGGAAGACGATATGCTGGTCATTCACCGGACAGGGGGGCTTTCCCTGGAATACGCCGGATCAGAGGAGCTGCGACGGATTGTCCTGGACTCTTTCAGCTTGATGCTGGCAGCCGAGTGCACGCGAGAGGAGAGGGAGAATCCGGAGGACGAGGTCGAACCGCCGGCCGCATGGATCGAGCTCGGCGTTCCGTGCCTTCTGACATTTGGAAAGGGCGTGGACAGCCAGGGGCGCCTGAACCTGAACGGGGCCGGAATCAGGGAGGTCCCCTCCTTTTCAGACTGGTTGGGCCTTACAGGTGGAAGCTGGCCAATACCTCTGACACGTTTGCTGGATTTTCAGGACAGGGCCGAGCTGTGGCGGGCGTGTATGACAAATGACCTGGTCAGGCTCAACGACGAGGTTTCGGTGTTGCGGTTTTATCAGGGCGCTGTTGCGGCATGCGCGCTGTTTTGCCGTCACATGCTCCAAGGGCCTGATCCTGAAACGTTCAGAGAGTATGTAAGCGAGAAGCTAAGGGGCAGGGAAACGGTGAGCGAGGTGAGAGACCTCGTCAGCGAGGCTTCCCTGGAGGAGGTAGAAAAGAGTATCACCATCAGATATGCGAGATCAGGCCCGGGAAAATGATGGTAAGAATCTAACCCGCATATTTTATAATCATTTTTTAGATTTCGAACATCGATTTACTGTTGAATTCGGTTCATTTGAACAATAGTATGGGAAGTTTCATGAGATTAACGGCTAGTGCAGGCCGCATTATAAAATAACGTTAGTATGGTTGAAGCAGCCGACAATTCGGATCGTGCTGCAAAAGTTTTGGTTTTTGATAAGGAAGAAATGCTATGCTGAAGAAGATAGGAGTTATCGGCGGTGGAAACATCGGAGGAGTTCTGATACAGGAGATCGCCAGGAGAGAACTGGCAAAAGAGATCGGGCTCATGGATATCCTCGAACCCGATTTTGCGAAAGGTAAATGCCTGGACGTTTCCGAGGGTACGCCAATTCTCGGCGTGGACGTTAACGTCGACGGCGCAAGGGACTACAGCGTAATCAAGGGATGTGATGTAATCATCAACACTGCTGGTGTTCCAAGGAAAAAGCGCCCTGACGGCACGATCCCAACGCGTGAAGAGCTTTTGAAAACCAACCTCAAGATCACTGACCAGGTTGCCGCCGGAATCATGGAGCATGCTCCGGATGCAATCGTGATTTCCATTGCAAATCCTCTGGATGCCATCGTTTACACGCTTAACAAAATAATGAATCCTCCCAAGAACAAGCTCTTCGGTATGGCAGGGGTATTGGATTCCTCGCGCTACCGCTACTTCGTTGCAAAAGCCGCCAACGTTTCCGTGAGCAACGTGGAAGCTGTCGTTCTCGGCGGCCACGGCGACACAATGGTGCCTGTGAGAAGCTGCTGTCGCATCGCGGGAATGCCGGTTGAGAAGTTCGTAAGCAATGAAGACCTTGAAGCCATCGAAACCAGGACCAGGAAAGCCGGTGGCGAGGTTGTCGGCCTTCTCGGTGTGGGTTCGGCTTTCGTGTCCCCCGCATGGGCTGCTCTTCAGATGGCTGAAGCGATTGCCTACAACCGGCGCCAGATCATGCCGGTCTGCGCGCGTCTCGAAGGAGAGTACGGCGTTGACGGCCTGTTCGTAGGCGTTCCCGCCCTTCTGGGCGCCAACGGCATGGAAAAGGTCATCGAAGTGGACCTCTCGGATAGCGAAAAGGAAGCTCTTAAAAACTCCGTGGCAGCGGTAAGCAAGACCTGCGCAGAGGTGGACGAGCTCAGCAAGTAGGTGACGTGCTTCTTTATAAAAGACAAACATGTTCACGCGGCCCGAAGAGTTACATCTGCGGGCCGCGTGTTTTTTCTGACGCCCAGATACACGAGAGGCGGCCTGAAGGAATGCCGGAAGAACAAAAACGGTTTATGATTCGTAGGGGCCGGGCAAGCGTCAGCTTGCTCGTGTTCGCTGTTTTTGTCGGGGCCGGGCTTTATGCCGTGTTCTTTCTAAACAACCTATACAACCGGAAAGAGCTGGAAATTCAAGCGCTCAACCAGGTTGTAGAGCGCCTTTCCGCTGAAACACGAATCGCACAGGTGATAGTAAAGGAACAGAGCGTAAACCCTGAAACCGGCATCCTGGAAACAACGATCAAGTTCGTAGAGAACGCACGCAACGGAAGCCCTTTGCCTCCTCAGTACTTCAAGGTGCAGGGCGATGTCATATATTTCGATGCTTTTGTGATCAAGTTTACCACGGAGTACGTTGAGATAGGTGAGGCGCTCAGGGGCAAGAGCATCTGTCTGTTCAGGCGGATATTCGGCGAGCACCAGGCGCCTGAGCAAGGTTTCCTTGTGGATGGCAGCGGCTCGTCCAAGGATATACCGGATCTCTACCGGGTTGGGGATGAACCGTCACAGTTCGAAATCGATCTGTGGAAACGGTTCTGGGAGTACGCGGGGAACCCAGAAACAGCGCGCGGGATAGGGGTTCGCGTGGCCCAGGGAGAGGCGGTTTACACCCGTTTTCAGAAAGGCAGCATCTACACCATTACGATAGAACATGATGGTGGAATCAACATAATGACGGAGCCGGTTCCGGAAATCCTGTTGGATGAGGCAGATTAGGCCTTAACCCGCATATTTCATCCGTGGTTCTTTAGACATCAACCTTTTTTGATGAAGAGTTTGGCCAACCAGCTGTCGTCCATGACAACGCCATGCAGGATCAGCAGGCAGATAGCGGTCACTGCGCAACCTGCGATGAAAACACCTATCACGTTGGCTACAGCGAATTTGCGTTTGTCCAGTCCGAGAAGGTAAGCGCCGAAGGCGCCTGTGTACACACCTGACCCGGGAAGGGGGATACCGATGAAAAGCGCCACCCCGATCTCGCCGTATTTATCAACGTACGGTTTGATCTTGTTTCTTGTTCGTTCGAGCAGGGGCCATATCCTCCGCTCGAACCACATCCACCTGCGGATGAACTCGAAAACAGGGCCGATTACTGCAAAGACAATCCAACCGAGCACGATGTTCGAAAGAACACAAACAACCACTACAACAGGCCAGGAAAGATCTTCGCGCATGCCAAAGAAGCCGACCGGTATGGAGGCGCGTAGTTCAAGCGCGGGTATCAGCGTGATGAACGCGAGCCATATAATGTTTGTAACCACGGGAATCAACCTATCCCTATTCGGCTGCCGCGCTGCGACAGCTGTCCTTGTTTGCTTGCATGACCGTTATATTCGGCTGTACAGGGGTGTTTTCTAAAGCACTGTCCCCAGGTACAGGCGAGTGGTTCACATGTCGCGCTTCTGAAAAATGAAAACCGCTGCTCCTGCGCACAATAAATACAAGGAAAGCAGAGCAAGAACATCCCAAATCGGGAAGGTTCCTCCGCGGAACAGCACTTTTCCCGGTACATAGTAGTTGAAAAAGGAAAAACCGGAAAACAGTTTGAGCGGTTTCCAGACGTTGGAGCAAAACGTAAAAAAGAACATGATCGCCAAGACGGCGATCGAAACACCCACCGCGTTTGCGCGCCGGCGCGAGCAAACGGCAATCAGAAAGCCCAACCCCTTTACCGCAAGTGTAAACGCGTAGGCGTTGACTGCGATGAAGATGTAAGGCGTGCGTGGGGGCGATGAAGGCAGGTTCGCGAGCAAAGTACCGATGTATTGGCCCGCCCACATACAGAACACAATCAAAAGCATCAGCAGTTCACCGGCTGCCATCCTGCTGAGAAGCACAAACCACCTGGGAACGGGCTGGGACAGGATCAGGTCTGTCAGTCCGTCGTCAACGCTGCCCACGGCGGACCGGCTGGATATTGATAATGCGGCGGAGCATAGAAGAATAAGCACTAGAGGAGGAGTGAAACAGAACGCGAGGTATCCCTTGACAGACAGCAGATCCATGAAAGATGCGTCCATGATGGATCGCAGCGGTCCCGGAACGATATCGAGCAGGCCTGCCATCCTGTCCTGCTCAACAACGGTGTATAAAAAAACCAGGGACACCTGCACGGCAACCAGGGACAGGGCCAGCACCAGCACAGGAAACCGGTTGAGCCTGAGTTCGAACCTGAAGAGGTTGAGGTTCATCGCCCGCTCCTTCCAGAATCGCCTGATGATGCATCGCCAAGGTACTGCATGAAAACGTCTTCTATGGATGGCGGCGCAATAACGATCTCCTTCAGGGATACGCGTGAAAGAGCACGAACCAGGTCGTCCGAAGTCCCCCTGTACATGATGGAGATCCTGCTTTCTGAACGTTTAACCTCCTCAGCATTTTCAAGGTTCAGCCGACTGAAGTCAGCAGGGTCATTAAGCACGATTTCGACATTGCACACGCTTATCCTTCTCAAGGAGGCGATGGTTTCCAGGGCAACCAGCAATCCCCGGTTCACGATGCCGACCCGGTCGCATACCTTTTGTGTTTCATAAAGGTTGTGGCTGGAAAGAAAGACGGTTTTCCCCATATCCCGTAAAACACGGCAGCGATCGAAAAAGGAGTGCCTGATCATGGGGTCGAGACCGGATGTGGGTTCGTCGAGTATCAGAAGGTCCGGGTCGTGGCGCATTGCGGCAACGAGGCCGAGCTTTTTCCTTTCGCCCCTCGAATAGGTTCTCACCTTGCGGTTGAGAAGGCTGCTGTTCATCTCGAACAGCTCCAGCAGCTCCTTTTCGAGCTTGCGCTCCTTTGCAGGCCTGAAACGTGAAATAAAGCGCAGGATCTCAGCTCCGGTCAAGTAGGGCCACCAGGCAAGATCGCCTGGGAGCACGCCTATGTTTTCCTTGAAGCGCCAGCGGCCCATGGAGATATCCCGGCCGAACAGCTCTATCTTACCGCTGTCCGGTTCGAGCAGACCGAGGATCAAGCGGATACACGTTGTCTTGCCGGCTCCGTTCGGCCCCAGGAAGCCGAAAATCTCACCTGCCCGGACTTCGAGCGAAATCTTCTCGACCCCCTTGATACCGTGGTAGAACTTGGTGAGTTCATCTGTCGATATAACAACCTTGCCACTCATGTTCCCGACCTGAAAACAAAAAAATATCGATTATCCGGATAGCCGCTCCGTCCGTTCCAGCCGACGGCTTCCAGGGGAATCTTTATATCGATAGCTAATGGGGATTTCTATTGGTTTTTGAGTATACCCTGACTTTGTGTACTTAGCCCGCTTATTTCATACTCTTCGTCGCGAGGTGCAGTAAACTGTGATGTGGCAAGGCGCATGTCAGGAGACGACCGCAGGCCTGTTCTTACAGGTTGAGGATCGTCTCCCGGCATGAAACGCAGCCACAGCGCAGTTTACGGTGCCGCAGCAGAAGAGGATGAAATATGCGGGTTAGGCGGACAGGAGGCGAGCCTTTTGCACAGAAACACCCGGAAACACAATCGCCTTTGATTTCATGCGGTGCTATGTGTATTATTCAATCAGCATCGTGATTTCCGCTTTTTCTTGTGGGAGATTGTGTTCATGAAAGCGATTCTTCTCTGTGCCGGATATGCAACCCGTCTTTACCCCTTGACAAAGGACTGCCCGAAACACCTTCTCGAGGTGGGGGGGAAGAGCATTCTTTCCCACGTGGTCGACAGGATAGCCTGCCTGCCTTTGGATGAGATGTACATAGTTACGAACGACAAGTTCTGCTCCCATTTCGAAAAGTGGCGCAATGACGCGTATGACCTGCCTGTCCCGATAAAGGTGCTGAACGACGGAACGCTTTCCAACGATGACCGTCTCGGCTCCATCGGAGATGTGGACTTCGCGATCCAAACGGAGAAGATCGATGACGATCTTCTTATTGTGAACGCGGACAACCTCTTCACCTTCGATATCAAACTCATTTACGCCCGGTTCAATGATAAAAAGAACCTCATTGCGTGTTACGATGTGAAAAGCAATGACGAGGCCAGGAAAATGGGGATTCCAACCACGGACAGCAACGGAAGGATCACCTCTTTCGTGGAAAAACCGGAAAACCCGTTCAGCACCGAGGTGGCAATCGGAATATATTTCTATTCGAAGGAAGCCGTCCGCATGATCCGGGATTACGTTTCTGAACTGGCCAAACGGAACCTCAAGGCGGATACGACCGGTGATTTCGTGGAGTGGATATCATCGAAGCTGCCCGTGTACACGCATACCTTCGATTCCGAGAACGACGTGTGGATCGACATAGGAACTCCTGAAACATACGAGGACGCGAGGAGGTGCGGCCTTTTCTAACCAACCGGTTACGCATCCTTTTCGTAATGCGCTGTAACCTCGGTGGTGATGCCCCCGCGCACATTGAAACAGCCCAAGACCTCGGCCCTCAACGGTTTACAGGCGTCAACGATATCGTCGAGAATCATGTTGGTTACGGTTTCGTGGAATACCCCTTTGGCGCGATAGGAAAACATATAAAGCTTGAATGACTTGAGCTCAATGCATAATCTGTCAGGGACATAAGTTACAATGATGGTACCGAAATCGGGCTGCCCGGTCTTGGGACAAACCGCTGTCCACTCCGGGCAGGTGATTTCTATCTCGTATTCACGGCCCGGGTAAGCGTTTTCGAATGTTTCGATCTTTGCCATAATATGAAACCAGTTATTCTCGAAGTTTGTTTTCCGTGTTGTCCGGCTGAAGGCCCGTGATCCCGGCGTGGACCGCAGGCGCAGGGAAAACCGGGTGCCTTCACCTGAATATCCCGCGCGTCAGCACGGGACAGTCGCTCTCTTTGGATTTTATGTTGTGTTCGCTGAATTACCTACAAATACTTTGACAATTACTCTTAAAAAAACCGGGTCCAAACGATGCCTTCATTGATGACAAAACAGTTCTTCATGCTGACGGCCTGCGTTTTGTTCGCATCCTGCTCGACATACCGGGAATCCGTAAGCGCTCTTGAAAACGTTCACAGGGAGCCGGTGAACAGGCTTGTTGTGTCACGGTCGAGCAAAATGCCTGTCATGGAATACTGCCCCTTTGCGGTCGTGCGAGGAGAGAACATCGCTGTTGAGGATCCGGCAGGATTCTGCATGGAGGAGATCGGGAAACTGGCCGAATACGAATATGAATCCGACCTGGACATGTCTGAGGCGGTTTACATCCTGTGCAAGACCGCACGCAGGTCGCCATCACAGCTCGTGCGCGCGACAGCACTCAAGGCGTTGAGAAAAATACTGGGTAACGACGCGCATGTTTACATTCCTTCGCACGTGATCGTCGGCCATGAGAAGCTCGAAGCTATTCTTAACACATTAAGGCCTCGCTTCGTCGAATCGGAAGGCAACCGGGAAACAGCAGCGGAAACCGACGAGGAGTACCTTGCCGGCATCCGGCGGCTTGGCGAGATCAGCTTCAGCAAAGCTGATGCGGCCTGGAAGATCATCCAGATGGTCTTTGTAAACTGGGCTCCTCTTGAAAAAAACAGTACCGCAAAAACAGCGCTTGAAGATGCCGCAGCCAGGGTGAACCTGAACTGCTTTTACCTGACAACAATGGAATCGATGACTGACCCGGGCGGCATCGTATGCGCGGAGGCCATCGAAAACCTGTTTCTTTTTCCATGGGAAGCGACAGCCATGTTCGTGTCAGCCTTCCTGGAAGCCGACATCTACTGGAACTCCCCACAATGCTCCATTGCGATCCTCGAAAAGATCGAGGAGTTTGCGGACAGCCCCGAAGAGATCGGCCTGGAGGTGCTGACGCAGGTTGCTTCCTTGACGAGCCCCATGCATGCCGGGGTATCATACGGTGTGAACTACCATGCTCTGGCCGTCCTTAAAAAAGCGACAGGGATCGATAAAGATGATACGGAGTTCTGGCAGAAGTGGTGCTATGATTACAGGGTAAAACACGCGGGCGAGGAAAGAAAAGGAGCAGACATACGCTGACAAGAGGAACTCAAATGCAGATACACATCTCCGGAGAGGAATGCGTTTACGACGGCAGCCAGCTGTCTTCCCATTTCTGCCTCAAGCGCTTTGGAATTGTTGGGGACAGCATAGTAGTGTTCAAGGGGCCCATGAACATCCATGAAAAGCACGTGGCTGACATGGAAGACCTTCTGGACGAACAGAAGATCCGCTCAGGCATGATGCTGCACCTGATCGCAGAACTCTTCGGAACGGACCTTGAGGGAACCGTGCTCAAGCAACGCCTGTTGATCAGGCTGGCGAAGGACATCCTTGAAGAGAAGACGGGTAAGGCGATTGAAGCACGCGGAGACGATCTTTTTCATCGTGGGAAAAAGCTTTCGGTCAGTGTTGCGGCGCCTTCGCCTGTCTCGTGTATGATCCACTTCGGGATCAACATCTCGACCGAAGATGTTCCTGTGGAGGCCGCATGTTTGAAGGATCTGGGGGTGAGCGATCCTGGACAGGTGGGAAAAATGCTGGCCGAGGCTTTTAAAACAGAAATGGAATCCGTGGAGCGGGCCGTATCCAAGGTGCGTCAGGTACCATGAACATCAGGTTAAGAGGAGCTGTGGGATGAGTAGGAGGCAGACAGAGGAATAGAACCACGGATGGACACGGATAATTTCAATACCGCAAGACCGAACACGGTAACTAATTAGCCATTAGCGAGTAACAATTAAAGACCTCCGTTGTTAATAAAATATATTTCAAAATATGGATATGATCCAAAACCACTGATGCAGAACAAAAAGCGACGTAAAAAACTCCTCTTTCTGGCCAAGGTTGGCCTCGCAATAACAATCCTCCTCGTTATTCTTGCCAACGTGAAGGTAAGAGATCACCTAACCCTGCCTGAGGGCACTGAGTTCGCCGGCACTCACACGGGTAAGATCGACTATCCTGAAAAAATGATGATGGAAAACCAACGCATCACTTTTTCCAAGGAGTCGTTTTTTTCGTTCTTGGATGAACAGCCCGGATTCGTTCTCCAGGCGGTTATGAAAGGGGAGGGGGGCAAGGTAGGATCCGCGACTCTCGAGTCGGAAAACGGTACAATCCACGAATTCACCGCTTCTGAGATCGAAACAATCGAACTGCGTGTGGGCCTTGCATCCGTGTTGATGAGGATAAACCCTCACATGTGGTGCCTTTCCATTCTTATTTATTTCGCGGCCATCAGCATTACCGCGATACGCTGGGGCATCCTCCTCAAAACCACGGGGCTGCCCCAAACGCTTGCCAGGGCCTACAAGCTCACTTTCATCGGAATCTTCTTCAACAATGTGGTTCCGGGCCAGACCGGCGGTGATTGGGTGAGAGCCTACTACATTGCCAGGGAAAACCAAAAGCGTAAAACCGACTCAATAATCACCGTGATCGTGGACAGGGGGCTCGGCATTACAGCGCTGGCCATGATCGCGGCAATCGTGATTCCAACGAACTTCGGGCTTTACGGGGAGATCGCGACGCTGATTTACGGTTTTATCGTGCTCCTGGCTGTCGGAGCGCTCTTGTTTTTCTCGAAGAGGCTCAGGAGGTTTTTCAAGATTGATGTCCTTTTGAAAAATCTTCCGTTCAAGGAGTTCTTCCACAAGATCGACAAATCGATATTTCTTTTCCGCTACAGGAAGAGGGGGATCCTGGTCTGTTTTGCAATTTCATTTGTTGTGCACATGACCATAATCACATCGATCTGGATTCTAGGACAAAGCCTCGGGATCTCTCTGAATCTGCTATCCTATATGGCGTACATCCCCATAATTTTCATTGTATCGTCCCTTCCGCTCACACCGGCCGGATGGGGGATTGGCGAGCTTCTTTTCGTGTTCTTTTTTCTAATGGGAGAAGGCGTACCCCCGGTCCAATCGATGGCGCTTTCTCTTGTCTTCAGGCTGAACATGGCGCTTATCTCCCTGCTCGGCGGGGCTTTTCTGCTCATGGAAAGCGAACGCGTTAAACCGACCGAGATCACTCTCGAAGAGATGGAGGAGAAGGATGCAGCGGAGGGGGAATAATGTAGGCGCGCCCCTACATTATCCGTTGCTTGACCATCGTGAACGACTGTGTTAAACCTTCATGGGAAAGTATCAATCATGGTTTAAAACGGGTTTCAGCCCTTGCTGTACGGCGATGACGAAGGCGGATCCCGTTTTTCTGGAGACTAATCGATGACATTGCTAGTAGTTGGAACCGTTGCATTCGACGACATCGAAACGCCTTTCGGACGTGTTGAAAAAGTGCTGGGAGGATCAGCCACATACTTTTCTTATGCCTCGTCGTACTTCACCGATGTCCGTCTTGTAGGAGCGGTTGGGGAGGATTTCCCAAAGGAGCACATAGACCTGCTGGCATCCCGGAGCATCGACTGCTCAGGGCTCCTACAACTTGATGGAAAAAAGACATTCCACTGGTCAGGGAAGTATGTGGGCGACATGAACGAGGCCGAAACCCTGGATGTGCGTCTCAATGTGCTGGAGAACTTCAAGCCGGACCTTCCGGATGCATTCCGCTCCTCTCCGTTCGTGTTTCTGGCAAACGGTGCACCTGAGATACAGATGACGGTTCTGTCCCAGATGGAAAAACCGAAGTTTACGGTGTGCGACACCATGAACCTGTGGATAGAGAACAGCCTCGATGGACTGATGAAACTTTTTACGATGGTGGATGGCGTCATCATCAACGAGGGAGAGGCCAGGGTGATTGCGCAAAACCAGAACCTCGTGGCTGCAGCACAGAAGATAATGGAGATGGGGCCGAGGATCGTCATCATCAAGAAGGGTGAGTATGGAGCCTGTCTCCTCTGTCCTGACGGCGAGTTTGCCATCCCGGCATATCCGGTGCCGCTGGTCAAGGATCCCACTGGAGCGGGGGACTCGTTTGCCGGAGGTGTGATGGGATTTCTGGCACACACGAACTACGTTTCGTTCGAAACATTGAAAAAAGCGATGGTTTACGGAACCCTGCTGGCCTCTTTCAACGTGGAGGATTTCTCCCTGAACCGGTTCAAAAAGCTGACCATGGAGGAAATCGACAAGAGGTTCACGGAGTTCGAGCGTTTCATTTCCTTGTGAACAACGGGAGACACATGAGATCCTTTGTTGCGATCGAGATCGACCGGGCCATCAAGGAAAATCTGGTTGGGATCAAGTTGCGCAGCCGTGTATCAGGCAGAAATATCAGGTGGCTCCAACCCGGGAGCATCCATTTAACACTGAAATTCCTGGGCGAGATCGATCCTGCTGCGGTGCCGGTTGTAACCAAGGCGATTGAATTTGCGTCAAGAGACATAACTCCATTTCGCCTGGAGGTTGCGGGCGTTGGTTTTTTCCCCAACAGGGGGCGGCCGCGGGTCTGTTGGGCTGGAATACATGAGAACGAGGGAAAACTGTGTGCGCTTCAGGAGCAGTGCGAACAAGCTTTTTCCGGAATCGGATTCGATTGTGAGACAAGGGCTTTCAGGCCTCATCTCACCCTGGCGCGTTTCAAGGACAAAGCAGATGGTGTGTCGCTAAATCCGGATGAGGAGAACGAGCTGTTCGGAACTCAAACAGTAAACAACGTGGTTCTGTTCAAAAGCCGGCTTCTGCCTCAAGGCGCGCAGTATACACCTCTGTCGGTTGTGACATTAAAGGAGCAGGAACAGTGATCAACGCATCATCAGAAGATCAAGGTCGGGAGCAGGTACTAAACGGCATGCTCGAACAGATCGATAAACGGTTCGGTAAGGGGTCCATAATGCGTCTCGGCAAGCAGGAGATCGAAATAATACCCGGTATTCCCACAGGTGCGATTTCCCTGGACCTCGCCCTTGGCGGGTCCGGCATACCACGCGGGCGCGTCATCGAGCTGTACGGGCCTGAATCGTCCGGGAAAACCACGCTGGCCCTTCACGTGGTGGGCAGTGCACAGCAAAAAGGCGGGATGGCGGCATTCGTGGATGCAGAGCATGCGCTTGATCCGACATACGCAAAGAAGCTGGGCGTGAACCTCGACGACCTGCTTGTTTCACAGCCTGATACCGGGGAACAAGCGCTGGAGATAACCGAAATGCTGGTACGCTCGAACTCCCTTGACATTGTCGTAATAGATTCGGTCGCAGCGCTTGTGCCGCGAGCCGAGATAGAAGGCGAAATGGGGGACGCTCATGTCGGGCTCCAGGCCAGGCTGATGTCGCAGGCGCTCAGGAAGCTCACAGCAGCGATAGCAAGGGCCAAGACCGCTGTGATTTTCATTAACCAGATTCGTGAAAAGATCGGGGTTTTCTTCGGCAATCCCGAAACAACTCCCGGAGGAAGGGCGTTGAAATTCTACTCCTCCGTGCGGATCGATGTCCGTCGCATAGGTTCGCTGAAATCCGGCGACGAGGTGGTCGGTAACAGGGTGCGGGCCACGGTTGTCAAGAACAAGACCGCTCCGCCTTTCAGGAAAGCTGAGTTCGACATACTTTTCAACCGTGGCATCTCTTACGAAGGCGACCTGCTTGATCTTGCGGTGGAAAAGAAAATTGTGGCAAAATCCGGCGCATGGTTTTCATATGGAGATCTCAGGCTGGGGCAGGGGCGTGAAAAAGTGGTAGCTTTTTTCCGGGAGAACTCGGACATTTGCTCCGAGGTGAATGCCAAGGTGCTTGACGCGTATATACCCCCGGAACTCAGGAAGAAGGCGCCGGAAGACGCCTCGAAACCGGCGAGCAAATCCGGAAAGGTCAAGAAAAACACGGGCATAAAAGCCGAGAAAGGATAGCAATACGTTCAGATGAACCCTGATGAACTCAGAAACGGTTTCTTGAACTTTTTCGCGGACAGGGGACACGAAATCTGCAAAAGCGATCTTCTGCTGCCGCAGAACGATCCCACCCTGCTTTTTACCTCTGCAGGAATGAACCAGTTCAAGGAGATGTTTCTCGGTATTGGAAACCTGCCCTACAGGAAAGCGGCTTCCTGTCAAAAATGCATGCGCATGCCTGACCTCGAAAACGTTGGACGCACCGCGTCACACCACACCTTTTTCGAGATGCTGGGCAATTTTTCTTTCGGTGACTATTTCAAGAGTGAGGCTATAGCCTGGTCGATCGAGTACCTCGTGGGTTTTTTGGGACTCGACTTCAAAGACCTCAGGGTTTCCGTTTATGAGAATGATGATGAGTCGGCAGAGATATGGCAAAAGGAGGTGAATGTTCCTGCGGATCGGATATACCGGTTTGGTGAGAAGGACAACTTTTGGCCCTCGGAAGCCCCGTCCAAGGGTCCGAACGGAGTATGCGGTCCATGCTCCGAGATTTATATCGATCTGAAAGGCGGTTGCGGCACTGCCGGCTGCAATCCTTCATGCGATTGCGGCCGTTATGTAGAGATATGGAACCTGGTATTCACTCAGTTCCTCAGAAAGGACGGGGGGGTTCTCGAACCTTTGCCTTTCAATAACATCGACACCGGCATGGGTTTCGAGCGGCTGCTCAGGGTTCTCGAAGGAGCCTCCACCAATTTTGATACCTCTCTGTTTTTCCCGATAATCCGGCGTATCTGCGAGTTGTCGGGCAGTGAGTATGGAAAAGACAGCCTTGACGATGTGCGTATGAGGCGTATCGCCGACCATTTAAGGGCCGCCCTGTTCGGTATTCTTGATGGGGCGCCTCCTTCGAACGAAAAACAGGGGTACGTCATCAGAAAAGTCCTCAGACGAGCTATTATGGACGGACGCAACCTTGGCCTGGAAGGCTCTTTCCTTTGCGAACTGATCGAGCCGGTGAAGGAGATAATGGGAAACGCCTATCCTGAGCTGAAGGAGCAGAAAACCCGCCTCGAGAGGGAAATTGCCCTTGAGGAGCAGAGGTTTCACGAAACATATCAGCAGGGAAGCAACCGGCTTTCCGTTTTTATGGATGACCTGGCCGGAAAAGGTAAAAAGGTCCTTCCGGGGAAATCGGCGTTTCTGCTGTATGACACCTTTGGCTTCCCTGTTGATTTGGCCGAACGCATCCTGGTTGAAAACGGTTTTTCCCTGGACATGCCAGGGTTCGAAAACGAAATGGAAGCACAGAGAGTACGCGCCCGCCGCGGATCTGATATCTCTGACAATATTTTTGATCCCGGCCCCCTGGGAGCTGTAAAAGCCGACACTCCACCCACTGTTTTTGCGGGCTACGACACGATGTTCTCAAAATGCCGGATTCTCCGCATACTCGGCGAAGACGGCCTGCTCTCCTCCATTCATGAAGGCGAGAGCGCCTCACTGGTGCTCGATACAACCCCGTTCTACGCTGAGGCAGGCGGCCAAACCGGTGATGTTGGTGTTATTCGGTCGGGCGCGTTCACCTTTACTGTCAACCGGGGAACAGCAAGGGACGGGGATTATTACCTGCATACCGGTAAACTCGAACAAGGAACGATCAAAGCAGGCGACACTGCCGAGGCGTTGGTCGATGTTCAGATACGAAATTCCGTTCAACGGAACCATACAGCCACGCACCTGCTGCATTTCGCGCTGAGAGAGGTTCTCGGCAAGCATGTCGAACAGGCCGGGTCTCTGGTCGAAGAGGCAAGACTACGCTTTGACTTCCTTCATCCGTCAGCCCTCGAACAGGAGGAGATCAGGGCTGTGCAAGCAATGGTGAACGAAATGATCAGGTCCAATTTGCGGGTATCAGCCTGTGTCAAGAGCATGGATGCCGCCAAAAAGGAGGGGGCTGTCGCCCTGTTCGGCGAGAAATACGAAGAGAGTGTAAGGGTTGTCACCATAGGGGACGCAGACGCTGATAAATGCAGCAAGGAGCTGTGTGGGGGAACGCATACAGGGTTCACGGGTGAGATAGGCGTTTTCATGATTTTGTCCGAGGAGTCGATTGCAGCGGGCACACGCAGGATTGAGGCAGCCACTGGTGAAGCGATGGAATCGATCGTCAACGATAAAATGTCGTGCTTGAAAGAGGTATGCGAACTTCTCAAGACCGGAGACGGCAGCCTGGCGAAACAGATCGTTGCTCTTCAGGATCAGCTGAAATCTTCACGAAAGATAATTTTAAAACAGCAAGCCGGGGAAGCCGCACAGGCAGCGGAATCAATCACCAAACAGTGCCGGGTGCTACCCGGAGGGTTGAGGTTCTATTCGGGCCGCGTTGATGGCGTTCCGGTTGAAGAGCTAAGGAAAATGTCCGACTCCATTCGGGCTAAAGCTGAAGATCAGGCGGGCTTGCTGCTGGTTTCCGTGGACGGAAAGAAGGTTCATATTGTTGCAGCTTTTGATGAGGCGTTCCAGGCAAAAGGAATCAAGGCAGGTGATGTTTGTAAGAGCCTTGGCAAAGCGCTTGGAGGAGGAGGAGGCGGCAAGCCGGGCATGGCTCAGGGTCAGGGCCGGGATCCATCCGGCGCAGACAAAGCTTTGAAAGAAGCGGTGCTGGAGGTTCTTGAAAAAGCGGGCGTGCAATAAAAAAACTTTTTGCTTGGGTCAGAAAAACCATGATAAACACAGCCCCAGTTTCTTGAAACGCCTTAACGCTCTTATTATCATTGAATTACATCGCCGGTACTGAGACGTCGGCCTGCTTCGATAAGCGTGGATCTTCTGCAAAATTCCCATTGATCTTTGAACGCAGATCCATAAAATACATCTCTTTTATGTTCAGTTCCCATGTTACTGTGTTTAATACGGCTTGGGCAGGCAACAGCTTTCCTGGATTCAGCAGTTCTGACAACACATGGGAATGAGTTTCTCCGAGAGGGGAATTAAACAGATGGCAGTTCCGAAAAGAAAAACATCCAAGCACCGAAAACGGATCAGACGTTCTCACCATTCTTTGAAGGCTCCCGGCCTGTCGAGTTGCAAGCGATGCGGTCATCCAACTTTACCACATGCTGTTTGCGATAACTGCGGTCATTACAAGGGAGAAAAGATCATCGAAAAGGATTGATCTTGTCTTTCCCGGCGGAATCCGATCCGGATAAGGAGGAGGAATGGTCCGTATTGTTATCGATGCCATGGGCGGAGACAACGCGCCGGATGTCGTTGTGGATGGAGCGGTTTCAGCGATCAATCAAGGTATCGTGGAACCCGGTGAAATCCTTCTTGTGGGAAGAGAAGAAGAAGTAACCAGCAAGATAGCTGAAAAAGGCGTAACGGACATCGGCATCCAGATCATCAACGCCACACAGGTGGTGGAGATGAACGAAAGCCCTGTGGACGCTCTCAGGAAAAAAAGAGATTCATCCATCGTCAAATCCCTGGGAATGTTAAAAAAGGGTAAGGCGGACGCATTCATTTCTGCGGGCAACACCGGGGCTGTGGTGGCATCATCGGTTTTTCTTCTCGGAATGCTGGAGGGAATCCACAGGCCTGGAATAGGGGTGCTGTTCAGCACGTCAACAGGAGCCTGCACGATCATAGACGTGGGAGCCAATATACACTGCAAACCAATCCAGCTCTTTCAGTACGGATGGATGGCTACCAACTATATGAAACACGTGATGAACATCGAAAATCCCAGTATAGGCATGATCAACATCGGCGAAGAGGACAAGAAAGGAACCAGCCTGGTGCGTGAGACCAGTGCGCTGCTAGCCAATTCCCCGTTGAACTTCATCGGTAACATTGAGGGCCAGGATCTTTTCTCAGGAAAATGCGATGTGATCGTATGCGACGGTTTTGTCGGAAACGTGATTCTGAAGCTTTCCGAAGGGTTGGGTACCTACATCAAGCGTGCGCTTACGGAGCACCTGAAAAACGATTCGGGGAACGGTGAGACGCAAGGCAAGGCTCATTGGCATGGATTTCTTGCCGGGTTCCTGGCCAAGCTCGATTATGCGGAGTACGGGGCGGCGCCTCTCCTTGGGGTTGACGGGACCGTGTTCATCGGGCATGGCCGGTCAGATGCTCGAGCCTTCGGCAATGCAATCAAGGTTGCGCGTATCTCGGCTGAACAGAAGGTCAATGAGCACATAACTACCGGACTGGACGAATTGTAAACTGGCACATCACGTTTAATCATGACAGCGGCTTTTTCCGGTGGGGATTATATATTTGAGGACATCCGATTCATGGAAACGATCAGAGCGGGGATAGCTGGCACTGGCTTGTACTTGCCTGAACAGCGATTGACGAACAGCTATTTCGAAGGTGTGGTCGATACGAGCGATCAATGGATAACTACACGCACGGGTATAAAAGAACGGCGGCGAGTAAGCGATGATCAAGCTTGTTCCGACATTGCCACCGAGGCCGCTCGCAGAGCCCTGGATGACGCGGGCGTGACCCCTGATCAGATCGATCTCATAGTTGTAGGAACGGTCACACCTGATTATTTGCTCCCCTCCACTGCCTGCCTGGTACAGAACAACCTGGGGGCCTGGAATTCCGGCGCATTCGACGTGACTTCGGCTTGCAACGGATTCATAACCGCACTGAACACAACATCGAGCTTTGTCAAGACAGGGCAAGTGAGGAACGCGCTTGCAATCGGTGCCGAGACACTGACAAGGTTTGTAAACTACAAGGATCGCAACTCATGCATCCTGTTCGGTGACGGGGCAGGAGCCTGCGTTGTCAGCAACCGTTTCGAGCGGGGGGAGATTCTCGACTCCGAGCTGGGAGCCGACGGTTCCGGTTGGCAATACATGTGGCAGCCCGCCGGAGGTTCACGAACGCCGGCTTCACACGAAACAGTCGAAAAAAGCGGGCACCGAATCATTGTCAAGGGGAGAGAGGTCTACAAGTTCGCGGTCAACAAAATGGTGTATCTCGTCAAAAAAGCC
The DNA here is from genome assembly GCA_964542475.1 of uncultured Phycisphaerales bacterium. GTDB lineage: Bacteria > Planctomycetota > B15-G4 > B15-G4 > CAYZWU01 > CAZIUL01. The sequence continues at coordinate 92,607 of CAZIUL010000002.1, read as the reverse complement.
CGGGAAATGAACCCGGACATCGAGTTCGGCATGGTGATTCCGCACCAGGTAAACATGAGGATCATCGAATCCGCGCGGGAGAAGCTGTCACTCGAAGAAAAAGACATTGCGATCAACATTCATAAATATGGAAACACATCAGCCGCTTCCGCAGCTATCATGCTGCATGAAGCCAAAGAATCTGGAACGCTGGACAATATGTACGGCAAGCTTCTCGTGCTGTGCGCTTTTGGCGCCGGACTCACCTGGGGCTATAGCGCACTGAAATGGTAGTGAAGAGCGCTGGCCCTCAGAGGATTGAATTGTTATGAACAAGCGTGCAATGCTGTTTCCCGGACAGGGAGCTCAATATCCGGGAATGGGAATGGCTTTTAGCAGCCGGTATCCGGAGTCGGAAGCCATCTTTGACAGAGCCAACGAGGTTCTTGGATTCGACCTGAAACAGATCTGCTTCCACGGCCCCGCGGAGCAGCTGAACAGGACCGACATTTGCCAACCCGGGATTCTTACCACCTCGATCGCAATTATGGAAGTGCTGAAATCCCGTCACGGGCTGAAACCGACATTGTTTCACGGAACCGCCGGACTTTCACTGGGTGAATACACCGCCCTTGTTTTTGCCGGAGTTCTCGAGTTCGAGGATGCTGTCTTACTGGTTGCGAAACGCGGAAAATACATGCAACAGGATTCCACAAAAAACCCGAGCGGAATGATGAGCCTGATCGGTGCTGACGAGGAAAAGGTTGATGAGCTGTGCCGCCGTGCCGGCAAGTCGGGTGTTCTCGTGCCTGCCAATTATCTCGCGCCGTCTCAGATTGCCGTTTCCGGCTCGAATGATGCGCTGGACTCCGCAGAATCCATGCTCAAGGAACTGGGAATACGGCGCGGAATCAGGTTGAGCGTGGCCGGCGCTTTCCATTCGCCCCTGATGCGTGAGGGAGCGGAAAAACTCAAAGCCAAGCTCGCAAACACCGCTTTCAACTCGCCGGCGATCCCTTTCGCCTCAAATGTGAAAGGAGATCTTGTCGACGACCCGGAGACAATCAGAGAATGCCTGGGAAAGCAGGTCACATCGCCGGTCCTCTGGAAAGACACCATGTCCGGATTTATTAATGCTGGCTTCAACGAGTTTTATGAACCGGGGCCGGGAAAAGTTCTAAGTGGGATCTTGAAAAAAACGGACCGTTCGTTAATAACCTTTACTCTGGACGACCCCGAAGAGCTTGAAACCTTCTTGGGAAGTTGGTTTGAAAACAACGGCATGGACAACGGCCGTGAACAGGAGTAGAAGATATATGCGGGCGACTACCGCAAGAATGTGTATTAATGTGTATTATGTACAGAACATGGATTTGTTTCAGGAATAATAAGCTAATTCTTATCAGAACCTTATTGGAGGGTTTTCAGTGTCTGCAAGCATCGAAGACAGGGTAATCAATATCGTTTGTGAACAGATGGGTGCCGGCCGCGACAAGATTCACGACAAAACATCGTTTATCAACGATCTAGGTGCCGATTCCCTCGATACGGTCGAGCTGGTAATGGAGTTCGAGGATGAGTTCGACATCAGTATCCCGGACGAGGAGGCTGAAAAGATCCAGACGGTGGGAGATGCGATCGGCTACATTAAGACCAGGGTCTCTTAGCATTAATTGAGCATAGTTTCCATACAATCGGCTGCCATTGCCGATCCGTATAATGGTTACAGAATGTCGCATCTTTACGAACGGTCTCCAGGGCTGAATAAAGATGCTGAACGATTTTACTACGAAGTGGAGAGCATGACCGATGACGAAGCGTCGTGTTGTTGTCACGGGAGTGGGCTCGGTTACCGCTCTTGGGTGTGGTAACGATCCTCTATGGGAAGGCCTTATAAATGGGCGGTCCGGAATAGGTCCAATCTTGAATTTTGATGTCTCAGCGTACAGTTCAAGGATTGGCGGAGAAGCGAGAAGCTTCGATCCTCTGGATCATTTTCCTAAGATGGAAGCGAAAAAGATGGACCGCTTTTCGCAACTCGCAATGCTGGCGGCCGATTATGCGATCAGCGACTCCGGGCTTGATTTGGAAAAAACAGATCTGACGCGTGTAGGATGCATACTTGGCACGGGGATCGGTGGAATCAATGAGCTGGAGTCCCAGAAGGAGGTTTTGCTGACAAAAGGTCCTTCCAGAGTCTCCCCGTTCCTTGTGCCTAAGATGATGCCCAATGCTTTCGCCGGGGTGATCTCGATCAAGTACGGGCTTCGCGGTCCGAACTATGTCACGAGTTCGGCGTGTGCCTCATCAGGACATGCAATGGGGATGGCGCTGCGCTCGGTCCAGTACGGAGAATCGGACATCGTACTTACCGGAGGCTCCGAAGCTGTTATTACTCCGCTGGCTCTGGCCGGATTCTGTTCTTTGAAGGCCCTGTCCACCAGAAACGATGAGCCGCAAAAGGCGAGCCGTCCGTTTGACAAGGACCGCGACGGCTTTGTCATTGGAGAGGGGGGGGGGATGCTGGTCTTCGAGGATTATGATCATGCTGTTAAGCGTGGGGCAGACATTTACGCCGAGGTAATGGGCTACGGGGCGTCTGCGGACGCCTACCATATAACCGCGCCCAGAGAAGACGGCGATGGGCCTTCAAGAGCCATGGACATCGCCATGGAAGACGCAGGGATCAACGTTACTCAGGTCGATTATTTGAACGCACACGGTACATCGACCCAGTACAACGATAAAGTCGAAACCACGGCCATCAAGAACTCCTTTGGTGAACACGCGAAAAAGCTGGCGATCAGTTCATCGAAATCGATGATCGGGCATCTGCTCGGCGGGGCGGCGGCGGTCGAGTTTGTAATCACAGTTCTAAGCATAAAGCACAAGGTCGTGCATCCGACTTTGAACCTTGACGAGCCTGATCCGGCATGTGACCTTGACTACATTCCGAACACGGCCAGGGATCTGGATGTCCGTATGGCTATCAGCAACTCCCTTGGATTCGGTGGTCACAATGTGAGTATTGTGGCCGGTGCATTGTAGACACCTATCCAGCCGAACATTCCGGGTAGCGGTTTCGTACAAAAGACATACGGGGTGGTTTCATCGTAATGCTGGGAATGGTTTTCAAAGGCGGCAGGAGTTCACTCACCAGCGATCTCACGCGACCTGATCCGGGAAAAGATTCGGTTCTGATACGGGTTATTCTTGCGGGAATCTGCTCCACAGACATCGAAATAACCAAGGGATACATGGGGTATGAGGGGGTGCTTGGCCACGAGTTCGTTGGCCTTGTCGAAGCGCCCGGAGACTCGTCTTTGAACGGGAGAAGGGTTGTGGGTGGCATAAACTGTGCGTGCGGCCGGTGCGACCTCTGCCTGCGGGGCAGGGAGCGCCATTGCCCGCACCGAACGGTACTCGGTATCGTCGGACAACAAGGTGCGTTTGCCGAGTACATCTCGCTCCCGAAAAAAAACCTGGTCCGGGTGCCCGACCATATCAGCAACGAGGATGCCGTTTACGCTGAACCGGTTGCCGCTGTGCTACGCGCATACGACCAGGCGCAGGTTTCCCCCGAACACCGGCTGGCAATACTTGGAGACGGAAGGCTCGGCCTGCTGGCCGGCGGAATCGCCCGTTCTTTCGGCTGGAATGTGACATTGATCGGGAAACACCCGAACAAGCTTGATAAAATCGATGTGCCCCATTTAATGTATGGATCCCAAGAGCTTCCCGAAAGAAGCTTCGACGTAGTCATGGACTGCACCGGATCGGAAGAAGGACTTTTCGCTGCCGTGCGCCTGCTTCGTCCTGAAGGAAAGCTCATCTTGAAAACAACTATCGCCGGACAGCACAGGCGTTTCGATTTTACGCAAATGGTCATAAACGAGATCACTCTTATCGGTTCCAGATGCGGTAGCATGACGGATGCTGTTGATTACCTTGGAAGAAGCTCTTTTCATCCTTCCGTGCTGACTTCTGCTCGATTTGCGTTGTCGAACGCAGAAGCCGCCTTCAAGTCCGCTGTTGAGCCGGACACCATCAAGGTGCTGCTGGATGTTGCGCCGGTCTCATAACAGGCGGCGGCACTTTAACATCCGCGCACCATTTTCCATTAGTTTCTTGACTCATCCTTGGCCGTTTTGGTTTATAGTCGTGGTGGATGTAACGCGTGAGCACACATACCCAAGTCCATAGATACATAAGTACGATGACGTACTTATTCACTCAGGACTAAGCCTGTCATTGATGAGGATTGACGCGATGAACAAGGTTCGCGTAGCCGTGATAATGGGTGGCGTCTCGTCCGAACACGACATTTCCCTGAAGAGCGGCTCCACCGTGCTCGACAACCTGCCAAGATCGAGGTTTATCCGCAGGGGAGTTGTTATTCAAAGAAACGGGCTCTGGCGCGTGGGCCGGGAAGAATGCGGATTGGAAAATCCGAGTACTTTGCGGCCTGGGATCACACCCGAGATGGCCTTGATCGAGCTCAAGGAATGGGGGACCGATGTGGCTTTTCTTGCGCTTCACGGCCCAAACGGGGAGGACGGCTCGATACAGGGCTTTTTCCAGACCGCCGGTGTTTTCTACACCGGACCCGGAATCGAGACGTGCGCCCTTAGTATTAACAAGTACAAATCCAAGCTGATCGCAGCCAGGACCGGAGTTCGAACACCTCCTGGTGCCCTGCTGACAAGGAATGAATGGACAAGGCACAGGGGCCGTTTTCTATCAGGAATCGAGGAGCGTCTTGGATTCCCGGTTTTTGTCAAACCCGTGCGGCTGGGTTCGAGTATCGGAATCACCCGAGTCGAGGAGCCATCGTCCCTTTCCGATGCAATAATGACCGGGTTCACTTTTGATGATGATCTTATCGTTGAAAAAGAGATTGCCGGACGCGAGATCACATGCGCTGTCATAGGCAATCCCGAATCCGGGCTGAAAGCCCTGCCCGCAGTGGAGATATGTCCCAGGGGAAACAGGTTTTTCGATTTCGAAAGCAAATACGACCCTGACAAAGCCGATGAGATCTGCCCGGCCGTAATATGCAAGGAGGATCAAGAAACCATCGAGAATACATCTATCTCCATTTACAAATGCTTCGGGGCGCGAGGTTTCTCACGTCTCGATTTCATACTCGATGATGTTGGATTCTGGTTTCTCGAACTGAACGCCATTCCTGGATTAACCGGGGAATCAATACTTTTGAAGGAGGCTGAAGCTGCAGGCATCGATCTATCGACTCTTATGGAGACAATAGCCGACTTGGGAATGGGGAAACCTCTGTCGGAAAGTTTTAACCTGAACGCCTGAGCACAGCCTTGGCCTGACCCTCTCATGCACAGGAGTACTGCTTTGGAAAAGAAGAAAGAGATCCCGGTCGGTGTAAGCGGCGCCAAGGGACACATGGGCAGAATTACAGCAGCCGGGTTAGAAGATTGCAAGAGCACGGAGCTCGTCTTCAAAACCGACTTACATGACGATCTGGAGCAAGCTATCAGGGAAACCGGAGCACGTGTTGTCGTGGACTTTACTACGCCTGAAGCCGTATTCGAAAACACTTTGAGCATAATAGCAGCAGGAGCAAGCCCGGTTGTCGGAACCACGGGTCTATCAGATGCTGAACTGCTAAAAATAGATGAGGAGCTTTCACGAAAGAAACTCGGCGGTATCGTATGCCCGAATTTTTCCCTGGGTGCTCTTCTGATGATGAAACTGTCCACAGAGGCGGCACGTCATATGGACCGGTGTGAGATAATCGAGCTGCACCACGACAGAAAAAAGGACAGCCCGTCCGGAACATCTCTGTTGACCGCAAAAAAACTGAACAGCGTATTTTCCAAGGCAAAACGTGAATCCGTTCCCTTCGCATGCGAGCGGCATGACAGCGCCGATGAAGGCCGTGCACAGCCAAGCAGGGGCATGGCTGATGACAGGGTAAGAGTGCACAGCATTCGTCTCCCGGGGCTCATGGCGCACCAGCAAGTGGTCTTCGGCAGCGAGGGGGAAACGTTGACTATAAGTCACAACGCTGTGTCGAGGGACTGTTTCCTGCCCGGTATCCTGATGGCTGTTCATGAGGTGCTGGAACTGAAACGGCTTCAGATAGGCATAAAAATATAGCCGAAGGCTCAGTGGTTTAGCCCGCATATTTCATCTTCTTCTGCTGCGGCACCTCGCGACGAAGTGTATGAAATAAGCGGGTCGAGGGTTCAATATTTAGCAACACTCGCTCTTGACCGCGGAACACAAAACGGTTACTCTCCTTTTTTCGCTTGATTTGCGCCACAGTGCGACAGGAGAAAGCAGCTCTTTACGAATACAACTAACCGGATGCCAGAGTGGCGGAACTGGCAGACGCGTCGGACTCAAAATCCGAAGCTTTTCACGAAGCGTGGGGGTTCGAGTCCCCCCTCTGGCACCAAGTAATAACCGGCTTTGATCAAAATCCGGGCGCACAGCGTGACTAATCCCGCAGCTGATCATTGAAATACGATAAGTCCTGTCAACAGGGCCGTTAACTCAGCGGTAGAGTGCTATCTTCACACGGTAGAAGTCAGTGGTTCAAGTCCACTACGGCCCACCAACAACAAAACGCCCTGCTTGAAGACGAGCGGGGCGTTTACTCTGATTAAGGAAGCAAAAAATGTCTGATCTTAGAGAAAGGGTTCAAAGCGTTATCGAGGAGATACGCCCGATGCTACAGGCTGATGGAGGCGATATCGAGCTGGTGGATGTTCTCGATGACGGAGTAGTAAAGGTCCAGCTGAAAGGGGCGTGCCACGGCTGTCCTGGCGCCGTTTACACCTTGAAAAACGGGGTGGAGCAGAGGTTGAAACAAACCATACCTGAAGTCAAATCCGTTGAAGCAGTTTGACAGGAAGGCTTTCTCGTGGACATCGACCGGCAGGACAAGGAAAACCTGAACGTCATAAACGAGATCAGGAATGCCCTTGGAAACGAGCTTCTGATTCTTGGCCATTATTATCAGCGTCTCCGTGTTTCTTTGCTTTCCGACCACCTCGGAGATTCGTACGGATTGTCTGCGCTCGCAGCGGCTTCCGACTCGGCACGCTATATCGTTTTTTGCGGAGTGGCATTCATGGCTGAGAGCGCGGATATCCTGCGTTCCCCACACCAGAGTGTGTTTCATCCATGTCGCGGGGCGGGCTGCCCAATGGCGGACATGGCTGATATCGAGGAAGTAGAGAGAGCTTTCGATCTTGCGGGCAAGGCCATTGGGAAAAAGGTAATCCCGGTGGCCTATATGAACACCACTTCCGAGGTAAAGGCGTTTTGCGGCCGAATGGGAGGGTTGGTTTGCACCTCTTCAAACGCCCATAAAGCGTTTAAATGGGCTTTCGAGCGCGGCGATGCGATCCTTTTTCTGCCGGATGAACACCTTGGGATGAACACAGCCGATCTTCTCAAGATACCCATGCAGCAAAGGGTTCTTTACGATCCATCGCGCGAGCACGATGAAAACATGGCAAGGATGACCGCCTCGACCCGTTTGATACTCTGGAAAGGGTACTGCCATGTTCACACGTACTTTACGACTGAGCAGATCGCTGAAGCGAGAAAAGAGGAGCCGGGCGCGGCTGTAGTTGTACATCCCGAGTGTCCGCGTGAAGTGGTTTCAATGTCGGATTACAGCGGCTCAACCGCATTCATGCACCGTTTCATTGAAGATGCGCCCGAAGGATCCACAACCGTCGTCGGAACCGAGATAAACATGGTGGAGTACCTGAATCATCGGTACGGAGGAAGCAAAACAGTGCTGCCGCTCGCACGGTCTTTATGCCCCAATATGTACAAGATCAACCTGGGCAACCTTCGCGAGACTCTCGAAAACCTGTCCACAGACTCCTTCCGCGTAGATGTTGATCCCGCCACAAAGAAACATGCCCGAACAGCGCTGAGCAGGATGCTGGAAATAAGATGAGCTGAATCTTAAAAAATCAAGAATACTTACTTGAACAGAAAGTCATCTCTTGTATATTGAAATCTCTTGGCGAAAAAAACAAGCCAAGCTGCCCGGGTTAAGCATTTTTGGAACGGGCTGAATTGTTCTTTTTTTTGTGTCTACCGGCTCAAGGCTTAGCCTTTGAGTGCCTGTATCGTTAGATTCAGGCGGGATACCCGGATATTTCCGGCTATCCCCTCAGCGAGGTTTTCGGCACTTTGAAAGCTGTGAAATCATGCTTTCGACGTGCTCCAAGGGAAGATGGTGAAAAGCCATCACGGACCCGCCGCTGTAATTGGTAACAACGGTCGCAATCATGTCACTACGGCTTAAACCGGCTTAAACGGACCGGAGAGGCCGCGGGAAGGCGCGACCCGAGGATGATCCAAAAGTCAGAAAACCTGCCTCGCTGATCCGTTCACTAGATCTTCGTGGAACAAGTGAAGTGAACCGGTGCAATGATGAAACTGACCCCAGGCCAATCATCATCATCGGCTCGGGGTTGTTTTTTTTCCGAGACACCGATTCCATTCTTGCTCCTCCTTTCGGCGAAGGCCTTAGCAGCCGGTGATTTGTATCCAGCGTGGAAACTCATGAAAGGAGGTCCCCAATGTACCGTTATTTCAAGTGTACCGTTTTAATTTTTGTGGTCGTGTTTTTGTTCTCAGGATCCGCTTACATTCCTGCCCAGGAGCTGTTGCACGAAATAAACCTGGACGATTATCAAGGCTCGTCGGATTATGCCTTCGGGATGAAGGTGTCGCCGGATGGATCATATCTTTTCGTTGCGATCTCCGGCGCTTATGCTCCAAATGACAACGAGAGGATCGTCATGATCGACACCTCAAACGATACAATTGCAGGCGAGCAGATCGTTGGCAAACGGCCCCAGGAGATCGAGTTCAAACTCGGTGACTACGACGAGATCGAGCTTATTTTTGTGAGTAACAGCAACGGAAACAGCGTAACGGTGCTAAGGCCTGATCTCTCGATTGAGAACACAGTGGAACTCCCTGACCCGGGACCGCCGTTTGACACCCGCTTCCCATCCGGAATGGCCATGGGCCCCGCCAACAGGTACCTTTATGTCTGCACGGTAAACGAAGGGGAAATATACAAGATCGACACAGAGCCCGGACCTGATTACCTGTGCATAGTCGATGAATACAGCGCTGCCATGTTCAACACCAGAATGACTCGTTATAACAACATGCTCATAATACCCGGCTGTGATTCGGTTCACGGCGCGGTTCTGAGCATTCTTGACCTGAACAACCCCTCGCAAGTGGAAACCGTGGTTCTCGATGACAATTTTTACATGTGGGCTCCCTCGGCGAATGACGTTGTGGTCACGAACTGGAATGGGTTAGCCTATGTTACCGTCAGCGATGGGGACCTTACGGGCGACGCAGCTCTGTACGAAGTTGATCTGAACTCGTCCCCGCCGGCGAAGACGCGTACAATCGACCTGTCCACGGTCGAGCCTTACGCAACCAGGCTGGAACACGGGATCGGCGGCAGCCCTAATGGCCAAAATACACTTGTTGTCACAAACCTCGAAGTTTATTCATCCACAATAAAAATCGCGGGCCGCAAGGCGGGTTGCGCTCTGACATCTCTGAACCTGGACCCTCTGAACTCAAGCCAGCTCAATGAAGCCGTGTTCACCCCTGACGGCGAAAAGGTCTATGTGAGCAGCCAGAACCTGCCCAAGGTATATGTTGTTGTCAAGGTTCCCATGTACGGGCTGCTGCTCGACGGAACCGATGAAGTTTCGTTGGGCGGTAATATCGAGCTGAACATGATCGGTGGGGAGGAATTGTGTATCGGTTTGTTGATCCTGTCTCTGACCAAGGGGACGCTCCAGTTTCCCGCCTTCAACCTCGATCTCGGTTTCCCATTGTTCGTCCTTGTCAATGATAGCTTCGAAGCCGACAACACGCTTCCTATCCCGGTTTTTGCGGTTCCCAACGATCCGCTCATTTCAGGCCTGGAAGTATATTTTCAGGGTCTAACACAGGATTACGACATGAAAAGGAGGCCGTCGAACCTGCATGTTCTCAAGATACTGTAGGAAACCTGTAATTCGCTGCCAGCCCGCATGTTTCATACTCTTCGTCGCGAGGTGCCGTAAACTGTGGTGTGGCAAGGCGCATGTCAGGAGGCGACCGCAGGCCTGTTTATTACAGGCTGAGGATCGCCTCCTGACATGAAACGCAGCCACACCACAGTTTACGGTGTCGCAGCAGATGAGTATGAAATATGCGGGCTAGATGCTTCTGAGCCAGATCCTTTTGCATGCTTGAAAAATCACGATTTAGCATGTAGAATAGACCGGTTTTAACTTATCGCTGAAAACCGGTCATCTTCCGGCTTTCATATTCGGAGGCATTTTGCCATGACTCAGCTCATCGAAGCCCGAAAAGGCTTGATTACGTCCGATATGGCCAAGGTTGCGGAAACAGAAGGCATCGATCCGGCAAGGCTTATGGATCTGATAGCAAGCGGTAAAGTTGTGTTGCCCAAGAACAAGCTCCGTTCTTTCGAGCCGGTTGGAATCGGCGAAGGTTTGAAGACAAAGGTCAACGCCAACATCGGAACCTCTCCTCATCATACCGACCTGGATGACGAACTGCAGAAGTTAAAAATAGCAACGGAAGCCGGAGCGGATGCGGTCATGGACCTCTCAACCGGTGGCGATCTGGATTACATCAGGAAAAAGATAATAGAAAAGTCGACCATTCCGCTTGGAACGGTGCCTTTGTATCAGGCGGTACATGACAAGGATATTGCTGATCTCGATCCCGAAACATTTTTTGATGTAATCCGAAAGCATGGAGAATCCGGCGTTGATTTTATTACTGTTCACTGCGGTGTCACGCTTGATCTACTGCCGTCCATCACACAAAACGACCGCCTGATGGGGATTGTATCCAGAGGTGGGAGCCTACTTGCATCATGGATGAACATGCATGGAGAAGAAAACCCTCTTTACGCCCAGTATGACAGGTTACTCGACCTTGCACTGGAATATGACATGACATTAAGCCTTGGTGACGGGCTTCGCCCCGGGTCGGTTTGTGATGCAACAGACAAGCTGCAGCTCGATGAGCTTCACACACTGGCAAAGCTGTCGCTTAAGGCATTCGAGAGGGGAGTTCAATGCATGATCGAGGGTCCGGGGCATGTACCACTGGACGAGGTGGCCTTCAATATCATGATACAGAAGAAGATGTGTAATAACGCCCCCTTTTACGTTCTCGGGCCCCTCACGACAGATATTGCTCCCGGCTATGATCATATTACCTCAGCTATAGGAGGGGCTGCGGCAGCTGCTGCAGGCGCTGACTTTCTTTGCTATGTGACGCCGGGAGAACACCTGAGGCTTCCAACGCTTGATGATGTAAGGCAGGGAGTCATTGCCGCAAGAATAGCCGCCCATTCAGGAGATATGGCTAAGGGACTCAAGAATGCTATGGACAAAGATCGTGCCATGTCAATAGCTCGAAAAAACCTCGACTGGAATACAATGTTCGATCTCGCGATTGATCCTGCTCTTGCCAAAGAATACCGTGGGGACAGCGATTCCGGAACAGACAAGGAATGCTCAATGTGCGGCCGGTTCTGCGCAATAAATATAAATAATGAGTACCTTTCCAATAAAACAACCGAAAACGCTAGGAAGCAGGGACGATAAGCGTTATCCCTATCGTGGTTATTTATGTTTCGGCGGTTATTAGCATTCGACCAAAGACCCGTATCAGATTTAATGCCAACAGGTTCTATCGGCAGCGCTAATTTGATTAGATATTAGAAGTGGAGTGTTTCCTATGCATAGTACCCTACTGATTAAATGTTTGTCGCTATTAATGGTTCTTTTGTTTGGCTTTGTATATCTTCCCGGCTGCAAAGAAAAACAATCGCCATTGGACAAGGGATCGAGTGGATTATCATCCGGGGAAACATCTTATTTTACTGCGAAAGAAGGGAATCTTAGCTTTTATTTCTTGTGTATGCCAAATGGCGAATTAAACAATATTCCATGCAATCCTTCAAGAGGATTCGGACTTCTGGGTGCTGCACAGCGATTAGATAATCTAAGAAATGAAGACGTAGACTCGGCGTTTTTCCTGATAGGCGATTTATGCGCCGATGTTCCAAATAAAGAAGATGTATTAACTTCCGCAATACGAAAACATGAAACGGAACTTATTCCTGAAGTGATAAAAGCCTTGAAACCAATTGCGGCACTTCCGGGAAACAACGATCTGGTTGAATTCGGAGTCGATTATTTTTTAAAGTGGAACTCCGATGATGAAATTCCTTTTGTATGTGCGAACCTCGTGAAGAAAGGCGACAAAAAACCGGTTTTCGCCCCTTACATCAGGCAAGAGCTGAACGGTTTCGATGTATGCATTACAGGTTTTATTGGTCAAAATATCACGATTCAAAAAGAGGTGAGTAAAACAGACGGTGATAATGCACCCAAAGTGAAAGAAACCGAAGTCGTGCCGCTGGCCAGCCTTTTTAAAAATAAAGAGTATGAAGTTATCGACCCAGAATCGTGCGTTACCTCGATCATTACCACGCTTCGTGAAGAGGGTGCGGATTTTATTCTGGCACTTTCTCAGCTCACACCCAAGCTTAATAAGGAAATACTTAATTCCACAGGAATAGATCTTGTGCTGGGAAACAGTATTTCTATTCAAAACAATTACAACATTGAGAATAGGAAGGTAAACGCCACCACAAAATCCGGCTGCGAGGTTATTGGTCATGTAAATTACTATTTATCCGGATTAAACGATGATGTTCTTGGCGACAAAACAATGCTAGAAGGCATTAAAAATAGACTGTTAAAAGTAAAAAGCGAACACCGCCGTCTGACTGAACACTACCGAACAAAAGACCCCGATCTGCTGTACAAACGTGCAAAAAACACCAAAGATGGTATACTATTCAGAAAATATGTTAATTTGATTTCAATTCTACCTGAAAAGATCGAAGAGCTCGAGCGGGACTGCAAAGGAAACCACTTTGAATGCTGTTATATTCCAATCAGTACGTTCGTATCAGACCAAAGTGGAACAGCGGGGGCTGTTTGGAGAAAACACGTCCAGTCCTTGAGTGAAATAGTGAAAGGGCTCGAAGATACAATTGAAAAGAACTGGATGGAAAGGTTAGATAAACTCGATGACATTAAACTTCTCGATCCACAAAGCTGCAGCATATGCCATCCGGTACAATTTGAACACTGGAAGAAAACCAAGCACAGCACCGCATTCGAACCTGTGCAGCGTATGCAATGTGAATGTAATCCAACCTGCTCAGGCTGCCACTCTACGGGATACCGTTCGAAAAGCGGTTACTGGTATCCGCCAGCCCCGGAAAGATTCAGATCAGTGGATTGTAACGTGTGCCACGGGCTACTGGAGAATCATGTTAATGATTTTTTAACCTTACCTTCCCACGGCACTCTATCCATCCAACCTGATAAACTGGGTAAACTGTGTTCTACAATGTGTCATCAATCCAAGCGATCACCAGACTTCGATATAAAAAGCTATATTCCTCGAATTGCTTGTCCGTCGATCGATTTCAACTCAGATCACATGACGGAACTATATCGAAAACAGAATGATATAATGGAGAAAACCTTATCAACAAAGGGGAAGCTTGACACAGCAGATCAGTATCTGAAGGCAGCCAATTACAAGATACGGTTAGGCGAAGACAAGGACACAATAATCACACTTCTGGAAAAAGGTCTTGCGATCGAACCATACAACCAGGATATAGTCCCGCTTTATAGCTCTCTATTGATTGGTGAGCAGAGATTCCGGGATGCCTTAGGCGTACTTGAAAAGTACGCAACTAAGTATCAGAAAAACAACATGGTTCATCTGGAAATCATCCGACTTTTTCTCTTGGCACCGGACCCGGATGTTCATAATCCTGATTCTGCAATTAAATATATCGAGTGGTTCTTGTCGCAAATAGATGAAAACAACATCGAAGTGATACTTCTGCAAGCGATGGCGGAAAAAGAACGAGGAAACAAGAAGATAGCCATTGAAGCACTTAAACGTGCGGAACTACTTAACCCTCCTCCTGCAGTTTTGGAACAAATTAGAAACATGATGAATAATATTAATTAAAAATAACGGTTTTCACTGTTATTGTATAAAAAGCTAAGGTTCACTTCGTTTCTGATTTTTCCGAGGGTACAGACTGAATTACCTTGTTCATTTTATCGTGCAGTTCTTCCGGAAAAAACGGTTTTGCGATTCCAACAGCCTTTGTTGATAATCTTGCTGTGTGAGAATCGCTTATCTTGGTCGCAAATTCGGATTCAGGAGAAATAAACACGAAGCTGCTTACAATTACAATAACGCAAACAGCACCGACAGCAATGCCAAGACACCCACCGAGTAATCGGTCATATGCTCCAAGATGCAAGCGCTTCAAAATTGATTTGAGCAGGTGTCCAATCAATGTGCCTATTATGAAAATAGCTATAAAGATCAGGAAATAGGCGACATAAACAGCTATGTTGTTGTTACCGAAATGGTTAGGAAACCATGATATTAAATAACCAGACAGGCCATTTCCGGTACCGTCTTCAGACGGGCCGGCATAACGTGTAGCCACCGCTAGGGCAATCAAGAACGTCAGCAGTCGAACCACCTGCATAACGAATCCCTTGAAGATGCCTAAAATGAAAAAAAACAGTATTACTCCGATAGCAAACAGATCGATGATCTCCAGGTGAACACCAATTTTATCCATTGTCAAACTCCGATCTCAATCAAGCCCTGTATCGTTGCGTTCTGTCAAAAATTATGAATTTCGATTTCCTTACTTACCGTACTGCTCGATTTATAGAGGGGCAATTGTATTCTAAAGGTAGTTTTGCCCACATTATTATCTGTTATTTTAATATTCCCATTATGTTTTCTTACGATTTCCCTTGAAAGGTATAAGCCTAAGCCTGTTCCTTCACCCTCTTTTTTCGTTGTAAAATAGGCATCGAAAATATTGTTTACTTTTAGTGATTCAATACCCGGACCATTATCCGTTATATCAATCAATGCATCATCCTCTTTTTTGAAAAGACGAATGTCTATAGTGCCTTCACCGCTGGATTCCTTGATGGCATGCTCTGAATTATTAAGTATATTTAAAATAACCTGAATCATTTGGGCTTTATTACCGTAAACAGTGAGCATCGGGCGATGTTCCGTAACAAACCGAAGATTGATATTATTGCTTTTAAGCGAATACCGCTTTAACACACAAGCTTTTTCTACGAGCTCACAAACAGTATACTTTTCCTGGACCTCTTCGGCTTTTCGTGCGAAAACAAGAACATTCTTGATTATATCCGAACATCTTTCGGCTTCCGACATGATCCGATCGATATCCTCTTGAATATCCGAGGGCAGTTTTTTTGATGAAAGCAGCTGCGAGCACCCTCTAATAACAGCCAGGGGATTGCTGATCTCATGGACAATTCCGGTAATCAACCCGCCAAGGGAAGCCAACCGGGCCATATGCAGGCTGTCTGTTTGAAACGGTTTGTTTTCCATGATCACCCTTTATGCAAACTAACCATAAAACAGTTCAATTATTACCGCCTAGAAAACAATTCTACATGTTACTAACCCTGGTTTACAATAGTAAGTTATTCAGAGACCGCCTATTTGTTTGTCAGCTCTTTAACCATCCCTTCGAGAAGCTCTCTATCGTAATAACTACCGTTTTGAAAAAAGCGTACCAGTCCGGTTTTATCTAACAGGAAAATGTACGGTATACTATCCACATACA
The DNA here is from genome assembly GCA_964542475.1 of uncultured Phycisphaerales bacterium. Classification (GTDB taxonomy): domain Bacteria; phylum Planctomycetota; class B15-G4; order B15-G4; family CAYZWU01; genus CAZIUL01. Next base: position 76,826 of record CAZIUL010000002.1, on the reverse strand, counting down.
TCGCGCTTTCAAGCTCGTTGTATTCATCAAACATGTTATGGAACTTCAAATCAGCATTTATACAATATTTTATTAATTTATTCAGTTCCTCTTCACGAGCGACATCTTTGACTTTAGCATCAATGTTCATTCCAGCACTTTTCTTCAATCTCGCTACACCTATGACAAGCAGGTCTTTTTTTTTGTATTCGTGGACGAGTCGGTTCATTTCCTTTTGAAGCGCGATACATGGGTCGCGCAGCGGTTCCCAGTAAAAAAGGAGTATTATTTTTGACTCAAGATCCTTTTCGGTGGGGGAGGGGTCGATATCCAGCCATACCGCGTCCTTGAATAAAACATCCGGAACAGGTTTCAAAATCATATTGAGTTGTTTCTTTTTTGTAATTAGATTTTTCAATGTTTTGTCGTTTCCCGACGCTTTCGTTGTATCGCATGCTTCATCGAGCAGTTTAACTGCATTATCGATCATTTTCTCCCTGATGAAATTAGCAATTAGATGTTCAAGGAAATAACCGATCATATCCGGTTTCATCTGCTTCAAGCCTTTTTTTGCGAATTTTAGCGCGATCTCCTTGTTTCCATTCTTCGAATGCCCCTTGGCCATTTCTATGTATATCAGATCAAGGCAAGCTGCCCCCTCTACTTCGAGCAACGTGAGATTCGTCGAGGCTTCCAATAACCGATTGCATTTAATCAACGCTTTTGTCAATACCGTTCTGGCACCAATAATGTGTTTTCTATCAGTGGTTTTTTCTTCGGATTCCAAATACTCATTTAAATAATCAACTGTTTGTTCAATGTTATCAATTTCGTTATTCAACAATCCCAAATAGTATATCTGCTTTCCCCTGAATGATACATCCGCTCTTTTAATCCTGTTTATTTCATAGTTTATGTATTTTTTGATGTCGTCATCAATGTCAATGAATGAGGCTTTTTGTCCTGAAAACGTTGTATCCCGCATTAATTCTACATTTTTCCATATTTCATCCGGCTTCCGGTATTCATGTTTTTCCTTTCCCTGGGTTTGCATGGTGTACGAGCTCCCAGCAGAAGTAAAAAATGACAACGCAAAAAAAGCCACAAAGGTAATCGTATCCGCCAACGACAAATATATAGCAGGTTGACCATGCTTTTCTGGGTAGCAGTGGGAGGGGTTTTTATTGCCGTTGCCGTAGATGATGACCATCTTTATAAACCTTTACAGCAAGTAGGGACCGCCACTTCATGGTGTCAATGATATGACATTTTATACCAGATTATCAAGAGGTGAAACCTTCATGAAACAAGGAGCTGAATCTGAAAGTCTTCTGGTAACGTCTGATAATAAATATTATGTTGAGTTCGTGAACTATAATATCTCCTGCATCTCGATCCGTAAGGGCCTTCTACAGCCTGCTTTCCGTCCGTCTCCCTGGTTATTACATGTCTCGTGAGTTGATAATCCTAATATTTAAAAGAAGATAGGGCGTTTAGTGCTTCTTCTATTCATTCTTTTTCCTGAGACTGTTCCAGTAATCGATCCTCTTGGCTATATCCTTTTCGAAACCAAAGGATGAAGGCGTATAAAACAAGCTGTTTACGATCTCCTCCGGCAGGTAGTGCTCTGGGACATACCCTTCCTCGAAATCATGGGGATACTTGTAGTTGCTGCCGTATCCGAGATTCTTCATGAGTTTCGTAGGCGCGTTGCGGATCTTCTTGGGTACTGGAAGGTGTCCCGTATCTTCGATGATCTTTGAAGCTCTTTTCAGAGATTTGTATATCGCGTTTGATTTAGGAGCTGTGGCCAGGTAAACAGCAGCTTCAGCAAGGGCTGTGTCGCACTCCGGCAGCCCAAGAAACCGTACAGCCTCTGCGGCCGCATTTGCCAGGGTAAGAGCATTGGGATCGGCGCACCCTATGTCTTCTGATGCGAACCGAACCATGCGGCGCGCGATGTACAACGGATCCTCTCCGCCTTTCAGCATGCGCATGAGGTAGTAAACCGCTGCTTGCGGATCTGATCCGCGAAGCGATTTGTGAAGAGCTGATATCAGGTTGAAGTGCTCTTCTCCATTCTTGTCGTAATGGAGCGCCTTCATGCCTGCCGCCTCTTTGGAGTTAGCCAGCGTGATGAAACTGTTGTCGCCGGAGGATGCCCTCAAGCTCGCCAGTTCGAGGTTGTTGAACAACACCCTGGCATCCCCCATCGAAAGCGAAACCAGGAAATCGACCGCCTTTTCGTCGATATCAAGACCGAGCTTTCCAAGCCCTTGTTCTTCATCTTTCAAAGAGCGGTGCAACAATGTAACGAGATCCGCGTATTCAAGCGGCTCCAGTACAACCACCTTGCAGCGGCTCAAGAGCGCTGAGATGACCTCGAACGAAGGGTTTTCCGTGGTAGCACCGATAAGTGTCAGGGTTCCTTCCTCAACGTGCGGAAGAAGCACGTCCTGCTGGGCCTTGTTGAACCTGTGAATCTCGTCGATGAAGAGTATCGTGCCTCGCCCATGGTCCTGGATAACGGTTTTTGCCGCTTCAACCGCTTCTTTTATGGCTTTTACTCCGGCGTTCACTGCAGATAGATGTATGAACTCGCGGTTGGTCATTGATGCGATGATGAAACCAAGCGTGGTCTTGCCTGTGCCCGGAGGGCCCCAGAAGATCATGGAGGATATCCTGTCGCTCTCGATCGCCTGCCTGAAAGCGCATCCGTTGCCCATCAGGTGAGCTTGCCCGATGAACCCCTCTACGCTTCTGGGCCTCATCCGGTCCGCGAGCGGGGCTTTTTCGCGATAGAACTGTTCCGCTGCTTCTCCCGCCATCATTAAGATTTCCCATGAAAAGCGAGTTTAAACTCTCAGCTCCCGTTTCCGTGTGACATCTTCCGCAGGAAATCGATTCCGTCCTTGACGATTCCGGAATCGATATTATGGATCTCTATCTTGTTGCCTATTCCTTCAGGCACTGTCACGTTGAGGTTTCCCCCGAGGTGCTCCCTGAACTGTTCGATTCCCTCAAGCACAACTGGTGTGCCGTCGCGGTCGAGTTCTGAAAGCTCGTCCATGTATATCGGCAGGCCGCATCGTACCATCGCATCCAGCAGGCGATCCATTTCCTCGCGTGAGATGAACCCCTTTCGCATGGCATAGTACGAGTCAATTGCGATACCCACGGCAACACACTGTCCGTGAGAAAACCGGTAATGCGTTTGAACCTCGAGCCTGTGCCCGGCCCAGTGTCCGAAATCCAGAGGCCTGGCGGAGCCGTACTCGAACGGATCCCCGCTCTTTTCGATGTGTTCCAGGTGCAAGCCTGCACAACGTCGGATGACACGCTCCATGACATCCACGTTTCGCGCCGCCAGCATGTCCGCATTGTCGCAGAGATAACAGAAAAACTCCGCATCTTTGATCAAGGCGACCTTGAACGCCTCGGCTACGCCTCCTATCCAATCAGCGCGATCGAGTGTCGTCAAAAAATCGAAATCGTTCAAGACGGCAAAAGGAGGAGAAAAGGTACCGACGAAGTTTTTCTGCCCGTGTTCGTTCATGCCGTTTTTTACACCCAGGCCGCCATCGCACTGAGAAAGCGTTGTTGTGGGTATGCGCACCATCCGGAGCCCCCGGTGCACGATGGAAGCGGCAAAACCCAGCATGTCCAGCATGCTGCCACCCCCGACGGCGATTACGAAACTCTGCCTGTCGAGATGCAGGTTGCCTATGCCGAACATAACGTTGCGGACAGCTTTCCAGCCGTTCTTTATCCCCTCGCCGCCGGGAATGATTTCCGGGCTTGCAGCGAGCTCCATCCGGTCCGAGCAGCGGTGAAAGTACGACTTGAGGCGAGTGATCAGGTTGGGATGTGAAACCGCTACTCCTGAGTCGATGTAAACCGCTGCCCGATGACGCCGCCCTTCGTCGAGCCGGTCAAGAGTGCATGCCAGGAGATCGTTTTCCTTTCCAAAAACGCCACGTGTAAAACGGACGGGATAGTCGAATGGAACGGTAAACCGCAGGTGGCGCCCCCCCCCATCCTGCTCATCAGACAATCGGTTTTGTGTGTTGCCGTCCATCGCGCACCCTCGAAAAGCACCTCCGTGTAAACCACCTGATTGTAGTCGCATGAGAGCGCATCGTCCAAGACAATCCTCAAAACATGCGCTGGCCCCCATGTTTTATCCTCATCAACTGCGGCACCGGAGGTGTGCCGGTGGATTATCTTGTTTTTGCTGTTCTCGCAGGGGTTCGTGTGCTATATCCGTTTTTTTTTACGGTCATTCAGGAGGGTACATTGCTGATTCACTGTTTTCTGTTCGATCTTGATGGCACCCTGGTTCTCACGGGTGGCGCCGGCCTCAGGGCGTTCGATCTTGCCTTCACGGAGGTTTTTGGGGTGGAAGGCGGCCTCAAATCGATCAGCCCGGCCGGGAAAACCGATCCGGCAATCCTCCGTGAGATCTGTGACAAGGTCATGGGACGCGCTCCAACCGATGCCGAAGAGAAGGAGGTGTTTGATCGATACCTGGCAGGCCTGCAGAACGAGGTGGACAGATCATCAGATTTTCGCATCATGCCCGGGATAGAACCTCTTCTGGAAGCCCTGGAAAACAACCAGCACTGTTTGCTTGGGCTGGGCACAGGAAATATCGAAGAAGGAGCAAGAATCAAGCTCGATCGCCCAGGCCTTTGGCGGTTCTTTTCCTTTGGAGGGTTTGGCTCGGATGCCGTCAGCAGGCCGCGGCTCCTCGAAATTGCGATCGAACGAGGCAGACGGTTCATCAAAGACGGCGACGAAATATGCGAGGTTTATGTGATCGGTGATACCCCAAATGACATCGATGCGGGTAAAGCGATCAAAGCCCGAACGGTTGGAGTGGCAACAGGACCTTTTTCCGTTGAAGAGCTCGATGCAGCAGGCGCGGACATCGTTTTTCAGGATCTTTCCGACCACACAACCTTTCTGGAAAAGCTTGGCCTGCTGTGAACCTCCGGGCACACGTTCTTCTCTCTTGTCCCTCAATAAACCCGGATAAACAGGTTCTGGTCTTCGAAAAGCTCGTTTGATTTGTCTCTTTTCGAAACTCAACGCCTTTGGTACTGTAACATAGAGGGTTTTAGCCTTTTTTGTCGAAACCGGAGACATTCAAATGACATTTGCATCCGTTTTTACAGGCGCCAAGAACTTTATCAAAACGAACTTCATAACACAGCTGACCGGCGTGATGATCAAGGGTTCGTTGGGACAAAAGGTGGCTGTGGTGATTGGGCTGTTGCTCTTTCTCTTTGGAGCCTACAAGGCTATCCAATGGATCCTGCTCATCATCGGAGGGTACGCGATCGTATACCTCGCATTCAAGGATTACGAACGGGTCAAGAAAAAGCAGTAGCGGCCAAATCCCGGCAGGACCTCCGAATTCAACTTAATCGACACTTGGTAAACAACAACATGAAGACAAAAACGCAAGGTGAAATACTCATGGGAAACGGTGCTGTGGCACGCGGGCTCGTTGAAGCCGGGTGTCATGCGGTCACAGGCTATCCCGGGACGCCAAGCTCTGAGATCATGCCGGAGGTGGTCCGTTTCAAAAAGATTGAAAACCTCGATATATACACGGAGTGGTCGATCAACGAAAAGGTGGCCCTGGAGGCCGCCATCGCCATCGCATGGAGCGGAAAACGCGCTGCCGTGGTCATGAAACAGGTCGGCCTGAACGTGGCAGCCGACCCGCTCATGTCTGCAGCTTACACGGGCACCGTAGGGGGGCTCGTTGTGATCTCGTGCGACGATCCGGGCCCCCACTCCTCTCAAACCGAACAGGACACCCGCGCCTATGCCGTGTTTGCAAAGCTGCCGGTTCTCGATCCATCCAGCCCCGAAGAGGCTCGGGACATGGCGGCTGCCGCCTTCGAACTTTCTGAGAAACACGGGATCCCGGTCATACTGCGTCCATCCATCCGCATCTGCCATGCGCGCCAATGGATCCCGTTCAGGAAGCCCGGCCTTGTAGACCGTCCCCCGGCTTTCAAGAAGGACCCCGGCCGCTGGGCAGCAACACCGAAGTTTCGCTTGGCGCTGCATCATGAACTCAACAACAAGCTGGACCTCATCGCAGCTGAAGAGGGCGGCGATTTTGACAACAGCAGCGGCCTGAACCGGTTGACAGGGCCTGAAGGATCGGGCCCCTTGTGTATCGTGGCCGGAGGCCCTCCTCTTGCGCACCTGCTGGACCTGCTGAGTGATCTCGAAATGGAGCTGCCGATTCTCAAGGTGGGGCTCCCCCATCCGATGAACGAGGACGAGCTCGACGACCTCCTTTCCAGGTACGAAAAGGTGCTGGTGATAGAGGAGCCTGACGACACCATCGAGAAGGTGTTCTCAAGCCGGAAAAACGTGCTGGGCAGGCTCTCTGGTCATGTGCCGCGCGCCGGAGAGCTCAGCCCCGAAACAATTGCCGGGATACTCGGGCGTGTTCTTTCCGAATGCGGCCTGGAAACGGGGAAAAGCCGTTCCCTTGAGGTTTCCGGCCCTTTAGACGCGGCACTCGAAAAAGTTGAGGTGCCCCAGAGGCGGCCAACGCTTTGTCCGGGCTGCCCCCACCGTTCAGCATTTTTCGCCATCAAGAAAAGCTTGCCAAAGGCCATATTCACCTCGGACATCGGGTGCTACACGCTCGGCATCAACCTGAGGGCGGTTGACACATGCCTGAACATGGGAGCTGCCGTTAGCATGGCCGGCGGGTTTGACCAGGCGTACCGTTCGAGCGGGCATGAGCGGGCCGTGGTTGCAACAATCGGGGATTCAACCTTTCTTCATTCGGGTGTGACCGGCCTGATAAACGCGGTGTACACCGATTCCAGGTTCGTCCTGGTAATCCTGGACAACATGGTTACGGCAATGACCGGAATGCAGCCTGCCATGACAACCGGGGTGCTTGCCGACGGGTCGCAAGGAAAAAGCATATCTTTGGAAAAGGTTGTAAAAGGATGCGGTGTGCGATGGTTCGAGGTTGTTGAGCCGTACGATTTTCACGCGATGAAAAAAGCTCTGCTCGACGCGCATGAGTTCACACGATCCTCGGAAGGTGGACCGGCCGTGCTCATATCCAGGGCCCCATGCCTGATTCACGGGGGCCGAACAGTGTACGCACGTTGGAAGGACAACCTGGTTGAGATCGATCCTGAAAGATGCGAGGGCTGCGGGCTGTGTGTGAAAAGCTTCGAATGTCCGGCGCTCATCCAGAGCGAGCGCAAGGCCAAGGTCAGGATCGACAGAACGTTGTGCGTCAACTGCGGCTCCTGCGTCTTCGCGTGCAAGGAAGAGTCGATCAGTGTCAAGAAAGGGCAGAGAATCCCTGATTAAAGGTAGCCCATCTGCTTGAGACGCTTCATCTGCTCGCTCGTGGCTCCATCCTCCATTATCTTTTCACTCCATTTTTTGAACTGATCCTTTTGATCAGGATACATCTCCGTGGCCTTTCCGATGACAGTGATCGCGTGGTCCGTTGCTTCCTCCCCTCCTTGTTTCAGGAACTCCCCTATGATCGCTGTGAGATCCTTTAATACGACCGTATCCGCAAAAGAGCTGCACATTTCATCAGTGTCTTTCAGCGCCTGCTCATAATCTTTGGCAGCTATCCTGCACCTGATTATCTCGAGCGTGGCATTGAAACGCTGGGTCTTGCTGGGCTCGCCTTCGCCTTTCCAGTCCAGCACGCTTTCGTACAGTTCGATTGCCTTGGTATAATCCTTGTCCGTTCTAAACGCTGTATCTGCATCTTTTAAGACGCTATCGGGTGTTTCCGTTCCACATCCTGAGACGAGGAGCACAACAATGGCGAATGGAAGAACGGCGAGTAGAGCACAGCGCATGACAGGTACCTCCAGAAGACAATATTTAACTATAGAGAACTCATTTTTTTTGAATCAAGCCGTATGCATTCTAAAAGCCCGTAAGCTCGGACGCAAGCTGAAGATCTGAGCCGAGTGATGAAACGTGCATGTTTCTTTATCGCCTTTTTGTACGATTCTTGTTTTCTTCAGCCATAAAAAATTCAGCTAAAGCTTTAATAAATAAAGAAGAAAGTTGAAGACTCCGATCAAAGTTATTATACAAATAGGTTTTATCGCTATCAGTTAATTACCGCTGAAAACGCTCCCTGCGGATAAATCCGGTGTATCGAATCATCGTAAAGCGTTGTCTTCAGCCAGATCCCGGAAATTTAGGAGAAAGCATATTCCGATGATAAACAGGAGCCATAGATACGCCTCTGTCATCAGCCTGACCATCTGGCTGTCAGTGGCGTTTTGCGCAACAGGAGAGGGATACATCGGACCTGGGGCCGGTTTCGCTTTCCTCGGGTCATTCCTGGCCCTTTTCATAACCATACTTCTTGCGTTCGGCACGATAATGATCTGGCCGATCCGTGCCGCTTTCCGCCTCTTCTGGAAAAGAAGGGCTTTGACGAACAGCATGGTGGACCGCGTTGTCGTGCTTGGTCTCGACGGGCTCGATCCTGAACTTGCAAAGCGGTTCATCAGCGAAGGAAAGCTGCCTCATTTCAAAAAACTGATGGACGAGGGATGCTTCCATCCGCTGGCCACTACAGCGCCCTCCATGTCACCTGTTGCCTGGTCGTCCTTTTCAACAGGTGTGGATCCGTCAAAACACAACATCTTCGATTTCCTGGCAAGAGACCCGAAATCGTACATGTCCGTCCTGTCTTCAGCGGATATCGGCGCAGCTTCCAGAACAATAAAACTCGGACAGTACCTGATCCCTGTTGGAAAGCCGAAGATCAAGCTGCTCCGCAAGAGCATACCGTTCTGGAAGGTTCTGGGAGACAACAGGATCTTCAGCTCGATAATCCGCGTCCCCATCACTTTTCCGGTCGAGAAGTTTTATGGCGCCACCCTGGCCGCGATGTGCGTGCCGGATCTTCGCGGGACACAAGGCACTTTTTCCTTCTATACAACCGAATCCAAGAAAACCGAAGGGGACACCACATCAGGCGTCAAGATTCACGTGAAAATGAACGGTGACCTGCTGAAGGCGGAACTCACCGGCCCGCCGAACAGCATGAAGATCGGCTGCCCTGAGCTGAAAGCCCCGTTCACGGTCAGGCTGGACCGTGGAGCCCGCACAGCCGGCTTCGAGGTAGGTGATGAAAAGTTCACGTTGAAGGAAAAGGAGTACTCTCCCTGGACCAAGGTGGTCTTCAAGCCCGGCCTGGGTATCAAGGTCAACGGCATCTGCCGTTTTTATATCTTGGAGATGGAGCCGGAGTTCAAGCTGTACGTAACAGCGGTGCACATCGACCCTGAAAAGCCGGCTTTGCCCATCTCCCACCCGTTCTTCTACGCCGTGTACCTGGCCAAAAAATTCGGCCCTTATGCCACTCTGGGTCTGGCTGAAGATACGTGGGCTCTTAATGAACGTGTCATCGACGAGGAGGCATTTCTCAAGCAGGCCTACCTCATCCACGATGAGCGTGAAAATATGTTCTTCCACGCGCTCGAAAAAACGAAGAAAGGCCTTGTGGCGTGCGTGTTCGATGCCACCGACCGTATCCAGCACATGTTCATGCGCTATGAAGACCCTACCCACCCATCTAACCGCGACAAGGACACCGAGATTCATAAGAACTCGATAGAGGACCTCTACACACGTATGGACGAACTGTTGGGCCGGACCGTTGAGAAGCTGGACAGCCGAACGATCCTGATGGTGATATCTGACCACGGTTTCAAGTCGTTTCGCAGGGGGGTCAACCTCAATTCGTGGCTCAAGGAGCACGGCTACCTCCACCTCAAGGAGGGTAAGGACAGGAGCGGAGAATGGTTCCAGGACGTGGACTGGTCTCGTACCAAGGCTTTTGCTCTCGGGCTTTCAGGGATCTACCTGAACCTCAAGGGCCGTGAATCCAAGGGCACGGTTGCAGCCGGAGAAGAGGCGGAAACGCTCAAGCGCGAGCTGTCCGAAAAGCTCGAAGAGCTTTACGACGAGGTCGATGAGAAGAAGGCGGTCAGAAAGGTCTACGACGCATACAAGCTGTACAAGGGGCCGTATGTTTCGAACTCGCCGGATCTTCTTGTGGGCTACGAAGTCGGGTACCGGGCGTCCTGGGACTGTGCTGTGGGCGTGGTAGATGACACTGTTCTCGAGGACAACACCAAGAGCTGGAGCGGGGACCACTGCATAGATCCGAAGGTTGTCCCCGGCGTGTTTTTCTGCAACCGCAGAATCGACGCGAACAATCCGCGCATACTCGACATCGGCCCCACGGTTCTCAAGCTTTTCGGAGTGACCCCGCCTTCGCACATGGACGGTAAACCTTTGTTTGAAAAATCGCCGTGGAGCGATGATTGCGTGACAAATGCCAGAGCTGAGAAGGATGAGGTGAGTTCACATGTGTAACACCATTAACGTGCAATCGAAGATGAACAGCCATGCAAACGGTCGACTAACAGTTCACAGCTGCTTGCCTGCCTTGCTGGCTTTTCTTCTTTTCTGCGGATGTGGAGAACAGAACGCCCCCAAGGTCATTATCCTCGGAATAGATGGCATGGACTGCCGGATCACTGACAAGCTGATGGATGCGGGTCACCTCCCCAATTTCAAAGCGCTGGGCCGCGAAGGAAGCTACTCCCAGCTCGGAACGAGCATCCCGCCGCAAAGCCCGGTGGCCTGGTCCAACTTCATCACAGGCATGAACCCTGGCGGCCACGGGATTTACGATTTCCTCCATGAAGAATGGGAGGATGGAAATATCGAGATCGTGGACTCCATTGCCTCTTCAGAACCTGTGACCAGCGAGCTATCCCTTTTTGGATACACGCTTCCGCTCGCCGGTGGAGCGGCAATCAACAAGAGAAGAGGCACCGCTTTCTGGGAAGTTCTCGAAGAACACGGCATCCCGGCGACCGTATTCAAGATTCCGTCCAACTTCCCCCCCACTCCTACCGGCCAGAATACTCTTTCCGGAATGGGCACCCCGGACATTCAGGGAGGTTACGGTGTTTACTACGCCTACACAGATAACGAAGACCTGGCGTTTTCCGATAAAATCGATGGCGGGAAGGTCGTAAATATCAGGGTCGCTGACAACAAGGTGGCGGATTTTCTGTACGGCCCCGAGAACATCGCCATAGAGGGTGATGACAAGCCCATCACAACCACACCACTTACCGTTTACATCGATCCCAGCGACCCGGTTGTTAAGATTGTAATCGGGGATGAGGAGTCGGACCCCACGGAAATAATCCTAAAGCAGGGGGAGTGGAGCGAGTTCGTGGAGATGGAGTTCGAGATCATCCCGTATCTCAGCTCCGTATCAGGCATCACGCGCTTTTACCTGAAGCAGGTGCGGCCCGATTTTACGCTGTTCGTGGATCCGATCAACATCAACCCATGCGCTCCCTCAGCGGATGTTTCAACTCCGTCCGGCTGGGTAACCGAGCTGGCCGAGCGGAACGGCCCTTTTTACACCAAAGGCATGCCTGATGACACGAAGGCCCTGGAGGAAGGGGTCCTGACATACGACGAGTACCGCAAGCAGGCCCTTCTCGTCTTTGAGAAGCGAAAACAGATGCTGTTCGACCTGCTCAGCCATCATGATTCCGGGGTTCTTTTCTACTACTTCTGCAGCTTAGACCTGAACTCCCACATGTTCTGGCGATGCATGGATGAGAAACACCCCGGATACAGCGGGGAGTTCGGCAGTGAAAACGAAAACTTCATCGAATGGCTGTACAAAGACATAGACAAGATCATCGGAAAGGTACGCGATGTGTTGGACGAGGAGGACACCCTCATTGTCATGTCGGACCATGGTTTCGCACCATACTACCGTTCGTTCAACATGAACACCTGGCTGCTCGAAAACGGTTATGCAGTGCTCAAGGAGGATGCCGACCGGGAAGCTGATCAGTATTTCGCTTCTGTGGACTGGGCGAAAACCCGTGCCTATAACCTTGGATTCACAGGCCTGTACCTGAACGTGAAAAACACGGATAAAAATCCCAACGGCGCTGTTGAGCCGGAAAATGTTGATTCGCTGACGGATGAGATCTGCAGCAGGCTTCTCAGGGAAAAGGATCCTGACACCGGGGAAAATATCTTCCTGAGAATGTACAAGGCCCAGGAAATCTACTCGGGCGAAGCTCTTCCAGATGCTCCCCAGATCATCATAGGGTGCAGGAGAAAGTACAGGATTTCCAACGAATCAGCACAGGGTATGTACCCGAGAATGATAATACGAGACAACCTCGACCCATGGAGCGGATCGCACCTGATGGCAGCGGAAGAGGTGCCCGGAGTGCTTTTCTGCAACAGAAGAATACTGGTTGAAGACCCGAAGCTTTTCGATCTGACAGTGTCGGTGCTCAAGAAGTACGGCATCGATAAGCTGCCGGGTATGGTAGGCAGGCCGGTTCTGGCCGATTAGCCGGCCGGTTTCTGAAACGTGACCGGATACGGAGCAAAATCAAGATTCGTCAACCGATATCGAATGAAGCAAAGGATACAAAGTAATGTTTGGACCGAAAATCAAGATCGACAAAGAGCTGATGGATAAAATCAAGAAGTACGCGGGAGTTGCCGGATATTCGTCACCGGAGGAGTTCGTTCAGCATGTGCTGGAAAAGGAGATTGCAAAGCTGGATGAAGGAGGCGATTCGGACGAGGAGATCAAGAACAAGCTCAAAGGCCTCGGGTATATCTCCTGATCGGTGTGGATCCGCATTCACAGCTGTTGTGTGAATCCTATGCGTGCTCGCACACGGAATACCATGAGCCGGGTCAAGCCGATTGTCCGGTTCGTACAGAACATGGTGGATAGTACAGGATAAAATAATGTCAATTATCAATGAAGCGATGAACGTTTTGTTCAATGTTCTTTTGTTCCCTTTCCAGTATTTTGCGCCGCTGGTCGGGCTTACAGCGCTGTCCATTCTCCTGGGAGTGGCTTTCCTGCTTCTGTTCAAATACACCTCTCCTCAAAACCAGATCAAAAAGTTCAAGGATCGGATCAAGGCGGGGCTTTATGAGGTAAGGCTATACAAGGATGAGCTGGGTGTGGTGTTCAGCGCCAACAAAGAGCTTTTGAAAAACAACGGCCTGTATATTTCCTGTTGCTTTGTTCCGCTGGCCCCGATGATACTACTCATTCTGCCGATTCTCGTCCAGTTCGACACGCGCTACGGAATCAGCCCCTTGGAGGCAGGTGACACGACCGTGCTCAAGATTGTCCTCAGTGACCAGGTCGATTTCGATTCGGCTAAGGTGGATGTACAGCCATCTCCAGGGTTGAAGATATCAGCAGGCCCTGTCAGGATACCTGCGAAAAAGGAGTTCAACTACCGCCTGGAGGTGGAAAAAGAAGGGCAGTATGACCTCATGATTGCTGTCAACGGACAGAGCTATACCAAGAGCATTGATGCGGAAGCGGGCATGACCATGGTTTCACCGATCCGCATGAAAAGCTGTATCGACTCTTTCGTGTATCCGAAGGAGAAACCGTTTCCTGCTGACGCACAGATCGAATCGGTGGAAGTAAAGCACGGCAGGAAGGCAATGCTCGGCATGGACGGCGATTACTTTCCATGGCTTATCATTTTCTGCGTGGTGGCGCTCGTTGCCGGGTTTGGCATGAAAGGAGTGTTCAACGTCAATATCTGAAGCAGTCGGTTGCAGGCACACCGCCTAACCCGCATATTTCATCCTCTTCTGCTGCGGCATCGTAACCTGCGCTGTGGCTGCGTTTCATGCCAGGAGACGATCCTCAACTTGTAGGAACAGGCCTGCGGTCGTCTCCTGACATGCGCCTTGCCACAACACAGGTTACGGCACCTCGCGACGAAGAGTATGAAATAAGCGGGCTAAAACCTGCTGCTTGCCTTGCCGCACACGCTACGGCCTCAACCGCATCTTAACCGACTCTGTTCCCCTCGCCGAACACCAGGGCCCGGTATGTTTTTTCTATGCGGTCCCAGTTCTGCTCGCGATCGAGCGCCCAATGGCGGCCGATAACGGTTGATGCTTTCCCGAGCTGAAGCCGTTCGGTTTCCTTTTCCACATCTTCCATGTACGCGGCACCGGCTTCGGGGCGTTCGCCTCTCCTTCCCAGCAAGCCATGAATGTAAACCTCTGGAACTCCCTGCTCTTTCGCCATCCTGAGAAGTGCAAACAGATGGTCCAGCGAACCGTGCGAGGAGTAGAACGAAATGATGCCCAGAAGATGGAGCGGTTTCTTGTCCTTGATCGCACCTTTCATTGCCCAGAGGAACGCCTCGTTTCTGAAGAAAGAACGGTCCTTCAGTGAGCGGTCAATCCTGAGCCTGTCCGAGTACACCGTTCTGCCGGACCCGATATGCAGGTGGCCGGCCTCGGAGTTTCCCACGGTGCCATCCGGCATCCCAACCGCTTCACCCGAAGCCTGGAGGAGCACCGAATGATGTCCCGCCAGGAGACGGTCCATGTTTGGGGTTTTGCTCGCTGTAATGAGGTTTCCTTCTTTAATGCTGTTGTGGCCCCATCCGTCCACGATAAGCAGCAAGAGCCTTCGGCCCCCCACCTTTTCGGATTCAGGCTGAAAGAGCTGTTGCCCCGTCATTTCCGAAGGGATTGCAACTCCAAGTATTCCAAGAGCTGTCGGCGCCACATCAGTGAGGTTGCCTTTTAATTCGGGCTCATTAAAAGGCGCGCCAATACCGCCTTTGTCCCTGTTTTGCGAATCTATATAGATGAACGGAACCGGGCTGTCACTGTGCCCGGTATCGGCTGTCCCGTCCGGATAGTACCACTTCTCAACCGAACCGTGGTCCGCTGTTATCAGGATGTCCACTCCTGATGACCGCGCGTGCTCGACCACGTCTCCAACGCAGGAATCAACCTTCTCCACGGCGGCAATTACCGCCTCCTTGTTTTCCACATGCCCTATCACGTCCATGTTCGCGAAGTTTGCTATCACAAGGTCGTTTTCAGGATCAGCCACTTCCTTTTTCACTGCATCGGCGACCTTGTCGATTTCCATGTGGGGATGCTCGCCGTAATCATCGACCTTCCTGGAATGTATGAAGTTCCTGTGCTCGTTCGGAAAGGGCTCCTGTGACTTCCCGTTCAGAAAGAACCCGAGGTGGACAGCCTTTTCGGTCTCCACCACTTTTACAACCTTCTTGCATGCCTTGCCCAACGCTTCACACAGCGTGTTTTTGAGCACCCCCTGGGGCGGAAAAGCCGTTTTTGCGTCCAGACCAGGGGCATATTCGATCATGGTCACAAAATTAGCCTGATGTCCTGCTGCAATCTCGAAATGAGAAAAAGAGCGGTCTGTGAAACATTCGGTGAGCTGGATCTCTCGCTCGCCGCGGATGTCATAGAAGATGACATAGTCTCCGGCTGCAATTCTTCCTACCGGGTTGCCGGTTTCATCTTCGAGAACGATCGGATTCATCGCCTCATCTTCCTCTCCGTTACTGTAAGCGCACCTTACCCCTTCTGCCATGACGTGTTTTTTTTCAGAAGCCATTTAATCCTCGTGTATGTAAAAGAGTTGGTTTTAAATCATCATAATACTTTGATGCGTAAGCTGTCTATTTGTTCTGTGCAGATGCGGTTTTAACATCTGCGGAATGTTCATGAAACGTATTACCTGAATTTAGCAAATCCGTGCAAGATTCAGGTAATAAATGGAATTGACCCCGAGTTACCAGTAATATAGATAGCATGAACGAAAAATAGTACATCAAGCGGGCAGGATCCGATTAGAAGTGCTAATGCTTTTTTCTATTCCTTTAATCCGCTTATTTCATACTCTTCGTCGCGAGTTGCAGTTTACGGTGCCGCAGCAGAAGAGGATGAAATATGCGGATTAACTTGCTAAAAAAAAGAAACATGAAACTGGACCAAAAAATCGTTGTTTGCGGTATTGGTGGCCAAGGAGTTCTTTTCCTTACCCGTGTTCTCTACGAGATTGCCAGATCCTGTGGTGTAAATGTTCTTGGAAGCGAAACCCATGGCATGAGCCAAAGGGGCGGGTCAGTAACTTCCCACATCAAGATCGGTGATTACTATTCACCAATGGTTCGTTCCGGAACCGCTGATCTTCTGATCATTCTAAAGGCTGAGGAGACATACGGGAATCTGCGCTTTCTTAAAAAGAGGGGAAAGGTTGTTTTAAACGCAGCAGAAAGCTTCCATATAAGGCCTGTTGTGGAGGAAGCAATGAAAGCGGAGGTTTTTGATCTGTTCAGAACAGATGCAACAAGCAAGGCTGTTCGCCTTGGAAACCCTTTGAGTGCCAACCTTATTCTCCTCAGCGCAGCCATAAAAAACGGGAATCTGCCCGTAAACGAAGAGGTTCTGATTAAGGCTGTAGAATCGGTAACTCCTTCTAAACGCCTATCGGACAACATGAAAGCTGTCAAGGTCGGATTATCGTGCTGAAAATCCAGTGACCACTCTGATATTCAAACGGGATGGATGTGGAAAGGACCGAATCGATGAATAGCCGTTTACGGGGTAAAGCATGGGAGGAGTTCGAAATCGGTGAAGAAGATGCCACTGCGGGAAGAACCATCACCGAAACCGACACAGTCATGTTTGGGTGTATTACAGGCGATATGAACCCTCTGCATACGAACGAGGAGTTCGCGAAAGAATCACCTTATGGCAGAAGAATCGCGCATGGCGCCTTCGGACAATCACTCATGGTTGGAATGGCTGCCCAACTGGGGATTTTCGAAGGAACCACCATTGCTTTGCGCCACATGGATACTCGTTTCAAGCAACCCATTTATTTTGGAGACACGGTGCATGTGGAAATGCGCGTGGATGACAAAAAAGACCTCAGGGGTTTGGATCAGGGCCTTGTGATATTCAAGGCAAAACTCCTAAAGCAGGATGGCAAGGTTGCCATCGACAGCACATGGACCGTATTGATGACAAAAACAAAGACGAATGCCCGGTGACTACCTGCATTCGTCCGGAAAATACACCCGGAAACTAGGTTGTTTCCCCCCCCACCTGACAATCTCTCCTGGAAAAGGTCAATTTAATTGAAATTGGGCTTGCGTTTCTGCTTTTAAAGTGCTATCCTGAAGGACTTAAAGAAATATTATATCTTGATATATTTCTAAAGGAGGTTCGAGAATGCGTGATACGCTTATTCAGAGCTTGAAAAAAGCCGCCAGGTCCGATCGCGTTTCACTTGTTTTCAAGAATGGTACCATGGTGGAAGGCGCCATCCTTTTCAACGAGATTAAGAAATGCGGGAAGATCATCAACATCGAGGATGAGATTTCTCTTGATTTCGAAATGAATGACGTCTCAAAGGTCAAGCTCTAAGATCCTGCCGTATTCAGACATAATACCCTATTAAGCCCCATTTAATATGGGGCTTACTTATTTCCTTTTCTACCTTCCTACAAATCGGGGTCGATGCATCCCATCTACATTGCTTTGATCTGTGTTACGTGGCAGTAACTCTTTTTGTGTTTGAGGCATTCTAAGCCTCAATGATTAGTCGGTTTGTAAGATATGCTATTTTTTTCAGTTGCTTTTCATAACTGTTTTTTTAATAAATTATGTAAGATTGTAATGAAAGATGTGCAGCTTTTTGATCGATATCAGCCATATCCAGGACAACGGAATTGTATTTGCTTGTCCTTGAGGAAGTTGTATAGGTTTTCCGCAACCTGGTGAATTTCGGTAAAATTAATACCATCTTTAACCTACGCAATGGTTAGGATCTTAACTCTTTGGCTACTATAAACATGCCGTACAAACCTTATTTTTTAAAGGGAGCCGGATCATGAAAAAAACGATCATTTTTTCAACCGTACTTTTGGCTTTATGTGTATTCAGCGGCCTTGCTTTCGGGCATGGCGGCCAGTACAGAGGCCCAGGTGATACTGTTCCACCAAACCTTGGCGGCCCTGGTGACACTACTCCTCCTTCTACACCCGGTGGACCGGCAACACCCGGCCCAGCCGGCCCCTCCACAGCCGGACCTAGCGGACCGGCAACCCCTGCCGGGCCTGGCGCCTTGGGCGCACCCAAAGGAGCTACCACCGGTGGAATGGGCAAAAAGCGCAGTGGAGGCGGCGAAGGGTTCGAGCGCTGGGAATTCTGGTGGGAAACCAACAAGGATCCTTATCTCAACCTCAAGGAACGCCTTGGTCAGACGGGAAACGTGACCGGCGATGTTGGTTTTCTTTCCGGCCGTGGTCGTAAAGACAACGCGTCATCCTCTAGACGCCCCACGCCTGAAATCATCAAAAACGAAATCGTCCCTTCCCTGAAAAATGCTCTTAAGGTCGATCATCCGGACGTTCTCGACTCTGCTGTGCTGTCTTTGGCGCGTGTCATCAAGAGCGAAGATGCCGGTATCATCTTGAACGACCTCGTGGATGTTCTTGGCAGCAACCATCAATCAGCACAGCAGTCAGCATCCCTTTCTCTCGGTGTACTAGCATCTCCTGACGCGATTCCTTATCTCCATGATCTGATGATCGACAGCAAAAAAGGACAACAGCTAGTTGGAAAACACGAGGTCCCCGTGCTGGTCCAAGCCTTTGCCGCGCTCTCTCTCGGACTCATCAATTCGCCTGAAACCGTGGATAAACTGATAACAGTCATTAAGTTAGCCCCGGATAAAGACAAGGACCTGAAAGCGTGTGCAATCACAGCCCTTGGTTTGATGAAGGATAACGACAAAAAAGAAGACATCTTGAATTTCCTGATCGGTCTTATGGGCGATCAGAAGATGGACCCTTTTATCAAGGCGGCTGTTCCAACATCTCTAGGCAAACTCGGTGATCCGCTCGCTTTGAGCACCCTGGTCAAGGCGTTCATGAGAGATAAGCAGGACAACGAGATTCTGCAGTCATGCGCTATCGGCATGGGATTGCTTGCCAGCATCGAGGACGACGAAGTTATCGATCTTTTGAAGAAGTACATCCGGGAAGGCAAGAACGATCAAGCCAGGCATTTCAGCTATATAGCACTGGGACAGATCGGTGCCAGGGATCTTGAATCGGAAAAACACAACGATATGCACGAAGATCTCGCTAACTTTTTCCTCAAGGAGATCGTGAAGCCCAGCAGGCCTACCCATTTGCCCTGGGCTGCATTGGGAGCGGCGCTCCATGCACGCAAACAGGAAGCTGTCAAGGCAAACGCTATCGACAAAATCACCGAAGAGTTCAGGGACTCCAATAACCCTTCCCACAAGGGCGCAATGGCTGTTTCGCTCGGACTTCTCACTGCGACGAGACAGGCCGACATGTTGTTGGAAACTCTCACCGACACGAGTGACAAGTCACTTCAGGGATACCTTTGTGTGTCCCTCGGTCTCATGAACCACAAGGCCTCTGCCGATCATATCCGCAATATTGCGGCAACCGAGATAGCGAGCTTCAGGCTGAGGCTGCAGGCAGCCACCGCACTTGGCCTCATGGGTGATACAGAGGCAGTTGGAGTGCTTGTAACGGCCCTGAAAGAAGGCTCTACGCTGAGCATCACCTCTTCGGCGGCCAAGGCACTTGGGCTCATAGGCGACATAAGTGCGATTGCCCCGCTTCGCTCCATTCTCAACGATGACAACATCAACAAGCTGGCGAGGGCGTTTGCAGCCGTTGCCCTTGGTATTATCGGCGAAAAATCGGATCTTCCATGGAACAGCGTGATCTCTGAAAATTACAACTATCGCGCCAAGTCCGAGGCCATCTCAGAAGTGCTGGATATCCTGTAAACCATTTGCATGAACCATAAAAAAAGAGACCGACATCATTGATTTGATGCCGGTCTCTTTTTTTGTCGGCATATTCCATACTCTTAGCCCGCTTATTTCATACTCTTCGTCGCGAGGTGCCTGCCGTAAACTGTGATGTGGCAAGGCGCATGTCAGGAGACGACCGCAGGCCTGTTCCTACAGGTTGAGGATCGTCACCTGGCATGAAACGCAGCATGAGTGCAGTTTACGGTGCCGCAGCAGAAGAGGATGAAATATGCGGGTTAAAAGCCCGATTTGATTTCGAGATAGATAATGTACAGCAAGGCTGCCAGGCCGATACCGATTCCGCCCCAGAAAACAAAACCCGTCCTTCTGTACAGCCGTGCCGCTTGTTCGGCTCTCTCAACCTTTATCCGGGCCAGTTGGAGGTTCTCCTCGGCCAGATCATTGTTCGGGTCGAGTTCCAGAGCACTAGAATAGCAGTCCTCGGCTTCAAGCGGTCTGAAGGTCTGGAGTAAAACGTTGCCGAGCATTACGAGGGAGTAGACATCGCCGTGTCGATCAAAAGCGCGGCGAAAACACTTTTCCGCACAACCGTAGTCCATTGCCCTGTACCTGATGAGCCCAGCCATCTGGAGCGCTTTCTTGTTTCCCGGCCTCGTTTCGAGAACCGCCTCGTACATATCGAGCGCTCTCCCCTGGTCGCCTTCGCGAAACGCTTCCAAGGCGTTGCTCAGCAGCTTATCAGTATCCTGTACAGGCAGCGCCGCTGCAGGCGTGAAAACCATTAAAAAACCGAACCAAACGTATAAAGCGACTGTATGCAAAGCCGGGGTTTACTCCACCTGTTCCATTAGAAGCAGCGAATGTTTAATAAGATCGCAATCGCATAGACTTTCCACTGGCGCGTGATCATCTGTCAAAAGCGTTGATGCCGGGTCGTATTCGACCTTCCTCGTTACACCGAACGCGGATATGTTGTCCAGGAGCGGTGAAAGCTCTTTTGCGCTCTCAGGAATGCTGACTGTACGAGGGTCTATATGGCCCAGGCCGCGAACCCCGTAGACCATGAAGTTCCGCCCTTCCGGGATGCGGCTGACCGACACAGATCCAAATACAGATGCGGCAGTGTTGGTTATTGCAGAAAGGAGCTCATCCGAGTAATTGAAACCGCTCACGTTCATGCCCATGATCCCCCCGTCCTCGAGCTTTTCGAAGACTATTTGAAAAAACTCCTGTGTAGTCATGTGAAAAGGTATGTATACCTGTTTGGAGTAGGCGTCGAGAATAATTACATCATACAGGGTATCAGTGGCCGTGAGAAACATGCGCCCGTCCCGGTCGCAATATTCGGACAAAACCCCATCGGTATATCCCAAATCCATGAACCGGTACCCGGCCTCTACTGTCCTGGCATCCAGTTCCACCCCATCGATCCGAAAACCAGGGGTCTCCCCGAAAAAGTGCGTGTACTGTCTGGCGTTCGTACCACCGGCCAGGCCGACAATACACACAAGCTCAGGATGTTTTAAATCCGCGAGTGCGGGCAGCAAACAGTAGTAATCGTAATACTGCTCATCGGTCAAAAACTTACCCTCGGTATACAGGGAATGAAATGAGTCGAGGCCCTCATTGATCGTAAGGTTTACTTCCTTGGGATCATGAGAAGACTCAACCACCCTGATATACTGATACCTGCTTTCGCATTCGAATAGAACTTCATCCCCGGGTCGTGTAGATTGCGAAGGAATCCCACCTGCTGCAAAAAACAGGGATAAAACCGTCATGAGAAGGTATCCAAAGGCTTTTGTTTTTTTCTTACCAATCCATATAAACCCTAAAACGGAAACCAATATCATGAATGCGCCGAGAAACGAAAAGGTTCTTCTCGATCCGATCAGTTCTATCAAAATGTAGGAGGACAAAAAGGTTCCTGCTATGGATCCAAGCGTGGAAGATCCGTAGACCGATCCGCTGGCGCGACCGACCTTTCCGCATTCTTCGGCAGCAGCCTTTACCAGAAACGGCAGGCACACACACGCCAGCAACACGGGTGGAGCGAAAAGGAGAAGAGCGGTTGAAAACGACCCTCGAACCAGGAGCGGGAAAACCTCTTCTAGATGAAGCCCTTCACCAAGGAAAAAAGCCGCGGTCTTTCCAATGAGGAAAGGGACAGCCAGGCAGAAGGCACCGGAAAGGAAAAAAAAGACAAAAAGCGGGAGCAAGGTCTTGCTCCTGTCCGCAAGTCTTCCCCCCACATAGTTCCCAACCGCTACCGCCGCCAGTATGATGCCGATTATATTGGTCCATACAAAAACCGACTGGCCGAAGTATGGTGTTAATATCCTGGCTGCGGTCAATTCGATCAGCATGACCGCGGCGCCCTCGATGAAGGCGATAAAAAGGATAACAACAAACAGAAGATTGCTTCCGGAAGGCTTCAAGTGTCCGAAACCCCGCGGTCCTTCCCTTTGGGAAAGGGTAGTTCCGGATCCACCCATGGCCGGTTTTCCTTACTCTTCTTCGGATAGCTGTTTGTAGTTGCAGTAAACCTCGTAATCACCGGCTGAATTGTAGTAGATAAGATCCAGCATTTTGTCGAAGTTGCGCTCTACCTTTCCCTCGAACCTGTTTTTGTCGTTCAGTATAATCGTGATGCTCTTGTCGAGGTCAAGCATTTTGTCATTCAGGAACACGGTCAGGGCTAGCACCCTGTTGGATTTCAGAATGATGCTGTTGCTTTCGCGGTCGATCTCTCCTTCTATCCACGGGCAATCCGGGTCATTAATATCCATGTTCAATCCTGCGTTGAGACTGTTGATCCGTAACCAGGATTTGCCCGCAACATCAAGATTAGCCGCCTTAATATACACATTCTTCGGCACAGTGTCCTTCCCGACTTTTTCAAGCCAGGTTTTGGCAGCCTCGGTCGCCTCTGGTCCCGGCTCCAAGCTCTTCCCGCTGTCTTTGACGAATGTAACCTGAGGTACCTCCCCATCGGAGTGTTCTTCGGCCCACTTGGCAGCGTCTTTCTCGTTTTTGTTATTCGAGGATGATATGTAAAGGCAAGGTATATCCTTGATATTTTCCATGGCCACCGTTTCGATTGGCCCGTCCCGGTTTATCACTCCTGAAAAGCAACCAGGGTACCACGTGGCATAACGAATCGCGGACAAGCCCGCCTTTCCAATCCCGTCCAGAAAAACCTTGGATCTATCAAAAACCACTTGCTCCAGCAAAAGTCGAACAGCTACAAAAGCGGTTTTTCTGCCGTTCTTGAGCTCATCCCAGTCTATTGCCGCATCCACGAGTTTTTGTCTTCTTCCGGAGCCCTCCATAGGGCCAATAGGAGCAATTATCACGAAGTTGTCCAGAAAATACTTATCGCTGTATACATTCTTGAGAATCACCTGAACTTCCCGCTCGATCTTGCGTCCCTCGACCTCGGGATGGAGGAATATAATCACCGGCAACTTTTCCTCGCTGTCCATCTTGTATTTCCGGGGCACTGAAACATAATATTTGTAAGTGCGTTCGTTGATCTCGGCATAGTCCACAAATTCTTCCTCTTTGAAACCTCTTCCCTTCAGCTTCGGTATCGGGCCTTTGTCGTCTTTTGTGCCCGCGCGAATTAGATGCCAGGCGTCGGTATGCTTGAGAAGGTCGCCTTTCTTCTGCTTCTCCTCTATGCTCTTGATCAGCTTGTTCAGCTCTGATTTCGATTCATATTCTTTCTCCTTGTCGCCTATAAGCCTGGCATCGAAAACCTCCTTCATCAGTCCTGAAAGAACTTTGCCGTCTCTCTTCGAAAATGTGAAATCATCTTCCGCAAAGGCGTTCGAACAGACGAACAGGCAACTAGCTAAAACGATGTAGATACTGATTTTCATCTTTATTATTCCTCTTACAAAGTTCAAACATGTAAGGCGTCTGACAAACAGCAATAACGTGCACTAACCCGCATATTTCTTCCTCTTCTGCTGCGGCACCGTAAACTGCACTGTAGCGGGCTAAACCAAAATGTAATATCCATAAGCCTATACCAATGTAACAACCGTGAATTCCGGTGTCAATCCCTGCTCGAACTCAATCCCTGTTCAGCAGTTCGTTCAGTACAAGCGCTTTTGTCCTTTCAGGATCTGCTTCCAGGACCAGAGAAAAGTACGTCTTTGCTTTCTCGGTATCAGGTAAAACGTAATAATAATACGATCCAGCGTTTTCTGTTGCATCAGTATTTCCATCGATGTTTATGGCTTTGTCGAGCATTTTCAATCCCTGCTTTGCCCTGCCCGTTCCAAAAAAGTGAAGGGCGTAGTTGTTTGCATATGAAGACTCCCAGGGTTTCAGTTTCAGGAGCTGGTTGTAGACCGCATCCGCATCTTCAGACATGCCGCATTTAGACAGGGCGAGCGCTTTGTCTGAAAGCGCGGTGCAGTTGAAAGGGTCGTGTTCCAGAACCGTGTCAAGGATGTTGATGGCAAGCTCGAAACTGTACTCTTCAGCAAAGCGCAGGGCAACAAAATGCAGGCTGTTGATGGCATCAGGCTGATAACCGCCCTCCAAGCGCGCGGCTTGCGCGAAAAACACACACGCCTCATTCAGCAACCCCTTTCCGAACAACAGGCATCCCTTGAAATAGAGCGCGCCCTGATGCGCGGGCTCGACAGCCAGCACACTATCGAAGCTCTCCTCCGCAAGAGATTTTCGTCCCAGCCTGAAAGAAGCCTCGCCGAGCTGAAAACGGAGGTCAACTCTCTCCGGGGCTATGTTTAGAAGGGACTGGTACAGGCTCACGGCATCATCCAGCAGGTCTTGATCTTCGAAGATTATATAAGCAAAAGCTAGACACTCGGGCAGCTCCGGATCCCTGTTCATCAGGCGATTAACCGATTCGGAAGCCTCTTTCAGCCTGTTTTCGGCAACAAGAGCCCGGATCAGGCCGGACCAGGCATCGATGAAGTCAGGATCGATTTGAATTGATCTGCGGAAGCCCAAAACCGATTCTTCAGTTCGGTCCTGCAGCAAATCGATTTCGGCCAACAAATAACACGCATACGAACTCTCAGGATCGATCTCCAGGCTCTTTTTCAACTGATCCCTTGCACCAGGAATGTTCCTGAAAGCATATAGTATGAAGGACAGATGGTTCATCGCTTCGACATTCAAAGGATCGAGCTCTATAGCCCTCCTGAAAGCCGTCTCAGCCTCCCCAAGAAGCTCGCGTCTGAAAAGCCCCTCGAAGCCCAGGTTTCGTTTGTAGGGCGTAGCTTGCGCCAGATATATTTTTCCCATAACCATCCAGGTGTCGGCTTTTTCAGGTGCTGTTTTTTGCGCCTGCCTGGCGTACTCCAGGGCTTCCTCCAGGCGATTTTCTTCGTACAAATCTTTCGCGCGTGATATCGGCTTTTCCTCAAGCCTGTTACTATCAATCGCACCTTTCTCCGCCTGACAGAAAAGAGAACGCAAGGTCACCGTATTAAGGAATACACCGACGCAAACCATCAAAATCAGGGAACCCATGAACCTGCTGACCGCCGGCCTTGAAACAGCGCGTTGGAATACAGGTGCACCCCTGCCAGCCACGTCGTGCCCTGGGCTTGATACACTATGGTTATCATACCCCTTCATATTCAACCTCACCCTGACCATCTACCACTTCGCCGATGATCCAGCCGTCGTATCCGGCCGTCTGTACAGACTCGAGCGCTTCACCCGCCTCTGTAGAATCCAGGAATATTACGAACCCGATCCCCATGTTGAAAACCTTAAGTGCTTCGTCGGATGATACGCCGCCAAGCCCGATAACAAGCCTAAAGATCGGCGGAACAGTCCAGCTGCCGAAGCGGATTCGGACAGCACTCCCATCAGGCAACACCCTTGGAATGTTGTCGGTCAATCCTCCGCCGGTTATGTGCGCCATTCCCTTGATCCTGCATTTTTTCTCGACCGCTTGCACGGCTTTTCGATACGACATATGAGGTTTTAAAAGCTCGTCACCAAGAGAGTTTTCAAGAAGATCGGGTTTGTCTTCAAGCTTCATACCTTCCATGTCAAAAAGTATTTTTCTGACCAAAGAATAGCCGTTAGTGTGCAGCCCGGACGAGCCGATGCCCAGCAGGACATCCCCTTTCCGGATCAGGTTTCCATCAACGATCTTTCCCTTTTCAACGCCTCCAACGATAAATCCTACAAGATCATATTCTTCATCCTCGTAGAATCCCGGCATTTCAGCGGTCTCTCCCCCAACCAGCGCTATTTCGTTCGCAGCGCACCCATCTGTCAACCCTTTCATCAAACCGCTGAAGATCCCTGGATCGAATCTGCCCCATGCAATGTAATCAAGAAAAAAGAAAGGTGTCGCCCCCTGTACTAGAATGTCGTTCGCACAGTGATTTACAAGATCTATTCCCACGGTGTCGTGACGTCCGGCCATGAAGGCTATTTTCAACTTTGTCCCCACACCGTCCGTGCTTGCCACAAGAACCGGCGACTCGAAGCCATGCCCGGATATATCGAAAAGAGTGCCAAAATGACCGATCCCGGAGAGAACGTGCCTGTTGAACGTGTTCGAAACCATCTTTTTGACACTGTCCAGGGCCCTGCTTTTTGAATCGATATCAACACCTGCATCACGATAACTGACATTTCGCCCTCTTTTTGCCATTTTTCTTATCCTGTTCAGTTTGTCGGCGGCGGTACATCGCCCGCCGATATTTCCCATATCAACTGCAAACAACATGCCTTAAAAAAAACCTACGCCATGCTTCTTTTTACAATGAATACAAAAGGAATCAAATGGTTTGTTGATGCAAGATCCTCAATCCGCATATTTCATACTCTTCTTTGCAATGGGCCGTAAACCGTGTTGCGGCTAGGCGCATGTCAGGAGACGACCGCCGGTTACGGTACCGCGGCAGATTTGAATCACGCATGTTGTCAAATCCCGCGCAAAAATCAGGTTCAATGAGGATTGATTGCACAATTTCATGAGCTACAATACTGCCTGTTTTACCATAGACTGTTTGTTTATATCAGGACCGGACGAAAGGCGGGTCCTGATGTTGTTTTCAGCCGGAAAGCCATGTTCAAGTGAAAAAGGTACTGGTTCTCGGATCCACCGGTTCCATCGGATGCAACGCTATCGAAGTTCTGCGGGAGCTGAAAGCATCCCACATACCGGTTGGTCTATCAGGCCATTCGAACTCAACGCTTTTGATAAAGCAAGCCCGGGAGATCATGCCTTCCGCGGTTGGAGTGACAGATCCAGCCGCGGAAGCGAAGGTTCGGGAAGAGCTGGGCCGAACCGGTATCCGTATCCTATCGGGCGCTGAATCACTCTGCGGGCTGATCGATCTGCTCGAGCCTGACATCGTTCTTGTGGCGGTTTCAGGGACATCAGGCCTCGCGCCATCTCTTATGACCCTGCATAAAGGAAAAAGGCTGGCGCTCGCAAACAAGGAATCCCTTGTAATGGCCGGGCATCTCCTCACCGAAGCATCTGGAATAAGCGGATCTGAACTCCTGCCTGTAGACAGTGAACACAACGCCGTGTTCCAGGCGCTTGGCGGAGAGGACCGCTCTTTCGTGAATAGAATCATCCTGACCGCGTCAGGCGGGCCTTTTGTGGACCTTCCGGCCGAAAAATTCAAATCGGTTACTCCTCTTGAAGCTCTGAAGCATCCTACATGGAACATGGGAAAGAAAATTACAATCGACTCCGCCACGATGATGAACAAGGCGCTCGAAATAGTGGAGGCAAAGTGGCTTTTTGACATGCATCCTTCCAAGATCGAGGTAGTGGTGCACCGCCAGTCAATCGTCCACGGAATGGCTGAATTCACAGACGGGTCAATAATAGCACAGATGGGGATGCCTGATATGAAGGTCCCCATATGCCATGCCATGACTTATCCTGCGAGGTTCCGTTCCGGAAAGCAGCATTTCTTTCCTGCCAGTTTTTCTGAGTTGACGTTCGAAGAGCCGGACGACAACAAGTTTCCAGCCATTCGGCTTGGTTACAGGGCGGCAAACGAAGGAGGCCTTGCAGGAACGGTTTTGAACGCAGCCAATGAAATAGCGGTTGATTTGTTTCTCAAGGGAAATATTACTTTCGACGAGATTACACGTATCGTTGAAAGGGTAATGGACCTCACGGAAAACAAGGCGTCCCCGTCTTTTGCCGAAATATCAGCGGCTGACATGTTGGCACGAAAGGAAGCTCTCAAATGTTCTTCGCAATAGCTGAAACCGGGTCCGGATTTCTGGAACTTATCAAACCGTACTGGCTGGGGTTCCAGGTCGTATTCGGCATAGGACTCATGATTTTCATTCATGAACTCGGCCATTTCCTTGCTGCCAAGAAGATCGGCGTCGGCGTGGAGACGTTTTCCCTGGGTTTCGGACCGCGCCTGTTCGGATTCAAGCGCGGAGAAACCGATTATCGCTTTTCAGCCGTCCCACTAGGCGGGTATGTGAAGCTGACAGGTGAAAATCCGGATGAAGCTAAAACCGGATCACCAAAGGAGTTGCAAAACCGAAGCGTGTTCGAACGGATGATCATTTTCGGCGCCGGCGTGTTCCTGAACTTCCTTTTCGCATTCATCACCTTTCCGATCATCTTTACCGTAGGTGTCCCGTTCATAAAAGCCGAAGTCGGTGAAGTTTTTACCGGCGGTCCGGCCTGGAAGGCCGGCCTTGAACCGGGAGATAAGGTTCTTGAGGTCGACGGCAATACGATATACGAATTCAATGATATTCCGTTGAACATCGCTTTGGGAAACGGAGAGAACTGCCACATTCTGATAGAACGGAAGGGGAAGAGGTTTTACGTGGATGTGGCGCCTGAAAAAAACATGGATGCTGGACGGTACCAGATCCTCGTTTCGTGGCCCACGCGGCACACCGTAAAAATTGATAAGGGCTCACCCGCCGAATCAGCCGGCTTCCGTGACGGAGACAGGCTTGTTTCGATAAACGGCGCCCCTACCGGAGAATGGCTGAAAGCGACAGATGTCGAACGAGAAAAGCCGCTCCTCATCGAGGTCGCCAGGAAAACGGACCTGGGCGAATCCAATATCGAGTTGACGCTGATTCCCGAAGAGGTGCTGTCGGACAATGAATATCTCATCGGGATCACGCAGAGGTTCAACCTGGTCAAGGCGATCAGGGGTTCACTCGAAGATCGGGAGAGCGGACTTTTGCCGGGAGATTTCATACTGGAGATCAACGGAACACCGGTTTATTCAGAGGAAGACATCGACCTCGCCCTGGACAGGGATTCTGACAAGCCTATCGGTTTTGAAGTGCTGCGAAATAATGCCCGCTTGACCGTTGATTACGAAGCGCATTTCAGGCCGCTCCTGAAGCATGACCTTTCCATCGTTCCAAACAACAGGACAAACTCTGTAATGATCATGCCAGGTGGAGCCCTTGATAAAATGAATAACTCCGAGGTGAGGGACGGGATGTTCATTCTGGCTGTAAACGGCGGTAAAACCGAAACTTTCGATGATATCTCCGAGGCTGTCGGGGAAGCCTCTTCAACCACACATCAGCTAACCGTGCGTCATCCAGGCGAAAAGGAAACAAGGGCTATCGAGGTGAATGCACTGCCCAAAAGCAGAGTTCGTTACGGGTTCAACTTTACACCTGACCTGCAAATCCGCAATTTGAACGCCCCTGATGCGATCAAGGCGGGATTTAATTGTTCGATCTACATGATAAAAACCTGTTACCTGACTCTCTCGAGAATATTGACCGGAGATGTTGCCACCAAGAACCTTGGAGGTATTATCACGATCTCCAGGGCATCGTACTCCTTTGCGGAGTTGGGGCTCGCAAGGCTGTTTTTCTTCCTGGCGATTCTTTCGATCAACCTAGGATTTCTGAACATACTTCCGATACCGGTGCTGGATGGCGGCCATCTGTTTTTTCTGCTTATCGAAAAAATCAAAGGCTCCCCGGTCAGCGATAGAATCATGGGGTATTCCCAGATCGCCGGCATGGCCTTTGTGCTGGCCCTTCTGGTCTATGTTACCTACAACGACATCTTGAGGCTTTTTTACTAAACCGAAAGCAACACAAGCTCTATCTGCATAGCCGTGCATCGGATTTTGGCTGCTGACCTTCAAATAATCCGGGGGCACGAATCAATATCAGGCCCCCAGAGTACACAACCATCTCGGACAGAAGGATTAGGTTCGATGGCCAAGGCAGAACGGTCGCGCACGATCGAAATCGCAAGGCTTTTTCGGCTGTCTATCGCTTTCTCACCTGTAGCCGATGTTCTTACCGGCTGCTTTGCGGCATCCGGCGGCCGACCCCTCGATATCTCGCATACCCTGTTTTTCGCTATCGCTGCATCAGTTTCAGCTTTTTGTTTCGGTGTATCCCTGAACGACTATCTTGACCGCGTGAAGGACTCCAACCTTGCACCTGAAAGGCCTATCCCTTCAGGCAGCCTCACGCCCCGCTTCGTCCTTTTTGCATCGGTTGCATCTGCAGCAGCAGCGTTGTTCTTTTCAGCTTTTGCCGGTTTACAGACCATGGCTTGTGTAGCGGTTGTCCTTATTCTTTGCGGAACATACAACCTCTGGGCCCGGCGGATTGAATGGCTTGGAGTGATCAACCTTGGCTGCATACGTGCTGCCGACGTCCTGGTTGGCGCATCTCTTAGGAACACATCCATCGAAGCTGACACCTCATCCGTTCTCCCTCTCGCTGTCATTGTCATTCTTTACGGTGCATACGGCATCTCCCTGTCCGCCCTGGCTCTATCTGAAAAAGGACAGAAAAAGCTGCCAATCCGCATACCGGCAGCGGTTGCCGTACTGCTGCCCCTGGCGTTTATACCTGATGCGGTAAGAGGCGGAGTCGCGGTTCCGGCGGTTGTATTATGGCTTGTTCTCGCACTTCCGGTTTACCGCTTCTTTCAAGAGCCTGAGAGGAAGGTAGAGTCGCTGGTTGGGCACTTTATCTCGGGTTTTTTCCTTGTGGGTTCCCTTGCTGTTCTGGGGGCCGGCCACCCCTTTGTTTGCGCATTGATGTGGATCCTATACTTTGTGTCCAAGGCTCTGAGTCGTTTGTTTCCACCCTCCTGAGCCGGGCCGATCCCGGGCTTTTCACGACGATATCATCAAAAAAAGCCCTTAAAGCGGCTTGATCGTGAGGAAAGAAAGGTAAGATAGCACACCGAATGTACCGCTTTCTTTGCATTTGATTAGAGGTTTCGATGCTGCTGCTTCGGGTAATCTACAACAAAACAGGTGAAATCCTGGCCGTCCTGATCATTCTGGGGATCTGTTGTTACGTTGGCATTGCGCTGACCGGGTCCGGCGGAATTATCACAAACGAAACCGCTGCCCGCAACATCGTCAAGGAGATCTACCGCCTCGAGATGCGGGCTTGGAATTCCGTTACAACCGGGCAGCGCTTCCTTCAACTCTCCCAAATCGAGTATCGCTCTCCTGCTTTGCGTCACCTCGAGAAAATACGAGGAGGCGAGGCTTACGAACTGTTCAACGATGGTGACTACTACTATTATCTGCTTCTCGATATCAAACCACAGCAGGCTGAAGAGTACATTGCCGGTAACGGCGAACCTACGGTTTCCGGATTCATCGTGCTGGCATGGCCGGTTTTGTTTGCTATCAGTGGAGAATTGGTTTTTTTCATTGATCAGCATGGAAAACTGCTGGTTTCGAGAAACCGACATGCCCGTTATGAAGGACTAATGAGCTTTCCTCCCGACCTGAAAGATCCTGTCATGGCTGCTGCTCTAGCTGATAAGGATGACCTGATCGGCCCCATCCCGGTGAAGAAACAGGAGGCCAATAGAATCAAGCCCTTGAGCAGCGAAGACGAGGATGAAGAGTCTAGAAAATGGCATTGGAAGGTCGAGGAAACCCTTAAATGACGGGAAGCCTGCTATCCCGCAAATTTCATGCTCTTCTGCTGCGGCACCTCGCGACGAATAGTATGAAACAAGCGGGCTAAAACAGGCTATTGATGATTTGGTACGCGATTAGACCGATGTAGCACACGAGCACGAAGAGTATCACACATCGTACCCTGGGGTATGACTTATGCAGGCAAAGGAGGATGACTCCCAGCCCCGTTACACCGGTCTTGATTGCCACAAACGGTTGGTTGCCTAACTTCAGCGCAGCATCCATCAACGGATTCAACTCCCTGCATCCTCTCGATATGGCTTTCAGTGTCAGGTAAGCGTCAGCTACCGAGAGAAGGGCAATTGAAATGAGAACCAGCAACAGTAAAGGATGGTAAAGGTCAACATAACCGGATACATCAGCATCACGGCGGTCAGGCACATACCTTCTGCCCATGACCGTGAATAAACTGATCGCTCGCGTGGGCTTTGATCGCCGATCTTTTCCCGATCTTCTTTCTTTCATGAAGCGGCCCCTACAAAGCCAAACAACTCATGAACCCCTTTAGATGTGTATATTATCGAACTTTTATGCCCCCCACTTTGGCCGCTTCCCTTAAAAGTAGTTCCAATATATTTTTACCGCCAGCTTGGAGAGGCCGGGATTTATTTCCTGTCCTGCATATTCGAGAAGCCTATCCCCAATCTCGATGTTTTTGAGCCAGGGAAAACAGAGGAGGGCTTCTTCCCTCAGCCATTCAGGTCTCTCTTGATCAGATGCCAGCTCAAAAAGTTTGTCGGCCGCCCTTTCGTCCTCGAGGTTCCTTGCCCCGTTTATGAACAGGTAGGCCATATCATCCGAGCCGCAGCTCTCCAGCGCTTCTATCCACAATATCATTACTTTACTTTCGCCGAGATTATGCACCTGAAACGCCGCGTGACGATCAAGTGTAAAAGGATTGATCTTGGTTTCCCTGGAGTCCCATTCTCCCTTGATGACTTCAAAAAACAGTTCTGCAGCATCGCTGCAAGCGATCGCGGAAAGGCCCATTAGAATTGCAAGCCTGTCTTCAGGCAACAGCTCATTATCATCCCTGAACCGATTGATGAGCAGGTTTCCGATATCTTTTTTCCTTATAGAAACCGTGAGAAAAGTGATAGCCTCCCTCAGCTCTCCGCCATAGGCTGTATTTAGCCTCGCTATATATCTTCCTGCGATCGAAGTCATGCCTGACCTATACAATCCTTCGTTTGCCTTGAGCCTGATCTCCGGGTTTACATCTTCCGACAGTATACCGAGTATCTCCCTGACAACCGCCTGCTGCTCTCCGTCATGCCTGTCCGCTACAGATGCGAGTACTGCTGATAACATGGCGCGAATCTGGCCGTCCTGATCACGTGCAACAGAAGCCAAAGCCTCTCGGTCAGGGAGCCGCCCGGTATAGCTGATGCTTTGAACCGCGCTTTTGCGGATTACAGCCCCCGGGTGCTTCAGTTGAGCGTTCAACATTTTCAATGCCGATTCATCTCCTGCTTTCAACATGATGTTCAGGGCAAGGGTTCTTGTCTGAAACTTTCCGTTTACGAGGAACTTTCTGATGAGCGGAATAAACTCATCACCGGTATGTTCCTCCAGGTTGCTCATTGCAAACGGTACAGCCGCCATATCTTCGTTTTCCAGGGCCGCTTCGAAATAGCGCGTCACCTTCGGATCGCAGCGACTCGACAGCTGACGAAGAGCGATCGTCCTGACCGACGGATCCGTTGATGACGCGTGCTCGATGAGACAATCGATGACGTCTTGTCCCTCATATCGGCTGAGGCTTTTCAGCGCAGCGTTGTGAACCATGGATGACGAGTCTTTCGAGCACTCGATAAGAACCGGGAGGGCGTCGGGCTCATTCAATTCAGCCAGAAGATCGATGTATTTCTTGGCTATGACCTGCTGTTCGGAGGACCTGCTCAGGTTTATCCTGTGTATAACTTCGTCGAGAAAAAGCCTGTCCGGATCGCTCATGAGCAAATCAACCGTTCTTCTATACGATCTCGGGGGAGCCCACTTGATCCTGTCCAACAGTCGTGATATCCTGCCCGAGGTTCCTTTCCGTACAGTGTAATAGGGAGGGGACACGAGCTTGACCGTGCGGCAGAAATACTCCTCCTTACCTTTACCTTTCTTTGCTACATCGCTGCTTCCAGGAAGGGTAAAGTACAGAACAAGGCCGGTTATCGCCAAAGACGATGCAAAGAAGAGTATTTTCCTTGCCATGGGATCCAAGCCTCCTCGGAATAATATCGGACAAAAAGAAAATGCCATCTTTGTGCTCTGAACTCAAGGATATCCTTTTCATCACCGCCGCCCCTATGGCTGGGATATCATCGCCGGTGTACAGAAGTTTATGCCGCAAAATGGGCGCCACCCTCGCCTTCACCGAGATGATCAGCGCTAAAGCTCTTTTGCTGAAAAACACCAGAACCCGGGAGCTGTTAAAACTCAGGCCGGATGAGCAGCCCACCGGTGCCCAGCTTTTCGGCAACAACCCCGTCGATATGGCAGCTGCGGCCGAACTGGTCGAAGAGGCGGGCTTTGATCTTATCGACGTCAACATGGGTTGCCCTGTTCGCAAGGTGGTATCCAACGGATCAGGCGCTGCGCTCATGAAGAATTTAGATTTGGCCGGAAAGATTGTCGCTGCGATAAGACGGCAGGTAAAAGTTCCGGTAACGGCAAAAATCAGGGCGGGATGGTCCAAAGACAGCATCAACGCCGCTAAAACAGCACGCGTACTCGAAGACAACGGTCTTTCAGCAATCATCGTTCATCCCCGCACCAGGGATCAGGGATACAGTGGAGCGGCAGACTGGAAAATAATCGGCGATGTGGTTGAATCAGTGAAAATTCCTGTTGTCGGTAACGGCGATGTTGTTGACGGAGCTTCAGCGATCAATCTTTTTAAGATGACCGGCTGCGCTGGTATCATGGTCGGCCGCGCT
Source organism: uncultured Phycisphaerales bacterium (assembly GCA_964542475.1). Lineage (GTDB taxonomy): Bacteria > Planctomycetota > B15-G4 > B15-G4 > CAYZWU01 > CAZIUL01. Next base: position 42,231 of record CAZIUL010000002.1, on the reverse strand, counting down.
GCATTGGGAAATCCGTGGATATTCAGGGAAATCAGTTCAAAAACGGGCGGGGGAACGCTTTCGCCGAACCCCGACACAACAGAACGCTACACGGTTTTTCTGGCCCACTTCAGGGGTCTCAGGCAGGATTGTGGAAGGAAAACGGCCTTTAAACGTATGAAAAAACTGGGTTCCATGTACATCAAAGGTTTCAAAGGTGCCCCGGCTGCCCGAAAAGCCATGAACTCGGCCCGTTCCGGAAGGGAACTGGTCAAATTCGTAAAGAACGTGCTTCTGCCCGCCACACCTTCATCAGGAGATAAAGGATTTTTTGATTGACTCCCAAATAGGGAGTTGCTATTTTTTTTTCTTTCTATATATAAGTTGATTATTCGGTAAACCGAGTGTACGGTTGTAACTAGCTTTAATTGTTACTGTAACGTGTTTTAGATTATAGGGAGTCTGAAATGATCAAGAGGCTTTTTGCCCTTTTGCTTTTGGGAACCATGCTGGTATCGCTCTGTGGATGTTCGGTGTTTTGGGGAACCGACCGCAAGCAGGAAAGTGTGGACTTTATCGTCGAGAAAAAAGACCTCATGGAGGATCCAGAACGGCATTTCATGACCCATATTGAAGTGCTTCTCAGGGATATTAACAAGATGCACCGGTTCTGGGACCGCTACTTCATGAACTATGACTGGGATGATCCCTACATCAATTGACGGATCATGAGCCTTTTAAAAACCGTTACCAGAATTTCCGATACTCTGGCCTCGTGTGCCGGGTAGGCGGGTAAAGGTGTTTCACTCAAGTTTTCATTTGTTCTTATGCGATTAGGAATGACGAGAATGAAAAAAACAACAGCATTATCTATTGTATTTATTGTTGCGCTCGTTGGCTGTCAAACCAACCCAAAGTTTGAATCCTATGATAACACTGTTCAGGATATGATGGAGGAGGAGTCCACGAACCCCGTATGTGTATACCTCCTGGACCGGTTTTTAGACCTCACTGATATCGTACAATTGAATCTTGCCATTGGTGATGGGGGCCTATTCAATCTGCATATCACAAAAGCGTTTCAGCTCGGTTTCGGCAAGCGAGATGGGGTGTGTTTCGGTTTCATGCCCCGTTCCTTCGGCATGTGGCATGAAGACCGGCAAGAGGGCGGTCTGAGAATATCTCCGTATATGGTCTATTACAAGAAATGCGATCGAGAGGCTCTATGGGGCACAACAACCCTCTTTGACCACGACTGCAGTTTCGAAGGCGCTGACCACAAAAACAACTGTGTAACGGATGCTTCCGCAATCGGCCTAAGTACGCAGGGTTACCTGGGAGTGGACGTAAATGTGTCACCGTTCCAGGTCGCGGATTTCATCTTCGGCTTCTTCGGAATGCCTTTCATAATTCCTGTTGATCCCATCGGTTTCGGAACAGAGATCGATGTACCGAATGACGATTTCAGGGCTCGTAAAGCCAGAAACTCGTCCGATCTACCATACTACGACGATCCTGATATCGCGCCATATTACAAGAAAAAAGAGGGCTTGTCTGATTAGTGTAAACATCTAAGGTTGGACAGCCGGGAGACTGATCATCTCTGGAGACTGATCATCTCTGTTGAAAAAATCGAAATAAAGGTTCATAACAGAAAAACAATGAAGGGAATGCCCCCCAGAAGGGGTGTTCCCTTTTTTATTCATTTACTATTTTTACCGCTTATCTTATGTTCATGCCTGACTTCCTGTGCTGATCTTTCTACTAGAGGCGAGGCAATCAACCGGTATTATGATGCTCTCGCGCTCTTGAGGTCTGTGGCGTTGCAGGACCCCCAAATGCCCGCCCCTCCAGCCACTTCCCGAAATGACACGCTGCTCAGCGCTCTTGTCCTCGCCAAAGAGTCCGTTGATCTCTACCCGTTTTTCACTCCTGCTCATGGTCTTGCCATCGAACTGTCAGGTATGCTTGGTGATCAGGAAATGACCGAACGATTGTGCTGTTACGCGCTTTCCCTGTTCCCGGACAACTACGAGTTCCGCCGCGCATACCTCTTCTGCCTTGGCAGGCGTACGGATTATAATGAGCAGACCATACTAGAAACAGCTCGGGAAGGGCTGAACCGTGATCCCAGCTCCGTACCGTTTGCCCTGCTGTACGCACGAGCGCTTGTCGAGAACAATCCGGTCATGCTCGATGAAATCAACAGGGCCGTTGGAACGGTTCGGAAACACAAGATCCTTCCTATCGAGGCATATGCCGGACTCCATGTTATATCTGTTCGACTGGCTCAAAAAGGCTTTCAAGAAACAGGCTCACAGATTCTCATGGAGCTGGCAGATGAGTCTCCGGCAGGCTTAAGGCTGGGGATATTCATGGCATTCGAGGAGAATCTTGACACGATTATGGAAGAGGTTTTTAGCCGCCTCTGCGAAATGCCCGAACCTTCTTCGGCCGTGATCATCGGCAGAATCTGGTTCTATGTCATTGCATCGAGGTTCGAGGTTGCTGAAGAGTTGCTTGGCATAGGTTCAATTCCCGAAGCCGCACGGGCATCAGGCCAACCAGAAGTCCTTGATGTGCTGAAGGGGTACATCGCTTTGGGCCGCGGGCGTGTTCTCCAGGCCAGGGAACTTTTCGAAAGCGTGCTTGGCAGTCATCCCGCCTGTCTTGATGCGCTCGAAGGCATGACAAGCGTCTGTGTCAGCGACGGGACCGTAGACGGGACTCTACGCATGTTTTATGAAAAAGCGATAGAGAGCACTGAAGATCCGGCGATTTCACGCATGCTGAAAAATATGATGCTGAAGCTGTTTGAAAAAGAGACGGCACCCGCCCGAAATGATCAATCTCAAGCGACCTCGTCTCCACCGCTGAAATAAGCCGCTACAGCCCTGGCAGTATCCTGCTCATCCGCAGTCTTTGCGGGCTCGAACCATTTGATCTGTTCGAATCGCTTGTACCAGGTCATCTGCTTCCGGGCGAGGCGCCAGGTTGCGGTATTTATGGCTTCCACCGCTTCATCCAGGCTCATCTCTCCATCCAGATGCTTGATTATCTGCAGATAACCGATGGCTCTTCCTGATTCGGTTCCGAACCCCGAACCGTCCATGATTTCCCTGACTTCCTCCACGAGCCCTTTTTTGATCATCTTTTCTGTACGGCGCGCTATCCGGTCCCTCAGGTTTTCGTTCGGCCATTTCAAACCCGCAATCCTGAAAGGACCGGAGATCACCCTTCTGGTCCGGTGTTTCTTCAGCCACGAAAGCGTGTGTCCGGTAGAAACGAAAACCTCAAGCGCACGGACAATGCGCTTTGTATCGTTTGGGTGGATAAGCTGTGAGGATTCGGGATCGATCTCGTTAAGTTCGGAATGAAGCACATCCGGGCCCTCTTTCTCAACCCTTGCCATGAGTTTATCCCTTGCTTCCAAATCCTCCTCGATATTTTCGATGAGGCCGTTTACGAGACAGTTGAGATAAAACGCAGTGCCTCCCAGGAACAAAACTTTTCTCGAGCGTGCTCTGATACCTTCAACAACATCGCGTGCAAGGGAGAGGAACCGACCTACGGAAAAGGAGCCCTGCGGATCAATGATATCCAGCATGTGAAAAGGGATCCTGGCACGATCAGCGGGTGATGGTTTGGCAGAGCCGATGTCCATGCCTCGGTAGATTTTCATCGAGTCAAGCGACACTACTTCAGCATCAAGAAACTCCGCAACCTGTATTCCGACATTCTTCTTTCCGGACGCGGTCAACCCTACCAGAACGTAAATGGGATGGTCGGTCATTTTGTTTGTGAATTCGTTTTTTCGTGTTCGTTGTTTGAAGGCTCGATAATGGAACAAGCCATCTTGCCTGAATCAAAAAGATCCCTTACACGACGGTTGATATCTTCGTGTTCTATTTCCTCTATTATCTCCATGGCCTGTGAAGGGGAAAGCGACCTGAAGTACAGGTTCATCATGGTGTAAGCCGTGCTTTCGATTGAATTGAAGGCTCTGATGTACCTCCCCATATACTTGTTTTTTTGACATTCAATGTCCTCAGGGTCGATTCCGTTCTCGATCGCGCGATCGAGTATGGACAAAATGCGGTCGCGGAACTTGAGAGGGTTATCCGTGTCACCGCCAAATGTAGCAAGGCCAAAATCGATGTATCCGGAATATGACGCGCTAAATGAATCGTCAATTATTCCCTCGACATACAGCTCCTCGTAATAAAGAGAAGATTTTCCGAAAATGACATCGATTGCCATCTTGGTAACCACCTCTTTTTTCTGGTGCATTCTCCAGTTCGCCTTGATGTCGAGGTCTTTGAAGCCCATAAGCAGCTTTGGGCGGGCCACGACCATCTCCTGCGTGGTGAGCTCCTGTACCGGTCCAGGAGGCTCTTGTATCATGTTACGAAGGCTGATCCCCTGTTTATCAGATTCTCTCCCATCTCCATCTCCGCAGATAATTCGTGCGGCCTCATCGGGGCTCATTCCTCCCACGAGCACAAGAACCATGTTTCCCGGACGGTAGTAAGTTCGGTAGCACCGCTGAAGCAGGTCAACATCGATCTTCCCGATGGAAGCAATGGATCCGGCAATGTTCTCCTTAACGGGGTGATCACGATAAAGTCCTTTCAGAAGGTTAAAATAGACAATCCACTCCGGGTCATCGTTGTACATTTTGATCTCTTGGCCGATGATCCCCTGTTCCTTGGCTATCAGCTCCGGGGTGAAATAGGGGTTCTGTACGAACCCCAGAAGCAATTCGAGGCAGTCAATGTGGTTTTTTGTGCAGGTAAAAAGATATGAAGTCGTTGTAAAACCGGTTCCTGCATTGCATGAGGCCCCAAGCGCTGCGAACCGGTCGGAAACATCGCCCTCCACATCTTCGAAAAGCTTGTGCTCCAGAAAATGCGCGGTGCCTGCCGGTACATCAGGATTTGCAGGGTCTCCCGGCAACAGGTGATCTGTTGATCCGAACCTGATACTGATCATCCCCATTGTCTTCGAGAACGCCGGTTTGGGGTTTAGGATAAACCGCAATCCTGACGGTGCAACACCTTCCAAGAGCTCCTCATCAAGGCCGTTTTCGATTTCTGTAAGCGCCATAAAATCAACCTGTGCCCTTCAAAAAAAAGGTCTTTCCTTGATATATCTTTGCGGCGATATCGGTGAGGCGTTCTCGCGGCATGCTCCTGATAATTTCTACTACCGTTTCAGGATCGGATTCACGATCCGCAAGTCGCGACATGAAGTTGAAATCAATCAGCCTGCTGGGATGATCGGCGAGCGAACGAATACCGGTGACTATTGATTCCCTGGCGTTGTTCAGCTCATCATCATTGATCCGGCCGCAGGCCATATCCTCCATGCATTCCTTCACAAGATTCGTAACTTTATCAAAACATTCGTTGTTGATACCGCAAGCCACGCACAACACGCCCTTCAGCTTGTCGTAAGCCGAATATATGTAATAAGCCATGCTATCCCTTTCCCTCACTTTTTTGAATAGCTTGGAAAACGCCCCCCCGCCAAGGACCGCACTGTACAGGACTAATGCGTAAAAATCGTCGCTTCCGCTGTTCAGGTCAACCCGGAAACCCATTTGCACCTTCGATTGTTCTATTTGTTGCTCCTCAACAATAACCTCGCCGTCATGTGAAAAGCCGTTTTCATCTCGGCATGACCGAGCACTCATCACATCCCGATCCTTGGGTTGCAGCAAGCGCATTATCAACCCTTCATCTTGTTTCTTCAGGTTGCCGACCACATAAATATCCACTGGAGCACTGTGGAGGAGCCTTGTATAGAAAGCATAAGCCTTGTTCCTGTCCAGAGACGGTATCCGTTCCAGATCTCCCCATTCAAAGCGACCGAATGGTTTTCCCCGAAACATTTCGGCCATCAACCTGAGATATGCATAGGTCATCTTGTCGTCAATCGTTCCTTTCACAAAGCGCTCCAGGTTAAGCCTTTCCTGTTCAAACGGCACCTTTGGAAACCCACCGTTTTCGGTTACCGGGTTCATCAGAACATCGTTCAGAAGCTCGATCCCGTGTGACAACAGATCCGGGCAGTTGTTTATGAAATCCGAACCGGCCATATCCAGGTTTGCCACGAAGATCTGATTCTCACCTGCTTTCTCGACATCCAGGTACAGCGAGGAACCGTAGAGTCGATCCAGCTGCCTGGATATTATACGAAGCGATGGAAACTTGAAGGATCCGCGTCTCAAAAGAGACGGCAGGATCGCCTGCTCCTCGACTTCTTTTTCGAGGGTCCCCTTGCAAAAGGCCCGTATTGTCGTTGTCTTGAACTTGCGGGTCGGATGATAATACAAAGCATAACCTGAGCCGCTTTTTAACTTTTGAAACATGTCGATCAACCCTGTTCGTGTCGCCGTGTCGGTATACGGTCGTTGTTGCTGTGCTGAAACATCTATCCGGTCATATCCATCCGTCGGGAAATCAATTTGATCCATGCACTGCTTTACTGTCAATCGTTTTTACCCGCACAACAAAAGTTTTGAAATTACAGTCATCAAGAGATAACTAAGGATGTGTTAACATTGTCGGTCGACTGAAGACCTGTCCGGTATTTTCTTTCGACGCTGACAGGAAATGCTGTTGGAAGATTGTTGACTTTTCTTTGAACTGAGCGCAAATCTCCTGCTTAAGTGGAATACGTGGAACCGAAAAAATACAAAGACACCCTGATATTCCCAGCGGCTCTCGATCCTGATGCATTGAAGATCATACGGCGGTTGAATGGGTTCGGGCATACCGCATACCTGGTAGGAGGGTGCGTCAGAGACCTTCTGCTGGGATCCATACCCAAGGATTTCGATGTGTCAACTTCAGCGTCACCGCGACAGGTGAAGCGATTGTTCAAGAACTCCCAGATTATCGGCAGACGCTTCAAGCTTGCTCATGTACGCTTCCGCAACAAGATTATAGAGGTCTCGACTTTTCGGAAATCGCCAGGCTCGGAAAACGACCTGTTTAAAAGCGATGGACTTCTCATTCTGAGGGATAATGTATACGGCAGCGAACGCGATGATGCGCTTCGCAGGGATTTTACAGTTAACTCGCTGTTTTACGACATTTTCACTGACGAAGTGATTGACTACACGGGTGGAGTAGAGGACATCCGGAATAAGGTGCTCAGGACAATCGGTGAACCAGATATCCGCTTTCAGGAAGATCCTGTAAGGATTCTGAGGGCGGTCAGATTTTCAAGCCGCCTCGGCCTTGAGATAAGCGCTTCTTCCTTTGAGTCCATGAAACGGTATACCCCGAACCTCCGGCAGAGCGCGGCTCAGCGGGTTACCGAAGAGATCATTCGTCTCATGGCTTGCGGAAGCTCCAACAAAGCCCTCGTCCTGATGATGAGCCTCGGCATCTTCGAGCTCCTTCTGCCCGATGTGCATCAGTGTCTCGCAACCCCCATGGACTTTTTCGACTGGAACGGCGACGGCCGCTCTCTTCTACTCGAACTCGCAAAGGTCACGGACAGCACCGATAAAGGCAGGCGAAACTTCTCAAATCCGATGTTCATGTCTGTTCTTTTTGCTCCTTTTGCAGGAACCGTTCTCCGCAACTTTGAAGGCAGAGAAGGAAAACACCCGGATCCAACGGCTGTGCTCGACAGCTCCATCAGGCCGGTAATGCTGCGCATGGGCGTCTCCCGCCGCGATCTTATCCGTGTTAAACTGATACTTTCGACTTTCAGAAAACTGAACTCCTCAATAGACAAAAAACGGATCAAACCCCGGCACATCGTGTGCCGCGACTATTTCCCCGGCGCGCTGGAGTTCTACAGGCAGGTCAAGACAGCGAACGATGAAAGCCTTCAGTCGTATGAATGGTGGAGCAAACAACAAAAGGGAGTGAAAAACCGGAACCGAAGCGTGCAGGGGCCACGGAAAAGAAGACAAAGAAGCGAGTCAAGACGGCGAAAGCGTGCGGCCGGGAGACCGGAAAGCTCACCAAATCGAAAGCAAAAGCGTTAGTGACAATCGGTTCGGTGGTTCAAGGTTCAGATGTTCAAGGCTGGGGGCTCGTGCTCGTACAGCCTCCACAACCCTGAATCTCCCTTTGTCTTTACCCTAACTTTGCAAAGTTAGGGTTTACTGCCATACCCTGCGGCGGCGGGCTTTAACTTTCAGAGGTTTCTTACGGTAGTTCTCGAGAACATACTCTTCCCATTGCGTGCTGAACGAGATGAAGTTCAGGCTGTATGCCTCCTTCAAGCCTTCGGTTGCCGTGCGCTTCTCCTTGATTGCCTTCATGAAGAGCTTGAATTTGTGAGGATTACGTTTCAGCAGGAAATCAACGTACGACCACGCGAACTTGTGTTCGTCACCCTGCAGAGCTGTTGTTGTTTTGAGGCTGATATCCGCGAACGAAGGGGCCTTGCCCGTTTCCAGGGCCTTGCGAACATCCACCTCCCAATCCGTGCTGGAGTATTCCTCCTCTTCGCCTTCTTCATCGCAGGTGTTGTCGGCAATACCGAAGTACTTGATCTCGAAAAAATGCGCAAGCCCCTCGTCAGCCCAACCGGCTTTCATGGCCAGCCATTCCATCCGGTAGTACGCCACGTTGAGAAGGTGGCTCAGGTGGTGTATGAGATGCCTGTGAAAGTGATCATCGGTCTTCAGATTGATCTTGTCCATCCAGCAGCATAATATGGACGGGTTTCCAGGAAGCTTGGCCGCGTTCCAGCAGTCGAGCCCCGTGTATTCATGGGCAGCCTTGCGCAGGGTTTTCTGGCTCTCGAAAAGATATAAAAAGTGCTTGTGGTTCCTCATCTCCTTCTCTTCCAGGCCGAGAAACTTCAAAAAATCCGCGTAAAACTCTTCCATCCTTTTTGCGTACAGATGCAATGCTTCGTGGCAATTATAGGTCTTTTTGTCAGCAGTCTTGATTTTGGGGATGTTCCAGGCTATGACGAAATGCTCGGTTTCAAGGTGGATAAGCTTCCTTCTGGGCTTCAGCAATTCGTCCGTTTCACGAAACCTTTCAAGCCACCTCACCCTTTCCTTTTTCAAGGCTTCGAACTCGCCTCTCGCCTTCTTTTCCAGTTCGGGATTCCTGCATCGCTCGCACGGGAACCATTCGATGCCATGCCCCTCCTTATCCTGTTCGATGACATATGAACAGAACACCACTTCTTTCTCGAGCGCCTTCATCTCCTCGGTCATGAACGGATTTTCTATCTTTCCCGTGCTGTCGCACTTTGGGCAAAGCCTATCTTTACCCTCCTGGGCCATGGACACATCTGTCAGAAAAAAGATCAAAAGCACCAGAAGAGCCGGGCAGGTTGCACGAAAACGAGCCAAGGAATGCATAACATCTACTCCTGAAAACAACTGATAAACAGGCTTTTCAAGGTCATACAATATAACAGAAATATAATGGTATGTCTCGACCCGTTTGCAATGAAAGAGAAGGGATATGATGCGGAAATATGCGGATTAAAGCACACGCTGGTAGAGGCGGATATAATCCTCCACCATCCTCTCCTTGGTCCAGCGTTTTTCAGCTATTTCACGGATGTCTCGCCTTTCCAAGGCAGCAGCCCTTGGCACCGAATCAACAGCCTGGTTCAGGGTATCCACAATGAAACCGGTTGCCCCGTCATCGACAACCTCTGGAATCGAGCCCCTCCTTTGGGCAATTACAGGTGTGCCGCAAGCCATTGCCTCGATCATCGTGAATCCGAAAGGCTCGTCGAAGTTGACAAGATGAAGAAGCGCCACGGCTCCTCCGAGTAGGCTGTTTCTTGTCTTGTGATCAGCAGGACCGAGAAACTCAATAATACCGGGTTCCAGTTTTGGCTCGATGCGCTCCTGAAAGTAGGTTTCGTCCTGTATGATCCCTGCGATTTTGAGAGGGAGGCCGGCTCGTTTGGCCACTTCGATCGCCTCTGCCAAACCTTTCTCGTGAGAGATCCGACCGAAAAAAAGAAGATAGCCCCTTGGATCCGGGCAGTATACGAACTCCTCCATGGACAGCCCATGGTAAACAGTGCCGAGATAGTCGAGCCCCGGCGCCCGGTCAGCATCGCTTATGGAGACATAGTGGCCATACCCGTTGTACTTCCTGTAAACCGGCAGGATGTCAGGAGATGAGAATCCGTGAATCGTTGTTATCACCGGAGTATCAACAAGGCGAGAATATGTTAGAGGAAGGAAATCGAAGCTGTTGTGTATCAGGTCGAACTCATCAGCCCTTTCGAAAACCTCGCTGATATGAAGGCTCTCCCACACCTTCACATCCATACCAGGGTTTTCTTCATAAGCTCCCGGGCAGGTACTTATCAGCCTGCCGGATGTTCTGGAATCACCCGTGGCAAACAGCGTTACATCCACCCCTTCCTTTACCAATCCTTCGGTGAGCAGGTGAACGAAAAACTCCCAGGGGCCGTAATGCCGCGGAGGAGTCCGCCAGGCGATCGGGCTTAAAACGCCAACCTTCATCTATGTTCGGTTCTTTCAGGAGAAAAGCGGTTATAAACCTCTACCTTGAACCCATCATCATCAGCGGAATGGGTTTCTTTTCACGGCATTCTGGACCCTACAGGGTAATAAACCGCTCGCTCTGGGATATTGTCACCCTTTTGACCTGCTCGATGGGAACGAACTGGAAGACCTTTTCTTTGGCCTTCTTGTGTGGATCACGTACATACTCGGTCAGGATTTTCAAAGATCGGTCTGCATAGGACACGATCTTTGCCTTGTATGTTTCCACGTCGATTTTATAACCAGTCAGAGTCCGGATATAACTCTGTGTGTTGATAACCGTAACAACTTGCCCTTCCAATGCCTTGAGCATTTCATCGATTGATTTAGCGTCCATATGCCACTCCTTGCTTATAACTCCGTATCTGTAATCCGATTTAAAATAAAACTGACTCTCTATCAATCATGCATATCAGCTCACTCAGAACTCAGTGCTTTAACCTGCTTCGGGCAAATCCGGGTCATCCACGGAACGGGAATCTGGTACTTTCGAACAGGCCGGGTTCGGAGACTCCGGCAATGACAACCTGGTCTGCGATGAGAAACAGGAGTTTCTATTCGTAAAGCTTGCCTTCCGAATGCCTCTTCTGGAGCTTTTCCAGCATGTCCTTGGTCATGGATTCGAGGTCATAACCTGGGTTCCATCCCCATTCTTTCCTCGCGGCCGTGTCATCCAGCGATTCCGGCCACGAATCAGCTATCGCCTGCCTGTAATCAGGTGCGTAAGTAACATGGAAGTCGGGAATGTGTTTTTTTATCGACTCCGCAAGAGTGCCCACGTCAAACGACATGGAACCCACATTGAAATCACCGTAATGTTCGAGTTTGTCGGACGGCGCTTCCATGAGATCGATTGTCGCCTTTATGCAATCGGGCATGTACATCATCGGAAGCTTGGTTCTCTCCTCGACAAAACACTCGTATGATCCCTTCTCTATCGCCTTGTAATAGATTTCCACGGCATAGTCCGTGGTGCCGCCTCCCGGAAGCGTTTCAGCCGATATGATCCCAGGATACCTCAACCCCCTCGCATCAACACCATATTTATTAACGTAGTAATCGCAGAGAATCTCACCGGACACCTTGGTCACTCCGTACATTGTCGTGGGTTTCAACACGGTTTCCTGCGGAGTGTCCTGGAGCGGGCATCCCGCACCGAACACCGCAATTGAGCTTGGGCAGATAACACGGCTCATCTCCATTTCACGAGCCAGCTCCAGGCAGTTGATCAACCCGTTGACATTCACGTTCCAGCAGAGCATGGGGTTGCTCTCTCCGGTCGCAGACAGGATCGCTGCCATGTTGATGATGGTATCGATGTTGTGTTTCCTGCAAGCCTCTTTAAGCTTTGGAACATCAGTCACGTCAGCCCATTCGAAAGGTCCGGAATCCAAGAGTTTTTCACTCGGTTTACTTTTCCGCCCGCAGGCAACCACGTTTTCCCCGCCATATTTCTCCCTCAGCTCCAAAGTAAGCTCCGAACCGATCTGCCCAACAGATCCGGTAACCAGTATTTTCCTTATCTCTTTGTCAGCCATGTTCTTTAGCCTCATCCTAATAATAAGTTACAGAATTATGTATCCTGATCTTTTCTTGTTTGTAACCTCTGTACACTGTTCAAATCAGAATAAAAATCGAGCATCGCCAAACAACGTAGCCTACATTTGCATGAAATGCATGTCAATCTGAAAAACTGATCTTGACAAAAGACCGTAACTTTGCTTAACTACCTTCCGTGTAGCAAAAGCCTTTTAAAGCATGATAATTCAAATACTTCGCAGTTATCCGCCGTCTTTCGATTATCATTCCTGACGCGCGCACGGAGAACTTTTTTTGAATTTTGCCTCGCTGTTTCTCGACCTGAAAATCTATCAACAAAGCCTGCTAAACATCCTGTTGACTTCTTCACGGAGGGCATCGCATGCATCTCACAAAGCTAGTTTTTTTCGTTTCTCTTGTTTTCATGTCGCTTACGCTATCTTCCTTTGCGGACGAATACAGAGGGACAGCCACATTTTCGGTTAACGACCTGAATATTATCAAAGCCGACGGGCTCGACTTCGTCGAGCTGAAAGACGGCGTACCAGGCTCACAGATCGGCGCACCCGCCCTGCCTGTCATTCAGATGGATGTGGCAATCCCGTGGAATGCCCTGATTAATGAAGTCTCGGTTATTCGCGTGGAAACCATCGAAATAGATGGACGCTTCGATGTCGCGCCAATCACAACACCCATGAAGCTGAGCGCGACAAGCGAGGACCTGAATCCATTTGTAAAGGATCCGCTCATATACCGGAAGGATTCGTTCTTTCCGGGCACATATGCCGATTTCCTGACATCGTGGGACATTGTCGGACAGAAGTTCGCCAAGATTGCCTTCAATCCGGTTCAATACAACCCTGTGTCCGGCAAACTCATGCTGGCGACCCGCATCGATTTCCAGCTTCTCTGGGGCAACCTGGTACAGCCGGAAGAACAGCCCACATTCAACCTCACGCAGGCGGGCAAGGAGTACTACGAGAAGTTTATGAAGAGTAAGGCCATGAACCCGGACGACATCTCAATCCCGGAGTTCAACGGCTCGTCAAGCCGCGCCCTGCCTTCGGGCCAGTACGAACATGTCATCATCACACCGCAGGTTACCGAGGCTTACTGGGCTGACCTGGTGGAATGGCACACGAAGAAAGGGCTTCCCGATATAACGGTCACAAAAGAATACATTTACGCCAACTACTCTGGGGGCACTAACCAGGGCAAGATCCGGAATTTCATTATCGACGCGCACTCCACCTGGGGAACCAGGTACTTTCTGATCGGCGCGGACGGAGGCGATGGAACATACCAGATCCCGTATCACCTGAGAACAATCTCGCAGGTCGACCCTGATCCTGTTCCCAATGACACGTACTATGCTGACTACAATGCCAACTGGGTCGTGGATGTGAACGTCGGCCGCGCAACGATCAACACGCAGGTCGTACATATCACCAACTTTATCGATAAGATATTCCATTACGAAAAAACACCCTCAACGAGCAACTACTGCAAAGAGGTCTTTTTCATGGGGTTCGACCTCGACGGATCGACTGAGGGCGAAGACACTAAAATACACATAAAGAACAACTATGTACCGGCCCGCATGAGCTTTCAAAGCGAGTACGACAGTGAAAGCGGGGCGCATCTCAACAACGTGATCTCCTACCTGAACAATGGTCCCAACCTCGCCAACCACATCGACCACTGCGGATGGGATGTTTGGGGTATGGGCTCTGTCAACCACGGCGGCTACATGTACGCCTACCATGTCAACTCTCTCACGAACGGCTGGAAGCTGATCAACTGGTATACACTCGGCTGCCATGCCAGCGCATGGGACCATTCAACAAGCCTCTCGGAAACGTTCATGCGCCTGACCGGAGGCGCCGGTATCTCCTTCACGGGAAACACGCGATACGGATGGTACAACCCCGGATACTACAACACACTGTCCGCTCTCTACGACATCCGTTGGTGGCATGTTCTTTTCACGGACAACGAGTACCATGTGGGAGAAACACTGACCGCGCACAAGAACGACTACTACCCGGGCGACAACTATTACAAGTACATTTTCACCGAGCTCAACCTGCTCGGCGAACCGATGATGCCTCTCTGGACAGACGATCCCGCCGCACTGAGCGTAACATACGACGACTCGATCCCGGTGGGAAGCCAAAGCTACAGCGTCAACGTGAAAAAATCCGGAGCCAACCTGTCCGGCGCTCTCGTTTGCCTGTGGAAGGGCGCTGAGGTCTACGTTTACGGCAGCACGAACGCGTCTGGAAACGCCGCTTTCACGATCAACCCAACCACCGCTGGTAACATGTTCGTCACTGCAACGGCACAGAACTGCCTGCCGCACGAAGGAGAGGCTGCCGTAGAAACGGGCGGCCCTCCGACAGTCACAGGCATAACACCTGAGCACGGCGGGATAGGCGGCCAAACGGCATGCACGATCACCGGATCGAACTTCACCACGACCCCGGACACAACCGTTGCGTTCGGAGGATACGCGGCTTCAAATGTATCTGTGCTGAACTCCACGACAATCACCTGCAACTCGCCCGCCCACTCGGCAGGCACTGTTGGTGTGACGGTAACGAACGGAAACGGTTCAGACACGCTGCCAAGCGCATTCACCTTTCACAACCCCCCATCCGTCTCTTCACTCGATCCTGACGGCGGCCCGCTCGCCGGCGGATCGACAGTCACGATAACCGGCAGCGATTTCACGAGTATCGGATCAACCTCGGTCACATTCGGAGGCACTGCTGCTTCGAGTGTCAATGTTATCAGCTCCACCACCATCACCTGTACTACCCCGGCACACTCGGCCGGTACCGTCGATGTCACGGTCACGAACGATTTCGGCAATGACACGCTTCAAAACGGTTTCACCTACTTCAGCCCTCCCGTGGTCACGTCTGTTGACCCGGACCACGGTCCGGCCAACGGGGGAACCTTCGTTACGATATCCGGCAACTATTTCGATGTGCCCGGGACAACCAGCGTTACTTTCGGCGGAGCCCCTGCATCTAGCGTGAACGTGGTTTCATCGACAAGCATTACCTGCTACACGCCGGCGCACGGTTCCGGTGCAGTGAATGTGACGGTCACCAACGACTACGGGTCCGACACCCTTGCCGGAGGTTACACCTACTCGGCATCACCCATGGTCGTCTACGTGGATCCTCCCCAAGGGCCGATCGTCGGAGGCACCGCGGTTACGGTGTACGGAAGCAACTTCACCTCAACGTTCGACACCGACCTCACTTTCGGTGGAATAGACGCGACAAACGTCAATGTCGTCAACTACAGCACCATTACATGCAACACCCCGGCTAATTCATCCGGGTTGGTGGACGTAACCGTAACCAATAGTTACGGCTCCGGAACCCTTTCGAACGGATTCCTTTACGAGTTCCCACCCGAGATATACAGCATTGTGCCTGAAGACGGTCATTCGGCCGGCGGCACGGCAGTAACCATCTACGGCTCAAACTTCACCTCCACATTCGACACATCTATTGATTTCGGAGGCGCAAACGCAACGACCGTGAACGTTATCGATTACGGCACCATAACCTGCAACACACCGGCTCACAGTGCGGGTCTGGTCGACCTGTCAGTCACATCAACCAACGGCACAGGCATCCTCTGGAACGCGTTCACCTTCCATAATCCGCCCGGCATCTCCTCTGTTTATCCGGACAACGGACCAATGGCGGGAGGAACATCAGTTACCATATCAGGAAACGATTTCACCTCCACCGCCGACACCACTGTCACGTTCGGAGGCGTTTCCGCCGTGAGCATGAATGTTGTGAACTCCTCAACAATAACGTGCAGCACACCCGCAAGCGGAACAGCAGGGTCTGTTGACGTGTTCGTTTCGAACACATGGGGCTCTGACACGCTGGTCGACGGCTTCGACTACAACGCGCCTCCCGAGATAACCGGGGTTACTCCAGCGACCGGGCTCATGGCCACGACAGTACCGATAACCATAACCGGAAATCATTTCCTGCCGAGCGGGTACACCAACGTCGTTATCGGCGGCGAACCCGCAACCAATGTGACGGTCGTAAACGACAACACAATCACCTGTGATACCCCTGAATACCCGATACCGGATGTCGTCGATGTCGAGATCGCCAATTCGAACGGAGCCGATACCCTGTCCGACGGATTCGAGTTCATTCCGCCCACGGGCGCACCGCCAATGAACCTGACCGATGTGGATACGCTCAATGTCTATCCCGGCGACATAATCCGCCTTTCCATCACCGGTCAGCCGGGTGCCGCCTACGCGGTGTTCATTTCGCTAGGCGGAGGACCAACTCCCTCGCAGTGGGGCATCATGGGTCTGGGAGCCCCCCTCCACCTTTGGACCGCGACTCTCAACACACAGGGCTACATTACCGTACCGATCGAGATGTCTGATCCGGAGATAGGGTTCTTCAACTTCTACATCCATGCTCTCGTTGATGACTCGCCGCTGATCTGGGCCACGGGTGGTAACAACCCCAACGGCAGCGGCTCGATCAAGTTTGGCCTGAACTCGTCATCATCCCCGTGATGAGTGGGCGGGTCAGGGCCGCGGCGCAGACAATGCGCATGGCCGCAGGATGAAAACAAAAAAGCCGGGAGGCTCGCGATAAGAGCCTCCCGGCTCAACCCCTCTCTACCTATCTAGCCCGCATGTTTCACCCTCTTCTGCTGCGGCACCGTAACCTGCACTGTGGCTGCGTTTCATGCCAGTAGACGATCCTCAACCTGTAGGAACAGGCCTGCGGTCGTCTCCTGACATGCGCCTTACCACAACACAGTTTACGGCACCTCGCGACGAAGAGTATGAAACATGCGGGCTAATGGTCAGCCGTTTTTATCCAGCCATATCCCAAGGTTCAAGGCCTTCTCGTACACTTCCTCGATTTTCGCGGCGATCGGCAGCCGGATCAGCGTCCCGTTCATCGGGTCATGTTCTTCAATGTATTCGAGGTGACCGTAGCGTTCCAATATGTCAAGGTACGCGTTCCTGGCCCACTGGCGGTATTCGTGGCGCTCGTAAATCGCAGCCATCATGAGTTCCAGCCTGAACCGCTCGATTATGTAGTATCTGCCCATATCCTTGATTTCCGACATTCCCTGAAGCAGACCGGGTATCAGGCGAATCACTTCATCTTCCATTCCCAGCTTTTCCATCGCCTGAAGGTGCCCGAGCCATATCGAAAGAGAAGAAGGAAAGCGCTGGACAGCCGCCTTGTACCAGCAGTGGGCTTCGTTGTATTGCCCGGCATCCATGAAAGCCCGTGCAATGCGAAACGCATCGCATGGGTTCCTTCCGCCACGCTCATATGCTTTTCCGGCCATTTCAATTGCACGCTCGAACAGCTCTTCGCTGCCGCTGTTTTCGTACCAGCCCATGAACCATGCGGAACAGGAGTTGTACACCAGGATATGACGACTTTTTATTGCTTCATCGTAACGCTTCCTGATCTGAACAGGTTTTTCATGCGGGATCGATCCGTGTATCGAGTCGAGATCGCAGCGTACATTGAAAACCCTGGTCGATTCGTACACGGAAAACAGCACACACACAGCAGCAGGGAGCAGCAGCGCGGCTGTCGCGGTTCGTCGGAATCGACTCGGCAGCCTTTTTTCATGCTCAAGCGCACTTCTTTCCGAATGAGCCCCGGCCACGAGGGCCGCAAGGAGGAAAAAAATGAAAACCACTGTCGAACACTGAAAAGTGATATCGAACAACGCATAGGCCAGCAGCACGGAAAACGAAACCATGCTGTAGAAGGCAACCGGTTCGGTGCGTGCCCGGCGATACCCTCTCAGCATCACGGACGCCACCAGCAGGGAAAAGAAAAGTGCGCCGATAGCACCGAGTTCAGCCATGAACTGTAGAAGTATGTTGTGCGGGAAACGCGTGAACGTTCCATGGACAAGATGAGTGTAAATGTTCTGCTGCAGTGTGTTTACACCGGTGCCTAGAACGGGATGCTCCCAGAATGCTCTCAAAGCGGCCAGCCAGTAAGCAAGCCTGTTCGAGAGTGCGTTCCCTGCCATCTCATCGATGTCGATGAGCCTGCTTACGAGTGACGGACGGCCCTGCATTCCAAAGAAAAACTGGAGGGCGGCCAGGACCGCGACGGCTGCCGCAGCCCCGAGAAGCAACCTGAGCAAATCCGGGCGTTTTGCTTCGTTGCGTTTCCATTCGAAAACGGCAACTGCTAGCAAGGCGGCGATCACAAGCACTGCCGGACCCCGGGAGGCCACGAAGAAAAGCCCGGCAGCGTTCAGCATGGCTGTTGCGCAGAAGAAAAGGCGCAGCCTCGATTTAACGCCATTAATGATGAGATGAATGTTCAGCGGGAACAGAATGCTCAGAAACGAACCGAATGTGTTGGGGTCTTTGAACAGCGAGTTCGGCCTGTAGCTGCGTGCCTGGGCGAGAAACATTTCCCATTGCATCCCTTCGGGCGGCAGATGATACCTGACACGGATCATCATATCCACAGCCTGGTAGATCGCGACCAATGAGAGCACGGCCGTGGAAGCGACCAGCGCCCTGAGAAGCGGGGTGGAGAACCGTTCAAAGACGCTTTCTTCCCTGTAAGCCAGAAAGATCATGCAGCCCGTTGCGATCGGTATGAACAGGTAGGCGGAATGATCGTAAGAGATGCTCCAGAACACTGAGCCTCCCGCCCACGATGTAAAAAGCAGGACAAAAACCGTACATGGACTTTGCAGCCCATTAATGAAGCGATGCCGGTTGGACAGAATGCTCCACATGCAGATGACAACAGCTAATGCTGTTGCAGCGAAAAGCGGGGCATACTCGGGCACCAATCCGAAAAAACCGCCCTCACCTGCAAGGAGTGGAAAAAGAAAAACATATGCAACCAGGACACGGCGTCTCAGCTTGCCGCCCGCCGCTTCCGTGCGATAGCTTTGCTTGGGAATCGCAGCGTTTTGCTTTTGTGGCTTTCTGCTCAAGGTTACTCCGTGGACAACCTGTCGATCTGTTTTGAATCGAATCCGGGATCAATCCAATCTTCCATGGATACCTTCATCCAGACCTGATCAGGGCTGTATTCTGCAATCCGGTTGATATTCAGAAGATGGCGTACCGTGATGTTGTCGCTCGAATAGTTGCCGCCGTAACTACCGCAGCTCAAGGTCAAAGAGGCGGGGATCCTGTTGAATGTGCCCCCCAATCCGCCCAGAGAGGAAGGAGTGTTGACAAGAACCCTGCCGGCCTTGACAGCACCGGCGAAACGGTCCACCACTTCCATGTCGCGTGTATGCAGGGAAAGAGTGTGCCCGAGCCCTCGGTGGCGGTTGATGTCCACACAGACATCCAGGGCTGCCTCGATGTCATTCGCTACATGGTATGCGAGTACAGGCGCAAGAATTTCGTGGGACAAAGGCTCCCCGGGCCCGATTTGATCAAGCGCAGCGATCAGGACACGAGTGCCGCCAGGCACCGAAAATCCCGCTTTTTCCGCAATCACGGAGGCGGGCTGTCCGACCACCTCCGATCGCATGACCATTCTATCCGTATCAAAAGCAGCTCGTCCCAGCTTTTTCTTCTCCTCTTTGTCGCAGAAGTACCCCCCTTCTTTTTCAAATGCTTCCCTGAGAAGGCTGTCTTTTTCCCGGGTAACGACCAACCCCTGCTCGCTGCAGCACACGGTGCCGTTGTCGAATGTTTTCGACTCGATGACGAACCGCGCCGCCTGAGCTAAATCAGCGGACCGGTCCACGTACACCGGAACATTGCCTTCTCCCGCGCCAAGAACAGGCTTGCCGGTTTTCGCTGCCTCCACAACCAGGGGAAACGCTGTTGTCGCAAGAATCAACGCGGTTTCTTCGTGTCGCATCAGCGCTTCGGTGTACGACCATTTGGACTTCGTGCTCCACTGGACACAGTTTTCTGGGGCGCCCGCCTCTTTTGCAGCCTCGTGAAGGATCCCGGCGGCCAGGCGGCTGCAGCGTTTTGCTGCCTTGTGAGGGCAGAAGACCACGGGGTTCCGGGTTTTCAGGCATATCAGCGCGTTGTTGATGACCGATGAGGTGGGGTTGGTGACAGGGGTCAGGTTCACAACCGGACCGAGAGGCTGCGCGATCTCCACTATTCCCCTTTGCGGATCCTTGCGTATGATCCCGACCGATTTTTCATCCTTGATATCCCGGTACACGATGAGGCCGGCAAAAGCGTTTTTTATTATCTTGTCCTCGAAAACACCCAAGAAGGTCTCATCTACAGCAGCCCTGGCAAGTTGGATCCTGGCGTCGAATGCTGCGCGAAAGACAGCTTCCACTATCCTGTCTACATCCTTCTGGCTGAGATGTTCCATGGCGAACGCGGCAGCCCGGGCTTTTTCGAGCAGTTCGCCCGCGTACTGTTCTTCCTTTGAACCCTTGTCTCCGATTTCGCTCATTTTTCTCTTTCCCTTCCGATGCGTTTCAAGCCGCCCGAAAAAGCTCTGTTCGTGACAACCGCCACGGCCACGGCATGGCTCTCACATGTGACCATCGCCACCTCCAACAGATGATCCTTTACAAATTCACGCCACTCCATACCGTACTTCCTGGGTGTAGCACGCCATCTGCGACCGGGCAACGGTTCCATCTCCCATGACAGGGGAAGTATATTTATCAAGCCGCTGGTTGCCTTATACACAGCTTCCCGCGCGCTCCACAGCGCTGCCCACCATTCAGGTGAAGCATCCTTTTTCAGGCAAAATCCCCATTCTTGCCGAGTGAGAAAGCTTCTGGCCAGGCTCGCACCTTTTTTACCGGTGAAACGCTTGATTTCAACTATGTCCGCACCGAGACCCATAACTTTCCCGCCACTCGCGTTTTCGAGTACATTGCGCAGGAGCTTCTCAGACGTGTGAATCAAACTCGTTTTCTGGGCAAAATCTGCCATTTCCGCGACCGTACATAAAAAGGACGCACACGGGCCATCATGTCCCGTGCGCGTCCCAGGAAATCATCCGTTATGACATCGTCGGGTTTACTGCCCGTATTTCTCGATGATCTCTTGCTTGCTCTTGCCAAGGATCTCGTACTTCTTGCCGATCTTTGCGAAGGCCTCGATCGCCTTGTCCAGGTGCTCTGTTTCGTGCGCAGCGCTTAGCTGCACCCTGATACGCGCCTGGCCCTGGGCTACAACCGGAAAGAAGAATCCTATCACATAAATGCCCTCGTAATACAGATCGCGAGCAAAATCCTGTGCAAGCTTTGCGTTGTAGAGCATGATGGGGCATATAGCGTGGCCCGGCTTGATGTCGAAACCCGCTTCAGCCATCTTATCGCGAAAATAGACGGTGTTCGATTCGAGCTTGTCCCTCAGCTCCGTGGAGCTGCTCAGGATTTCGACCACCTTACGCGTTGAAGCGACCACCATGGGCGCAACCGTGTTGGAAAAGAGATAGGGACGCGCGCGCTGGCGGCACAGATCAACGATCTCCTTGGGCCCGGCGATACATCCGCCCGTGGCTCCTCCCATTGCCTTTCCGAACGTGGTCGTTATGACATCCACCTTATCCATGCATTTGCAGAACTCGTGGGTTCCGCGGCCTGTCTTTCCTATGAACCCGGTTGCGTGCGAATCGTCGACCACCACGACCGCATCGTATTTTTCCGCAAGGTCGCAGATCTCGTCCAGCTTTGCGATGTCACCGTCCATGGAAAAGATCCCGTCCGTGACCACGCAGCGATATTTGTACTCCTGGGCGGCGATGAGCTTCTTTTCAAGATGTTTCATGTTTGAGTGCTTGTACGTCTCGATGTCAGCCTCGCAGAGCTTCATGCCGTCGACTATTGATGCGTGCACCAGCCGGTCTGCAATGATGATATCGCCCTTGCCGAGTATCACCTCGAAGATGGCGGCGTTGGCATCCAGGCACGAGGCGAATAGTATGCACGACTCCGTTCCGAGGAACCGGGCGACCTCCTCTTCGAGCTTCTTGTGAAGGTCCTGGGTCCCGCAAATGAACCTCACCGAAGAAAGTCCGTAGCCGTGTTCGTCGAGCGCCGCGTGCGCGCTTTTGATCATCTCCGGGTGACTGGACAGGCCAAGATAGTTGTTGGCGCAGAAGTTGATAACATCCTGTGGTGGATCTCCCTCCGGATACTCCACCTTGATGTTTGCGCCCTGTGGGCCCAGTATGTATCTTTCATCCTTGAGAACTCCGGCCTTTTCGATGTTGACCATCTCGTCCCGGATCCAATCCTTCATTTTGTTAAAGGCCATTGCTTCCTCCGTTGTTAAGCGTTCTTTCGCGTGTTTACCAGCTCGATGATCTTGTTGACTGTTTCAAAGTTGTCCACGGTGCCCATCTCATCGGGAATTGTGATCTCGTACTGCTTCTGAAGCCAGTTACGCAGCGCCACGATGGAGAAGCTGTCGATGATCCCTCCCTTGATTAGAGATGTGTTATCATCGATTTCCACATCGTCTTCTTCAACGTACTCATCTTCTATATATTCTATAATCTCATCCCTCATACCGATCCTCCTGAATCAAA
Organism: uncultured Phycisphaerales bacterium; assembly: GCA_964542475.1. Taxonomy (GTDB): domain Bacteria; phylum Planctomycetota; class B15-G4; order B15-G4; family CAYZWU01; genus CAZIUL01. Next base: position 19,644 of record CAZIUL010000002.1, on the reverse strand, counting down.
TCACAACAAGAAACTACGAATAAATCGACTTTGTCCCGGGCATTGAAGCTTACAAACGAATGTGTAAAATCCGGGCTTTGAAAAATACTATATTATCGTTGAGGAAACCAACAAAGGAACCTCCATTTTCAATATTTTTTGCTCTATAAATGGGTCTGAAAAAGGCGGTTTTCAAGAACCCAAAGGATGGTCACTATCATGAACAGTTCAAAAATAGAATCGAGACTCGCCCTCCGCGCGCGCGGAAAAGCCCCATCACCGATACGCGAAATCTTCCCTCTTATGTCCATCCCCGGCATGATCTCTTTCGGAGGGGGCTACCCAAACCCGGATACATTCCCGTTCACCCGGATGAAGCTATGCCTCCGGGACGGCACCGAGCTAGAAACGGACACCCCACACCTGAAAAAAGCGCTGCAATACGGGCCGTCTGACTCGTTTCTCCACGCAAGAGAGCAGATCACCAGGTGGCATGAACACAAGGACGGCGTCATGCCGGCGGAAGGATCACTTGTTGTGCTGAACGGCGCCCAGGAAGGGCTTTTCATCGCAGCCTACCTGTTTCTCGAGGAGTCCGATTCAGTGGTCGTTTCCGAGCCGACCTATCCCGGAGCCCTCTCGGCTTTCGGCTCCTTCTGCAGGAACTTCGTGGCGATTCCCCTGGATGAATACGGCATGGACACGGATGCACTCGAATCTGTTCTCGAAAACACGAAACGTGATCGGAAAAGGCTTCCCAAGCTGATATACACGATTCCCAACGGCCACAACCCTGGGGGTGTCGCCCTTTCCGAAGAGCGAAAAGAGCATCTTATCCGTATCGCTGAAGAGTTCGACATTTTGATAGTCGAGGATGACCCGTATCAGCTTGTCCGGCTGGATGATTCATCGCCGGGGCGCACCCTCCAGGCGATGGACCATGAAGGCAGGGTGATACGCCTGGACAGCTTCTCAAAAGTTCTCTCCCCAGGGCTCAGGCTCGGTTACGCAAGCGGTGATCCGGTGATCATGCGGCATTTTCTCCTCTTCAAACAGAGCGCGAATCTCCACACGAGCTCATTGACTCAGCAGATGCTGGCCGCCCACATCGAAGCGTCGGAGCCGGAAGGTTTCATGTCGCAGATCAGGGAAAGCTGCCGGCTCTACCGTTCCAACCGTAATTCAATGGTCCATGCGGCGAATGAGCTTCTTCCCGGGAGCGTTGAGTTTGACATACCCTCAGAGGGGCTTTTTATCTGGTTCCGCCTGCCCTCTTTCTGCAACGCTGCAAACATGATCAAGCGATACAGCCGCGACCTCAAGGTAATCCTGGTTCCGGGACCGGCATTCTCCAGCACTGGCGGCTGCACATCCTGCATGCGGGCGAGCTATTCCATGGTCAGGGATGACGAGATACGGGAAGGCATCAACAGGTTTGCCGAGATGATCCGGAGGGAGGAAAGGGTGTGAAGAAGGCTGTAGGCTGAAGGCTCGATCGCTCCTAAGTCATTATTTAGTGGAGATCATTCTCTCACCCTTCCCAGTGAAGCATGTATTCGAGTGGGGTATCGTTCGACCAGGCAGGGACATCCTTATACTCCACCTTGCTCGGAAGCCCTGGGGCGACACGCACAGGAATCGTACCAGCCGGGTCCATCTCGTAGATGAACGCGGATACAGTACGCCACGGAAAGTTATCTGTCCCATTACATATCGAATAAGGGGGGTCGGTTTCATCACGCGAAAAGAACTCCAGGTCTTCCTTCTTGACCGGGGATCTGTCGCGAAGAATTTCCATTCCCCGCTCATACCGCTTCAGGCTTGATTTCACCAGAGGGTTCTCCGGATCGACGGTTTTTGTGAAAGCCGCGCTTCCCGGAAGAAGCCAGTGGTTGCTCCAGACCACGTAGCCGTCAATGATGTCGAGGGTTTCGCTTTGAACACGGTCCGCCTCGAGAACAAGCCCCTTGCCGCGGCGGTCTGCGATGAGAAAGATCATGCCGCGTACCCCGTCCACAAGCCCCACGCTTCCCCGCGCCTGAAGCTCCCTGAAAACTTCAAGCGCCTCGTCCGTGTCCTTTGCCCTCTCGAGAATCAGCCTGGTCACATGACAGTCGCCAAGGCCTGAACCTGATAGAGGTGCCGGCTCGGGAACAAGGCCGCCGCTGTTGTTTGCCACAGCCAAGCCGTGCTCGTTGCACCCCTGGCCCACGCCCATGTTGCATGCGTCCGTGCCAAAAAGCATGCCATGACTCCCTTCCACCCGGCGGTAGCCCATACACTGGTGATTCGGCCATTCATCCCGAACCTTCAACAGCATGGGATAGCCTTGCGGCGCGGAGCTTCCGCTTACAAGCACCGATGTGCACGATGCCCGGGTGGTCAATGTAACCGCGCAGTTGATTTCCACGATCAGATCGAAGTCGACTCCGGATGCCGCAGCCAGGGCCTGGTATTCCTCGATCCAGAGCGGAGCCTCCCTCTCCAGCAGCTCAAGAAACCTTTTCCCCGCCTCCTTGGCCCTGCCGCTCTTCTCCTTCTGTTTATTGAGGTAGGTATTCACGCGGGTTTGAACATGCGGAGCAAGGATCTCGCCGATGCGCCCCCCGACTTCAGCGGGCTCGCCCAGTAGACTGACCATGGGAAAGGCCCCTCATTCTTCGGGTGGATTGAAGTCCAGCTTGTGAAGAGGCAGCAGCACACTCGAGTTGATGTTCTGCAGATGACTCGCGATACGCCTCAGAAACCGGGCGATCAGGGCGCAGAATACGGCTGTCGAGGGGTCGATATCATCCAGGTCCAGGATGGTATTAAGCGCGTTGTCGCAGTCCCTCTTCACCTCAAGGTAGAGCGAAAGCACGACCCTGGCATCATCCTCCTCCTGGGAGATGAAAACATCCTTGGTCCTGGAAAACATGGTGAAGATTTTTGCCTGGGTGTTTTTAATAAATGTCCCGATTTCCGAAGGAAACTGCTTCAGATCTTTTTCGTATTTCTTGTGCTCGACCACTTCCAGAATGTTCTTGCAGTAATCCCCCAGCCGTTCGGCATCCTTTACAACGCTCATAAACACCAGGCATTCCGAGATAGCGTCGCTGGGATTTACGACAAGGTGGTTCAGGATCTTTCCGCGAATATCCTGCTCCCGCCTGTTGATCGATTGGTCGGTCAGGTAGAACTTTTCCCTCTCGCTGGCTGTTTTATCCTTGCCGAGCATGTACTCGTGTACGTACTGGAACATCCAGTAAGAATCGTCTAGCATGCTGTCAAAGGTTTTATACAACCCCTCGATGATATGGCGGTTCAGCCATGCGTTGATCAGCGTGTTTATGATTCCCATTGCGCACTCCAGTCAGGGTTAAAACAACAGCTTCGAAATGAATATTATCGAAGACGGTACTAAAAAAAACAAAAAACCTATGAAGATAAACGCGTACTTTCTTTTTCGCGATGCAAGGTCCGCGAAACGGCGCGCCATTGTAATCGGCAGCTCCTTCAATGGATAAAAGATAGAGATGCCGATTATGTTGAACAGGCAGTGGCAGATCGCGATCTGAAGACCGCCGACACTGGTTGTTGCCATAGACGCGATAAAGGCGGTGATGGTCGTGCCAAGGTTCGCGCCGAGCGTGAACGGATAGATCTGATAAATTGTAAGTATGCCCGCGCCGGCCATTGGAACCATCAACGAAGTGGTAACCGAGCTGGACTGGACGATCCCGGTGATCATCATCCCCAGGAACATCCCGACGAACGGGTTTTTGAACAGGTAGCGCCCGAAGAAGGCCTCGAGGCGCGCCAGCATGTAGCCTTTCAGCACCTTGACCAGGAAAAAAAGCGATCCGAAAAGCAAGGCGAGGGCGACAAGCACAAGCAACATCCTGAGTATGAAGAACCAGTTGCCCCCTTCGAAGCTTTCGATCATCTCCACTACCGCTTTGACAGGCGGGCCTAGAATCGAATGAAGCGGCCCCTTTCCCGTCGAAAATGTTGTTTTGGGCACAAACTCGATCAAAAACCCGGAGATCCGCTCCAATGGTGAAAAAATGAGCTCCAGTGGAAAAACGATCAGCACGGTGATGATATTGAAAAAATCATGCACCGTGGCTGCTGCAAGGGCTTTTTTGAACTCGACCCGCCTGTGAAGATGTCCCAGGGAAACCAGGCTGTTGGTTATCGTGGTTCCGATGTTCGCGCCGATGACTATGGGGATCGCGTTGCTCAACGACAGCGCCCCCCCCCCTACGAACCCTACCACCATGCCTGTCACTGTGGAAGACGATTGCACGAGGCTCGTGGTCAGGATTCCAACGAAAAGCCCCACGAACCGGTTGTCCGTGCATGAGTCCAGGAGCTCGCGTGCGGCGTCTTCGCCAAAAAGCTTGAACGATTTGCCCAGCAGCTCGATGCTTATCAGAAACAGATAGAGGAGCAGCGTCACTTTGGTGATCAGGATCACCCGGGAGATGATTATCCTGCTGACAAGCGGGGAGTTGGTGGTCATTATGGTTGCAGCAATAAAACAACCGCGGATCCGAAAACCGGAATACCGCGTTCGAAGGTTCGTTTGGAAAACACAGGGAAAAACATCAGGATAAACACAAACTGTTCTTTAAACCATGCAACTGAAAAGTCAAGAACGAGACTCAGAAAAGTTGTTTTTTGTGATAAGCCTGGATAAGATCGCCTCTTGTGCAGCCGACATAAAGCCATACCGGAATGGAGTAAAATGAACAGCCACTGATGAAAGCATCAACAAGACAACATGTTTTGTTTCTCCTTGCCTTGATCCTTCTTTCAGCACTTCTGTACAGCAGCGGATATGGGAACTTTTTCTACAACGACGACTTTCATCTTGTCTATTCGGTAAAGCACCGGACCGTTGCCGACATCGTTGTCGGGCACTACCCCGAGGATCATTTTTGGAAGCTCCAGACACCGTACTGGCGTCCGGGATGGCACCTCCTGTTCAAGGCAACCCATCTCATCGCCGGACTCGAGCCCGTTTTTTACGTCGCTGTTGGAATCGTCCTTCACATAGCAACGGTTCTTCTCATCTATGTTTTTGTCACACGCGCCGGATCGAGGCCCCTGACCGGTCTCATCGCAGCCGGTATCTTTGCCTCATCCCCGGTCTATGCAGAGGCGGTTTTGTGGCCTTCCGCATCGTTTAACGTTATCCCTGCCGCGATCCTGGAGCTTTTCGCTGTCTTTTCAGCGCTCAGGTTCGCCGAACTCCCCCGCGCCAGGGCCTATATTCTATGTTTTGCCCTCTTCGCCCTCTCCCTGACCTTCAAGGAGGCTGCATACAACTTTCCTTTCATCTTCGCAACCGCTTTCATCGTCATGGAAAAGCGACCATTTACCCTGACCAAGGCCTGCAAAACCGTCCTGTACACAGCTCCGTTTCTTGCCACGGTATTCTTTCACTATCTTTTCCTTAACCGGTTCAGCATCAGCGGATCCTCGATACTCGAAACCATTTCCAACTCCTTCCACTGGACCAGTGAATATTTCAGGCGCACCTTTCAAGTGCAGGGAATCAGCGATCCGGAGGCTTTCTTTTACGCCGGCATCGCATTTGTCTTCCTTTTTTTCGCCTTTCCGGAGAAGCGCGCGCGGGTCCTGCTGGTCTGGTGCGTGCTTTCCGTTTTCCCGTTCGCAGCCCGGGACTACGCATCTAGGTTTTCATACTTCTGCCACGTACCTGTCGCGCTCTTCCTGGGCTCAGTTCTTCTTGCATTGAGCACTAAGAAAACACTCACCGGAAAACTCTATGCTCCGCTTTGTCTTTTGCTCACAGGCCTGGGATGCGCGAACATGGTCATGGTTCCTGAAGAGATCGACAGGATCACGCTCAAGGGAGAACAATGCCGCTCAATACTAAAAGGGTTCGAAAGCAGTGGATACGGAAACGAAAAGGAGTTCTATGTCGATTCCATTCATCCAGCGCTGACCAACGGCTTTGCCGAGATGCTGTACCTCTTTCTCGGGAAAAAGGTACAGGTTAAAAACCTTACCATGTTGAACGTCCCGCCGTTTCTGCTCTATGGCGATCCCCGGTTCGATTCCCTTGAGCCCGGAACGGTTGTTCTCAGGCTCGGGCAAAGCGGCGCCGAAGCCGTAGCGGGAGCTCCTCCATTGCCTGCTTACACCAGAATGACAAAGGCCGAACTCGTAGAGGACCGCCTTGTTCTCCCCATGTTCGGCTTCAGGTACAGCTATGAGGTCCTGCCCCCTCGCAGTGCTTTGAAAAAGATCGTTCAACGTGGGCTGGATCTGGAAAAAACCGTCATCATCAACAAAAAACCCAGCATCCTTATCGAACCGCCCGGAAACGACGGCACTGCCAGCATTGACCACATTCACATGGTGACCTCGAGAAAAGTGGTGGTTAATGTCACCTGTCCATACCCGTGCCTCTTCCTTCTCTGCTTGCCGGTTAAACTCGACACCCCTAAAGCAAAAGTACTTATTAACGGCCACCACACAGTCCCTTTCAGAGCGAACGGTCGTTTCAATGCAATCGAACTAAAAAAAGGCCGCCATAGGATCGTTGCCAGTTTCCCTTGAAACGGCCATGTCATTCCGGCAGTTAAACTGCCAATACGACATCTCCTGTTGGTTGCAACACCCAAGCATAGAGCGCCAATATTCTATTTACCACCTGTCATATAAAGAGTTACATCATTATATCAACTCAATCTCCCAGGGCGGCATATCATTTGCATTTTTGCTGATAGTATCAATTTTCTACAAAGGAGAAATGTAAATGGACCTTAACAGATTTACTTTCAAGGCCCAGCAAGCGCTTATCGACGGACAAGCCCTGGCTGTTGAAATGAACCACAACGCTGTGGAGATCGAGCACATATTTCTGGCTCTGATGAAACAGGATGGCGGCCTTACTCCCAGACTTCTCGAACATCTTCAAAAGGATCCGGCAGCCATTGAAACCGGATTGAAAGAAGCCCTGCAGAAACTGCCCAGGGTTATTGGCAGCGGGCCCGACACCAGGATCGGTACAGGCCCAAACCTTCAAAAGCTGCTGAACGAGGCATTCAACCAGGCAAAACAGCTCAAGGACGAGTATGTGAGCGTGGAGCACTATCTTCTGGCCCTGACATCCAGCTTCATGGAAACAGCAACCGGACTGATTTTCAAAGAGCAGGGGATTGACAAGGAGACCTTGCTCAAGGCTTTATCCCGGGTGCGGGCTAACCAGCGCGTCACATCGCAGGACCCGGAATGCACGTTTGAGGCGCTCGAAAAATATGGAAGGGACCTGGTGGCCTTTGCCCGGAAAGGAAAGCTTGATCCTGTGATCGGCAGGGATGCCGAGATAAGGCGCATCATCCGCATACTTTCGAGAAAGACGAAGAACAACCCGGTTCTCACCGGTGAACCCGGAGTCGGCAAGACAGCAATCGTTGAAGGGCTCGCGCAGCGGATAGTGCGCGGGGATGTCCCGGAAGGGCTCAAGGACCGCTCGATATTCGCGCTCGACATGGGCGCGCTTATCGCCGGCGCAAAGTTCAGGGGTGAGTTCGAGGAGCGCCTCAAGGCTGTGCTCAAGGAGATACAGGAAAGCGACGGCAGGATCCTTCTTTTTATAGACGAGCTTCACAACATAGTCGGGGCTGGAAAAGGCGAAGGCTCCATGGACGCCGGCAACATCCTGAAGCCTCTTCTCGCAAGGGGCGAGCTTCACTGCATCGGCGCAACTACACTGGATGAGTACAGGAAACACCTGGAAAAGGATGCGGCACTGGAAAGGCGTTTCCAGCCGCTGCTCGTGGAGCAGCCCGATGTGGAGAACACCATTTCGATACTCCGCGGCCTGAGGGAGCGGTTCGAGCTCCATCACGGTGTGCGCATCCAGGACAACGCGCTTGTCTCTGCAGCGGTTCTCTCAAGCAGGTATATCAGCGACCGGTTCCTGCCGGACAAGGCGATCGACCTGATCGATGAGGCTGCTGCAGGCATAAGGACCGAAATGGACAGCATGCCCGCAGAGCTGGATGAAATATCCAGGAATGTAATGCGGCTCGAGATCGAACGCGAAGCGCTCAAAAAAGAAAAGGATCGTTCTTCGCGCCGGCGTCTCGAAACGCTTGAAAAGGAGCTTGCCGAGATCAAGGCCGAGGGAGAGCTTCTCAAATCGCGCTGGGAAAGCGAGAAAGCCCTGATTTCCGCGAAGAACATCCTGAAAGAGAAGATGGAGAGAGCGCGGCACGACATGGAAGGAGCCGAAAGAAAACATGACCTGGAAGAGGCGGCCAGGATCCGCTACGGAGAGCTGCCCAAGCTCGAAGAGCAGCTTGACAAGGCGGAAGAGGAGGCACGTTCAAGGCTCGACAACGGCGCTCTTTTGCGCGAAGAGGTTACCGCTGACGAGGTTGCCGGAATAGTTGCCCGTTGGACAGGTATCCCCGTTCAGCGCCTCATGGAGGGCGAGCGCAGAAAGCTACTCGTGCTCGATGAAACGCTGCACGAGAGGGTTGTTGGCCAGGAAGAGGCTGTTCAGGCTGTTGCAGACGCTGTGATCCGCGCCCGTTCAGGCATGAACGATCCTCGAAAGCCGATTGGCTCATTCATCTTCCTTGGCCCGACCGGTGTCGGCAAGACAGAACTCGCTCGCGCCCTGGCAGAAGCGCTTTTCGATTCGGAAGATAACATGGTCAGAATCGACATGAGCGAATACATGGAAAAACATTCTGTCTCCAGGCTCATCGGCGCTCCTCCCGGTTATGTCGGGTACGACGAGGGCGGGCAGCTCACAGAGGCTGTGCGGCGCAAACCGTACAGCGTGATACTTTTCGACGAGATCGAAAAAGCTCACTTCGACGTGTTCAACGTCCTGCTCCAGCTTCTGGACGACGGACGCCTTACAGACAACCAGGGACGATGCGTGGACTTCAAGAACACCGTCCTGATCTTGACATCGAATGTGGGAAGCTCATTGCTTCTTGAAGGCATCACAAAAGATGGGGAGATCGAGGAAGGTGTCCGGCCACGTGTTCTCGATGAGCTAAAGAGAACGTTCAGGCCTGAGTTCCTGAACCGAATCGACGAAACAGTGCTGTTCAGCCCGCTCACGCTCGAGGAAGTTTGCAAGATCGTGAAGCTGCGCCTTGAAGAGCTGAAAACACGGCTACACAGCCGCAGGATAACGGTCAATGTAACAATGGAAGCACTGAACCACATAGCCAAAGCTGCTTACGACCCGGTCTACGGCGCCCGGCCAGTGAGCCGTTTCATTCGCAAGAACATCGAAACCGAGATCGGCCGGCGCATAATAGACGGCAGCATCCCGGATGGATGCACTGTTGACATCGAATTGGGTTCAGGCGAACTTGTCTTTCGCAGCAGCGATTTAGCCAAATCGGTGAGCTCATCATAAAAATCGGGATCATGAGAAGAGAATTGCTTTGAAAATATATCCGTATCCATCAGTGGTTCTCTTCTCTTCCTCTGCCTCTTCTCTTCCAGATCTTCTTAGCCCCCATATTTCATCCTCTTCTGCTGCGGCACCTTAAACTGCGCTCAGCAATCTCAATACTTGACAGGTATCACTGAAAATGAAAAGGTTCAAGGGCTTATCGAGAACACGACGTTTTTTCAGAAATCATGGCTGTTATCACAAGGTTGATTGAAAATGGATTCCAACAACATCTGTATCAAGTTTTGTACGTTTCTATTGTCCGTTGCTGCTTTTACAAGCTCGTGTGCAGGGTTTGCTGTTGATGAGCAGGCCGATACATGTCTGGAAGAAAATCCAGGGTGCCCCATAGTAATGTACGAAAAAGGGATGCCGTGCTTTCCTTGCAAGCTCAAGTGCATTGGCCCGGACGGTGCGATAAACGACCTGTCCTCCATGGGCCTTGAAGCGCTCGCATCAGGCCCGCAATCGGACGGAACATGGATCTACTCCGGAGAGACCGCCCAGGGAACAGCCACGGCCATCGTGCATAAGAACTCATCCTCACCCCTCCCTGAAAAAAGATTCGGGAGCACCCTGGAGATCGCACCTAAAACCCATCCAATTGACATTAGGCCCAGCAGCGACAAGACCGCACAAGATGCCCTTTTCCGCTTTTCCGTGTTAGATGGCGGCAAGCAATCAAACACCACGTTTTCGTATTCAGCATCACGTGTAGGCAGGATCGAGAAAACCGGCAGCACCACCGATCAGGCGGTAATAAACGGCAAAACCTCGATGGGAACAGGAGTTGTGAGGATCGACGAACCCGGTATATGGTGGATCACTGTGGAGAGCGGCCCAGGCTCTGAAAAACCAACATTTGCGAGCATCACATTCCGTGTACCTGGCAAACCAGGCCCTGATCATTACAGCGCATTCACCAGCAGCGGCGATATTCTAGAAAATCCGGCATCCGTGGCAGCTTTCCTTGCTGACGCGCAAGTTGTTTTCATTGGAGAAATGCACGACGATCCGGTGGCGCATGTGCTCGAGAAGGAGCTATTCGCCGCGATCCACCGCCTGAAGGGCGATGTCGCCCTATCCATGGAAATGTTTGAGCGGGATGTGCAGCCCGTGCTCAGCGGTTACCTGGATGGGCTGTACACGGAGAGCCACTTTTTGGATGCAGCCAGGCCCTGGCCAGCATACGCATCGGACTACAAGCCCTGCGTTGAGTACGCTCGAGAAAACGATCTTCCTGTGATAGCGGCGAACGCTCCAAGAAGGCTGGTGAACCTGGTGTCAAGAAAGGGACCTGAGGCCCTTGCCCTGGCCCCGGATCAGGATAAAAAGTGGCTCCCCCCCATTCCCTATCACATACCAAAGCAGGGGCGTTACGTGGAAAAACAGAAAGAGGTGTTTTCCGCATTCGACGAAACCAAAAAAGAAGGATCGTCTTCTCCCGGCCCGCGCTTGAAACGGGAATGGATCGAAAAGGGATGCCCCGATCTTGCGGCTTATAACGAATCCTTATCATCGGAAAAGAAAATGGGATCCGGAGGTGCAATGCCGCCGCATGTCATGATGAGGATGATGGAGGCGATGAAAAAAGGCGGTAATCCCGCGCAAAGCCTCTGGGATGCTTCAATGGCCTTTTCCATTGCATCGTTCCTGGAAGATAACCCTGAAACGACAGTGGTTAATATAAACGGGGCCTTTCACAGCAACGAGCACCTCGGCACAGTTGACCAGCTGATGAGATACCGCCCGAACACCCGCGTTGCCGTGATCAGCCTGGTACCCCACGAATCGTTCCCAGCGTTCGATCCGGAGGAGCTCAGCAAGCTTGGCGAGGTGATAATCGTCACTGACCCCTCCTGGCAGCCCAATTCCGATAAATAAGGTATGGTATCAAGACAGGGAATCGCCCCTTCAAAATAACGGGCGCTGCTCCTGAAAAGGAACAGCGCCCGTTTGAAGTTCTGGCGAGGGTGAAGGGACTCGAACCCTCGGCCTCCAGCGTGACAGGCTGGCGCTCTAAACCGACTGAGCTACACCCCCGGACACAAAGAGCGAAATTATAGGAAAGATTTTACAGTATGCAAATCCATTTTATATATGTTTTTATTTTAATGGAACCGCCAAGGCTTAATGACAGGTGCTTTAATAATGACTTGTCATAAAGTTACAGCGATCCCCCCCCTCCTGCCCGCAACCGGGAATATCTACCCTATCCATTTCAGAAAAAACCGGTTAAGAAGTTCCGCATTCTTCCTAAAAACAGATCGTGGCAAAAAATAAGATCTAAAATTGAGAAGAACTTTTTGTAACAAATCGGGACTTTTCTTAGGGACTAGGATAAAGGAGTTATTTCATGGGATTGGTAATTAACACAAATGTTGCTTCGATCGGGGCTCAGAAAAACCTGAACCAGATCACCAACCGGTTGACCAAGAACTACAGCAGGTTGTCTTCAGGCTTGAGGATTTCCACAGCAGCCGACGATGCTGCAGGTTTGGCGATTTCCGAGCGCATGAGGGCGCAGATCCGCTCTCTACACCGTGCCTCACTGAATGCAAACGATGGCATTTCCCTCGTTCAAACGGCTGAAGGATCGCTCTCCGAGGTAAACGCAATGCTCGTCCGCATGCGTGAACTGGGTGTTCAGGCGAACAACGGCACTCTTACCGGGGCTGACCAGGACTCGCTGAACAGCGAGTTTTCAGCACTCATCAGCGAAATCGACAGGATCGCGCAGGCCACGGAGTTCAACAGCATCGAGCTCCTCGACGGTTCGACATCGTCACTGACGCTTCAGATCGATACCGGTACGACCGCGAACGTCGATACCATCAGCATGAACCTTTCAAACATCAGAACATCGAACCTTAGCATTGACAGCCTGGATATCGGCTCTTCCGGTAATGTAACAGCAGCAATCGACGCAATCGACGCGGCCATCAACACTGTGACCAATGCCCGCGGCGACTTCGGTGCTGTCCAGAACAGGCTGCAGTCAACCATCAACAACCTTGGCAGCGTCATCGAGAACGTCTCGGCTGCTGAATCGCGAATCCGCGACGTTGATGTGGCGTACGAGTCCGCTGACCTGACCAGGAACTCGGTGATGCAGCAGGCAGCTCTCGCTGTTCTGTCGCAGGCTAATGTTCAGCCCCAGGTAGCCTTGATGCTGCTGCAGTAGTAACAGCAAGTCGATGGCATCATAGCGATGCTGTAAAGGTGATAATGCAACCGACACTTAAAAAACTACCCGGCGACAGTATCCGAAAGGAAGCCGCCGGGTAGTTTCTCTTGAAGATACAGGAGAGGACAAGCGGTTGGTTTCCTCAAATATCTGATGCGGAGCAGTTAAATGTCCTCATTCGACATCCCCAGCATATCGTTCGGCGGCCTTTCATCGGGCATGGACACGAACGCGATCATCCAGAGTCTGATGACGCTGAAACAGGTTCCCATCAGCATGATGGAGAGCAACAAGGACGACTACGAGAGCAAAATCTCGAAATTCGACACGTTCAAGTCGTACCTGGAATCGTTCCAATCATCTGCTGATGCCCTCAAGGACACATCCGATTTCAATGTGTTCACAGCATCGAGCACCGATGAGAACAAGCTCACCGGTTCGGCTTCGAGCACCGCAACTCCGGGCTCTTACAACATAGAGATCTCTTCGCTGGCCACATTCGAGAGCGAAGCTTCGAAAAACTTCGCCGCAAAAGACACCTCTGATTTCGGCACCGGCACGCTGACTATTACAGTAAACGAAACCGACACCGATGTAACCATCGACAGCGAAAACAACACGCTGGAGGGGATCGCCGAGGCGATAAACGAAACAGATGCGGAAGTCACGGCAACCGTGATAAACGACGGCACCGGGACTCCATACCGTCTCGTTATTACCGGGGATAATACGGGCTCTGACGAGACCATCACACTGGATGAAACCGGTTTAACTGGCGGAAGCGATACTCTTGATTTCACCCAGCTTCAGGCAGCATCGAACTCAGAGTTTACTATCAACGGCCTGGAGATGGAACGAGCCACCAATTCGGTGAACGATGCGGCCTCAGGCTTGACCTTTGAGCTCAAAGACACAACCGCAATTAACGATCCGGTGGTTCTGACAGTGGCACAGGACACGAGCGCCATCAAGGAGAAAATCGAGTCCTTTGCCAGCAACTACAACACCTTGATAAATTTCATCAACGAGCAGAACACATACAACGAAACCACGGAAACAGGCGGGGTGCTCATGGGCGAATCGCTGCTCCGGATGGTCCAGAGCAGTGTTCAATCAATACTCACCCCGAGCTGGGATACGGGCGGGGACGCGCCGGAGATACAGATCCTTGCCCAGCTCGGTATAACCTTCGAAGATGACGGGACACTGACCGTTAATTCGGCAGAGCTCGAAACCGCAATCAATGAGAATTTCGAAGATGTAAAAGGCATGTTCAGCGACTCCGGCCTGGCCGACCAGATCGACACCTTGCTGGAAGGGTACACCAAGTTCCAGGGGATGTGCGACAGCAAAAACGAGCATCTCGAGGACATCGTGGACGACCTGGAAGACCAGATCGCCAGAGCCGAAGACCAGCTCGACAACTATGAAGCAAGCTTAATCAAGAAGTTCGCCGCGCTCGAGAGCACAATGAGTATTCTCCAGAGCCAGCAATCGTTTTTGTACAATCAGCAAATTCAGAGTTATTCATGAAAGAGGCCCCAAGCACGCAGTCACACACTCTGTCAAAGGTGAAAAGATGACATCCAACGCAGTGTTGAACCGGTACAAGGAGGATGCCATTACCATGGCGCCGCGTGAAAAGATCGTCTCCATGATGTTCAACCACGCATTGAAAAACATGGGCCAGGCGCTGGAGAAGCTCGAGACACAGGAACGCGGGCGTTTCGGCCTCCACATCAGCAAGAGCCAGGCCATAGTCGGCGAACTGCTCAGTTCCCTCGATCACGAGGTTGGGGGAAAGCTGTCCAGGGACCTGGAGAGACTTTACCTCTTTGTAATCGACCGCCTAATCGATTCCAATCTCAAAAGACAGGGCAAGGGGATCCGGGAGTCCATGCGGGTGCTGAAAACGCTCAAGGAAGGGTGGGATCATGCCATCACGCAAACGGCCTAGCAGGAGGTTGTCTCACTTGTACGAGAAACTCGAGCTTCTGGATAAGATGCTAGAGATGACAGAAAAGCTCCAGCAAAACCCTCTCAGGCTTGATCAGGAAGGTGCCCAACGGTTCAGCCGAAAGCTTGGATCGCTGATGACGGAGGTCAACAAGAAAGACCGTGCAATCGTTTCCATCACGCAAGGGAAACAAGAAGGCGAAGCCGATGAAGCCCGTGCGGCAGTTTGTAAAATCGAAAGCGCTACAAAACGACTCATGAAGGCGAACTCCGACATGATCGCATCCATTAAAAGCCGGCAGGAGATCATCGGAGGCAAAATCGCACAGCTGAAACAGAAGAAGGACTTCCTGGACAACTGCCGCTTCGGAAGCGGCCCGAAACCTTCGCTTGTTGATTCCACGGTATGATAGGCTTGAGACTGTAGGCTGAGGGCCTGTCACACGCCTTCCATTCCTTCTCTCCACAATCGAGCGATTTCTTCCCTGGACACATGGAATAGCCTGCCACCGAGCTCTTTTTCCATGTGCCGGAACGCTTTTTCCATGGAATCCAACTGCTTGATCAGGCAGAGTTCCGGATTGATTCCACCCTCCACGCATGCAATAACCTGCCCAAGAAGAGTCTCTCCCGCCTCTTGCTCGAAATCCTGCTGCTGTTTCGAACCGTTTTTCCGAAAGGGCAACACGGTCGATGCGCCGATGCTCCCCCCGTCGCGGTATTGCAAAAGGGGCAGGTCCAGGCCGGTGCGCTTCAGCTTCTGCAAGAGCCTCACTGCACGCAAAAGCGCGGGCATTGATTTGGGAACCCCGGCCACGCAGGACGAATCCTGTTTTTTCTCCAGCCTTTCTCCCTGTTTGATCACTTCCCAGCGGCCCAGAACCTCTTTTTCATCAATGGCCCTGGAGCCGTCCTTTTCAAATACATGCGGATGCCGTTTCACCAGCTTGCGCGAGATTCTCTTGAACATTTCTGACAGCTCGAAGCCGCCCCTCTCTTCGGCTATCAACGAAGTCATCACAACGTTCATGCTCAAGTCCCCGAGCTCCTCCGCCACATTATCCTGCTCTCCCCGCATGATGGCCTCCGTGGCTTCATAAGCCTCTTCCAGAATCAGCGGGGCCATGCTCTTTTCGGTCTGCCTGCGGTCCCACGGGCAGCCTTGCGGACCACGCAACCGAATCAGAATTGCAAGCAGTTCCTCGAACGCATTCACAGCTTCCTGTTTTTTGATGTCCATCATCCATCCAACAAAAGCGTTTCAGATGCTTCCGGCACGCTTAATATCGAGTATCGAGACCTCGGTAGACCGCTAATGGGCGGAAGAATATCATTCACGTCGTATACAGGATAGTTTCTTCAGGCATGTTATAGAAGAAGGAAATATGTGGCTTAAGAGCCCGTTGAAAAAGTCAGATCGGCTACGGCCGGCCCTTTTGCCCGATCTCTGCGTTGCGAGATCCTCAACGAATCCACTGATTCGCCTACGGTCTCGCGCCTTGACCTCGGGCAAAATGACTCGGCCTCGCTTCCGAAGCACTTTTTCAACGGACTCTTAAGCCTGCGGCTGATTGGATGGGTCGTGGACATTGATCCCGTTTCCTCCCCTGTTGATGACGTTTTTCAAGGAGGATTCGGCGCGTTTGAGGATCGAATCGTAAAATATCGAGTCTTCTTCGTGATTGTCGGCAAGGCCTACGCTCAACGTGACTTTGATGACCTTGCCGCTGATATCAAAATCCAAGGAAGATAGCTTTTCCCTGATCCTGTTCAATGTAATGACAGCGCCCAAGCGATCGGTGTGGGGCATGATCAGCAGAAACCTGTCCCCCATCCTGCCGAGATAGTCCGGAAGCCTGGTGTTGCTGTTCAACATCTGAATCGTGTTTGAGTAGATCTCCTTGGCAATTCCCATTCCGTACATGTCGCGTAAACGCTCTAGCCTGTCAATTTGAATCAATGCGCAGGAAAGCGGGCAGTTGTACCGTCTTGACCTGCTGAACTCTATCTTTAGTATCCCCATTATCTCTGCCTGGTTCAGAACTGGAGATTCTATGTCATCGGTTTTCAGGTGGTCATCCATGGCCATCGGATCTTCTCTCTCAATAACAAACAACTGGTCAACAACCACAACCAATTTTATTGCGGACCACAATCCCTTTCGACGCATGCGGATAATTATCTTTGCTAATTTTGAATTTGATAGAAAAAATCAGGAGGGTTTTTTCTTAGCCAAAAATAAATTTTCCCCCTTGCGGGGGAAAATTACGGTTCTCATATTCAATATCCGATAACAGCTAGAGATGGCGGTTGGGGAGGGGAATGACCCTAACCGAAATCAGATCATCCTGATGAGAACCCTTGAAAAAGCCGATTAATAAATATCAATCATACTAATGAAAATTATACTAAATCCCTCTCATATATCAAGGGAAAATCTACTTTTTCTTTAGTTAATCGATCGGAATTGGCTGATTTGCGGGAGCCTGTATCATGCTCTTCTTGATGGCAGCATATTCGGATTCTCCCCTGATATTGTCCAGATCCTTGTCCCTGTCCATCCACGAAAAATCCGTAAACCCCTTCTCCACCGATAGTTTCAGGTGGTGCAACGCGAGTCCCTTTCTATTCGTAACAGAGTACAGGCAGGCGAGGTTGTAATGAGCTTCAGCTATAAATCCTGTGCCCATCTTGTCTTCTGAAAATCTCTTCACCAGCAGCTTGTACCATTGTTCGGCTTCATCAAAAGCATCAAACTGCTGATAGTTGTATGCTATATCCAGGATTATGTTTTTGGAAAACTCATAAACAGGATTGAAACCGTTTTTCAGCAAAGAGGCGTTCATGGAGTTTGTTTCGAAATGTGTCAGATTCCTCCGCTGAAGCCACTTTTTCATCGTTTCGATTTTCGCAAGGTTGTATTTCGTGACTCCGGCTTTTGCTAAAGAGAAACGCGTGTATTTCGATAAATTTCTTCTGCGGCTTTGAAGGATCAAAGCCTCGTTGACCGGGAAAACAAGAAACTCCTCCCTTTCCATCAAGAGCTCGACATCGGGATCTATGATCAAAGCTGCAAGAGTTTTCTCCATGGCCTCTACCTTCTGTTCGTGAAGCGCCATTATGCTGAGCACCCTGATCAGGTATGAACAATCAGGATCCAGTGCAAACTTCAGCAACCATGAATAAACATCTCCCGATACAGGCCATATCTCTTTGAACTGACCGTCGTAGAAACCCGGTATCATGTCGAAGTGCATGACCTCCTCGAGCTCGGCCATCAAGGCTGTCTCGATGTATAGGTTTTTCATCGCACTTGACCGATCTCCCTCCTGCGAGTCGGCAAAAAGAAGCTCCGCCGAAGGACGGTGCTGTACTGAGGCCAGTGAACGGATAATCCGCTGTTTTACTGCGATTTCCTTTTCGCTGCTCAACGCATGTACCAAAAGTCTGCAAACATCTTCGCCCTTCATCATGCCCAGTGCCTCTGCGGCGCCTGCTCTCACCATTGTCAATTTATGTGTCAACAGATCTTCAAGCAGCGAGAAAGCGCCGGCGCCCATGGAAGCGATCTTTTTTCTGGCAGCGTAACGTCTTGCGAAAAACCTATCGTTCAAAGCACTGGCAATCGAATCCTGATCATCTCCTTCAGCGGGTTCCTCGGTCGAAGCAACTGACAGATCCGGCCTCTTCAGACTTGTCGGACTTGTCGGGCTCGTCATACAGGTCAAAAGCTCGATGATGGGGGTCAAACAGCGTAACGCTACAGCAGCACCACAAGGAAACCGATCGCCCGGGCAAGCCTCTCTGCCTGTGGCTCTTTTCATGAGCTCATCCCTTTTCCCGTCCCACCAGTCGATCCACTTGCTCGGGTCATTACCGAGGTTCTCTCCGGTCAACAAAAAGAGCGCTGCCATGGCAAGACCCATTTCGTTTCGTGTAGACCTTGGGAAAAGCCACAGAGCCTCGATTATCCGGTCGACAGCTACCCAGGTGCGCAGATCCTTCATGAAAACCGAGGCCAGGAGTAACCTCCGGCCGTCGAATTCACTCAACGCCTCTTCAAAGCACGCTTCCGGATCATCAGCTACGAACAGGTTCTCTTTCTTCAGGACATGCACGACGAGGTTTTCAAAGTCGAGACGTATCATCCCCCAGTCGAACGGACCGGTTTGAAGCCCCCCTGGTATCAGAACTGCGCGGACCTCGATCCGCCGGTAAAGAACATCCCGTGTATCGACCGTGGACACGGGCATTTCCACTCTGCAAGAGGAACCGGGTTCCACCTCCCAAGTGCTTTCGATCTCCAGTATCTCGTTTCTGCATCCTCCTGACCTGGTCCCGTCCCTGGCGCTTATGTCAGTGATCCAAACCTCGGCCATGACGCAGCTGCCACGCTTTTCAGACCACGGAAACCAGGAAAACCCTCCCCTTGCCGGTATCAACAAGTTGTGATCGGACAGGTTGAGCAGCTCGAATCTTATGGGGATCTTCTCATCGAATGTGTAAACACTCTTGTCCGTCCATATCTTCAGTTCGATGGGGTTGTGGTGTAGAAAGGAGGTTTTCCTTAGACCGGCGCGAAGGCGCCGGATTTCTATCTCCTGTTCCCGCGTAACATCCATTTTCGCAGTATCACGCAGCAGCTTGTCCGCACCTTTAAAATCCCCGTTTTGTACCAGCTCGTCAAAATTTCTGACGCGCGCCGCCATCTTTCCCGATGAAAGCGTTTCCGGTTTTGCTGTGGAGATGCTCTTTGGGTTTTTTCGTTTGGCAGTGTGATTTGCCGTGCAAGAAGAGTGATAAAAACAGGCTATTACTATGAGTAAACAAAAAAAGGGAATGGAGATGCCATGTAATACGGCATTCCATTCCCTTTGAAGTTTCATCGGATCAGGGCTCTTCTGTCTTGACGGGCTCGTCAGACACGTCGGACTCTTCTATCTTGGACTCCTCTGTCTTGTCGGGCTCGTCAGTCACGTCGGACTCTTCTATCTTGGGCTCTTCTGTCTTGACGGGCTCGTCAGACACGTCGGACTCTTCTATCTTGGGCTCTTCTGTCTTGACGGGCTCGTCAGACACG
>CAZIUL010000001.1:152292-193612 GCA_964542475.1 uncultured Phycisphaerales bacterium | reverse complement strand
TCCTTCCGCCCCCTTCAATTCAATAACTTTGGGGTTTTATCTCAACTGGCCCGCCCCTTGTGTCGCGAGAACTACATCAAGGGATGTCCGAAGGAGCACCGAAAGGGCTCTTCCTGCATACTCATCCTGATGAGCCCTGACCTCGTGAAGACTTTCCATGAGGACACGCCTGGCAAGGTTCAGTGTTTTTTCATCTTTGGACAGAGAACCTGCTCGTACCAGCCCCAGTGCTATGAAAGCCCCGTTCTCCTCGCGAACCCGTCCTTTTCTTTCCAGAGGCAGGGATGGATTTTCTTTCTCATAAAACATGTTCTGAAACCAATTCCCTGATATGGGATCCACACAGTCATTCATAAGCCAATCCGAGGCCCTGAGCACAGACTCGAAGGAACGGTCATCCATGGTCAGAACAAAATGCCTGAACAGCGCTTCCATGGTGATCCCGGCGGTTACCCAGGTGTTGGCAACCCAGCAGGCCCCTTCCTCTCGCTCTTCTTCATGGTAACGGAAATAACCGCGCTCTGACTGTCGGGCCCTCAGCCTGGCTGCCGAACTGTCCATTGCCTGTTCCAGCCCTGGTTCTCCCGCGCGTACAAGCGCTGTGAGCGCCATTAGCCTCCATGACTCTGAACGCTCATTGGTTCGCACACCCGGCCCGGGCGCATACTCCGCAAGGTAGCTGCCTATTGCAGCGGCTGCTTCACGGAAGCGGTTCTCGCCGGTCAATAGACAGAAAAGCAGCAACCCGTCCACCCACATGTGTCCGGGTTCTATCTCCCCTGACCGGTGGTCTTTTCCGTGCACCCACGGAAGCCCGTTCGGCGTTTCATGATCAGCCGGGCCTGAACAATCGAACCTGATCCAGTGTTTCAGCATTGTCTCCGCCATGGCGAGGTCACCGGCATCCCCGTTGACAAGAAACCTGTTCAAAAAACCGAATGCCGGATCGTATTCGCAGTTGGCATACTGCCCGTGCCAGAGCCGGTAATCCCCGAAATCTCTGAAACCGTCCCACTGATCCTGTTCCCCCTCGAGCCTGGACCTGAGTTCATCCGTAACAGCGATGTAAAGCCTGTAAAGAGAGTCATCAGGCGGGTGGGTGCCGAACTCTGTAAAAAGAACCGATCTATTCCTGAAATCGGATGACAGGGCAAAGCCGGCCGAGCGAGCAGGGCCTTCCATGCCGGAAGGCAGGCTCTTGAATGCGGATGCGCACCTGCAGATGAGGGTGAACTCTCTCTCGAAACAGAGGCCTTCTTCCCAAAGAAACGAATCTGATAGAAGTGATATCCGCAGCTCAGGTCCGGGCTCGTAGCTGAGGTTCCAGGGATAGAGCCTGCCGAACATTGAGCAACCAACACCAATGGAAGCGCTGTGCCCGCGGAGGATCATCGCTGTCAAGCCGTCCAAAGGCAAGAGCTGCTCCTTCTTTCCGCAAAAACTAAAGACACCGCTGCTTTTCGAAATGAGTTTTACCTTTTTGTTCGTACCCAGCAGGACAGCTCTCCCGTTGCTGCCCTGGACAACCTTGACACATGGTTTTCGCCCGACGCAGCGGGGCCTGATCCTCAAAAAAACGCCTTCCGAAGAGCCTTCCATCCGGCCCCCATCAATCTTCAGGCTGCAATGAATCAATGGGGAGTCTGCATGCAGGTACAGGTGCAGTTCGTATGACGGCCCCCTACCTTCGAATCGCGAAAACGAACATCCTGTGACAATGACTTCAGCCTCGCAGCATCCCTTCCTGAGCAAAACCGTCCTGGGAGGGTAAGCCTTGTAAACCGAGCCGTTGATATGAATGTCGAGCTCCAAGGCCCCTTCCCCGTAAACGATTGCCCTTTTCGTTGTTTTCATCTCCTGGATAAAACCTGTGCTCACGGGTGACATCTTCATAATCACCCTGCCGGTGTCTATCTCGAAGGCGCCTTCTGCGCTCTTTGCGCTGCACTCTATCCCTCTGACGTCCCGCGCGGACGCGCGTCTATCCTGGAGCAGCTCGATCTTTCTGTCGCTCAAGCGTGCCTGCACAGACGCCTTGATCGCCAGGCAACGGATTGAACCGTCGTCCCAGCGCGCCGTAGGCACAATATCCGCAGCGCATGGCCTTTTCCCGGCATCAAGCACCACAAGGCAGCTGCCGTTCGGAAGAGCCCCCCGCTCGAAAGAGATGAACCCTCTTACCATTACAGGATCAGCGGACCTGCTTCCCAGCCCCTTGCAATCGAGAGTAAAGCTATCATTTCCATTACAGATCGGCATCAACAAGCCTGCTGAAAGCAATACAGCACAGAACCGGATCAAGACAGCCCCCCCCTGAAGAAAAGGCGCGTAAAAAAACGGGAAACAGATCCGGACGATTAGACGGTTTTTTTCGGAGGGGGTTACCGTGAGCTCGATCGGGATCGGGATTGGAAGAACGGGTCAGGGTTCAGGGAAGAGAAGAGGCGGCAACAGAGTGCCGCCCTCCAGAAGAAAGGGAATGCGTAGGCTCCTGTGCAATGTAGGACCGGGCTCCACACTCCTTCTGTAAAGCCTCCAATGCAAAGCGGGAGCCCCACTGCTTGAACATACGCCAATCATGTGGTATATTTTGTATGTTATGCACTTTGAATTCCGATAGATATGTACATCGAGCCGGTTTCACCGCATGTATGGGATGCATTTCGAGGTCTTGTTTCATGAACAGCGATGATAAAACAAACGGGAAGCGGCAGAATTCTGATCAAACAGCATCTGAGCTTGATGCCGACAAGACGCTTCTCTATGAGTTCTGGGATTTTTTGATGGAGAACAAGATCTGGTGGATCACCCCGATCGTGCTTTTCCTTCTGCTTGTGGGCGGTTTCATAATCTACAGCTCCCTGACCGGTGATGAACCTCTTGCACCTTTCATCTATACAATTTTTTAGTTGAACACCAGGGCACACACTTTCCCGGGACAAAGCTGCAACGGGCACAAGTTTTGAACGGACCATCAAGAACAAATCCCGGAATCGGTTTGCTGGGCGGAAGCTTCGACCCTGTCCACAACGGGCACATTCATCTGGCCGAAAAGGCCATGGATGCAGCCGGGCTGGAGGAGGTTATCTTCATCCCGGCGATGATCCCTCCACACAAAACCCGCAGAAAGCTCTCCCGCACAGCACACAGACTCAACATGCTGCGCTCTTGTGCCGACAGCATCCCCTGGATGCGCGTCGAGGATGTCGAGATCGAGCGCGGGGGTGTATCGTACACAATCGATACGGTTATGCATTTCGAAAGGTCCCATCCGGGAGCTGTCATATTCTTCATAATCGGATCGGATTCGCTTGAGGAGCTTCACACGTGGCACAAGGTTCGGGAGGTCGCGAAAAAGGTAACATTTGTGGTGGTACGCCGTGATTCTCGAACCCCTGATTCTTCGTACCCGGAGCTGGATGCTGTCTTGCGTGGAACGGAACTGAAGTCCATCATCCTTACCGTCGAACCGGTCACTATCTCGTCAACGATGATACGGGACAGGATCCGCGAGGAACAGCGCATCGATTCCCTCGTTCCCCGCGCGGTGGCGGATTTCATCGAGAAACACGGGCTCTACAGGGAAGCGTGATCATCACTGAGAACTTCCTCGCCTTTGGTGCTCCAGCCGGCCCAGCCGGCGCTGTACTGATCGAGAAGAACCCCTTTTGCCTTTGCGACCTGCGCAAGGGCAATCTGATAATCCAGGAGTGAACGCGCCTTGGTCACCGTTTCGGTGAGCAGGTTCCGCTCCGCCTCACGCACCTGGAAAGGAATCGACAACCCTGCCTCGAGGCGCTTCTTCTCCCCTTCGTACCGCTCCTTGGCGAGGTGCCACGACTCCCTGGATGCGTTGAGCTTCTCCCGCTGCAGACCCACCTCGCGGATGGCGTTCCGGATGTCGTGAACGATCTGGATCTCCAGCTCCTTCATCGCGGTGTACGCCTTGCGGTACTCGATCTTCGCCCTCCTGTGCGAGGCTTGCGCGCTCCTGTTGCCCAGGGGATAGGAAAAATCCATACCAATACTGAAGGAACGGAACTGCCGGTGTTCGATTTCATCGAACGTGTTGCCAAAGTTGCTGCCGAGCGCGTTGTAACTCCACGATCCGGTCATATCCAGCATGGGAAGCAGATCGTTCCTTGCCGTCAAGAGGTCGATCTCTCTGTTTTTCAGGTCCTGCTCGAGCAGATTGTACTCGGGCCGGTTATCAAGCGCGGACGCGATCATCATCTCGACATCAAAATCGATCTCTGATACATCTTCCGCCTTTGTAAGAGGAACAAGGTTCACATCCCATTCGCCGTATTCATCAAAAGAAAAGATCAGATGCTTCAGGGTGTCTTCAGCGGCACGAACCGCGCTCCGGGCGGTTATCAACTGCTCCTGCTTCATGGCCACTTCAGCCCTGGCTTCGAGTACTTCCATCTTGCTGAAAACACCCTCCTCCTTTTTACGGATGTTGATGCTTAAAAGCTCCTCTGCAAGCTTAAGCGATGTCTCCTTGGCTTCGAGGTCTTCGATGGTAAACTTCAGATCCCAGTACGCCTCGATCACGCTGAACACGACGTCGCTTAGGCTGCTCTTCATTGAAAAAGCTTCGGCGCGGGCGCTGATTTTAGCTTTCAGGAACTCGGAACGCGCATATGTGGTCCATCCGCCCTTGAGCATGGGCTGCCTCAGCTCAATACCGAAGTTGGAGTTGAACTCGGGCTTGTTGTATTCTCCCATGTAAACATCAAAACTACGTGTTGTGTCATACTTCAGCGTGTAGGTCGCGCCTGTCAGCAGCGTACCCCTGAACCCGGTTGACACATTCAGGCGGTCACTTTCGACATCCATCAGCGTCGTATAGACCGTGTTGTTCGGCGCCGGCGTGTATGAATACATGGGCCGTACGTTTTCAGAACCGGTGACAGTCGCGAAAAACTCGGGGTCGAACTTACCTTTCGCCTCATCGATATACGTGGAAATCGAATCGAGCGAGCGGCGGTTCTTCTTGAGAGTTATGTTGTTCGTCCAGGCCTTCAAAACGCAGTCCTCAAGGGTCAATTCCATTCTCAAATCGTACCCTGAAGCCGAATTTTCCCTTTTCTCGGCCGGATTGTCCTCCAAGGCAAAGCCTCTGTTTCCTGTGAACAACACAAGCGATAACAGGACAAAAAACAGGGTGTTGTTGCTTCCCTTCACTGATCTTACCTCCTCACGGGTGCCTGGCGCCTGGCTTCTTGTCGGTCTTTTCGCTGCTCTTTTCATCCTTCCCGTCTTCATTATCTTTTTCGTTTCCGTTTTTTCCGTCTTTTTCTTTTATTTTGTCTTTTTTCGGATCTTTTCCATCGCCTTCTTTCCGCGTCTTCCCGAGCGTGGGAGGTCCTTCCACCGAAGCGGGCTCCATCTTATCGATAAGCCTGGAAATCCACTTTTCAAAGATTGGGTTGTCAGCTTCAGCCTCGATCCCCTTCAGGTACTCGACATCGCCGGATGTAAAGGTCGTCAACTTCCCGTCCAGCAGCCCTTCCAGCTCGTGCAGGCTGTTTTTCCGGATCCATTCCGATTCATCGGCTACGTTTGCGAGCACCAGCGCGACAAACGCTTCATGCCTCGCCTGCTTGTCATTCATTGTCTCTATTTGCACATACCTCCTTACCAGGTCGAGCTTGTCCTTGTAGTCCCTTTCCAGATGCGAAAGCCTGTACAAAACGGTCAATCTGTTGTCGGATCCGAACCGCTTCATCAGGAGAAAAAGCCTGGTACCCGGCATGAAATGCTCGCTGAAGGCGAACAACAGGTGTTCGTCCCGCCGGGCCATGGCAGAAGGAAGCGTATTGAATATCACTTCGACCGGAACGATCTTCACCACATCAACACCTCGGCCGACGCGGTACACGTGCTCCACAATAACCTCGGCGCCAAACTCCGCCTTATCGAGGTAGCGCCTTCCAAAACGCGAGACCCATTTAGGATCCGGCTTCTTCTCAAAAGCATCTTGAATCAACAAGCCCGGGGCGCTAAACAGGGGCAGGGATAAGGCGGTCGACGCAAGGATCACCAACATCGTCATTACAAGAAGGAATGGGATACGAAGGAAGCATACCAGGACGAACCCGGAAGCGCGTTCCTTACCGCCTGCTTTTCTGCTGTTTGCTAGCCCGCAACTCATGCGCTTACTTTAACATCTATTGCGGGTCAACGGCAGTTTTCTTCCAGATTCTGTTCACACAGTTAGGGTTTATGTACCTGTAGTAAACCTGAAGAGTGAGCAGGTGGAGAGCCGTCGTGTACACGTCGCCCCCGTCAATGCCGGGCCAGTCGCCGTTCACGAGCCAGATTCCGCTTCTGTCCTGGTCCTCCAGAAGAATGGCCTTCAGGCGCATGTTCCACTTCTCCCACAGTTTTCCGCCTTTCTCGCACAGCGCGGTGCCTGTAAAGAAGAGAAACGAAGGCTCCCGAAAGTCCGGTTCCTCCAGGAGCCGGAAAAGAATTTCAGCGTCGTTTACCGTGGGCAGCGGCAAAGATTCAGGGTCATCGCGGACCGGCACCTGTTTGCGTGTAAGATATGACCCGTTGAAAAGCGCATCGAGCGCCTGCTGCGTGACTGTGCAAAGGGGCGGGTGTGACGCCGCGACAGGGTCTGTCCCCATTGTTTCGTTCCTGGCAAGGTAGGCGACCCTCTCGTCGGCAAGCGCGGCAGCCTCAGGCAGCCCCCGCACCTGTACCCCTGTCACGAGCGAAGTTCTGAGCGCCATGGCAGACCAGGTGTTCACGTACGCGTCCTGAAAACCGACATCCCGCCCTTCTCCGGGAACAGCGCTGTCGCACATCCCCATCAAGCCTCGAACCGCATCTGCCAGAGCTTGCCCGTGCGCTTCATGGCACAGGATGTAGTTCTCAGCCAGTGCGAATGTCGCCGCACTCTGGTTGAACACGGAAAGGTTGCGCCTGCCCTCGATCCAGCCGAACCTTCCGTGCTCGTCCTGCTGCGAGAGCAGGAACGATATGCCGTCTCTCACGGTCCGCGAATAGGAGCCGCCCTTCTCGGAATGGCCCCCGGACAAAAAGGATGCCACACAAAGCGCTGTTATGCCTACGCCCGCATCCGTGTCGCCTCCGTGTACTCCGCCGGGATTCCATGACCCGTTACCCTGCTGAACATCCCTCAGCCACCTGAGGCCCCGCTCGACCGCCAACTCGGTCTCGCGCCCCCCTCCCCTGCCATTCAGCACCTGGTTCTTGCACTTCACGCTGAGCCGGGCGTACATGCCCAAACGGCTTAAATCGAGACGGTTCTCCTTTTCGATGAAGCGGTCGAGGTGGTCGAGTTCTTCCGCGGAAAGCTCTATCTCCTCTTCACGCTCCCTGTCCCCTGGAGTCAGCGAGAAGGGCTGCTTGGCTCTGATGGAGGGCGGATCGATAACCCAGTCCTCCGGATCGCGCAACCGGTCCGCCTCTTCATCAACTAGAACGAACTCACCAAGCGCTTCCTCAGCCGGGGAAAAGCGATCCGCTTCCATCACAGCCGGACGCTCCGGAGCCGCTGTCTTCTGAACTATGAGGCCTGAAGCGAAAACGATGGTGAGCAGGATCAGTATCTGGGCTGCCACAGCGAAAAACAGAAAACGGGCCATGGGCGAACGCTTAAGCCTGTAGCCCATGAACGCGGCAAGCACGCCGGTTTTTTCGTAAAACGACATCCGCTCCGCTTCCCGTTCAAGCGCGATCTGTCTCATCAGATCAGCGTGCAAGGCAGCGGAAACATCGAGCCGCGGCAGCTCCCCGGCGCTCTCGACGATGCGAACGATCTCCCCCAGCTCCGCCCTGCACCCGACGCATTTCTTCAGATGTTCCTCTACACGGGCCTGATCACCGCCATCGAGCTCGTTGAACGCAAAGGCGGTAAGGTCCTCCGGTAAAAAACCGCATTCTTTACTCATCGGCTTAAAGCCTCTCCCATGTACTCTTTTAGCTGCATCACCGCGCTGTGCATTCGCGACTTTATCGTTCCAACCGGAACACCAAGAATCCCGGCTATCTCGGCGTATTTCAGCCCTCCCTCGAAAGAGAGAGCGATCACATCTCTCTGCTTATTCGAAAGCCTGCCAACCGCCTTCGCGAGCTCTTTAATCCTTTCTTTAGCGGACACCGCATCCATTGGGGACGGGGCATCCGCCTCGATATTGTCTCCCGAACCGGTCCGGCGCTCTTCGCTGTCATTGCCTGTACCGGAATCAAGAGAATGAACGCGGGGCCTGGATTTCTTTTTCCTGTAATGATCGATCCACATGTTGCGGGCCATGCGAAACAGGAAATAGTTGAAAGAAGACCGCGGCTTGTAAGAACTTCTGTATGCATACACCTTCAGGAACAGATCCTGCACCATATCCTCGGCCGTGTGCCGCTCGCCTGTCAGGCGATAAAAAAAGTTGAGAATCCTCTGTTCGTACATATTAAGGAGCTCTTCGAACGCGATCTCGTCCCCCTGGACGAAACGCACCATGAGTTCTGAGCCGTCAGGAGGCATCATGACATCCTAAACGAAGCCGGTCTTGAAGGGTTCATTCGTTTGTTTGAAAAAACATCAGGTTCCTGAGTTCCCGTCAGACATGTCCGACAGGGCCGCCAAGTCGATCTCTTCGAACCGTAACCTCGCGCCTTTCGGGCGCCAGATGACGGATCGATACCAGGATCGAATCTCGGGGCAGCCCGGAAGCCACCCTGTCACCCCATTCCACAGCCACAACGTCACCTCTTGCCAGGGCGTCTTCGATTCCACAGAGATCCAGATCCTCAGAACACTTCATGAAATAAGCATCAATGTGGAGCAGGGGCACACGGCACTTGTAACGCAGCATGAGCGCGTATGAAGGCGAGCGCACATGGTCCGGGTCATCAACCCCGAGTCCGCGAGCCAGCCCCCTGATGAACGCGGTCTTGCCCGTGCCGAGCTCACCGGTAAGAACAACCGTCTCGCCGCCGGCAAGCTCCGATCCAAGCTCCTCGCCCAGGGATTCGGTTTCAGCCTGTCCAAAAGTTTCATTCGTGATTTCAGACAAAATGATCGTACCCCTTTCTTTCAAGCGGGGTTTCCTTGCCGCTGCTCACGATCGTTCTGCGGCCCGGCCCTTCGACGACCTCGCCTACATCGCTCACATCGAACCTTCGCTCGGTATCATCGATCAGTGCTTTCGCCTTCTCCTGAGGCATTGTGAACAGCAGCTCGAAGTCCTCGCCGTCCCCGAGAGCATGCTCCAGCGCGCTCTTCTTCGAGGATGCCGCCAACTCCCGCGCCGCTTTCGAAACAGGAACGTTTTCCGCCGCCACAACGCACCCCATTGCGGAGCAGTCGAGCAGACGGTGAAGATCCAGGGAAAGCCCGTCGGAGATATCCATCATGCAAGACGGCCTGTGCCTGCGGTTGAGAAAAACCGCTTCACGCACGCGCGGCACGAAGTCCATGTGCTTTCCGGATGCCGAACCTCCAAGTGTGCCTGTTACGAGTATCCGGTCGCCGTGCAATGCTCCTGAACGCGTGACAGGATCCAGATCACCCGCCTCGCCGATTACGGTCACATCGATCACCAGGCCGCCCCGGGACCTGGATGTGTCGCCGCCGACCATGTCCGCGCCGAACACCTTGCAGGCGTTCCGCATCCCGCGCACGAGCTCGTGCATGAACCGCTCCGTCACGTTTTCTGGAACAGCCGCTGAAACAAGAATCCATTGCGGCGCTACACCCATTGCTGCCATGTCGCTGAAGTTCCTGTTCACGGCCTTTGCCCCGATCTGTTCCGGGCTGACTCGATCAGGATCGTAGTGTACTCCTTCGACGAGAATATCCGATGCGGCCACAATTCTTCCGGACGTGTCCAGCACGGCCGCGTCATCCCCTATCCCGAGGATGACCCCGTCAGCAGGCGGAACAATACGTTTCAGCCATGCATGAAAATCGGTTTCCCTCACGCTGCATCCTCCCGTGTCTTCCGACTCCGATCACCCGGCGACATACGGCTTCAGATACTCGAACGCTTCCCGGGCCGCTCTTTCAGGCTCGTCTTCATAAGGGTAAAGCTCCACTGTCACGAAACCGCTGTATCCCACATCATGGAGCGCGGCAAACACCGCATCGAAATCGATCGCGCCCTTTCCCGGGATCAAGTGGCGGTGCACTCTGTCAGCCGCGATATCCTCGATGTGTATGTGCTCAAGCAGCTCCGGATACTCGCAAATAATCCGGGCCGGATCTCGGCCAATGCAGAACAAGTGGCCCAGGTCCACGTTCAGGCCGAGGCCGGGCAGCCCTGTTTTTTCTATGAAGCCGATGGTCTCGGCAATGTCCGTGAAAAGCAGTCCCGGCTCCGGCTCGATGAGCAGCTTTATGCCCAGATCATGAGCAAGCTTCGCAGGCGCTTCAAGGCCGCGGGCGAACAGGTCCGTTGCCCTGTCCCGCTTCATGCCGTGAACAGGGCCGCCCGGCTCTGTCGAGACCCCTGGGGCGCCAAGGCTGCCTGCCATCTTCAGGCATGCAAGAGTGTGTTCTTGCCTGGCGATCCGATCCTGTTCCAGAGGCTCTATCCATGACGGGTGATGAATATCCCCAACCGTTTTCATCATGAACCCGTTTATGTTGCAGATATCGAGATCGAAATTGCCGGCAATACGTTTTATCTCAACAAAATCGTCATCACGAAGATCGTTGGGCCAGGCATGAGGCCGGTCAGCCATGATCTCGACGCCCTCGTACCCGATACGTGCGATGATTTCCAGTGCTTGTTCGAGCGAAACGCTCGTGAAAGCGTTTGTAGAAAAGGACAGTCTCAAAAACACACCCTCCTTATCAATCCTCTTCGTAAAGCCCGCTCGATTTCCAGCGCTTGTGAGCCCAGAACCAGTGATCCGGGTGCTTTCTGATCCAGGCCTCCAACCTGGCGACGTACATCGCTGTAAGGCGCCTGATGTCCTCGGCCCTATCGTCTGTGGGCTCGAACTCCAGCGGAGCTTCGATAACAATCTCGTGGTCCCGGCCGGTCGCTTTCCGCGTTATGAAAACGCAAACAATCGGCGCACCGGTTTTCAGGCTGAAGAGCGCGGCGCCCTGGTGCACTGATGTTGCCCTATTGAAAAAATCCACGATGACCCCAGCGCCTCTCCGTGCCTCCTGGTCCCCGAGAATGGCAACGGTCCGGCCTTTCTTGAGCGAGCGAAGCACTCCCTTTGGAGCCTCATCAACGAATATTAAACCGATGTTACGGCTGTATCTCAAACCGTTGAAAAGCCTGTCAACGCTGCGGTTTTTCTGGCGTGTTGCGATCACATCAAGGATATACCCCTTCAAGCCAAAAGCAGCCCCCATTATCTCCCAGTTTCCGTAATGTGCTGTCATGGCGATGAGACCTTTGCCTTTATCCAGGGCCCTTAAAATGTGCTCGATCTCCCTGATCGTCACGTGTTTTTCGATGTAGGCCTCATCGATCTTCTTCAACATGAGAAACTCCATGAAGGTACGACCGAGGTTGGCGTATGAGCGCCTGGCCACGGCTATGCGCTCCCTTGCATCCATGTCCGGAAAGGCGACCTCCAGGTTTTTCATTGCCACTTTCCTGCGCACCCTGAATACGGAAAAAGCAGCGACACCGATCGCGGCTCCGATTCGTAATGCAAAAGCAACGGTCAAAAACCCCAGCGCAAAGATGACAAGCCTCACAGCAGCATATTCAACCGGCTGAAAGAGAATCCGCCTCAGGCGCCTCGATGTCATTGGCTTTGTGTTGCTCAACGGAATGCTCTCTTCTCGATATTTGGGTTGGAGAAGGCTCTTCAAGAAGTAAAATGCCTTACTCATCTTCAAAAAAATCAAAACCAATAACCGATTCTACTGAGGCGGGAAATGACAGACAAGGTTTTTTGGATCGAAGAGGCGAAGATAGCCGGCAGGTGCGGACCTAGCGTGGCGCCGCTTGATCTGCTTTCCCTGAAAGCCGCCGGGTTCGGATGTATCCTTTCCCTGGACGCGCAGGAGTACGGGCTTATCAGGGGCACCGTCCTCGACCACACGCTGATCCACCTGCCGAACTCAGTTCCCCCGGAGCCTCTCGAAAGAAAAATCTACGAGGCCCGGCTTCCGGAGGCGGTGGACTTCGTGCTGAAAAAGGTATCAGGCGGCAAGGGAGCTGTTCTTGTGCACTGCCACGCTGGAAACGACAGGACAGGCGGAGTCCTGACCGGTTACCTGATGAACACGAGGGGCATATCGCCTGAGGCGGCCCTCGAGGAGGTAAGGTTGGCCAACCCGGACGCGATCTCCGCCCAAGGGTACGAGGAGATGATTCTTTCGGTGCTGGGCGGGTAACGGATTGGGCTGAACACCGAACACTGGACACTCTCTTCTACAACATCGACCTGGCAGCCTCCAGCACGTTCTCTTTCGTGAAACCGAATTTTTCCGCCAGAACATTGTAAGGCGCGGACGCTCCGAAACGATCCATGCCAAGAACCTTCCCTTCATCTCCCGCATAACGATCCCACCCCTGGCTGATCCCGGCTTCAACAACCAGGCGCTTCCGGCACGAGGAAGGAATGACCTCTTCCCTGTAGTTGCCCGGCTGAGCCTCGAACAGCTCCTGGGACGGCATGCTCACCACGCGGACACCGACACCCTCGTTTTCGAGCTCCTGTGCGGCTTCCATCGCGAGATGCACCTCGGACCCGGTGGCGATCAGCACGAGTCCGGCATCTCCCCCGGACTCCTCCTTGATGCAATACGCCCCCAGATCCACTCGTGAACCCGCATCCCTGATCCCCGCGAGCAGGGGAAGACCCTGGCGGCTGAGTATCAGGGCTGTAGGCCCTCTGTCCCGCTTCAGCGCCACCTTCCACGCGGCCGCGGTTTCTCGGGCGTCGGCAGGGCGGATCACGCACAGGCCCGGGATGGCCCTGAGCGACGCCACGTGTTCCACGGGCTGGTGTGTCGGCCCGTCCTCACCCACGAAGATGCTGTCGTGCGTGAACACATAAATGATCGGCAGCCCGCTCAGCGCGGCCATCCTCATCGCCGGCCTCATGTAATCGGAAAACACCAGGAATGTGCCGCCGTACGGGATGAAGCCCCCATGAAGCGCCATGCCGTTCATCATCGATCCCATGCAGTGTTCGCGTATGCCGAAATGGAAGTTCCGACCGCTGAAAGCGCCCGGACCTACAGCGTCAAAACCGTTCAAAAAGGTTTTGTTCGAAGGCGCCAGGTCAGCCGACCCCCCCACCAGGTTTTCGATAGCGGGTGCGACACGGTTCAAGATCACACCGGAAGCGTTGCGTGTTGCCACGGGCTTTTGACCATCGAATCCGCCCACAAGATCATCAAGATCGGGCGGGAGTCTGCGCTCCATGAAGGCGCTCCACTTGCTGTAAAGGTCGGGATTGCCCTTCTCCATCTCGCCCATCCGTGCTTTCCACTCGCTGGAGCGTGCTGCAAGATGCGTGCGGCGCTCTTTGAAAAACGAGTATACCTCAGGCGGTACATGAAAGGTCTTGTCCGCGGGAACGCCGAGGTGTTCCTTGGTAAGTTTTATCTCATCGATTCCGAGAGGAGCCCCGTGCGAGCCGGAGGAGTCCTGCTTGTTTGGGCTGCCTTTTGCGATGTGTGTCGCGCCGATGATGAGCGAGGGCTTCGACTTCTCGCGCCCAGCCTCTGCGAGCGCCTGCTCCATTGCGGCGATATCATGCCCGTCCACTTCCAGTACATGCCAGTTGTAGCCTGCAAAACGTGCGGCCACGTCATCGCTGTAAGCCAGATCCGTGGAACCGTCAATGGTGATCCTGTTGCTGTCGTAGAAGTAGATCAGCTTGCCAAGGCGCAGGTGCCCCGCTAATGATGCGGCTTCGGCAGCCACCCCCTCCATGAGATCGCCGTCGCTCACTATGCCGTAAGTGAAATGGTCAACGAGATCGAGGCCGTTCAGGTTAAAACGTTTGGCGAGCATTGCCTCGGCCACGGCCATGCCCACTCCGTTGGCGAAGCCCTGTCCCAGCGGGCCGGTTGTTGTCTCCACCCCGGGCGTGGCTCCCACCTCCGGATGGCCCGGTGTAATGCTCCCCCACTGTCTGAACTTTTTCAGATCATCGATGGAGATGCCGTAACCGGCAAGGTGCAGGACCGAGTATAGAAGCATGGAGCCATGCCCGGGCGAGAGCACAAAACGGTCCCGATCGGGCCACGATGGATCTTCAGGGTCGTGTTTAAGAACCTTTCCCCACAAAAGCGCGGCAAAATCAGCGCATCCCATGGGCATTCCCGGATGCCCCGAGTTTGCGTTCTGCACACCGTCCATGGCAAGGCAGCGGATCGTATCAGCGGTTTTTTTCAGGATATCGATATTCTCGATTGTTTGAGGCATGGATGTCGCTCCAATCATTAACTCCGGTCACAAAATTTATCCCCGCGATTATACATGCCGTTATCAGTAATCAAGGTCAAAACGGCATCTCGGAAAGGTAGCGTCCAACGACCCAGCGACAATCGATAAAGCCGAGGCGACGGCTGTCCGGAAAATTCGAAACCGGGTTGTCGTTCAGCAGAAAAAAAAAGCCGGGCGGGACGGTTCCCTCGAGCCTTACCTCGCCCGAGGCCTGTATGTTTGTCTCCTCCCCGTTCACGCAGTACAGGCCCCCTTTCACCTTCACCAGATCGCCTGGCAACCCTTTGACACGGCTTACCCTGAAAACCTGCCTGTCATCCTTGTTGAGAATGGCGAAAACCAGTATATCGCCGTGCTCGACCTGATCAGCGCTTTCCGAAAGCTTCTCAACCAGGATGCGCTGAAACCCCGAGACACCCACCACCGAATCATCGCCCGGCTCGATCCTGATGAAAGAGAAGCTCGCAAAAAGCCATAGAAGCATAACGATAATGCTGAGATACACAGCGTACCGGAAGAGCCTCACCGCCTTTGAAACGCGGATGTACGCTGCGTTCCGTGACTCAACATTCCCGCCGGGCATGTCATCCTCCTCGCAGATTGACCAGCTGCTCCGCCTTCCAGCTATTGAATTGCGGATTTGAAGGCGAAAACTTTTTCGCCCTCTTTGTATTGCATGTCCCTACCCGCCTTCTTTCAGCCCTTCACATTCCATGAAGATGCCGAGTTTCTCCATGGCCTCTTTCAGATCCTTGACGCCGGAATCGGTGTTGATCACGAGCACGGTTGGAGAAAGCCTCTCAACAATAGTGCTCTTGACTATCCCGGCCTGGAAAATCCTGTCGACAACCTCCCTGTTCCTTCCGCGTAAAAGAGTGGCCTGCTGCAGACTCACGAACTTCACCTTGCCGGCCCATTCCTTTATCGAATAGATGACGTTCTGCGGGATGCCCACCCTGCTGTTCTCGCTCAGCACCGTCAAAATCTGGGAAGAGGACATCCCCTTGGCCACAGCTTTTTCCACCGAGCTCTTGGTGATCTTGAAATGGTATGTGTTGTCGGATTTTATCCTTTTCGCGAACTTGTCTATCTGGGTGATCAGGTCGTAGCTGTCACCTTCCTGGAACAGGATCACTTCAAAGTCGGGATTGATTATCAGCGGGTTCTGTGTCCCTTCCGCGCTCGGAGGCGGGGAAACCCCAAACCCCTTGGCCCCGAGCATATTCATCCTTATTGCTGTAGTTTTACCCTCGCTGCTGCCTAGATCAACCAGCCCCATCAGAAAAAAACGGTTCCTTATCCACATAAACAGGCTGTGCGACAGCTGAACAATATCACGCATTCCCGTGCTCTGCGTGTACTGGTACCGGTTCTGGAACGCGTCCCGGATGTTCTCCTTGTCCAGGCTTGCCAGGTACTGGTTGCGACATTTGAAAGGCAGGTACATCACATCGTACCACGCGTTGACATCGATGTCTTGCATATGCTTCATGAAGAGTTTCTTGAGATAAGGCAGATGAAACGGATCCTCTCCCTGCTCCCACTCCTCGCCCGCGCTGGAAATCAGCCTGAAAAGCTTGCGTTCCAGGGGTTGATGATCCCACGCCTTCCCCTTCACAGTGAGAGAAAGGTTCCTGTCACCCTTTCTCTGAATCATCCTGTTGCCGAGACAGAAGGAGTATATGTACTCGAAGATGTCCAGATCCTCTATCTGCTTCTTCTTGTTCAGGATGAAGTTTCCTCTGATTTTTTTGACGGCGGTCTTGTATATCCTGCCGCTCAATGTGAGCCTTATCTTGTTATGGTTCACAAAAGATATGAAATGGGAAATGTCGGAAATCAGGTCCACACCGAGACTGAGAACATCGGTAAGCCGTGAGGGATCCATGTGCGATTCCGCGGTCATGCATACGTCAACCACTTCGTGGAAAACCACCAGCGTGTCGTCGAAGTGGTTTAACCCGTACTCGCCCAGAGAAAGATGCCGCACCGTGCCAAGCAGGTTCTCCTCGAGCACCTTCTTCCATGCCCGGCGGTCCCATTCCGGGTAACCGTCGTTTATCTTCTCGTATGTCGCCTTTGACAGAACCCCTCCGAACTCATACACGGCTTTCTCAAACACCTTTTTCAGGCCATCGTCCCCGATTCTCCCGATCCGGTGAAAAACCTCGTCCTCCCGGACCAGCCGGCTCATCAGCTCGTCAAGATTCTCGACAGGGCCGTAATGCTTCTTGAAAACGGGATTGATTCCTCCCTCCAGGAAATTCATTGGAAACTTGGAAATGTAACCCCTGAGCGAGAACGTGTCGTAGATATCCTTTTCCTCGTCCCACAAAAAATTCTGGAGGATCTCCCCGAGCTCCTGGGGAATGAAAAGCGTTTTGGGCCGCTCCCTGGCATCAGTCAAGGCTGTCGCTTCAGGGAAGAGAAATCCCCTCTTCTGCAGGGCGTTGAGCGCAGCCTCCATTTCGTACTGGCTCATGTATGAGAATGTCTTCGAGGTCAGGATCTGCGCCAGGCTGCCCGAAAACGACTCGGATCTCAAAAAAAACTTCAAGACCTCGAGCAGCTTCTTGGACAGCAGATTCAACCTCTTGCGGACGAGGTCCTCATCCTTCATCCTCTCCACCAGCGTTATCACCAGTTTCTTGACCTGGCTCGGTGCTGCGCCCCCGCCTTCCCAGAAGGAATAAAACTCCTTCAGGGCTGAAACCGGCTTCTCTTTGAGTGCTTTGCTGAGCAGCATCTTTACGTTCGATTCCTTTCCTTGGAACCCGCTTTCAGGGCTCCTATATGGCTGTTACATCCCTTATCTCGTATGTGTATCCCTGCTCTGTCAAAAAAAGCTGCCTGTTGTTCGCGAACTCCCCCTCTCGCGAATCCCTCGTGACCAGCGAGTAGAAGAACGCCTTGAGCCCGCCTGCCTTGGGCCTCAAGATCCTGCCGAGGCGCTGAGCCTCCTCCTGCCTGGATCCGAAAGTACCCGAGATCTGAATGGCCACGTTCGCGTCCGGCAGGTCTATGGCGAAGTTACCAACCTTGGAGACCATCAAAACGGGGAGCTCTTTCTTCCTGAACTTATCGTAAAGCATGGCCCTATCCTTGTTGGGCATCTTCCCGGTTATAAGCGGAACGTCGAGGTACTTTGCGAGCAGCTTCAGCTGATCCAGGTACTGTCCTATTATCAGAACCTGGTCGCCATTGTGCTTCTTCAGAAGCGTATCGATCACCTTGGTCTTTGCCGGGTTTTCCGAGGCGATTCGGAACTTACCCCTGGCCCCGGCCGAAAGATATGTGTATTTGAGTTCTTCTTCGAGTGGAACCCTTATTTCGATGCAGTGAGCCGCGGCGATCCAGCCCTGCTTCTCGAGAACCTTCCACGGCACATCGTATTTCTTCGGACCGATCAGGCTGAAGACCTCGTCCTCCTTGTGATCCTCCCTGATCAGCGTGGCCGTGAGCCCAAGCCGCCTGCGAGCCTGGATGTCTGCGGTTACCCTGAACACCGGCGCCGGCAAAAGATGGACCTCGTCATAGATCACGAGCCCCCAGTCGCTGGCGGAAAAGAGATCGAAATGCACGAACGGATCGGTCTTACGCTTCCTGTAGGTGAGGATCTGGTAAGTAGTGATGGTGATCGGGCGGATCCTCTTGACATCCCCGGTGTATTCGCCGATGTCCTCGTGATCGATATCGGTCTTGTCCTTGAGCTCGGCCTGCCACTGCTTTACCGCTATGGTGTTCGTTGTCAGAACCAGCGCGTGTGTTTTCAGCCGGTGCATGACCTCGATGCCGACTATTGTCTTGCCGGCCCCGCAAGGCAGAACTATCACCCCGCTGCCGCCCCTTGCGGTCCCGCCCGCATAAAAAACATCCGCCGCGGCCTGCTGGTATTGCCTGACATGGAAAGGCTCTCCGGCGCTGGTCTCGGACAGCGTTGAGATCTCGTACGGCGCGCCATCCACGTACCCGGCCACATCCTCGACAGGCAGGCCGATCTTGATGAGGGCCTGCTTGATATCCCCGCGCTGATTTTTCTTCACAACAAGCCCGCCGGAGCCGTCCCGTCCGTCGATATACTTTTTCATGAAGCTGTTGGCCCAGAGCTCGTTTAGCAGCTTTTCATCGTCTGACACGAGAACCAGCCTGTTGTCCCGCCCCACGAGGCTAAGAAGACCGAACTTCCTGATGTTGTCCCGGATGTCGTGCTCTATGTTCGGGGGCACCCTGTACCTGCTCATCCGGTTCAGAAACGATATGATCTCCTCTTCCCCGTACCCGGCGGCAGCAGCGTTCCAGATGGAAATCGGTGTGATCCTGTATGTGTGAATGTGCTCCGGGCTCTTCTCCAGCTCAGCGAAAAGCGAAAGCGTGTCCCTTGCCTCCGCAAAACGCGGGCTGGCAACCTCGAGCAGGATGGTCCTGTCGCCCTGCACGATGAGAGGCTTCGCTACGCTGCTGTTCGACCCGTTCGATTCGTTGTTCATCCGGCTCGCACTCCCTTGGCAGGCATGCTGTTCATGTGCTTCTTCAGACACCGGCCGGTGTGGGATCGCAGCTCCCGGGGCGCCTTCCCCGGCGGTCCCGCATAAACGAGCTCGCCGCCGGCATCCCCGCCTTCCGGACCGAGATCCACGATGTGATCAGCGCTTGCTATCACATCAAGGTTGTGTTCTATCACGATCACCGTGTTATCCCTATCCACAAGCATCCGCAGCACATTCACCAGTCGCCTGACATCGTCGAAATGAAGCCCTGTGGTGGGCTCGTCTAGCAGGTACACGGTGTTGCCGGTGTCAGGACGGCAAAGCTCCGCTGCAAGCTTGACCCTCTGCGCCTCTCCCCCTGAAAGTTTTTTTGCCGACTGGCCCAGCTTGAGGTAACCGAGCCCTACATCAACCATGACATCAAGCACCTTTCTTATGCGGTTGTGGTTTTCGAAGTGCGCTGCAGCCGCGGAAACCTCCATGTCGAGCACATCGCTTATGTTCGCTCCCTTGTAGGTTACAGCCAGGGTTTCCCTGTTGTACCGCGAGCCGCGGCACAGATCGCACCTGACTACCACGTCCGACAGGAAGTGCATCTCGATCACCTCCTCGCCGCGGCCTTCGCATGCGGGGCACCTGCCGGCCCCCGTGTTGAAAGAGAAGTGTCCTGGAGCAAAGCCGCGCATCCTCGCATCCGGCGTGGAGGCGAACAGATCGCGTATCGGTGCGAAAACCTTGGTGTAGGTGGCTGGTATAGATGCCGGGGTGCGCCCGATCGGGGACTGGTCTATCACAACGAGCTTGTCGATGTGGCGCGCGCCGACAACCGTTCCGAGCCCGGGGATCGTGTGCTGCGCCGGGTTTTTCTCTTTCCTGCTCTTCAGCACCTTGGCAAGCCCTTCCTTTATTAGCTCCATGACAAGCGTCGATTTGCCGGAACCGGAAACACCGGTCACTGCTGTGAACGACTGCAGCGGGAAATCAACATCAAGGTTTTTCAGATTGTGGCGGGAAGCGCTTCTGAGCCCCAGAAAACGGCGGTCCCGGCCCTTTCGCGCCTCTTTTCCATCGTGGCAAACAGCTGTAACCTCTCCTGAAATATATCTGCCGGTGAGCGAGCGCCTGCAGCTGTCGATCCTGGAAGGATGCCCTGAGAACAGCAGCTCGCCCCCGCCGCGACCCGCGCCGGGACCGAGATCGATAAGGTGGTCGGCGCGATTGATGCTGTCCTTGTCGTGCTCCACAACTATCACCGTGTTACCGAGATCACGCAGCTCCGTGAGCGTGTTGAGCAGCCTGTCCACATCCCTGGGATGAAGCCCGATCGAAGGCTCGTCCAGGATGTAGAGCACGCCGACCAGGCGGTTGCCCAACTGTGAAGCCAGCCTTATCCTCTGAGCCTCACCGCCTGACAGGGTTCTTGAAGAACGATCCAGGGTGAGATACCCGAGCCCCACCTCGGATAGAAAGCTGAGGCGGTTCATGATCTCCTTCAGGATCTCCTTTGCAACCTCCCGGTCCGTACCCTCGAAACGCAGCCCCTCGAAAAACTCGGACACCCGGTCGATGGAAAGACTGCATATCTCTTTAATGCTCCTGCCGCCGGTTGTGACAGCAAGGTATTCGGGCTTCAGCCTTCCTCCGTTACATTCGGGGCAAACCCCTTCGTGCATGAGCCTTGCCAGCACGAACTTTCTCCAACCCCTGCGCGCTCTCCCGTACATCTGCTCGAGCCAGGAAAGCACCCCGTGCCACTTCAGGTCATAGGTATAGTCGCGGCTGGATGTTCTGCTGCGCCTCTTCCTTGTCACGGTCAGTGAGCCGCCATCGATCCCCTCGCCGCGCAGCACCGCCGCTTTTGCCCGGTCCGAGAGGTTCTTCCAAGGGGTTTGCCTGTCGAAATCGAACAGTTTCCCGATGGCTTCAAGCGCTGTGTCCACGTGCCCGCCGGGCTTTGAGATCCAGTTGCCCACCTTGCCTTTTACAGCACCTGACTGGAGCGGTTTCCCCGGATCGAAAATCAGCCTTTCTGGATCGCATTTTTTCAGCTCTCCCATGCCCTCGCAGCGTGGACACGCTCCCGCGTGGCTGTTGAACGAAAACATGCGGGGTGTAAGCTCGCCAAGATGAAAATCGCAGTTCAGGCAGCCCGCATGCTCCAAATAAAGGCGGGGTTCGCCCTGCCCCACAGGGATCACCGCGGCTGAGCCGTGCCCCTGCCTGAACGCGACCTCCAGCGATTCCGCCACGCGGCCCTTTTTAGCGGATCCCAGGGAAACCCGGTCCACAACCAGGTCGATCGTCTCGGCGTTCGACAGCGCGGGCATCTTCCCGGACCCGTCCAGCCTGTGCTCCTTCCCGTTTATGAGCACCCTCAAGAACCCCTGCTTCAGGAGCTCGGGAGCAAGCTCCCTGAATCCGGTAGCGCGCCTCAGGCTGAGCTCCTTCTTGAACCCCTTCCTGAAAAGCGGGGCCGCGATCATTGCGCGCCCGGTTCCGCCTTTTCGGATAAGATCGTCAGCAGCCGCGGCAGGCGACCACGCCCGTATCCTGCTGCCGCAGGACGGGCAGTGCGGTGTGCCCACACGTGCGAACAGAAGGCGGAGGTAGTCGTGGATCTCGGTGGATGTTGCGACAGTGGAACGCGGCCCGCCGCCGGCTGATCGCTGGTCGATGGCGATTGCCGGCGAAAGCCCGTCTATCCTCTCCACCGGCACCTTGTCCATCCTGGAAAGAAACCTCCGGGCGTAGGTGGAGAGCGACTCAACGAACCTGCGCTGGCCCTCGGCAAAGATCGTGTCAAAAGCGAGCGATGATTTTCCCGATCCGGACAGGCCCGTGATCACGGTGAGCGAGTTGTGCGGGATCGTCACGTCCAGGTTCTTCAGGTTGTTCTTTCGTGCTCCCGTCACCACAAGATCGCGACAGCCGTTTCCGCCCGCGGGATCAGCCCCTGAAGCGATCCCGCTTCCAGCGGATTCAGGTGATCCGGCCTTGCGGCCGTTGCCTCGGCCGCTTCGCCTCTTTACCCCGAGTACCGGAGCAAGCGCTTCGCCTGTCATGCTGCTATCAGCCGCGGCCACTTCTTCGGGAGTGCCTGAAGCAACGAGCCTGCCCCCGTCCTCGCCGCCCTCGGGCCCGAGATCGATGACATGGTCGGCGTTCTTTATCACATCGAGGTTGTGCTCGATGATCACCACCGTGTTGCCCGCGTCGACCAGGCGATCGAGCGCGGCAAGAAGCTTCTTTATGTCTTCGAAGTGCAGCCCTGTCGTGGGTTCGTCCAGCACGTAGAAGGTGTTTCCGCTTGCAGGCCTGCAGAGCTCGGACGCAAGCTTCACACGCTGCGCTTCCCCACCGGAGAGCGTGGTCGAGCGCTGCCCGAGAGTCATGTACCCGAGCCCAACATCAACGAGCGTTTCCAGGATTCGGGTGATCTTGGGGTACGGTTCTAAGAAAGCGAGCGCCTCGTCAACCGTCATCTCCAGGATGTCGTTGATGTTTTTACCCCTGTATAGGATCTCCAGGGTTTCCGGGTTGTAGCGGCGGCTCGAGCACTCTTCGCATGGGATCAGAACGTTGGAAAGGAACTGCATCTCCACCTCGATCGTGCCCGCGCCTTTGCAATGCTCGCATCTTCCCCCCTTCTTGTTGAACGAGAACCTTCCCTTTTCGTAGCCGCGAGTCCTGGCCTCCGGGCAGGATGCGAACACATCCCTGATCAGGTCGAATACCTTGGTGTATGTGGCCGGGTTGGAACGCGGGGTGCGCCCGATCGGAGACTGGTCGATATCTATCACGCGCTCGATCCGCTCGTACCCCTCTATTGAATCGTGCTCACCGATTGACTCGTCCCGCCTGATTCCGAGCTCGCGCCTTAGCGCGCGCACGAGCGTTTCTTCCACGAGAGTGGACTTGCCGGAGCCGGACACGCCGGTGACAGCGATCATCGCGCCGAAAGGAAACGAAACATTTATTCCCTTCAGGTTGTAGCATCGGGCGCCTTTCAGCGTTAGTAAGCCGCGACAGAGCTGCCTCCGCTTTTTCGGGACGGGGATCTCGCTTGTACCGCTTAGATAGGCAATGGTTGCCGTGTCGCTCTCCGCTATCAGGGCGGGCATGGGACCCTGCGCAACGATCTCCCCGCCGAAGCGGCCGGCACCCGGCCCGATGTCCACAAGGTGGTCGGAGGAGAGCATCATGTCCCTGTCGTGCTCAACAACGAAAACGGTGTTCCCCTTGTCGCGCAGCTCCTCGAGCGTGCTGATCAGGCGCTTGTTGTCCCTGTTGTGAAGCCCGACAGAAGGCTCGTCCAGGATGTAGACAACGCCCTGGAGCCCTGATCCGACCTGTGCCGCGAGCCGGACACGCTGGGCCTCGCCGCCTGAAAGGCTCGATGCCGGGCGGTCCAGCCTGAGGTAGCCGAGGCCGACTCCGTCGAGAAAGGCAAGCCTTTTGCATACCTCCGCCACGAGGTCTGCGGCGATCAGGGCCTCCCTGCCTTCGAGATTGAGCTCTGAAAAGAAAGAGCCCGACTCCTCGACCGTCATTGCCGCGAGCTCGGTGATCTTTTTCCCCCTGAAGGTCACTGAAAGAGCCTCGGGCACGAGCCTCTGCCCGTTGCACTCGGGGCACGCGCCTGTCCTGTAAAACTTCTCCAGGTGCCGGGGCCTCGAAAAACGGTACGCATCCTCGAGCGTGGTGATGATCCCGCGGATAGGTTTGTTGTCAACGCCCTTTACCTTCACATTTGAGCTCTTGGATTCCCATTCGAAGGACAGGCGCAGCTTTTCTTTGCCCGATCCGTAAAGGAGCACGTTCTTCTGCTTTTCCGTGAGCGTGGACCAGGGCTGGTCCAGGCTGAAACCGAAATGCGAGGCGACCTTGGCAAGAGACTCCGGCCCGAGCCTGGAGTAGGCGAGGTACCCTGTTTTGGTCATCGTGCGGATGGCGCCCTGGTTGATCGACAGGCCGGGGTCTGAGATGAGCAGATCCGGATCCAGGCGCTTGACTTGTCCGAGACCGCTGCAGCGGGGGCACGCTCCCTGGGGGGAGTTGAAGCTGAACATGCGGGGCTCCATCTCCGGGATGTCCACGTCGCAGTCCGGACAGGATAGCTTTGCCGAGAATGTTTTGAACACGTCATCGGATTCGATGCCGACCAGCCCGTCCGTCATGCTGAGCCCGGTTTCAACGGCATCGGCAACGCGGGAGCGATGTTTTTCGGACAGAACTATCCTGTCGAGCACGATCTCGATGAAGTGCTTCTTGTAGCGGCTGAGCTCGATCTTCTCGTCAAGGCGACGTTCCTTGCCGTCTATCCTCGCCCTTACGAACCCTTTCAGCCTGTATGATTCGAGCTCCTTCCTGTACTCGCCCTTTCTGCCGCGCACCACAGGCGCCAGGATTTTCAAGCGAGTACCATCCGGATGTTCCATGATCCTGTCCACGATCCGGTCGGGGCCGTGGGCATGCACCTCTTTTGTGCATACCGGGCAGTGCGGAACGCCGATGCGCGCGTACTGGAGGCGGAAGCAGTCGTATATCTCGGTGATTGTTCCGACCGTGGAGCGGGGGTTGCGGTTTATCGAGTGCTGGTCAATGGAAACGGTTGGCGAGAGCCCCTCGATGTGGTCCACGCGGGGCTTGTCCATGCGGCCCATGAACTGGCGCGCGTAGGCTGAAAGCGACTCCACGAACCTGCGCTGACCTTCGCGGAAGATCGTGTCGAAAGCGAGGGAGCTCTTCCCGGAGCCTGAAACACCGGTAATTGTAACGAGGGATTCCCGGGGTACCTGAAGGCTGATCCCTTTCAGGTTGTGCTCCCTTGCCCCCCTGATCACGATGTCCTTGAGTGCCATGAAAGACCATAGTCCTTCGAGTCCGGCTCTTCATAAAAGGCTTGCCTGGTTTTCAAGGTGCCAGAATCTATCCGAAAGGGTAAAGCCCTTCAGTGTGCCGGTATTGTTCTGCTTACCGTTACTCCTGCGCGCTACTTGTTATCCTGTGCGCAGACTAAACATACTATTCTATTGTAAATATGCGGTGATTGAAAGGA
Organism: uncultured Phycisphaerales bacterium; assembly: GCA_964542475.1. GTDB lineage: Bacteria > Planctomycetota > B15-G4 > B15-G4 > CAYZWU01 > CAZIUL01. The sequence continues at coordinate 168,659 of CAZIUL010000001.1, read as the reverse complement.
GTTTATCGAGAGAGCCTGGAAAAAGAAAAAACAGGGATTACACTCGTGAGAAAGACAGGCTGTCTGCATCGGATGCGCTAATAACGGACAGCGCGGAACAACCCATAACCCCTGGAGAATAATGATGTTAAAAGCATTGATCATCGTGACGGCTTTTGCCATGGGTATTGCCGGACAAGAGCAAAAGATCCTTGATTCAGAGATGGCTGCCCAAAAAACCGACACCATCATGGGCGAATACCAGGGTCTTTTCACTTCTGCGGAGGGAGATGTTTGTCATGCGGAAGCGGACGTGGTCGCGCTCGGCAAGGGGGAATACAAGGCTGTTCTCGCCGCATCAACCGAACCCGCTCTCAACATCGAGCTCGTTCGCGACACGGAGGTCGCGGGCGTGTCATTATTCAGCCCATCCGAAGCAGGCGAATGGAACGGCAAAATCGAAAACGGGGTGCTCGTTGCAGAATCGAACAGCGGAAAGGCCGAAGCGTTCAAGCTGCTTCGTGTCGAGCGGCACTCACCCACCGAGGGGCTCAAGCCCTTGCCGGGCGCCGTGGTCCTGCTACCGTTCGAAAAGGGGAAAAAAACATCGCTCGACGAGTGGACGAACAAGAAGTGGGAGGCTCTGCCCGACGGTAGCGTGCGCTTGACCAGGGGCCACAACAGGACCGTGCGCGAACACGGAAGCGGGCTCTTTCACATCGAGTTCAAAACCCCTTACGAGCCCGCAGGCAGGGGCCAGGGTCGCGGCAACAGCGGGGTTTACTTCGAAAGCCGGTACGAGATCCAGATACTCGACTCGTTCGGGCTGGTGCCGGGAATGGGAGACTGCGGCTCCATTTACAGCATCGCGATTACAAAGGAAAACGCGTGCTTCCCCCCGCTTTCATGGCAAACGTACGATGTGATCTTTGTCGCTCCTCATGAAAACGCTGAGGGAAAGCTCGAGCCTGCGCTCATGACAGTGTTCCACAACGGCGTGAAGATTCATGAGAACCAACCCGTTCCCCACACGACAACAGCGGCCCCGGAAAAGAAGAACGCCGTGCAGGGCCCGCTCTTCTTGCAGGATCACGGCCATGCGGTCTGCTACAGGAATATCTGGTATTTGCCGGTTCCGAATTAGCCCGCAGATTTCATACTCGCGGAGCTTGTGTGCCTTGCGCTGTCTGAACCAAACGATCCGAAACACCTTTCGCTCTCAATTCCCGTGAGGATCAATCTCCGTCATTCCCGGAGATGAACCGCCACGGACCCAGATCGATCGAATAAACGATATTTTCGGGCAGCGGCTGATCGATTGTTATTGTCTCGCTGCCCCGACCAAGAACAACACTGATCCGGCCCGACCGCGGCTTTGACCAGGCGCGGTATACATCCGCTGCATTCTCGGGCCTGATCCCGTTCACCTCCAGGAACCGGTCTTTTGCTCTGACGCCAATTCTGTATGCCGGCCCGCCCTTGTCCAGGTCCAGAAGCGTGACCCTGTCCAGGTTTCCACGAAGATCGGGTTTTGCCGGTTGGGATGTTCTGTGCAAAACAACACCCGCCCGCTGGAACTCTTCGAGGAAATCGGGCACGAAAGGTTTGTTTATGAGCTCAACAAACCTCTCCGTTTCGCCGGCGCTGACGTGAGCTTCCACACATTCCAGAAAATCGCCGAGTTTTGGCGCCCTGCCACAGGTTGTAGAGGTTCCGGTTGACCATCGCGGATCGTTGTTGAAGGCCCGCATGAAGAAGTCGAGGTTCTTCCCGGGCGCGATCCGGCGGATGTGCGCATCAAGGAGGGCGGCGATGAGCAGCCCTCCCTCGTAAACCAGGTCATAGGCGTTTCGGTCGTTGAAAAAAAGGTCCCCGCCCGCATCAGCCAGGGAAACCTCCCCTCTCAAGGGGCTGCTCTCGCACCCTGCCATCCGCGATTCGAGCACCTGTTCGAAACCTTCGAGGGAGATGATTCCCTCCCTCGCCTGTATCAGGTAGGAATAGTAGTCGGTGAACCCCTCGTTGAAGAAACGGAGTTCGTCAGGGCAATCATACCTCGAAAAGGACCAGAGATGGTGGAACTCGTGCGCGATCAGGTGGGCAAGGTGGGGAAGCATCTCCGTGCGCGGTTTTCCCCCCTTTCCAAGGTTTATCGAAAGCACCATCGATCCGGTTTTCGGAGAGCCGCCAAACCCCGGTGTAACCGGTTTCACGAAGAGAAAGAGGTAGCGGGGGCACGGAACCGTTCCGAACAGCGCGAGCTCGTTGCGCACGATTTTTTCGATCAATGGAGAGGCAACCTCTTCGAGAGCTTCCTGCCCCGGTGCAAAGGCCAGCATGATATCCATGCCGCCGGCGTTCAAGGAAGTGACGGACCATTCGCCGATTGCTGCCAGGTCGCTGAAGAGCTCCCTGCCGCTCCCTGGTGAAAACGCATTCGCTTCAACAGGATCCCAGGGACAAAGCGCCTTCCAGCCGGGAGGCAGGTCGAAAGAGACACGTATGGGGTGAAGCGTCCGACCGGCCGGAACAATGAAAAGTGTTCCAGCCACGAGCATGCCGTGGTCTTCTTCCAAGTAAGGCTGCTCGTACTCGTCCGAACCCTTCCTTACCTCGGGCAGATCGCGGTGTAACAGCGGCACGCTGTAGCCAAGCCGCACCTCCCTGCCGCCCAAGGTCTCAACCGTCCAGCCGTACGGGCCTGTCCGTGTCAAAGGCAGAGCGGCTCCACGAATGTCGTGCGCTTCGATCTCCCCCTGCAAGAGCGGCTCATCGAGCCTGACAAAAGCGTATTGCCCGGTCATCTTCAGATGGAGCTCTTTCTCTTCGGCGCAGATGTTCGAGATAACCGCTTTCACCTCGGCCGGCCGTACGCCGGGGTCCCGGATCTTCACCTCGTAACGAACGGCAACAGCGGGCGGAGAACCGCCGCGCGGCTCAGGAGCACTGCATCCCGACAGCACCAAGAAGTAAATCGAGCCGGTCAAAGCGACCAGTATGAAGGCAGCGGCCGAGACCTGCGCGGCCCTGCCGAGAATCCGATTGCCAATCCTAACAGGCATCATGATCTCTCACACCTCGACAACGGTGTAGCTGCAGGAACCCAGGCCAATCTCGTTCGCGTAAACCATGCAGATCTCGGAATCGTGCTCCGGGTAGATCGCCTTGAACTTGTCCTGTCCCGGTTTCCTGGCTTTTTCCGCGGCAGCTCCCTGGATTGCTGTCTGTTGGTTGATGAGATCGAGCGTGGCCTGGTCCACGGCAACCGGATCGCGCGATGCCAGGATACCAACGTCAGGAATGACCGGCAGGCGGTTGGAGTCCAGGCACAGGCAATCCGGGCAGACATCGAGGATGAACGTGAAAAAAAGCGACTTTTCCCTTTTGTTCTTCAAGACCGCTGCCGCGTAGTCCACCATGCGGCGCTGCATCATGCCCGGCTCGTTCCCCCACCGGATCGCTATGGCCTCCTCGGGGCAGATGACCGTGCACTCACCGCACCGTACACAGAGATCAGCATCGATCTTTGCGCACTCATCACTCAACGCGATCGCATCGACCGGGCAGTCTTCCACGCAATCCCCACAGGATACGCATCTTCCGGGGTCGCACGAGGGCGGTTCCTTCTGTTCATGCATCTCCTGCTTGCCGGCCCGGCATCCGAACCCCATGCCAATGTTCTTGAACGTGCCGGCAAACCCGGTGCCGATATGCCCGTGTATGTGTGTCAAGCTGATCAATGCGTCCGCGTGGTACACCTCTCTCCCTATTCGCGGCTCCATCACGTGGTTCGTGCCCGTGGGAACGCGCGCGAAAGAGCGGCCGGTCAGCCCGTCCGCAATGATGATGGGCGCGCCGATGGCATCGTAACCGAAGCCGTTCTTTATCGCGGTGTTGATGTGATCCACAGCGTTGGCTCGGCCGTTCCTGTAAAGAGTGTTGGTATCCGTGAGAAAAGGCTTGCCCCCGGCCTTTTTCACGCAGTCCACAACCTGTCTGACGAACTGCGGCCTGAGACACGCGGTGTTGCCCCACTCGCTGAAGCTCAGCTTGATGGCCACGAGATCTCCCTCTGAGATCAAGTCGTTGCCGCCGGACTCGTCGTAAAGGTTGACCATGCGATGAAGCATGCCGTGCGGGTCGCGGCGCTCAGCCTTTGCCGATATAAGGCATACCCTGCTCGATGCCTCCCCGTTTTTTTTGTTCTTGTTCAAATGTTTTCCTCCTTATTTCTTGCCGGACTTGTCTGGCATGTCCGGCTTGTCTTCTACGGCGTCATAGCACATCTTCCGCCCTCGGTTTGAATATTACTCCCTTGTTGCTATGGCCGTTCATTCTGACCTCGAGTGGTTCATCAAAGTGGATATGGCGCGTGTACTTTTTTGTTGATTCCGGCTCCAGTCGTGTGAGCCAGTCCCAGTCAACAAACCCTTCCTTGACAATAGGGTTGACCGTGAAATATCCAACCTGAAACGAGGTCAGGTTCTGAAAAAAATGCGTGCCCTGTGATGGAACGACCCTGAAATCCTTGAACCCGGTTTCGATTATCACGCGCGCGCCCGAGATCTGTTCCCAGGTGACTGGAATGCCGAGCCAAGAGTCGGCAGACCCCCAGCGGCCCATCCCGATCAGCAAGTACTGCCGTTCCGCTGATGCGAGCTCAGCGTTGTATACTCCCACTTCTGCTGCGGCCTCCAGGCTCCTAGACCTTTCAAACCGCTCGGGATCAACCATCACGATGTCACGGATATTGCTTATCAAACCGTTTCCCAGGACCTGTGGGCTGTGACAGACCAGGCTCTCTTCATCGATGCCATCCACCTCCAGCTCGACAGCCTCCTGGCTCTTGACAAGCGGCCTGACCTGAACGATTCCGAACTCTTTGAGCTCTTCCGTAGAAGATGACAGGTTGACTGCAAACTCTATCTCAACCGGCGAGCTCATTCCCCACTTGCCTATATCCATTACCAGCTTCAAGATGTCGGGAAGAGGAAAAAGTCCGCTTTTCAGTATGGGAGCAAAGGTGACGAGGCGCGCACCGGGCCTCGAAAGTCCGTCTGTGATGGACTGGTTCTCATTTGAATAGGTGGATCCGATATTGGCCAAGGTGCCGTCTTTCTCCGCAAGATCCAGCGCGCTTTTTATGAGCCCGGCGTCGATGTCCCCGGGAGCCAGCTCCACATCCGGTTCATCCATGTCCAGGGCGTAAAACCCCTTTTGTGAGTTCTTCAAAACATCCTTCAAGTCCGCGAACTGAAGATCGTGCTTCGGATAAACCGGGCAGAAACGGATGACCTCCCCGCCCTCTATCACTAACCTGCCGAGCCCCAGGCCCACCATGGCTATTCCGTCATCCGATGTCATGGGAGGCCTCGGGTAGTAGTTGTACGACCTGGCAACGCCTGCGAAGTCCGGGTAGAACCTTCGGCTGTGCTGCGACCCCACCAGCTTCTGAACGATTACAGCCATTTTTTCCTCTTCCAGGCGGTAGGGCGTGGCTTTAATGAACGCTTTTGCAGCCTGGGAAAAGGTGGAGGCATAGACCTTCTTCACGTTGCGGATCAAGGCTTCCAACCTGATTGAAAGCTTGAGATGGCTGTTCGGGAACATGCATGTCCTGTAAACCCCTGCGAACGGCAGGTACCTTGAATCCTCCAGCAGGCTGGAAGAGCGCACCGCCAAAGGATAGCGGACCAGATCGAGATACGATTTTAGATCCTTTCTCATGTTTCTAGGGAACCTGGCCTCGAGAAACATGCGAAGAATCTCTGCGTCGTCCTCGCATTCCATTGCAAAGTCCCAAAGCCTGTTATCGTCGAGAAACTGGTCGAACACCTCGGTGCCAAGGACCAGTGCCGGCGGGACCGTCAGACGTACGCCCTTGAAATGATCCTTTATCTTGAGGTTGTCCAGGAGCCTTTTGGTAAACGCGAGACCCCTGGCCTTGCCCCCGAGGGAACCGCCGCCTATGCGCGCGAAATCCGATTCTGTATCAAAGCTATCCGGATCGAAGTCCGTGACGCTGCCCCTGCTGCGCCGTGCTTGAAGATCCCTGATAGCCTTGATCAGGTAGCCCCTTATCTCGGCTATCGATCCGAAATCAGTCACCTTTTGCGGCCTGAGCTGATGCGCCAGCCAGAACTCGGTCCTGGCTTTCAGCCAGTTGGAGAAGTGGTTTCTTTCGGCGTGAAATCGGATCGACTCGTCCGGAACCTCGCCGAGCTTCACCTCGAACTCGCGCAGGTTCGAAGCCCGGCCCACTTCAACCCCGTGCGGAAGAAAGAAGGCAAAATCACCAAAGCTGAAGTTGTTCACCATGAAACGCCGCAGATCGTTGAGAAGGGTCGGCGAGCTCTTCAACAGGAAGGAAGCCCCGATCTCTTCGGCAACATCCGCGAAGCCCTCGTGGTCGGACTGGAGCAGGATAGGTATGTCGAAATGAGATGCCTTGACCTCGCGCGCAAACCGGATGCCGGCTTCCGGATCCCGTTTCCCCTCCCTCGGGAACTCGATGTCCGAGATGACCCCCAAGATGCAATCCTCGTAAGATTTGTAGTAGTGCCACGCCTCCTCGTACGTTTCGCATTGCAGGATTTTCGGCCTGGCCCTGCGCCTCAAAAGCTTGTGCGGCACATTGACACCTTCGGAGATCAGGCTCTGCGCATGCTTGAAGAGTTCGGTGTAGATCATTGGCAGGTATGAGGAGTAGAAACGCACGTTGTCTTCGATCACGATGATCGACTGCACACCCACCGACAGTGTGTCGTAGTCCACGTTTCTCTTGTCCTCGATGTACTTGAGGATCGCTATCAAAACGCGGAAATCACCCTGCCACATGAAGACCTTCTCTAAATCCGAAAAGTCCCTCTTGGACAACAGCTCGTTCAGCTCCCGGGTCTCGTAGGCCATGAGAACAACCGGGATCTCCAGCCCGGCCTGCTTGATCTTTCGGGCGAATTGAAGCGCATCCATGTCACCAAGGTTCAGAGTTATCACGATCAGGTCAAAGCGATCCTTATCCGCCGCCATCTCTAGTGCTTCCCTGCCTGTGGACACACGCGTGAGCCCGGGCACCTGCCGGATGTTCATGTCCCTGTACTCGGACAACACCTTGTCGTAAAGCTGTCCGTCTTCCTCGAGTATGAAGGAATCGTACAGGCTGGAAACCAGGAGCACCTCGCGGATCCTGAACCGCATGAGGTTTTGAAACTCGTGGAACCTGTACCTGTAACCCTGATCCTTCAAAAGCTGATCGAAGTTCTTCATCTTCAAGGCGCTCCCTGGTAAATCAACCTGGTCAGCAATCAACAACAGATCCGGCTGCCAATTCCATCCGGCACACAAAGACGATGAAACAGTAATAAAAAACGGAGTGGAAAATATCCACTCCGTTTATATGAATAGCCGACGTTACAAACGCCGTTTAAACAATACCGAGATCGATCATTCCATCGGCTACCTTGATGAAACCGGCGATGTTCGCTCCGTTCACGTAGTTGCCTTCCGTTCCGAAACGCTTGGAGGCGTCAACGCATGACGAGTGAATGCTCTTCATGATGATGCCAAGCCTGTTGTCCACCTCTTCGCGGGTCCAGGAGTAGCGCATGCTGTTCTGGGCCATCTCGAGGCCGGATACTGCAACACCACCTGCGTTGGCTGCTTTGCCGGGTCCGTAGAGGATCTTCTTCTCAACGAACAGGTTCACGCCTTCAGGCACGGTAGGCATGTTCGCACCCTCGGATACGACGTAAACGCCGTTGTTGAGGAGGTTCTGCGCATCTATCTCGTTGATCTCGTTCTGGGTTGCGCTCGGGAAGGCGCAGTCGGCCTTGTTGTCCCAGAGCGGGTTGTGATCGCCGCTGCGGTCCAGCTTGGTGTAGGTAGCGCTCTTGTACTTATCCGCGTACTCGCTGATCCTGCCCCTGCGCACGTTCTTGAGATCCATTACCCAGGCGAGTTTTTCGCGGTCAACGCCATCCTTATCGTATATGTAACCGCCGGAGTCGGAAAGCGTGACTGTCTTGGCGCCGAGATCCAGCAGCTTTTCGGTTGTGTACTGTGCCACGTTACCGCTTCCTGAAACAAGGCAGATCTTGCCTTCGAGGGTCTCTTTGCGGGTGGTCAACATCTCGGCTGCAAAATAAACAGCGCCGTATCCTGTGGCCTCAGGCCGAATCAGGGAGCCGCCCCAGTTCAGGCCCTTGCCTGTGAGCACGCCCGAGAACTCGTTGCTGATCCTCTTGTACTGTCCGAACATGAAACCTATCTCGCGTCCGCCCACGCCGATGTCCCCGGCGGGGATGTCGGTGTTGGGGCCGATGTGGCGACAGAGCTCGGTCATGAAGCTCTGGCAAAAACGCATGACTTCGTTGTCGCTCTTGCCCTTGGGATCAAAATCCGAGCCACCCTTGCCGCCGCCCATGGGGAGCGTGGTCAGGGCGTTCTTGAAAACCTGTTCGAAAGCAAGGAACTTGAGGATGCCGAGGTTCACCGAGGGATGAAAACGGAGACCGCCCTTGTAAGGCCCGATCGTGCTGTTCATCTCGATGCGGAAGCCGCGGTTAACCTGAACATCGCCCTGGTCATTCATCCATGGGATGCGGAACATGATCATCCGCTCCGGCTCGATGATGCGTTCAAGGATCTTGGCCTTGCGGTACTCTGGATGACGATCAAGGACAACTTCCAGAGATTCTGCAACTTCCTGTACAGCCTGATGAAATTCAGGCTCAGCCGGGTTCTTGGCCTTCACTTGGCCCATCAGCTCATCAACATAACTAGACATTACCTGCCTCCTTACCTGATTATTTGCGAAATAAAGTTTCCGATCTGCATCCGGCTCCTCTTCCCGGGGGCAAATACTATTCTCGTGGTTGAGAAAGCCGAAAGAGACTCTATCATAACCTTTTTTTTAACAACTAATTAAAACAACATCTATTATCAAGGAACCATGTTTAGCGCACGGTTTTTGCACATTAAAAAGGTAAACAAGATACACTGTTTTCAAGCGGAAAACAATAGAGAAACAGCAAATATTTGTTGAAACAAAAAAAACACCCGTGTCCGCACAGAACGCATGATCAAGACATGATCCTCGTGTTTCTCACCAGTTCCTGCCCAAGCTCCTCGATCAGCCCTGTTCTCACACCTCCCACCCATTGGTCGATGTCGCGGCCGAAAGCCGGCCCCAGCGCCGCGGCAAGAACCTGGAGCGCAGCGGTTGCGCCGAAGACATTGACAGGACCGCGGCCGTTGCCTTCCGGTATGCTGATCAGGGCCGATCCATGGAAATCCTGTGAAAACAGATCGTCACAGCCTGTGAGCGATCGCGGGGCCAGCATCAGGCGCATGGCGTTGAGGCGCGCGTAAGGTTTCAGAAGCTCCTCCGCCCTTGTCCAGGACTGATCGTCAGGCGCAAGAAGAACCATGAGCTCGTGCTCGTCGGTCAGGAACATCTCCAGGTGGTTGTTCTCCTCGAGGCACTGGGAACGAGCCGGGATCGCCATCTCGATGAGCTTGGCTGCCCCGTAATCAACAACCGGTTTCCACGGCCCGCTTCCAAGAAGCGAAACACGGCTGATGCTCGCGTTTTTGCTCTTGAAGCGGTCGTCAATGAAACGGTCCGCTCCGCGCTCGAGCTGAGAAAGGTTGTCCCCACAAACCAGGTCCGCAACACAGTCGAGCTCCGAGCCCGTCTCGCGCTCCATGCAGCCGGCTTCACGCAGCACCATGAGCGTGGCCGTCAAAGCCGCGGTGAAGCTCTTGGTCTGGGGCACGTTGTGGTGATAACCCGCGTAGGCGTGCCTTGTCAGTTCGCGCCGCGGCCCGGTGTCCAGCACGATCGCCTTGTCAACCGCATCGCAAAGCATTGAACCCGGGTTTCCAGTGATCCCCCACACCTCTGCGCCGCTCTTCCGGGCAAGGCGGGCCGCTTCGACCGTGCGCGGTGTCCGGCCGGAGGCGCTTGCCGCAATCACCAGGTCCCGGCCTGTGCACTGCCCGGAGAACCACCTCATCTCCATGGAGCTCACGCTTTTTACTTTTTGCCCCGGCAGCAGTGTCATCCAGGCTGCGATGCGACCGGAAAACTCCATGTCACCGCATCCGGTGAGCACAACGGTACGAAGGTTCCTGCTCTTGAGCGGGTTTTCATCCAGAAAAGCGGAAACGCTTTCCCGCACTCTTTTGAGAACAGCGGGCTGCTCTCGTATCTCGCGGAGCATGTGTGTTTCTTTGGGCACCGCAGCTCCTCCTTTCACGGCAAATCATCCGTCCACTATTGCCCGGCAGATCGAATCCTGTATCGATTTCATCACCGAGTTGTTGCCCTTGTAACCGTTGAAAATGATGGAGAAGGCATAAACCCCGTCTGAGCGGGACTGCACATACCCGGAAAGAGCGGAAACATCTCGTATCCATCCGGTTTTCGCGCGAACCCGCATGGTGTAGGCGTCCTCTTTCATCCTGTTCTTCAGGCTGCCGTCCACACCCGAAATCGGCAACGACCTCATGAAAGTGTCACGGATCCGCGAGTTGTAAACAGCCGAGAGCAGGGTGACAACCGCGTGAGCGGAAAACCTGTTCCCCCTGGAAAGGCCTGAGCCGTCCGCCATCTGAAACGAGTCATCAGGCACTGCTCCAAGACCGCGGAATAGCTCTCGTGCCGCTGCCTCGCCCGTGGAAAAGGAGCCCTTGCCCGCAACCTTCCACCCGGCCGCCTTGAAAAGGTGCTCGGCACAATGGTTGTTGCTTGTCTTGTTCGTGACAAACACGGCTGTCTTCAGATCCGAGGAAACCGTGCCAAGCAGCGTCATCTTCTCGATATTTCCATCATAATCGAGCGCATCCTCTGCCAGGTACATGCCTCCGTCAACCAACACTCCGGCCTCCTTGAGTGAGTGCATGAAAATGCTTCCGAAGTAAGCCGGAGGGGTTCTTACAGACACGGAAAACACAGAGCTTTTGCCTAGCGCGGATGTCTTGCCTGAGACCCGGATTATGCCGTGGTCGTCCGGGCGAAAAAGACTGACAAGGTTCTGGTTTTTCCTGGATGTGGTCAGGATCACGCCGCTTATGCCGAAACCCGTTCCAGGGGGAAAAAGCGAGAGCTTCGCGTTCATTCCCGCCATATCCGCCGGCATGACCTTCACCTCGACCGTGTTCTTCATGACTGACAGGCCGGACACAGGAGCGCAGTAGTAGTGGTTGAGCTGATCTCCCGGCCATCCCGGCGCCACGTAGGTGCGGTCGAAAACCAGGTCGTCCATTATGAGGGATCCTGTGACCTCCTTGATCCCCGCCCCTGCGACCGCAGCTGAAAGCTCATCCACGGGACCGAGCGGGTTTTTTTCGTGAAACAGGCCGGAAAGGCACGGATCCCCCCCGCCCCTGACTATCAGGTCGCCACGAAGCTTCCCGTTCTCAACGTGCCCCCTGGCATAAACCCTGGTGCGGAAATCGAAATCCGGGCCCAGGTGGTACAGCGCCGAGGCGGTCGTCACCAGCTTGTTGTTGGAGGCGAGTATGAGCGGCGTGCGCTCATCCCTTGCAAAGACAACGTCGCCTCTGTCCAGCGAACGGATCTCAACGCCTGTCAAGGCTCCCTTCAGGTTCGGGTGAGACAGGGCTTTTTCAACAGCCTGCCTGTCGATCCCCAGCGCGAGGGCGGGCGCTGCAACAGCAGCCAGGAGGATGACGCGGGCGAGGAATGTAATCGGTTTCTTTTTCGGTTCGGCGCTTTGATGCATTGTCAGCTTCCATCACTTCAAAAGGTGCGGATGTGGCGGGAAATCATGAATAATCCGGGATCTTCAATAGCCTGCAGGATGTTTCTTCAGCCATTCGTATGCTGTTGACACTATCTCCTCCAGGGAAGGGTGCTTCTGCTCCCACCCAAGGGTCTTCACAGCCCTGGATGAATCAGCCACAAGCACGGGAGGATCTCCGGGCCGCGCTGGGCCTGTGACAACCTCGAACTCTTTTCCAGAAACACGGCGGACCTCCTCCACAACCTCCAGAACCGAGTAGCCGCGGCCGTTGCCGAGGTTAAAGATCGAACTCGGAGAACCGTTCCTGAGGCTGTTCAAGGCCAGTATGTGCGCGTCGGCAAGGTCATCCACATGAATATAGTCGCGGATGCACGAGCCGTCCGGTGTGTCAAAGGTGCTGCCGAAAACTGTAAGACTGTCGGTCAGCCCGAGCGAAGCATGGATCGCTAGCGGGATGAGGTGGGTTTCCGGCAGGTGCCGCTCCCCGAGCTCCCCTTCGGTGTCAGCGCCCGCAGCGTTGAAATAGCGGACCGCGCTGTATTTCATCCCGTATGCGGCTTCGTAATCCTCCATCATCTGCTCCATCATCAGCTTGGTCCTGCCGTACGGATTGACCGGTTCAAGCGGAGAATTCTCGGAAATGGGAATCTTTTCGGGGATGCCGTAAACAGCGGCTGAAGAGGAAAAAATAATCAGGCCGACGCGAGCCTCGACCATGGCGTTGAGCACACTCACCATGCCTGCAACGTTGTTGTTGTAGTACTTGGCCGGGTGTTTCACTGATTCGCTGACATAGCAGTGGGCGGCAAAATGTATGACCGAATCGACCTTGTGCTCGATCATTACCTTGCAAAGACCGGCAGTGTCGGAAACGTCCCCAACAATGAGCTTTGTGCCCGGCACCGCCTTCTCGTACCCCTGGCTGAGATCGTCATAAACAAGAACATCCTCGCCGTGGGCTTTCAGGCGTTTAACCGCGTGGCTGCCGATATAGCCTGCCCCTCCAAGAACAAGTATCATCGAACCTCCTTTTTAGAACGTTCCTATCTAAAATAGTATCAAAGAGCCTGAGAACCAAGATAAAAACCAAATAGAGAGCCGGGCAGCTACAGCACGATTCCCGTTGCACCGCCCGGGATACGGAGTCCGTACGCGGAATCGTGGCGGAGTTGTCATGGCTCCGTATATTAGCCCTCGGTCTATCTCTTGACAGCAGTTCTGAGTTTTATACGATTCCTTTTTTTACAACATCCAGGCGCAACATAAGGGAACCGTCACATGAAAGACACGCCACTGCTTAACACGAATCTTCAGAACTTCACTCTATTGAGAAGCGGCAAGGTTCGGGATCTCTTCGAGGCGGGGGAACACCTGCTTCTTGTGGCAACTGACAGGATCTCCGCGTTCGACCACGTTCTTCCCACGCCGATCCCGGGCAAGGGGCGCATACTCACCGCGATGTCGATCTTCTGGTTCGACCTGCTCAAAGAGGTGGTTCCCAACCATCTCGTCACAGCCGACATGTCAGAGGTGGATGGCATTTCCACTGAAGAGGCAAAGCTGCTGCAGGGGCGTTCCATGCTGGTGCGAAAGGCAGAGCCTCTTCCGGCGGAGTTCATTGTGCGAGGCTATCTGGCAGGCTCCGGGTGGAAGGATTACCAGGAGAACGGGACGATCTGCGGCATCGATCTTCCACAAGGAATGAAGGAGGCCGCCCGTCTTGATCCCCCGATCCTCACGCCATCCACCAAGGCTGAAGAGGGGCACGACGAGAACATAACAGTAAAAGAACTCGAAAAAATCGTTTCGAAAAATACGGCCGAGCAGACGGAAAAAGCCGCACTCGAAATCTACTCGATAGCAAGAGATCACGCGCTCTCGCGCGGGCTCATACTTTGCGACACCAAGTTCGAGTTCGGCATCTTCGATGGTGCGCTCATGCTCATCGATGAGGTGCTGACCCCGGACTCTTCCCGTTTCTGGCCCAAGGAAAGCTACAAACCGGGAAAGGCACAGGAATCCTTCGACAAGCAGTTCGTCCGGGATTACCTTATTCAGAGCGGATGGGACAGATCCTCGTCACCCCCGCCGCTGCCCCCTGATGTGGTGGCTGACACCTCCGCTAAATATGAAGAAGCGCTGCGCATGCTGACCGCGTGATTTTGAAGATAAGGAAGAGGAAGAAAAAGAGAACCACGGATGAACACAGATAGGAAAAAAAGAATAAGAGAAGAAGAAGATAATAGCATGAATAATGTTTTTAACCGAGGCCTGGGGTTGAAGGACTAAATCCATCTAAGCGATTAATTAGGACATGAACCAAAACATAACAATGCGCCATGCCGACGAAGTCGCGGCAATACAGGTATGAAAGGAAATACGCCATGAAGAAAAAAATTGCCGTGGTTATGGGATCGGATTCGGACCTTCCGGTCATGGAAGAGGCGACAGCGGTTTTGAAGGAGTTCGGTGTTCCTTTCAGCGCGAGGATCCTGTCGGCTCACCGAACCCCCACCGAAACCGCTGCATTCGCATCCGGTGCGGAACGATCCGGCTTCGGCGTGATCATTGCCGGGGCCGGCAGTGCCGCTCATCTTGCCGGCGCTATCGCCGCCCAGACCGTCCTTCCGGTCATCGGAGTGCCTCTTGCCGCAACACCGCTTTCAGGGTTCGACGCCCTTCTATCCACGGTGCAGATGCCGGGAGGCATCCCTGTGGCCTCGGTTGCGGTGGGCAAGCCTGGAGCGAAAAACGCGGCCATCCTGGCAATACAGATCCTGGCCATTTCGGACCCGGTTCTCAAGAAGATGCTGAAGGCTTACAAACGAAAAATGGCGGCCAAGGTTGTCAAGAAGGACAAGAAGCTCAACAGTTGAGAAGAAGCGGGATGAAAGACCCGGAGGGCGCACACTCGGGTGCGCCCCTACACGGTCAAGGGAATGTTCACGTTCATCCTGTAGGGGCACCGGGTCAAAATCGGGTTCGGGATCCGGATCCGGGCTTCAAACCAGTAAAGGTTATTTATGGTTTATCCGATAATACCAACATATACCCGCGGAGAGGAATAACACCAGAGGAGTATCCGATGCCGGTTCCTACCATTACCTGGGAGGGAAGCCTTCCTGGCTTCGTAACTATGGTTGAACAGACCAAGCTGCCTCTGGAGTTCAACATAATCGAAGTTCGCACAGTCGAAGACATGTGGGACAGAATTAAACGCCTGGATGTCAGGGGCGCTCCCGCCATCGGGGTTGCAGCCGCTCTTGGTACGATCCTTGGAGTGCAGGGTGTCGAGGGAACACGTCAAGAGTTCGACGTGAAACTCGATGAAGTAACGGATTACCTTGCAACATCGCGACCGACAGCGGTCAACCTCTTCTGGTCTTTGGAACGGATGAAACGGTATTCCAGGGAACATCCGGGATCTGATACACAGGAGATAAAGCGCGGTCTCCTCGGCGAGGCGGTGCTGATTCTAGATGAAGATAAGAAGATCTGCAGAAAGCTGGGGGAACACGGGCAGAAGCTAATCAAGGACGGGGAAACAGCGCTTACTCATTGCAATGCGGGCGGGCTGGCCACGGCAGATTTCGGGACCGCGCTGGCGGTTTTTTTCGCTGCGGCGGAAGCGGGGAAAAAGATCCATGTGTACGCTGATGAAACACGGCCTCTCTTGCAGGGCGCGCGCCTCACCGCTTGGGAGCTTATGCAGGAAAAGATAGATGTGACGCTGATCTGCGACAACATGGCCGGACAGGTCATGAAAGAGGGACGCATTGACATGGTGTTTGTGGGATCCGACCGCATCGCTGCCAACGGTGATGCCGCCAACAAGATCGGAACATATTCCGTGTCCGTGCTCGCCAGGGCTCACAATGTTCCTTTTTATGTTGTCGCACCAGCCTCAACGTTCGACCTGTCGATCGACAGCGGATCAGACATCCCAATCGAGCAGCGGGCTCCGGAAGAGATCACCGAAGGTTTCGGATCGAGGACCGCGCCCCAGGGAGTCAAGGTGTACAACCCGGCATTCGATGTGACGCCCGCTGAAAACATAACCGCCATAGTCACGGAGTTCGGAACGATAGACAAACCGGACATGGATGCGGTGAGAGCCCATTTCAGGGAAGCAGGCGTGATATAGAAAGGTAGAAGCGGTTTACCCGCGCAATGAAACGCTCTAAGTCAAAAACGTTCATAACTCGGGAAAAGGGAGAACGTGCAATGCAGTCCAAAACACGAAAGAAGAAAAGAGCCTCTAAAAAGTCCGGCGGCTTGACAGGCAAGCGGGCCCAGGAGAAAGCCCGGAAGGTCTGGCAGGATGAAGAGCGGGAAAACATGGAAACGCTCGAGTTCATCAAGGCTGTCGACCGTTACAAGAGAAAGACCCAGAAAGCGTTCCCCTCCTGGACAGAGGTGCTCAAAATCATCAAATCACTCGGATACCGCAAGGTCGATGGCTAATCCGCATATTTCATCCTCTTCTGCTGCGGTACCGTAAACTGCGCTCATGCTGCGTTTCATGACAGGAGACGATCCTCAACCTGTAGGAGCCTGATTCTTGCCGGACAATTCTCTTGAGACTTGTCGGACATGCCTGACCTGTCCGTAAGAGAATTA
>CAZIUL010000001.1:124310-152192 GCA_964542475.1 uncultured Phycisphaerales bacterium | reverse complement strand
CGGACAATTCTCTTGAGACTTGTCGGACATGCCTGACCTGTCCGTAAGAGAATTACTGTAACCACTCCCCTTTCACTTCGACTTGATAGCAACACTATCAATTAATAACAAGAAGGAGGGTAACAGGTGCCAATCAGTTCTAATCATCTGAAAGCAGCGGCCTGCCTGCTGATTGCGGTTTTCATGGCCGCGCCCCTGAGCTCCCAGGAGCTTAGCTATCGCAGGATCACAATGAAACAAAGGCTGAAGGAGTTCTACAAGACCGGTGCAAAAGCTTACTACGGAAAAAAAGTGCACATCTACATCTCGTCATCGGTTTTTATAAAGAAACCGGATGTTGTAAAGAGACCTGACAGAAAGCTCTGGCACGTTTTCTCGAACAGCTCGGTTCCGGTGATGGTCAGCTCCAGGAACCCCTACTTCAAACGTCTGAAGAGAAAACTCTCGGAAGCAAAAAAGAGTAGTAAAAAGATAGAAACCGTGAGTGTTTTCGGGAGGATCGTTCAGCCGTCCTGGGATGTCAAGGGAAGGAACTACCTGCTTGTATACAAGATAAAAACCTACGGCGGTGGAATCAGGAAAATCGAGGGCTGACGCGTGAAGAGGCATACTCCGCACAGGATCGGCAAGGGGCAGGGAAGTCGCGCGCTACATGGCGCTTCCTTAGAAGGCGCATTGCCCGGCTGTTGAAGAGCTCGCCGGGAGGGCTGTCCAGGACGTTTCCAATCACGGCATCTCCGTTCAGATCAACGCAGCATATCGTTACATCACCGTTGGAAAGCACAACCAGCAGGCCCCGCCAGAGCTCCCTGCATGGGCTCTCTCTCTTATCCTTGACAAAGCCGGGGATGTACTGGATGCGGTCAGCTATGCCCTCGAAAAGCGCTGCAAAGGAGTCCATCAGCGGTTCGGTACGCTCGTTTACAACCATCGACACGTCAAGCGCGCATGAAGAGCTTCTCTTGTCACGGATCTCCTTGAAACGGACGATGTTTGCGATCACCTGGTCAGGATCAACCCGCCTCAGCTCAGCGTGCGTTTTCCTGTCGCCGTCGAACGACACAGTCAGGCGGGAAAGCCCTGACTCGATAAATTTCTCACTCGCATCGTCTGTCAACAGGGTTCCGTTTGTTGTGAGCATGACGCGCTTTGAGCACTTTGCCGCATATGCGATACAGTCATAGACCGCCGTGTTGAGCAGGGGCTCGCCCCACTGAAAAGGAAGAATGTTTTCGACTGAGGGAACCGAGTCCACTATCCGGCGAAAGGTTTCGAAATCCATGTCCCTTGGCGCACGTGAATCCGATAGAGTCTTTGGACAGTGCCCGCATGAAAGGTTGCAGCGGTTGGTCAGTTCGATGTTCAGGCTGGTCATTTTGTAGCTTTTGCCGAGGCCTAGCCTGTAACACGCCTCGTTGGCAACAGCCGGCCAAAGCTCTGAAAGGCCGGGATGCTTGATGTAGATCAGCTCGGCCTGATCAGGTCTATGCAGGTAATACCTTGCCGCAATGCGGCACAGCACCTTCATCAGCTTCGATTCTTTCGGTTTCTTTTCAACCGTCATGGTTCATCAATTTTATAAAACATAGAGCGGTATTGAAAGCACGGCCCTTTTGCCGGAAACTGGGATCTACCGGCCAAAAAAACACTGAGGCATGGTGACCCTGCACCGGACCCGCACTAAAAATAGATGTACATTACAGGGCCTGCGCTGATATGAACGAAACATCGATTAACCTGATGAAGTTGTTGGACCGCTACATCGGCGTGCCCTTGCTATACATCTTGAAGCCGTTCCAGGCGCTGTTCTGCACACGGTCATGGAATAATCGGGTAAGAGTGGACAAAATCCTCATGGTCAAGCTGTGGGGCATCGGCAACCTGGTAATGATCATACCCCTGATCCGGGCGGTCAGAAAAAAACACCCGGCAGCGCGCATTTGCTTTCTGACGATAGAGAGCAACAGGGAGCTTCTGAAGAACCTGCCTGAGCTGGATGAAATCGTCGTTTTCGAGCCCAAAGGTGTTTTGAGAACAGCCGCCGGGATTCTCAGGGTTTCCGCCAAACTCAGGAGGTTCAAACCTGACATCGTGCTGGATTTCGAGCAGTTTCTGAAGATCACCCCGATCCTCGCATTGATATCGGGCACACCGCAGTCAGTCGGATTCGAAACCGAAGGCCAGGCCAGATCCGTTCTTCACAACGTCCATGTGCCGTACCGTAAAAACAGGCACATGAGCCTGGCTTTTGGGGATATTGTCAGATCAGCCGGGATCAGCACACACGGCCTTGCTCCTCTCGATGTGCCGCGCTCTTTGGAAGCGGCAGCTGAAGTGATGAGCTTCCTGAAATCGCTTCCTGAAGGCAAAGGGCCCGTGGTTGTTGTTCATCCCGGATCAGGAGACAACTTTCCGGCCAGACGTTGGCCGGTTGAAAACTTCGCCGCTCTATGCGCAATGCTCGTGAAAAAAACAGGTGCAAGATGTGTTGTGACCGGCACAGAGCCCGAACGGGAGCTCGGTGAGCGGTTAGCGGCAAAAGCCGGGGTCGCGCTTACCAACGCTGTCAGCTCTTTCAATATCATGGAGTTCATCGAACTGCTCGGGAACGCGGATCTTCTGATCACCAACGACACCGCGCCCGTACACATCGGCTCCGCGCTTAATGTGCCTCTTATCGCTTTTTTCGGGCCCAACACCCCTGAGCTCTACGGACCCCTGCATGATAACAGCCGCACATTCTACAACAAACTCCCCTGCTCCCCATGCCTGACCAACATGAACGCCAAGACCAGCAGGTGCCGCATTCCTTCATGCATACTCGACATCGAGCCAAAGGAGGTTTTCGATGCGGCTCTGGAGATCCTGTCCGAAGGTGTAAAGAAACGTGAAAACGGAAACAGCGCCCGGGAGAACCCGGCATGAAAGGTTCCACACTCAGGGGTCTCAAAGATCTGGCCGCCCTGAACCTGGGCAGGAAAAAGCTGTTTCGCGTTATCCTCATGCTCACCTCCGGATGCCCCCTTCGCTGCAGGACCTGCAGCATCTGGAAGAACAAAACGGTTGACGGCCCAACGCTCTCGGAGCTGGAGGCTTTTTTCGGCTGCAACGATCTGTCCTGGATAAACCTGACCGGCGGCGAGATCTTTCTTCGCGAGGATATCCGAGAGGTTTTCAGGATCATCGCGGATACGCGTCCACGGCCGGCTTTTTTGAACTTTCCCACATCCGGTTTCCTGAAGGACCGAACCTTGAACGGAGTGGAATCAGCTCTGCGGGCAGGGATAACACGAATCCATGTCACAGTGAGTTTTGATGGAAGCAGGAATTCACATGACAAACTGCGCGGCATGGACGGTTCGTTTGAACGAGCTGCTGAAACGTACTACAGCCTGAAAGAGCTTTCCAAAGGATCGAAAAGCAGGCTGAAGGTCATGCCCGGAATGACGCTGTCCGGCGAACTCCTTGCCCTGACCAGCTCGCCGGTAGAAGAGCTGTGTGAAGCGCTTGGGCTCGAGGGCCCATGGGAAGTGCATCTCAACCTGGCTCACGCCTCGAAACACTACTACCGTATAGAGAAGATCGACCCCCTGCCGCTCGAAACCGGGGCTGAGATCATGAGACGGCTGGCCGCTTCCAGGCGGAGGAGGCTCTCTCTCCTCGACAAGCTGGAAACCCTCTACCTGAATGGCGCTGTAAAATATATCCTGTCCAATAAAACTCCTCTGGCCTGCAGAGCCTGCGAAGCATCGGTGTTTATCGATGCCTCGTGGACCGCATACCCTTGCACGATTTTCGATAAACCTCTTGGTAACTTGCAAAGCATCGGTTTTGACCTTGGCAGGCTCGCGTCATCACAAGCATTCCTCGAAACAGCGGATGAGATAGCAGGCGGGAAATGCCCCGGCTGCTGGACCCCTTGCGAGGCATACACAGCCATATTCGGCAGGATTCTATCCCCTTCCTTTTTCAGGCTCTTCCTCTCAGGCAGAGCACCCCGCGCAAGCACAACCGGGAGGGGCTCCTCCTCTTCTTACGGGGAGGGAAAATGAGGAAATCGTACATGCGCGCGCTTTTTCACCTTCTCAGGCAGGGAAAACTTCACAAGCGCGCTCCCGGCATGATTCTCCAAGCCCTTTCAGCTCACATCAGGCCTGGTCTTGCCGGGCCTATCACGCCTCCGATCCTCGCCACCATGGAGGTGACAAGGCTCTGCAACCTGAAATGCCCTTTCTGCGAATCACACGAGGGCACAAGCCCGGGGGCCGACCTCCAGATGATGCTGTGTTTCATAAACGAGATCGCAGCCGCTGGAGTGAAGGGGTTGGGCTTCACAGGGGGCGAGCCTCTTCTTTACAAGCCGCTTGATCTGCTCGCCAGGAGCGCCTCAAAAGCAGGGCTTCTGACTCATCTCAACACAAACGGCACACTTCTTGACCGCGACCGGGCCGCGCGCCTCTTCGAGACAGGGCTGTCCTCGATCAACGTCTCGCTCGACGGAACCGACGCTCCAACGCACGACCGTTTGCGCGGCACGGGCAGCTTCGCACAGACCCTCGCCGGTATCGAGGCCCTCGTGGATGCCAGGGAACTGCTGAACGCGGATACCAGGCTCATGGTCGTCATGACCATTGGTAACGGCAACGCGCACCAGGCCCAGGATCTTCCGGCCTTTTGCAGCGAGCTCGGGGTGGACGGGTGTTCTTTCCTGCCGTTGTCAATGTTTTCGGTTCCCGGTGTGCGAAAATTATCATCCGCTGGAGCGGAGGCTGCTGCAAAGCTGTCAAGCCGCGCCGGTGAAAAAACAATCGACAGCTCGAAAGGGTATCTGAAAGGCATGGCCGGGTTCTTCAAGGGGGCACTCATGCCCTCGCGCTGTTCTGCTCTTCACAGCTCGGTTCTTGTGTCATGTGACGGAAGAATATACCCTTGCGTTCCATCGTCCCTGAAGGGAACAGGCCGCGTTCCTTACGCGCCCGGTGAGCTTATGCAGCTTTTAATGTCCGGCAAGCTCAGCTCGTGCATCGATTTCAGGCTCTGCGCGGCGTGCTGGTGGAACTGCCACCGGGAACTCGATCTGGTGCTCGGAGTTATTTGATGGGAAAATTTTCCGCACAGCGAACCTGCCCAGCGCTCTTGCTTCTGGTTACATTCATTGTATTCCTGCCCGCACTTTACAGCGGTTACATCTACGACGACTACCGTTTCATCGTTGATAACCCGTCCATGAACGAAAGCATCGATCTAAAGGCTGTGTTTCTCGATCCGGGCACCATGGACAACCAGCGGGTGCACGACATCTACAGGCCGCTGCGAACGCTTGCATTTGCGATAGAACGCCGCATCGGCGGCCAAGGGCCGCTCCTGCACCACATCGTCGGCATCCTGATGCACCTGATAAACACATGCCTGGTCTTCAGATTCATCACGATCATCCTCAAGCCTTCATGTAAAGAAAACAGCGCTTGGTTCCCGGCATTGCTGGGCGCAGCCCTTTTTGCCCTGCATCCGGTTCAGGTGGAGTCCGTGGCATGGATATCCAGCCGAGGAGATCAGCTTGTTGTCTTCTTCGTGATGCTCTGCCTGATTAACACTCTTGCCGGAAAAAGCAGGCACACCGCGTTGAAAGCCTCCCTCACGGGCCTGCTGTGCCTGCTGGCCTGTCTCTCCAAGGAATCGGGCGCAATTACCAGCGCATTGATCGTGCTCGCATGGTTGTGCCTGAAAAACCGGAGAAATGGCGGACTCCTGCTTCACGCCGCGTTCGCGCTCGGCACAACCATTCTGTACCTCCTGCTCAGGTCCCATGTTCTCGGCGGCCTGAATGACCAAATTCCACACCACGGAGCGAACGTCTGGTCCAACTGCCTGTACGCACTGTTTGGCTTGTTCTACCAGGTATCATTGCTTTTCAGGCCTTGGTTCAGCAACATCGACTACCAGGACGGTTTCTTCGACTCTTACTCCATCGTGGCGATCACGCTCCTGGGACTCTTGTATGTAGTGCTTGTGTTTTTGGGCATGTCTTCCGCCCGCAAACACCCAGTGGCTTGTTTTGCCGTTCTCTTCACAGTGCTTGCACAGCTGCCCACATCGAGCATCGTGTTCACGCTCAAAAGCCTGGTGAACGATCGTTACCTTTACCTTCCCCTGGTGGGTGTTTCTCTGCTCTCCGCCGCCGTGATGAAAAACCAGTTGAGCAAGCACGGGCAGGCATGGTCCGGCCGTGCGTCAAAGGCCGTATTCGCCGTTTTCCTGGTATTACTGGGCTGTTTCTCGTTTAGCAGGTGTCTCGACTGGAGAGACGGCGCACATTTGTGGGCTGCCACCCTTGAGACTCATTCCGGATCAGTGAAAGCCAGGTTAGGGCTGAGCAACGCACTCTATAAACAGGGAAAGCACAAATCCGCCCTCGAAAAAGCAATTGAGGGAAAGAACCTATCAAGGCCGGGCAGCGCTCTGAAAGTAAACACCCGCTTAGCCGCTGCCAGGGCATTGATCGGCCTTGGGCGCATCAAGGATGCAATCCAACATCTACGCATCGCGCTGAAAAATATCGGCACGGAAGGGTCCAAACCTGTTCCGGTTCCACAATCGAGGGTCCTGGAAATCTGCAAAAGCCTTTGGGGATTCGAGATGGAAACCGGTAACTACAATGGGGCACTCGATGCTGCATGCGTTCTCATGAACCATGAAGGAAAAAATGCTGAAAACCTGTATCTCGCGGGCCTCGCCCTGAGAAGCATGGGAATGATCGCCGAGGCCGTGAAGACACTGGAGATGGGTGCTGAGATGGAACACTGCCCCCCTGAACTCCACCTCGTCCTGGAG
Organism: uncultured Phycisphaerales bacterium; assembly: GCA_964542475.1. GTDB lineage: Bacteria > Planctomycetota > B15-G4 > B15-G4 > CAYZWU01 > CAZIUL01. The sequence goes on along the minus strand of CAZIUL010000001.1, from coordinate 145,361 downwards.
GAGCTGCGCGCCGGCGTTTATGAGCAACAATAATGAGCGGGTAAAAAAAACACTCCAGGAAAAATTCACTTCGTTTTCCTGGAGCGTTTGAAGAGTTAGTTGTGATGTCCTCGAGCTTTAAATCATCAGGCCGGCTGTGAATGAAAACATGCGCTACTTACCGCTGCCGCCGGACTCAGCTCCCTTTTCTTTTTTGTCTCCCCCTTTTCCGGTGTCGTCACCTTTCAGTACGCTCTTATCATCAGCCGAATTTTTGTTGCTGTCATTGTTTCCACCAAACTGTGTAACAGAACCGGTATCGCTCTTTACACCCCTTATTCCAGGATGAACAGCCATCTTTTTGCTCTTCGCGGCCTCCTTTATTTTAACACCCACATGATTCGTGGCAGTCGCCGTCATGGTCATTTTTTTGAAACCCTTACCAGGCAAAAATACCTTTTCCGGTTCATTCTTAATAAAAACGATGTCGCCCTGCATATTAACCGTCTTGGTCACTATGGGCTCTTCGTTTTCTTCTTCAACCAGCGGCCGCATTATAGGATTCAGTGCGGGATCAGCGATCTCCGCGACAACTACCGGTTCTTCATAACCTTCAGTTCCGCTGAGATCGGATTCCAGTTTCTCCGGTCCGGATGAGCTGAACATCGCGATCAACGTACCGCATACCAGAACAACGCCTGCCAGAATTACAGCGACAAGAGGCCTTATCTTGCCGGATTCACGGTTACCACTCATAAAAACCCCCTCTGTTCATTTGGGCTTCAAATGCTGAACTTATGCATACAACACAAAGAGCCGCCACAACAACACACACTCTTTCAGAAAAGCCTCGGCAGCTCCGAGATAATCATTCCAGACTTAAACCTGTCTGAATCAATGTAATTATATCTTTTTTCGTATATCGGATAAAGCCATTATTAACTTAGGCGTATTTTATTACGCACCGGTTGCAACAAAACGAAAATATTTCGAAATTAATCCAACTTCCAAAATAACAACATGTTATGTTTTTCGTTAAACTTTGCGTCTTGAACTAACGATTTGAAGAATATATCTCGTATGATCTAATTACTGAACTTTCCGAAACGCGCCTGATATTTCCAAGGCCCGGCCATGGTATTCAATATTCTGTTTATGATGAACCTTCTTGCGCCCTGCTGCCTGTCGTATGAGGCCCTGATCCCGGAACAGCTGCCCTTTTTTCAGGAAAAACGGGTCAACGGATCGGTGAAAGCGCCAGCCATCGAATGCCAACCGCAAAAAATCGATTTCGGGAAGGTGCTTGGTGGTGAGCGGCCGGTAACGGCCTTCAGAATCATCAACAACGGCAAGAAAGACATCGTGCTTCTGAAAATTGCTTTCACATGCGGATGTACAATCCCTCAGATTGTCCTGCCTTCAGGTAAAACAGTTGTTCCCGACAAGAAAGGCGAATCCATGATCGGGATCCTTGGGCCTGGAGAACATGCCGAACTAAAGCTCCAAATGAAAACTTTCGGCATCACAGGCAGGATCAGGCGCAAGCTGACAATCTACTCGGACGATCCCGGATGCCGCAGCCTCGAAGTTCCAGTGCTTGCGGAAGTAAAAACGGCTTTCACATTCGAACCCCGGTTCATCAGCTTCGGCCGCATCCGGAAAAACCAGTGCGCATTCGCCAGCGTAACCATCCGCTCCATACAAGCGGGCGAGTTCGAGATCACGGGTCTCAAGGGCTTGCCCTCCTACTACAGCTATTCGATCAAACGGTTCAAGGAAGGGGAAATCTGCTGCGCATGTTTTGATCTTTCCCTGGCCGATAACGCGCCTGTGGGCCCTCAGAACCTGCGTCTGAAGTTCGAAGTAAAAAACGAAAAGGTCAAGGAGTTCGAACTATCCGTCTACGGGGAAGTTCTACCGCCTGTGGTGTTCGATACCGGTTCAAAAGCCGGGCGGGATATCATCGACTTCGGGATACTGCAAAAAGGGAAAGGAGCGGAAAAGGAAATTGACATCATCAACCACGATCCGGACTCCCCGTACATAGTTTCGAAAATGCAGCTTTCCTCCCCTTATTCGGACTTTCTCGACATCAAGCTTGTATCCATCGAGACAGGAGTGCGCTACAAGCTCAAAGTGAGCGTCAAGCCCGGATTAAATGAAGTGTTCTTCAGTGGTGATATCGTACTGTCAAGCAACCATCCCGATCTTGAGAAAAAGGTCCTTTCCATCAAAGGATGGGTCCGAGACGAATAGAGGTAGTCATGGTGATCATGAAAAACAAAGCCGGATCCGGGCAAGGCTTGCGATCCTTGCGCATCATCCTAGCCTGTGTTCTTTTTTGCCTGCTTGCCGCACCGGAACATAGCTTGGGATCGCCGTCGCAACCGCGGCCGTCACTGTTTCACGATTCTCAAGCGCAAGGCAATGATCAGCCCCAAAACGAGGATGAGCGTTCTTTTCCGAAAGAGCCGGTTCTTTGCCTGGATAAGATGATGTACGATTTCGGAGAGGTGTTGACCGGTGATGTTGTTCAAAAGAGAATCACTATACAAAACAAAGGGGGGTCGGAGCTTGCGCTCTACAGGTTCGAGTTCTCGTGCGGCTGCAGCATTCCACGGATTACGCTCTCCAACGGAAAAACGGTGTCACTCAGGGAGTACAAGCAACACGATAAAGTGCTCACGCTCAAGCCCGGAGAAACGGCTACAATGTTGTTGGAGTTTACGTCACTGGGCCAAAAAGGCCGGATGACTTACAAGATGGTGCTGCATTCCAACGATCCCAAACACCCCGAACTGACCATCCCTATCCTGGCAACGGTCAAACAGGCGTTCTCCATCGAGCCGAAGTTAGCAAGGTTCGGCATCGTTAAAAAAGGTGGAACAGCCACGATGTGTGTAGAGATAAAACCCCTGGTGGACATGGATTTCGAAATTACCGGATTTTCCAACCTCCCTTCTTTCATAAGCTGTGAGCTGGAGAGGAGCGGGGAAACTCCTGACAGCGGTTACAGGGCAAGAATAACAATCAGCGGCAATGCGCCTGCAGAGACGTATTATTTCCAGCTGAGAGCCGAAGTGAAAAGTCAAAAAACCGCAGCCCTTGTCATACCGGTCACGTTCAACATACGCCCTGAAGTGCATTTTTACTGCAAAAACAGCAAATTGGGAAGGGTTCTGAACTTCGGAATCATCCAAAGCGAAAATGAAACGTCAAAAAACATCAGAATACTCAACAAGAATCCGGCGGTTCCATACAACATCACTGATATAGGGCTGAGCTCCGTTTATTCGGAACACATTGATGTCGAACTCACCTCTATCAAGGCCGGTGTCGAATACGAACTCCTTGTAACGATCAAGCCCGGACTCAATGCCCATTACCTGAAAGGCATTATCACCTTGACCAGCGATCACCCTGATCTGATAAAGAAAAAGATCGCGCTGAGCGGGCTTTGCCGGTGACAGGAACAGCAGGCAAGGCTAATACGGAAAGGAACCCGAGGATGACACACCGTACCCTGCTTGTCTTTTCGGCGGTTCTGCTAACAGCCTCGCTAGGCCCTGCTTTCGATGAAGGCTCGGACGAGGAAGCCGTGTTTTCGATCTTCGTAACCGGAGCGGACCAGGGAGTACTTGAACCTTGCGGGTGTACCGGCGGACAGCTTGGCGGTATTGGCCGCCGTGCCTTTCTTCTGGAGGCGCTGACCTACGGTGACACGCCGGCACTGCTGCTTTCCACGGGCGGCCTTCCCGGCGGAAACGATCGCCTGCATGCGCTGAGATACGAGATAATCCTCATCTGCCTCACGGAAATGGGGTACCACGCAGTTGGGCTCGGTCCTGAAGAACTCGACCTGGGCCTCGAAAGGCTCCGTACAGCAGGCAGGGATATGGGCTATCCCTTGATCCTGAGCAACGTAACCTATCCGGAGGAAAACGACGTCCCATTCCTTCCTTTCACGTTCAAGAACATCGGCGGCTTTCGTGTGATGATACTTGCCGCCATCCCGGAATCGCTTTGCAACGATCTGCCTGAGGACGCGCTTTTCGAGCCGCCGGGAGCAGCGATCGAAAAGGCCACGGCTGACAACCCGGACGCGGATCTTTACGTGCTTCTCCTTCGTGGAACAAGACGCGAAGCCAAGATGCTCGACCGTTTCCTGCCCGATCCAAAGCTGATCTTTTACTCCTACCCGCATTCGGAACCTCAAGTTTACGAGTTCGGAAAACGGGAGGGACTTATCCGCCACCTGTCCCCTGGAGACCGCGGCCGCTTCATACAGTGGTGCGGGATGAACGTTGATGTAAACGGCATGCTCACGCCCGGGGAACCAACGAATGTACCGCTGCAGGAGGAGGATTATCCCGAATCGGAAATCATTCAGGCATACATGGACTGGTACAGGCAGGGTGTGCTCGACGAGAAAATTCTGGAGCACATGGTAGAAGTCAATCCCGCTCCCGAAGGCGCACCGTTCGCAGGTTCCGAAAGCTGCATCCTCTGTCATGAAAAAGCCTGGGAAACCTGGAAGCAGTCCGGACATGCCACGGCCTTTTCAACGCTCATCGAGTCGAAACGCGAGTTCGATCCGGAATGCATATCATGCCACACAACAGGCTTTGGATTTGTAACGGGCTTTAAGAAACCGGACAGCATCCCAGAGCTGATCAACGTGGGGTGCGAATCGTGCCACGGCCCCTGTTCAAAGCACGTACAAAGCGCAGGCCGTGTTCCCACGCCGCAAAAAATCGAATGCTCTTCCTGTCATGACCTGGATCATTCATCCGGTTTCTACATGGAAGAATACTGGGAAAAGATCCGCTGCCTTCCGGATGATCCGCCTGACTGGATCGAAAAAGGAAAATGATACGGGACCGTTTGATGAAACATATACGTGTGTGCTCCAAGCCATCCCAGGCCGGGTGCTTGATCGGGTCCGACCCGACTGAAAAGGAACGGCAGGCTCTGTCATGAAACCGGCAACAATAAGCAAACCAGGGAAACCCAAGCTACGCTGGATTGTGCTGCCCGCCAAGGGGCTAGCAGGGACATTGATAGCTCTTGTAATTTTAGAGCTCGTACTGCAGGTCATCGGTCTTTTCTTGCCGTCAGAAAACAGCCGCGATCCAGCCGGCAGTGACGGCGCTGTCAACATCCTCTGCGTCGGCGATTCTCACACGTACGGCCTCGACGTCGCAGCACCGTTTAACTACCCCAACCGGCTTCATGTTCTTTTGAACGCCGGCATGAAAAGGGACCGTTACTGTGTGATCAACAGGAGCGTGCCCGGGCGGAACTCGGCCGAGGTGCGGGAAAAGCTCCCGGGCTATCTCGACCGTTTCAGGCCGGCTGTTGTGCTGTTCCTTTGCGGGTACAACGATTCATGGAACAGCTACGGATCATGGTACTGGGAAGGCGAAGAGAAAGAAGGTTCATTCCACATGAAATCCCTGCTTTCCCACATCAAACTCTTCCGCCTGGCAAAGCTGGTGCTTCTAAGCCTGGATGCCGCGCCTGATCGCGACTCGGACGACTTCCGGATCACAGCGGACGGGGATCAGCTGATCGTTGTGGAAAACGGCGAGGAGAAATATGTGAACCCGGGCGCCGGGTCAACAGCCGGACTCAGAACCGGACAAGAACTGGAGCGGGTCGCAGGCATGGACCTTGAGGCTTGCGTCAAGATATGCAGGGAACAGAAGGCGGTTCCGGTTCTTTTGACCTATGCCTTGACGGGCGGACACTTCGATCCTGTAAACACGGCTGCCAGGGATGTTGCAAAAAAAACCGGAGCCATGCTAATAGACCAGGCCAATGCGTTTGTGTCGTGTCTCGAAACCGAGGACAGAGAGAAGCTCTTTTTCGAGCACCTGCATCTCAAACCGCGAGGATACGAGATAGCATCGGCTGAGATATCAAGGGCTCTTGTGAAAGCCGGGCTTGTCGATGAACCGCCAGGCGTGGGAAAGACGAACGGACGGTCCGGCACAGGAACGGACATCAGCGCGCTCAACCTTGGTATCGCCGTAAAATCGACTGACAAGGACGGACGGGAAACCCCGGTGCTGATCGTGAGCGGAGCGAAGGATGTGACATTCCAGCTCATGTTTTCGCTCAACGATTATTCAGAGGGAAACATAGCGCCAAGCGGATTCGAGGAGGTCCTCGGTATAGCAATGGATGAGCTGGCCGGGCTATCCATCGGGATTCCCTCATTCAGCGGCAGCTTCGGTGATGATCCGGTGCGCATCGAGATACCGCCTCTTGTGCTTGACAGGTACGCAGGACGACGAGTTTTCTGCATACTCGCCGCGCTGGACCCGCATGCCGGCGATCCGTACAAATCGCTGCTCGGTGCGACTAAACCGGTCGCGCTGGTGTTTCCTTCGAGATAGGAATGTCAGCATCGGAATCTGCCGTTATGAATGCCCCCCTACTCTTCATTCCCCTCGTCCGTATCGGGCAACGGTTCCTCAAGAAGCTCCTCCGGCTTCTGCAGGAAGAGCTGGAACTGGAAGTTTGCCACTGTGTAAATGGTTGACGAATCATCGTCCACAATCATGTACCTGGCTCCCTCGTTCTCCCCGCTCAAAGAGAGCCTGATCGTCTTTTCACCTGATTCCGGCAACAGCGTGGCCACAATCACGGCTTCCGGATCGGCCAGGCCCACGTTTTCAAGGTTGCGGCCGGCTTCCGCGAACCCCTGGGCCTTGAGCGACGAGAAAACCTCCGCCATGCGTTCGCCTTTCCACTTCATCACCTTGCCCTTTATCGGGCTCGTCAGCCACCATGCCCCTTCAGCGGGCTTTGCGCCATCGCCGGCACCATTGTCTTCAACCGTCTCGGGAGTTCGGTGCTCCATCATCACGGTCTGTTCACCACTTCGTATTTCTATCAGCTTGACATCGCAGGAGTCGCTGCTCAGAACCGTTTTATCCCGCCAGGAAGAAAACCAGTCATCGCCCTTGTCGCAGCAGCGGCGAAAGTTTTCCTGTTGAAGGTAAACATCATCCTCATCCGGCAGTTTCACATAAGTTCCCCTCAAAGCACCGAGGTTCTTTCCCACGAGCAGCCTGACCAGCTCCTCCCCGGCCTGGTCGAAAACGCCCAGGGTAATGGCGGATCCTTCATCCAGCTCGTATACCGATGCCTTTTCCGGATTTCTAGACACAACATCCATTTTTTCGAGACGGGTGATGCTGTTCAATAGAGTTTTAACGCTGCTCGTCTCAGCCTTGAACCGCTCGCCCCCTGACACGACATACCATTCGTTCCCTGCATCAGCAGCCCTTTCAAGGACAACGCTCTGTTCGCCTTTGTCGATCATGAAGGAATAAGCTGTGTCCGCTTCGAAATCGGGAAAGACCGCGGACTCGGAACGGTTGGGCGACTCATCCCTGTAATAGCCCGATGACCAGGGGTTGTCCAGGACCAGTATTGCAACCAGCTGAACAGCAAGTACGATCAAGAGTATCTTGTTGGCCCTGTTCATCATAGCACCACCTCCCTCCTCTGTGCCGCTCTTCGCATGAAGAAAAGAGAAAGCCCGATGAAGACCACGATTACCGCACCGCCCAAAGCGCCGATGACCTTCAAAATCCCCTTGTACGGCTCCTCCTTGTATTTCGGATCCATGTACCGTACGGTCACGGCACGAGTGCGGACGTTGCTGAAATCCTCGCTCACAGTCATGTAGTCAAGGGTGTTGCCGAAAAAGCGCAGCGTGTAGGCGTATACGATCTTCTCCATAGGGGAAAAGATGCGGCCGATGAATTCGCTGCTCCCAGCCACAAATATCGCGGTCTTCTTTGACCTGAGCAGCATATCAGGGGGATGCTCCAACGCGTCGAAAGACCGGGCTTTCTTTTTGTTGGCTTCGCCCTCGGGCTCATCAGCTTTTTCGTCCTTTCCCTCCGCCGGCTTCCCGTGCTGAAGCGCTGTTGAGGCATTGCCTTCCTGAGGGCTGATCACGCCGCCGCCCGGTACATCATTTTCAACCTTGTTCCTGTCCTGCGGCGAAGGCTCCTCTTTTTCAGGCGAACCTTCTCCCTTCCGCACCGGTTCAGCTTTTTCCCCCGGCTCCTCGTCATCCTGAGCCGGCACCTCGCCGGCCCTGCTCCCGTCATCATCCGGCATCATCCCGGCCTCATCCTGTTTCATCTCTTCCGGCAGCACAGATTCGGGAACCGGTCGGCCGGCATAGTATGAGATGAACTCGCCCTCGATGATGCCTGCAAGGTCAAACCGGCCCCGGGCTTCTTCCGAGGGCATCATGATCCGCTCGGGATGAAGCATGAAATGCTCTTCCATTGCCCAGGCCATTGGAGAGCTTTTCAGCAGGATCTCGGATACGGCGCCTTCCGGCGGATCCAGTTTGATGCTGCTGCAAAAAGGAAAAGTGATGTCGCGGATCCCCTGCGCTATTGGATGCACCTCGTTTATCTCGGATGCGGTCAGCCTGATCACCGGCGGAAACGGCTTGACAACCTGCATGCTGTACCCGCCTCTTGCCCCGCTCTGAAACGGGACCATGGAGCACTGCTCGTCCATGATCAGGTTTTTGTCCACTTCTATCCCGTAATGGGCAAGCCAGCTATCCAGCTTTATATCCTTGGGCATGTCCCTGGGCATGCCCTGCATCCGGTTGAAATCCACGTTCACTCCGCAAAGCAGCAGAACGAGCTTGCCGCCTCTCATCATGAACTGGTCCAGGTGGTAGAGCGCCGTATCGTCCAGGTTTTCAGTGTTTGCAACAACCAGTGTCCTGATATCGACGGGAACCTTTTCGTTCAGGTTCACTGTCTCCACATCGTACTGCTTTTTCAGGTAGCCTGCCGCGTTCACGTAGTCGCCTGCGATGTCGTGCTTGTCCTTGTTCGGGCTCTGCGCGAGAAGCTGTGCCCTCAGCTCCGGCGGCAGGTTGTCCGGCACGTGAGCAGAGGTCTGGTTGAAGGCGATGACAGGCGTCTCTTTCCTCAGAACGCGCACTATGCGCATCAGGAGCTCGTACTCGAGTATCTGTGGATAGCGCGCGTCGCTGATGACCTCGTAGCGATCCTCGTAAAGCACCACTATTCCGATGTAGGCGAGCTTCTCCTCGTAGCTGTCTGAGCTCAGAACCGGACAGGGTATCTCGGGAATGCCGTACTGCTCGGCTTCGGCTCGCAGCGGAGGGTTGTCCGAAGGATCGAGGAATACTACCTGCAGCTTCCCGTCTGCGGCTATCCGGAACTCCTCGAGAAGATCCTCGCTTCGCTCGATTATCTCATGGTACCCCGTGGGGAGGTCCCTGGTCAGAAAGAACTTCACAGTGACGAGATCGTCCATCCTGCCGAGTATCCTTTCCGTATCCGGGCTCAGGGTATACATGCCGGTCTCTGTCAAATCGATTCTTGAGAAGTGGCTGGAACTCAGATAGTTGAAAGCGATGAGGTTGAAAAAAACCAGCATCAGGCCAACAAGCATCTGGAGCCAGCGCTTTCTTCTTTTCATCAAGTCAGCAGTCATCATTGCTCCTCAAGCACCGATTAATCGGCCACATACAGAACCTTTCACCGCCTGTGCCGGATTACAAGCACGTTCAGGTACAGGAAAAATAGAATGATGGAAAAGTAATATATCACATCCCTCGAATCGAGCACTCCCCTCTGAATGCTCTCGAAATGGCTCGAGAGGGACAGCTTGGAAAAAAACGTTTCCAGCGCGGCAGGAAGGAGCCCTTGCATGGAAAAAAGCCCCCAGAACGAAAACATGAAGCAGAGAACCACGCCTATGAGAAAGGCGACTATCTGGTTCTCTGTAAGGCTGGAAGCGAAAAAACCTATGGCCAGATACGCGGCGCCGAAAAACATAGTGCCTACATAGCCGCCCCATATGGGCCCGAAATCAGGATCCCCGATCAATCCCAGGATACAAGGGATGGGCAGGGTAAGCAGCAGCGAGACGGTCAGCAGGCCCACTCCGGCAAGGTACTTTCCAACAACCACTTCCGATTCCCTGAGCGGCATGGTCAGCAGAACTTCCATTGTGCCGAGCTTCTTTTCCTCCGACCACATGCGCATGCTTATGGCAGGGATGAAAAAAAGGAAAACAATGGGAATCGGCCCGAAAAACCCCCTCATATCCAGGGTTCCCCGCTTGAAAAACGGCTCAGATCCCATCCAGAAGAAAAGCCACCCCATGACCACGAGAAAAATGGTAAGGAAGACATAGGCTATGGGAGTCCTGAAATAGGTTCTGAACTCCTTGTGTGCGATGGTCAAGCAGTTATTCATGACGCATACTCCCCCAGGGTAAGGCTGGAAAAGACGTTCTCGAGGCTGACGCTTTCCCTCCGCATCTCGACAAGGACAAAACCTTCAGCCACCGCCAGCTCGAACAGCGCTTCCCCGAGATCTCGATCGGTTGTAGTTCCGTGGACCATGTACTCCACAGCACCGCCATCACCGCCCTTCGGTTCGAATCGATCGATGAAAGGAGCCTTTTCGAGCGCCTTGTCCAGGGCGGCCTTTTCGCCCTTGGCCTTTACGAAATAGATATCCTCGCCCCGCTGTTTCTCGGCGAGGTTCGACGGCGTGCCGTCAGCCACTATCGCTCCCCGGTTTATGATCAGAATACGGCCGCACGTGGCCCGCACCTCCGGGAGAATATGCGTGGAGATGATGATGGTTTTTTCCTCCCCTATCTTTTTTATCAGCTCGCGTATCTCCACGATCTGGTTCGGGTCGAGTCCGGTGGTAGGCTCGTCCAGTATGAGTATGCCTGGGTCGTGTATCATGGTCTGGGCCAGGCCGACACGCTGCCGGTACCCCTTGGAAAGCACACCGACCGAGCGTGAAAGCACATCCCCCAGGCCGCAGTCTTCCACCATTTTCTTTACCCTGTTCCGCCGCTTATCAGCGGGAATCTTGTGTATGGATGCAACATACTCAAGGTACTCGATCACATTCAGATCGTTGTACAGGGGGGCTGATTCGGGCAGGTACCCGATGTTTTTCCGGGCAGCCAGAGGTTCCTCTTCGATGTCGAGCCCGGCGATTCTGATGTATCCGGAGTCAGCAACTAGATAGTTTGTAAGCAGGCGCATCGTCGTGGTCTTTCCCGCACCGTTCGGGCCAAGAAGGCCTACCACTTCTCCCTTGCTCACGTCGAAGGAAATGTCATCCACGGCCTTTGTCAAGCCGAAGCTCTTGCTCAGTTTTTCAACCTTGATCATGACGGCTTTTCTCTCTCCAAGGGCATCCTCATGGTCAAAATGTTTCAACAACAGGGTTTGGCATTATAGCAGTCCCTTGTTGGTCTTCAAGTCCTCGGCCTGGGAGTTTGGAGGGCGACAGCCCATTGCCGCCTCTTTGTCCGGCGCCGACTGTAGGGCGCCCTCCAATCCCGGAGCCGTTTCATCCTCTTCCCTCTTCCTGATCAGGCTTGCCTAGAGGGATAATATACGGTCGTCCTGTCACAACGTTGATATCGATGTAAACTTCCGTGTCGAAAACATCTTTGATGAGGCGGTACCTGATTACCTCTTCAGGAGGCCCGATGGAGACTGCACGGCTTTTGTTAAGCAGGCAAAGCCTGTCAAAGTAAGTGGATGCCATGGTCAGGTCGTGAAGCACCGAGATTACGGTCATGCCCTGTTCCCGGTTGAGGCGTCGCAGAAGGTCGTGAATCCCGACCTGGTGTTTTATATCCAGAAAAGATGTGGGTTCGTCAAGAAGGAGGATCTCCGGCTCCTGCGCAAGGGCCCGGGCAATGATGACCCTCTGACGCTCCCCGCCTGAAAGCTCCTCGACCCACCGGTTCCTGAACTGATAGGTGTCAGTTGTTTCCATTGCCCTGCGCGCGGCATCGATGTCATCCGGGCTTTCGATCCCCAACCTGCCGAGGTAGGGATACCGCCCCTGAAGCACAACCTCCATCACCGTGAACTGAAAAACCAGTTGCGACTCCTGCGGAACGAACGCCACGATCCGCGCGAGCTTTGTTGGCGGGATCGATTCATGAGCGCGCCCCCCCACGAGCACCTGTCCCGAATCCGGCTCGATGTATCCCGCCATGAGCCTAAGAAGCGTTGTCTTGCCCGAACCGTTCGGTCCGATTATTCCGTAGATCTCGCCGCGCATGACGGACAGATCCAGCTCCTTCAGCACGCACAGCTCCGGAGTAAAGGCTTTTGTCACCCGACTCAGGCTGATGGCGATATCATGTTCGGGCGCGCTCAAAAGCAGCTCCTTCCACGGCTTCTCCTCAGGAGATACAGGAAAAAAGGCGCTCCGCAAAACGCGGTCAACACGCCGACCGGCAGTTCGCGCGGAAAGATCACGTTTCTGGCGAAAAAGTCGGCGGTAACGAGAAAACACGCACCTCCCAGAAATGCGGCGGGGTAGAGCAGCCTGTGGTCCGGGCCGAAGATCAGCCTCAAGAGATGCGGGATGATGAGGCCCACGAAACCGATCATGCCGCACACCGAAACCACGGCACCCACGACAACGGAGGTCCCGAGAAACGCCGTCATCCGCACCATGCCGACACGGACCCCGATGCTGGAAGCCACCTCCTCCCCCTGGGACAACACATTTAGGGCGGGTGTTATGCGTGCCATGTAAAGGCATCCTGCCCCGCTGATGGCCGCCACCCAGCCGACAAGCTTCAGGTCGATGTGATCGAGGCTTCCCACCAGCCAGTAAAGAACCTTCTGCCCCTCACGCAAGTCAGCCATTGCAAAGAAGAACAGGATCATTGCAGCGGCGAACGCGTTGAACACAACCCCCACCAGTATCAGGGACACGGGCTCCATCCTCCTCCCGAAAGAGGCAGCCTTGTACACGAGAAGAGTGGTCAGAAGCGCGGTTGCAAAGGCTGCCATGGGGCCGCCCGGCAGAAGCACACCGCAAAACACGAAGGTTGAAAATCCGAAAAGCTGCGCGGCGATCCCCCCCACAGCCGCACCCCCGGAGATGCCGAGAATGTGCGGGTAGGCGAGCGGGTTTCTAAGAAGCGCCTGCAGGATCACTCCGCATGCGCCCAGGGCACCTCCGGCCAGCGCCCCCATGAGCACCCTTGGTATCCTGATTCTCAGGATGCTCATCTCGGTTTCGGAAAGCTCTCCCATCAACACAGGCCCAAGCATGCTTTTGACCGGACCGCCGAACATTGCGCTGGCAGACATCACCAGCACCAAAAGCAGTGCCAGGCATCCAAGAACCGGCACAAGCTTTTTTACGGTCAATCTGTGTTCATTGTTATTCATGATTACAAATGAAATGCAGAAGAGGGTTGTTTGTCAACGCCCTTCCTTTTCCCGCTCTTCGGTCTTGAACAGCTCAGGGTGAAGAGCCTCAGCGATCATTTTTAATGCCTCGGGCATTCTGGGGCCCGGCCGGTAAGGCGCATCATGGCGTACCAGCCGGACCATCCCTTGCCTGACCGCTGTGATCGAGGGGTATCGGTCCCATACACGAAGAGACCCGGCATAGTCCCCGAGCTCCGCCTCGTTTCCCATGGCTGACTCGATAATCACATCCGGATCCGCCTGAAGCACGAACTCCTCGTTGATCCTGGGCCACGCCCCGAGATCTTTCGAGATCACGTTCTTTCCGCCGGCCGCATCGAGTATTTCGGCCTGATAGGTTCCATTACCAACCGCGATCATTGGGTTGATCCCGACCACCCAGAGCACCTTCTTTTGTGTAACACCGGCGAGCCTGCCGGTCTCCGCCCGTATCCTGCCGCGCACCTCCTCCGCCAGGCCGCGGGCTTCGTTTTCGATCTTCAGCGTGCGGCCGATGATCCTGAACGCGTCAAAGGTCTCTTCCATGGTGTTGTTCCACACCACCAGCACCCTCATTCCGATCGAAGCGAGGTTGTCGTAGCTCTGCCGCAAAAGAGATCCGGTGGGCGCAAGGATCACAAGGTCCGGCTCGAGTGCGATCAAGGCCTCGAGGTTGGGCTTGAGAAAATCGCCGACACTGGGCAGCTCCTTTGCCTGTTCAGGATAATCGCAGCAGGATGTAACTCCAACCACGCGATCCCCCGCTCCGAGCGCGAAGATGATCTCGGTTATGCTCGGGGTAAGGGAAACGATGCGCTGGTAGTTACCCGGCGACACCTCCTGCGGAACGAACCTCGCTGTGTTGCTTTCGCTGCACCCTGAAGCCACGAGAGCCGCGAAAAAAAACACGGGTGCCCAGGCAGCCAGGACAGTTTCGCGCGACAACACGTGGAGCTTTCCTGAGTTGGCACTTGTTTTCATGGTGGAGTCCCATCCTCTTCGAGGATGAAACGGTTGACCAGGGAGCGGCTCTCGCCCGCGCTCGTGACCCTGACAGCGGATCTGTCAGCCAACGGGCAGACATTCTCGCAAGCACCGCAACCGTTGCAGGCGACAGGGTCAACCCGCGGCAGCTTGACCGGGGCAAAGCTCCCGTCCTGCTGCAGGGCCTCGCTATCCTCGAACCAGATAGCCTTCGGGGATGTGGGACAGAACTCCTCGCACTGCAGGCAGGTTCTGCCCATTGCCCAGGGAAGGCAGCGCCCCCTGTCGAAAAACGCGGTCCCGATCTTCACCCTGTTCTCTTTCTTGTCCTCTGCGGTAAATGCGCGGATTGCCCCGGTCGGACAGACCTCGGAACAAAGCGTGCATGTGGGCTCACAGTACCCGAGCTTGGGGATGATGACCGGGCTCCAGAAACCCTCGAAACCGGCCTGAAAGGAGGCGGGGTGGATCGCGTTGTTGGGGCAGGCTTTCATGCACTGTCCGCATTTTATGCACCGCTCCAGGAACTCTTTTTCTTTGCGGGAGCCGGGAGGGCGTATTGCCAGGGGATCAGGCGTCACACCTGCATCGTGCGAGAGGCGAAGCAGCGGATATGCTGCCGCGCCCAGGGCAAAGGAGGTCACGAAGCCCCTGCGGGAAAGATCCACCTTGGATTCGGTGGTCTCAGGATGCACTCCGAAACCGAAAGCTATTGCGTCTTCCGGGCACACGGAAACGCAGTTGTGGCAGAGGATGCACTCTGTTCCTTTCCATTTCGGGCCATGCTCCGGAGAAGCGCCGCCCTGGCACGAGGCGGTGCAGAGACTGCAGTCGGTGCATTTTCCCTCTTTCTTTTCGAGACCGAACACGGAGAAGCGCGACAGCACTCCAAGGAGCGCTCCCAGCGGGCATAAAACCCTGCACCAGAACCTGGTCATGAAGAAGTTCAGCCCAACAACCAGGATGAACGCACCGCCAACCAACCATCCCCCGTGAAAGCTGACGCTTCCCGGCCCGAGAAAGCCGACGTCAAGGAAACGGTGAAGGCCCTCGTGGAAAGAGGAGCCCTGCGGCAGGAAATCGATTCCGAAGCGCGCGGCCATGTCAACAACCGGCAGGATCGAAAGCCCCAGACCTCGAATCAGAAAACAGATGGGATCCATCAGGCCCACGAGCATGGTTCCGGCCAGGGCTGATCCAAGAAAAAAAAGCAGGAGCACGTACTTGACGGCCTGGTGCTTTCCGTACCTGTTCCGTTTCACCCTGCGGCCCGCTGTCATTCTTGAAAACCAGGAGAAAAGGTGGTTGATTGCGCCGAACGGGCACACCCACCCGCAAAACCACCGACCAAGAAAAAGCGTGGGAATGATCACCCAAAGCGAGATCAGGAAGCCGGAATAAACGGTGCCGGTCGCCATGAAGGTGGACAGCGCGGCAAGCGGATCGATGTGCAGAAAGAAGGACACGGGATACGGGAGAGATTCTGAAATCACACCATCCTCTTCAACGATCCCGTGGTAAAAGGTGGATATCAGGAGCCAAAGAAAGAACAGGGTAAAGGCGGCCTGTACAATCCTTCGCACCCTCTGAATGTTCTTTGCTGACGACATCCTGCCTTCCTTCGGAAATCGGGCCGGCTACGATCAACCGGCTCTGTGGACTACCTCCATGGAATCGAGGTCGCTGGTTCCAAGCCCCTTTTCGGCTGCGATCGTGATATAGGGCACATCCTCCGGGCGAAGATCGAAAAAGCGGGTGCTGTAGGCATCCACTGCCACAGGATCCGCCGAAGCCACAACCGTTTTGAGCTCTTTCGTGTCCATGAGAGATCCGCCCTGCGGGCCGTTCCGATATAGTATCCGGACGGCGTCGAGGATCGTCAGGGCAGGACGCACGAACTCGGCCAGTTCAGCGATCGAAAGGGCCATCTGCTGATGGAGTTTGCCGCGCATCTTGCCGCCCCCGAGGACTCCGAACCAGTTCTTCATCCCCAGGCTGAGTACGGCGGAAGAGTGGTGCTTTGCGATCGGTACGTTGATCACAACGTCGCTCTCGAGCGCAGCCCTGAGATACGGCCAGGTTTTCACAACCCGGCCTTTGAGATCGACCTCGGTATAGTCGCGCTCTGTAGGAATGAAAAGATCCACATCCATCCCGGAAAGGGCCTTCTCGATCCCGCTCTTGTCAAAGCACCGGGCGGGGTTGTTGCAGGACGAATCGGTCACCCGCACCTTCCCGGCACCGGCTTCCAGGCACATAGACGCCACGCCCGCAACAACGTCAGGGTTGGTGTTGGCAGCGAACTTGGGCCTGCGATCCCATCCGATGTTCGGTTTGATGAGCACGCAGTCGTTTGGGGACACGAACCGCTTCATGCCGCCCAGCGCCTCGACAGCGAGCTTCGTGGTTCGGGCGGGATCATCGCTTGTCGCAACAGCAAGAACCTCGGCTCCCCGGTCATTTCCAGCTCCGTTCTCCGGGGTGTCGTTTTTAGCGGTTGCACCCGGGGGAGGCACGCTTTCTCCGCTATCCGCCGCTGATTCAAGCCCGGTGCTTCTGAAACCATACCCGACAGCAGCCGCACCGCTCGCGATGCAGGAGTTGAGTGCAATCCTCTTGATGAACTCCCTCCTGTTCACATTAGAGTCCAGGTCCTTTGGCCCGCGCTCTTTCATTGCTTCTTTCCGCTGCCTCCCATCATCGATTTCAACGCATTCTGAGCTTTTTCCTGCATCACGCACTCGGTGATCCGCTCGATAAAATCATCCGCCACTCCTGTTTTCCACTGCCCGTCTTTTCCCTCCTTCATCGAGAAATCCTGTATCACCGCAAAATGCCTCCCCAACCTGAAAACGCGGCCGTTGCCAATGTACTTGTCGTCGAAAAAGAAACCCATGCCGTCCGCGGAAGGGATCGCACGCGTTTTCATCCCGCTGATAAACCGCTTCTCAATGGCAACCGCTTCTTTGTCGTTCTCATACGGGCAAAGGACAAGCTTGAGCTCTGATCTTCCGAGCTTGTAGGGACAGGAAAACCCTTTCAAATAGCTGCAACCCAGCAGGTTGCCGGAAAAATACTTCTCACCCGCTGGAACACGGTATTTTTCCGGAAAGAGTTCGAGCTCTTTTGGAAGTCTTCCCGGATCGCCAATGGTTTTCTCCACATGACGCGCAATTTTCAAGAGGATCTTGTTTACAGCTTTGCCTATGTCATCGGCTCGTACCTTCACATAATAGCGCCTGCTCCAGAAGTTGAGTGTGCCCCCTCCCATGTAGCCTGAAACTCCGATGTTCAGCACCGGACTGGTGCCATACCGCTCCGCGCAGAAGATCCCAAATGCGTTCACAGTCTCGCCCATGTCGTAAACATCCAAGGTGAAATACGTTTCCGCCTCCAGCTCGATCATGTAGTCCCTGGCGCCCACCTTCACAAAGCCGAGCCCGAGATAAGCCTCGGCTCCGCCGTTGATGTAATCGAACAGCGATCCGCGGCCGTACTCCGTGTACTCTTCCGCAGTCATCTCCGGATCGATCGAGCGCGCATCAGGATAGAAACTCTTGATTTCGACCTTGTTCTTCCCGGGCTCCTTCGCCGCAGCCCCTTTTTCCTGCGCATTCACGCAGAAGGTCGTTTGCAGGAACATGAGGATCAATACGGATAACAATCTCATGGTCAGCATGGCAAAAGCTCCTTAAAAGAAAAATGGGGCCGATTTCTTGACCGTGATGTACTTATCATCATACACGGTCCGAAAGCCGGCCCCATTCATATTGTTGCAAAGTTAGCGCAAAGTACCGGTTTTTCAATCTATCCGGTAGCTGCCCAGAACCTCTTCCTTGAACCCTTCGGCCAAGGCGTTGGCCTTGCCGATTGCCGCTCCTGCCGCGGTGCTCAGGCTGACCTCATCGCTTCCTATCGCCGAGGCCAGCAAGTCGAGCACATCAGCTTCGGGGGCTTCATCCATGTTCTCGAAAATCGCTCCCAGGGCGTTCGCAGCAGCCACACGGACCTCGGTGGATGCGTTTTCATCCCCGAAAATGGCTGTCACACCACCGAGGGCGGACACATCTCCGATGCGGGAGATGACGCCAAGAACAGGAACCTTCACAGCATCAGGCTTGTCAAGCGCTCCCACAAGGGCATCCATGTGCGCTGTCAAGAGGTTTGCGTCCATCGCGTTCAGCGCTCCCGCGACATTCACGCTCATGGCCAGGGCCAGTTCACGCTCCGGGTTGAGCACATCTCCAACAGCAGCCTCTACAGCCGGCAGAAAGACATTCGCATTCACAGGCGAGGAAATGAACCCCGCGACCTTGCCTTCCCAGATCTCCTTGATGCTGTCGAGCTGATCGGCATCCGCAAGAATCATAATCGGCACATCGGATGTATTCCCTTCCGCCATCTCGTAAACGATCTTGTCCACGGTCAGGTCTTTCAGCCATGTGCGCACAACAACCAGATCCTTGACAGGCAGGCTTTTCGCGCGCATGAGGCCCAAGGCGCCCGAGTCCGCGCCAACAGCAAAATAGCCGGCTTCGTTGAGGTCGGTCAGGAGCGCGTTCATGGATGCGCTCTTGTCATCGATCACCAGCACCTGCCTGATTGCTGATTCCTTCAAAGCTGCGACCAGCGTGGAGACCACTTTTTCCGAACAGTCGCCCGACTTGGCAAGAGCGAGCGCGGCGTTGTACCGAACCAGCTTGTCTGCGGAGTCGAGGGCACGCTCCATGGAAGCTCCAAAGACACCGGCGTCCGACATTATGCTGATGAGTGTTATCGCCTCAAGGGAATTGTCGCCTGAAAGCGCGAAGTCCAGCGCCTCGTTCAGGCATGCGGGGCCGGCCAGGGTGACAAGCCTTGGCACCGAAGGCATGTTTACCGCTGCGCTCATGAGCTCTTCAGGCATCGTGTCGGCGTCGTCGCCCAAGGACTGGATGACAGCGTCCACCTCCGCTTTCTGCGCGGCATAGGAGAAGGCCAGAAGCGCGAGAGCCCGCGCGTTGCCCGGCTCGCACGAAAGCGCCTGGAAGCACATCTCCTCGGCGAGTTCCAGGTTGTAGAGTCCGCTGTAAACAGGTGACTTGGTCAGGCCGCCTTCACGCCACTTCCACACGACACGGCTTGCCAGGTACGGTTTCAGGACCGTTTCATCCCGGTTCAGGTACTGCTCGGCCAAACCGTTGAAAAGCACGGCACAAGCCGCTGGAGAGGTAGTTTCCGCTTCGGCAAACTTGGCAACGCTCTTGGATGCCACCATCCTGTTCATCTCGTCGTCGTCCAGCACAGCCATCGCACAGAGCGAGGGTGCCGACCGCATATCGCCGATCTGTCCGAGCACAGCAGCCGCGTTCCTTCGCACGAGGACGTCATCCGAATGCAGCACCTCTATCAGGGGCAGCACCACTTCTTCGCCCATCCGGGCAAGGCTGGTTATCACATTGACCCTGGCCTCGATATCCTCGCTTCCGAGTACGGCATACATGTATTCGACCGCGTATTCGCCGTGATCAGCGACCAGGGAGAGCTGGGCATTCATCCGGGCCCGCTGATCCCCGGAAACCACCTGGCCCACGAGCTCCTCGATGCGCCGGCCGTTTTCCTCTTTCTCTTTGCGGCCGGTCCTGGCCAGTTCGATGAACCGTTTTGCAACGGATTCGTACTCTCCGCTTTCGGTGAGCATCTTCAAAAAGACCTGGTGACCTGTCTTGTCAAAAAACCTGAAGGCCTGTTCGTTTGTGGGATTTTCCGCCAGCACACCCTGAAACACCTGAAGCGCCTCATCGTAACGGCCGCGGTTAAAAAGGCTCACTCCTTCATCGAAAAGGTTATCAAGCTCATCCTGGGCAAAAGCGTTCGGGACAAAAACCAATCCGACAAGGAACAAGGATGCCAGTACGCCAATCATCCCTTTCAACATTCCATTCTCCTCTCACAAGAAATTAGGACGCTGTAAACAAATCGCAAAATAGATCTAACTCGTTTAAATATGAGCGGCAAAACCGATGGTAACTGCTTTTTAAGTTTCTGCTGTTAAAAACGTTAAGATAAAATTAAAAAAGAATGCCGGATTTTATCAAAGGCGTTTTTCAAGTCAAGGGAAAAAAAGTGCTTATGTGTTTCGCGGGATTTCGCTGGATTCATTGTGTTTTCGGCAAGGCTCATTCCGGCACAGGCATCATTTCGGTCTAATCCGGCATATAGATCGTTTCTTCGTTGCGAACGATGCGCGGCTCGATGTAGAAGATGATCTGGGTCTTCTGGTTTTCCATGTGCTTGTTCTTGAAGATGTACCCAAGGATCGGGATATCGCCCAAAAGCGGCACCTTTGAAACCCGCTCAATCTTCATGGTGGCCAGAAGACCTCCCATGGCGAAAGCTTCGCCGTCCCTCACGGTCACGCTGGTGGTGATGTTTCGGTTTGTGAATATGGGGATTTCCACCACACCTGTTACTGTTTCCAGGGATTCCTGCCCCGCAAGAGTGGTCACCTCGCCGTTTATCTCGACCTGGATGGTATCGTCCATCAGAAGCGTCGGCAGGATCACCAGCTTGACCCCGGTAGGTTCGTATGCGTACGTGAACGTGGCCGTGTTGGCCGATGGTTTCACTTTCTGTACAGGGAGGCTTACCGTGGTCTCGATCACAGCCTTGTGCCCGTTGAGCACGGTGATCTTGGGAGCGGACAGGATCTGCGACTCGGAGGTGCGCTGAACCAGATCGATCCATGCGTCCAGCACCATCTTGTCGTGCACACCATATACCTTGAAAAGACTTCCCTGAGCTTCGTTTCCGCTGACGAGGAACGATTCCGT
>CAZIUL010000001.1:0-124210 GCA_964542475.1 uncultured Phycisphaerales bacterium | reverse complement strand
ATACCTTGAAAAGACTTCCCTGAGCTTCGTTTCCGCTGACGAGGAACGATTCCGTAGAAAATTGGGTGTGCCAAGCACCCATATTATAATCTCCACCGCTTTCAGGATAAAAAGGCGTAGGCAATCCTGTAATCGCATCGATTATGGGATTACCATCGCCATCAAGATCAAGTTGAAACTGCGGTGGTTTAAGAAAAGATTGTCCGCTGGTGTCTTTCCAGACCCAAGTGTCTACACCGTACTCGAGCTTGTCCTGGAGAGCAACCTCGATGACCCGCACCTTGATCTCGATCTGCGGGGTTTCTGTCAGCACCCTGGAGATGAACTCCTCGGTCTCCAGCAGTCTTTCGTGCGTTGTTCGCACAACCAGCAGATCGCATGCAGGGCCACCGGCTTTTCCATATCCTGAAAACGGAGTGGTCCCCACACCCGCTGTTCTCCGGACATCCGATATGAAACCGGGAAAAACAGTAACCTCGTCAAGACCCAGGCCTGCCTTTGCATTGGCAGCCCTGGTAATCCACGGGTTCTGCCCGGCGAGCAGGGCTGCAACGAGCTGCCCCTTGCCTGCCTCCAGGTAGTAGTGCACGGAAATGCTCCCGTCATCCGACATGTACCGCATCTTTGAATACTGGTGAAACGGCTTGAACAGATCGGCTTCTTCGTCCATGCCTCCGGAAAAATCCGTGCTCAGGGGAGGGTCCAGGTTGTATCGGGTCATCAGCGGCTTGAACCTTTTCAACTCCCTGTCTGAATAGAGGTTCATATTCGTAAGGTTGGACGAGCCCAAGCCCCTGGTTTCCGTGATGCACCCAACAGGAAAAACAAGCAACAGGGAGACGAACAGCAGGCACAAGCATGCGGGAACGAACATCCGCACCGGTCTCAACCGTGCCAAGCTGGGATCAGACATGTGCTTCATTGAAACTCCGTTTCCGAACAAAACAGGCCCTGCGCTCACCATATCGCTGACGCTTCGTCTTCGCTGGTCTTTTTCCACGAGTCTTCCCTTTTAACCACGCGCGGCTCTACATAAAAAATAATCTGGGACTGGATCTTTTCTATGTTCTTGCTCTTGAAAAGGTACCCTAGTATGGGGATGTCCCCGAGAAGGGGAAGCTTTGTCACGATCTCGTACTCGCTGGTGGACATGAGCCCGCCAAGGGCAAACGCCTGCTGTCCTTCCCTGAGCTGCAGCCTGGTTGAAGCAAGCCGCTTGGACAGGATCGGCTGGCTCAAACTGCCCACCTCCGTGTCAAAGGACTGCTTGCCTGTAACCGCCACAACCTCCGCGTTCAGATGGACCTCGATTATGTTGTCAGGCAGCAGGTACGGGACCACAATGAGCTTGATCCCGGTCTGCTGGTAATCAAAGCCAAAGTAGGCGGAGCTTGCATTGGCTACTATCTTCTTGACCGGCACCTTGTCCCCTGTTTCGATGATGGCCCTGTGCCCGTTCAGCACCGTGATCGTTGGAGCTGACAGCACTTCCGCGTCCGTTATCCTCTGCAGGAGCTCGAATGTGGCATTGAGAATAAACTTGTCGTGTATGCCGAACGCGCTGAAAAGAGAGCCCTGAAAATTATTAGGGTCAAGTATTTTACTCATGGTGTTGGTGTTGTACTTGTTCGTCCACTCCTTGAGAAAAGACTTTGAAGAGCCGGTATCCCTGCTGATCGTGTTGTCCACACCCCACTGCATCTCGTCGGACACTGCCACCTCGACCACGAGCACCTTGATTTCGATCAGGGGAAGCTCGGTCAAAAGGCTCGTGAGAAACGAATCTATCTGCATTAGCTCCTCGCGGCTGCTTGTCTTTATGAGCATGAGGTCCGACACCGGACCGGTCGCATGGTCGTATTTCGAGAAGCCGGGTATTGCCGTTGCCGCTGCTGTAGGTCTCGTGTCACTGATCGCGTCTGCAATCACCAGCACCTCGCTCTCAGGCCATTTCTTCTCCTTGAAAAATACGTCGTCTATACTGCCCACATCCAGCGGTTTTACAGTGGCCAGGCTTGCGATATGACCCACCAGCAAACCCGCGATCTGCACGCCGCGGCCCGGCGGCAGGTAGTAGTGCCTTGTTATGGTGCCGTCATCCCCGTAGTAGGTCTGTGCCGAGTACTTTGCAAACGGGTCGTACACACCGGCAGCCTCCTGCCCAAGGTCGGGTGCCATGTCTCCTGCCAGGGGAGGGTCCACGTTGTAGCGCGACCCGATAGGAGAAAAGCTGTACACCTGGTCCCCGCTGTACGCTTTCAACCGGTCCTGAACCCCGGAGCGCTTCCCCACTATATCGTTGACACAGCCTTGGAGGGATAGCAGGAGGAGACAAGCGAAAAGCAGGGGCGATGCAAAGGGCGAAAACCTGGACATGAGCCGGCTCCCATCCGCAAAAGACGCGCTTACCAATGGAGGTAGAAAGACAAAACTCGCAAGAAAAAGCGAAGGGCACGTCTTTGCGTGCCCTGATCGCGTTATTGATGTACAAAAACAGGCTCGTCTCTTCGAAGCCGCCCGTTCCTGTTGCCTGACACGCTCATTCAGAGGTCCGGTCCTTCTCGGTGATTGCTTTTATCACCTTCCTGGTGATGTCAGGGATGTGAACGCCTTTTACCGAGGCCCTGACTCCGCCCTTTTCAACCACGAGATCGTACTTGAGCTTTCTTGAAACCTCTGTCAGCTTGGCTCTGAAGACCCGGTTGGCCTGTTCGATCAGGATGTAGTACCTGGCGTTGCTCTTGTCCAGGCCTTCCCTCTTGATCGTCTGGAAAGCAGGAATCTTCGCGAAAATCTTTTCACGTTCAAGAACACAAGGAGCGCTGAAGCGGTACTTGTCTCCATGGTACACATCACCTGTCACACGATAGGTGATCTTTTCCTCATCTTCTTCGTCCTGCGCGAACAGCTCTTTTGATAGGGGAACAGTAAGAACAGCCACAAGACATGCAAATGCAAGAAACTGAAGAGGCGTAGCAAACGAAAAATATCTTATCTTACACATTTGGTATCCTCCTTGCACTTGCATTATCCTTGCATTAAATACAATCGGGGAACCAGCCTCTACTGTTCACTGTTTTTTTATTTTAATTTATTTTGCCAATAATCCTCTATATAATTATATATTTTAATATATAAACCGCATTTCTTTACCAGTGACCAACTGTTTATACCCTATCAAACACGTGAGGTATACCGGATAAAGAAAAGTTTCCTAAAAAAAGTTACTCCCAAAATAAAGGTTACTCCCTTAGCGCTGCTTTGCGGGAAAGCTTGATCTTGCCTGACTCGTCCACGTTGATCACCTTGACCTTGTACACCTCGCCGACCTTTACAACATCCGACACGTTGCGTACAAACTCCTCGGAAAGCTCGGATACATGACAAAGCCCTTCCTGGCCCGGAAGAACCTCCATGAAAGCACCGAAGTCCTTTATGGAAACGACTTTTCCGTTGTAAACCTTGCCGACTTCCACCTCACCGGTCACATCCTCGACAAGTGCAATCCCCTTTTCTACACAATCGCGAGAAGCTCCTGAAACGAGGACCGTGCCGTCATCCTCCACCTCGATGTTCACTTTCGCCTGCTCCTGGATCATCTTGATGGTCTTGCCTCCAGGGCCGATCAGGGAACCGATCTTTTCGGGGTTTATCTGGATCTGGCTCAGCCTTGGTGCGTACGGGGACATATCCTCCCGCGGCTTGTCGATGAACTCGATCATCCGCTGCAGAATATGCTTCCTGCCCTCCTTGGCCTGGTCCATGGCCTCCCTCATCACATCCATGGTGATACCGGTTATCTTGATGTCCATCTGCAGGGCGGTGATCCCCATACCGGTGCCCGCAACCTTGAAATCCATATCTCCGTTGTGGTCCTCGGACCCGAGGATGTCGCTGAGGATGCTGTATTCATCACCCTCCATGACCAAACCCATGGCGATCCCTGCAACCGGGCGGCGTATGCTGACACCCGCGTCCATCAGGGCAAGCGTGCCTCCGCACACGGTTGCCATGGAAGAGGAGCCGTTCGATTCCATGATGTCCGAAACAAGGCGCATCGTATAGGCGAACTTCTCCGGATCAGGCAGCACAGCGAGAATTGCGCGCTCCGCTAAAGCGCCGTGGCCGATCTCTCTCCGACCCGGCCCGCGGATCGGCTTGACCTCTCCAACGCAGAAAGGAGGAAAGTTGTAGTCAAGCATGAACTTCTTCGAATAATCGGCTTTGAGTCCGTCCACTCTCTGCTCGTCCGAAGCCGTACCGAGCGTGAGTATGACAAGGGCTTGTGTCTCGCCCCTGGTGAAGAGCGCGGACCCGTGCGTGCGAGGAAAAAGGCCGAGCTCCACATCGATCGGCCTGATATCCGTAAGGCCGCGGCCGTCTACCCGTTTTTTCTCCTTGACGATTATCTTTCGCTCGATCAAGGATGCGAAATCATGAACAAGGTTCTTGAGCTCCTTTGTCCTTTCGGCCTTCTCCACATCGTCCTCGATGTCAGCCGTTTTCTTTTCAACAAAAGAACGGGAGAACTCCTTCATGGCGGCATGCCTTGCTTGCTTTCCCTCGGTCAAGAGAGCGGCCCGCATGTCGTCCTCGTGCTTCTCAACCAGTTCCGCCCATGTTTCCTCATCGCGTTGAGGCACGTCGAATTCGACCTTCTGCACACCTACCTCGGCGACAAGCTTGTCTATCATCCCCGCTATCTCAATGATGTTCTTGTGCCCTTCGGACAGGGCTTCAAGCATCTGGTCCTCGCTCAACTCCCTTGCACCGGCTTCTACCATACAAAGCGCTTCTTTCGTGCCGGCAACCACCAGATCGAGCTTGCTCAGCTCCATCTCGTCATAAGTCGGGTTGACCTTGAAATCCCCGTCATTGAACCCGACACGCGCTGCGCCTGTGGGTCCGGAAAACGGAATCTTGGATATCGACAGAGCCGCGGATGCCCCGATCATTGCGAGAATGTCCGGATCGTTCTGCTGATCAGAGGACATTACAATGCACTGGACCTGAATCTCCGCATGGTACCCCTTGGGAAAAAGCGGGCGGATGTGCCGATCGATAAGGCGCATGGTAATGATCTCTTTTTGGGTCGGCCGCCCCTCTCTCTTGATGAAACCCCCTGGAAACTTGCCCGCAGCAGAGGTCCTCTCCCTGTAATCCACTGTCAATGGGAAAAAATCCAGACCCGGTCTCGGATCATCGGACTGTGCCGCGACCAGGACTACAGTACCTTCCATGGAAACCAGCACCGCGCCGTCAGCCTGTTTTGCTATCTTCCCCGTCTCGATGGTAACTTTCTTTCCGCCTAATTCACCTTCTACTTTACAATATCCCACTTACTTACCTCCTTCATGCCGGGACACCTGCCATCGTTACAGACCAGCCCTGTTTTCATTCTGTTGATGTTGATACTGTTTACTGAAACCTCTTCCCCTACCTTGCCTGATTGAGCAGCAGCTGCCTGTTATCATGAGATAAAAACAGATGTTCTGGGCGTGTCCACGGCCAAACCTACATACATACAACAAACCAATAATGTTCGAAAAAACAGTTTCAGCCGCCACTCGAGAAAAGGCCGTAATCAGCGTCTGAGCTGGAGCCTGGAAATTATCTTAAAATATCGATCTCTATCCCGATTCTTCATGTATCTGAGCAAACGGGTTCTTTTTCCAACCATCACCAGCAGTCCGCGTCGAGAGGCGTGATCACCCTTATGCTTTTTAAGGTGCTCGGTGAGATGACGGACGCGCGCGGTCAGCAACGCAACCTGAACCTCAGTCGAACCGGTGTCGCCCTCATGAATGCTGAACTCCTCGATGATCTCTTCCTTTTTCATAATGTCGATGTCCATGGCTTTATCACCCAACTTATACAGGGGAAATAAAAACCCCCTTAAACCAAGAAAAAGGTATACCCCTTAATCCGAGTAAAAGGAGCCTGATTATCTATTCAGCAGGCAAGCACGGGTTCTTTTGCGAAGAACGTTCTTGTTTGTACTCACCTAGTCGATCTTGTAAATGATATCAAAAACAAAGCGTGTAAATTCAATATTTTAAAAAAAACTATTCGATGGGCATGAAGGTGCCGCCGCTACTTAGGCGGCAGATCCTGCAGCAACAGCCGGGCGAAATCTTCCATGGCCTTGCTCATGAACCGCTGCCTGTCAACAGCCGGATCGGTACAATGCAGTTTCCGGCGGGTGCTGACCTCGAAAAGGAGCTCCATGGATACCGAATCGAACAGCCCCGCCTTGGCCCGGATGTCGATCTCCGGCCGGCTTGTTTCAATATAGCTTTTTATCGATATGAAAACGACCGCATCGCAGTAACTTGAAAAGGCCCCGGTAAAAGGCTCGGTGTTCCAGGCTTCATCTTTCGATAGAGGCGTGTGGCTTCTGTCGAGAGCTTTCAAGGTCCTGTTGGTAAACGCGATGGAAAGAGGAGCGTATTCCTTTTCCAATAGGTTATCGTAAACTGATTTACGAAGAATATCCCTCTCGCGATAATCCACGAAATCCAAGGCCTCGATCGGCAGGATCATGAGGTTGGCAGGGGCTGTCTTATAAAAACCATCACATATTTCAAAATTATCCGACACATCAGGAGAGCTGTTTTCAACGGGTTCCGGCACGGAATCAACGGTTTTGCAGGCTCCTGAAAACAGGGCAAGAACAGAAGCGGCAACAACAAACAGCTTCTGACTCGGAAAAACGAGCGGTTTCATTCATAAAGTCCTTTATTGCGGTAAATAACGTTTCATCTGAACTACATGTCGCAATCAGATGGTTGAACGAGGCCCGTGCCTTTCCCAGGCGTCTAGCGAATCGAACGCTCTTTTCGTCCGCAGGCATGAATCGCACCTGAGACAGTGCTCCGGACCAGCCCCGTAGCAGGACCAAACAAGGTCCAGGGGTGCTCCCAGTTCGATGCCCATCTTCACAATTGCCTTTTTATCAAGGTGAAGCGTTGGTGATTCTATTCGAACCGGCTCGCCCAATGTGAAAGAAAAGGCCTCGTTGCACGCTTTTACGAAGCCCGGCCTGTTGTCAGGGAAAGAATCGGCTTCCTCCCGGTTGAACCCTACAACCACGCTTTCCAGTGCTAATGCCTGGGCAAAACAGGCCGCGATATTCAGAAAAAGCCCGTTTCTGTTCGGCACCCACACAGAGCCTGCCCTCTCCCTTGCGCATTCAGGATCATCCAGAGAGCGGTGATCCGGCTCGGGAAGCTCGTGCGACGCAGCAGTCAAGGCGGAGCCTGACACCTCTCCGAGGAAAGGGACGCGCACCACCCGGTGTTCTGCCCCAAGACGGGCGGCAACGGATGCGGAGGCCTCTATCTCGCGCTCCCCGGCCTGCTGATTGTAGTCAACTGTCAGGGCAAGCGCAAGCCCTCCGTGGGCAGCAGCGTGAGCCGCTGCAACAGTCGAGTCGAGCCCGCCGGAAAGAAGGACCACAGCCGCCATGAAACACCCTCTCTTGAAAACCGACATGTCCGTTCTTGTCAGTAGCTCTTGCTGACGCTTACCTGCTCCGACCGCCAGCAGGTTTCCCACTTTCTTTTGATTTTCGAGATGAAACCGTTGACCAGATCGAAACTCTCTATGTGAAAACCCTCAACAAAAAAGCTGTAATCACCTGTCTTGGTGAACGCGGTAAAATCGTTTTCGCCGGAAATCCCGGACAGTGCGGCGTAGCTATCGAGATCCGGATACTGAAAATCCTTTTGTGCCTGGGAACCCGCCGCTTTCGAGCTCATGAAAAGGTCCCAGTGTCTTGCGCCGCTTCCGCCCGCGGCAATTCTTTCGAGCCGCAGAACGTAGCAACCGGTCTTGTCATCCCCCTGGTTGAACTCCTCCAGAACGTTGTCCCATTGAAACTCGAACTCCGGGGGATTGCTTGCGGACACGGTCATTGACGGGGGCAGGTCGATCTCTATTTCGCTAAGAAGCTCGGCTTCCAGGTATCCGGTGCGTTTCCGAACGATGGCAGGGGGAGATCCCTCTCCAATCTCCTCCGCCTCGAAAGACAGGTGTTCTTCCAGAAGACTCTCGTCCGCGTCGATATTATCGTTTGCTGCCGGCCCAAGCTCAGGATCGATTACCACCTCACAGCAGGGTTCGAGGTCAGCAAGGTCAAACGATGAATCAGCAGCCTGGTTGGTGCGCAGAGTGGGTGGCAAGGGGATCTCGAACTCATAATAATCGCCCTGCTTATGCTCGGACATGTCAACGCCCAGCGGAAGGGTACCCATGAAACCCGGAAGCGTGGAAACCAGCCTGGCCATGCGGGTTGCACCATCTCCAAGCTCGGTTTCAAATTTCACGCGCTGGGATTCAAGCGGCTCCGCCGGCTCGGTGAAAAACGCCACCGCCTGGATCACCACATCAGAGTCCGGAACAAACGGGTTCGACCAGGCCCACTGGAAAAGATCCGGGGGGCCTGCCTGGATTCCGAAACCCTCGAGGAACTGCAGCCTGTTCTTGTGTGCTTTCAGCACCGCGGTACTCGGGTTGGAACCGGCTTGCGCGAGAGTATCGTCGGAACCGGTCCTTAGCGCGTTTCCGCCGAAATACACATCCGGCAGGTCGGCCCCGGTGCTGTTCCCGATCATCAGCGTAACCGATGCGCCGGTTTCCGATTCAGGTACCACGGGAAGGCTGGCCAGGATGTACTTTCCTGTGTACAGCCACTGATAAGACAAGATCCTGCACCCGTCTTTCACAATGGTGAGCAGAATGCGGTCACCCAACACGCTCCCGGCCATGTTGTTGACCGTTGCCGCACCTTCTGCGCTGGTGTGCGCGGCCCACTGCCCGTCAAGCAGGTCCAGGTTGTCCACGATGACATCCACGTTCTCCAGAGGATGAAGCGTGACGCTGTCGTAACAAAGCAGCGACAGCTCAACCGCTCCGCTGACAAGGCTGTAAAAATACCCCCTGAAATCCAGGGAGGCATTCTGCGGGTTGCTGTATGTCTTGCTGTTGCCCACCAGGTCCGTCAAAAAGATCTTGGTGACCGTGACAGGGGCCTCCGCCCGCCCTGCCATGCCCGGGGCCGGCGGAAACAGGCCGCCTGTATCCAGGTCGAGCAAAGGAGTCGTGATGAAAAGGTTGCTTGTGTTTCGGGTCACCTCGTCGGAATAGGTTTTCGACCCGCCCGGATACTCAATCGAGAAGAATTTTAACGCGTTTACCGGATCCTGTTCAGTGCCGTAGAACTCGGCAGTAATCTTGACAGCGGAAAGATCTTCCGCAGCCCTTCCGTGAATCGCAGGATCCGGAACTTCGGTCAAAATCCCAAGGTTCGACGTACCCGGGCTGCAAGGCGGTCCCAGCGATATCAAAACCGGTTTCTCGACATCCTTTTTCAGATTCGGCAGTTCGATGGGAGGGCCCACCGGGCTGTTCACTCCACCGCCGGCGGTGTATGCTCCAACCGTAACCGTCCCGTCCAGAAGGATGTTCTTCGAACCGGGCTTGAGGTCCACGGTAAAGCTGTGGGTTCCTGCAGACGATTTCCCGCTATTCACAGAAATCACCGCGCTCTCGTCGTTGTCCCAGAATATCAGCGTTAACTTGTCCGCCATGCCGCTGCCCTTGGTGGTAACATTCAAAACGATGGAATGCTGGTTCTGCTTGTTGGCCCTCCCATCGAAGATGTTGTCCGGAAGAACAACCAGGGGGTCGTTGTTCTTGAAAGCGATTTCTGAGACATGAGGAAATCCTACAACCGTGAACGAAAAGCTGAAATCCTGGCCAACGGTTTCAGAGCCGTCCTTGTTTTTCACGTTGCCCTGTACAACGATATCAATCGTTTCCCCGGCAGGCATAGGGCTCGTTGGCGTGAACACAAAAAGCCTGTCGTCGTAATCGAAGCTGCGGGCCCCTTTCACTGAGTCTCCGTCCTGGTCCTTCGCGGAAAAGTTGGAGTTGGACCCGCCGATTCCGGAGTTGCCGCTTCCTGTTTTTACAGCCTCTGTGAAAAAAAGCAAAACCGATGTGCCGGGCGAAACGTCAGTTGCTCCCGACTCGGGAAACACGAGGGGCTCGATGATCTCAAACGGTACGTCATCCGCAGCCTTTCCGGTTGTAAAGCCGAACCCGGCTGATCCCTGGCCTCCTTCAGGAACAAAGGCGGTACCCTGGGCATCCTCGAGCTCTGAGGTCAACGAAACCTGGTATTCCTCCTCCTCTTCGAGCTCCTGGGCCGGCTCGAAAACCAGAACTGTTTTTGCCGTGCCCCGGGCAAAGGTCAAAACCCCTGGAACAGGGCTGTTGTCCGAGGCTTTTTGAAAAACAAAACCTTTTGCCAGGAGGCTCATGTCCGGATTCAGTGATTCGCTGAATCGAAGCACGACAAACGTATTGACATCCACGCCCTTGGCTCCCTGCTCAGGATAACCGTGCAGAAGCTGGGGCGCTCCGGAAGAAAAAACCGTCCCGTTTTCCAGGGAATACAGATTGTAACCGTTGTCACCGGCGCCTGATCCCGGATCAAAACCTTCATCACCGGGATCCGTTTCACTCCCGTAGGGATTATAAACCGAACCTACGTTCGATCCGCTGCATCCCGCTGCGACAGGCAGGAGAAAAAGAACAAGCAGCAGACAGCTCCATCCGCCCAAGGGGGTGTTCCCCGCCAAAAACCTGTGCATCTTTCATCAACTCCATCAAAACCAGGCAAACAGGACAATCCGGTTAACCCCCATATTTCATCCTCTTCTGCTGCGGCACCGTAACCTGCGTCGTGGCTGCGTTTCATACCGGGAGACGATCCTCAACCTGTAGGAACAGGCCTGCGGTCGTTTCCCGGCATGCACCTTGCCACAACACAGTTTACAGCTACCTCGCGACGAAGAGCATGAAATAAGCGGGTTAAAAACCGTATGATACACTATTTTCAAGCCACATTCGAGCCAACAATCCGGCTACTCGGCTGTTGACACAGAAAAACGCAAGGGCGGTTTTGTCCGGTTTCATCCCCTCCATTGAAATCGTATGGATTTGTCTTTCCCGTTTTGTTATTCCTTTGCCCAAGAGTTGTGGCTATAGCCCCTCGGTCCTGAACCGCAAGAGCGATGTTTTTTGTTACGTTATCGCACCGAGGGGATACAAGGATTGAAACGGCTGCCGCCGAACGGATGCTTTTGCCTGTGGCAGTAGGGAGCCGGAAGCTCCCGGATCAGAACACCGTTTCTGTAACCAGACGCGCGGGGCGCGGCAGTGCCGTGCCCCTTACTCTGTTGGAGAGTATCAGGATGAAAACCAGAACAACCCGGCGTACCCGCTCTTTGCTCGGGCTTCTCGCCTCCGCCTGGATTCTTACGGCATTGCTGGGATCCTGTGCAGGAGGAGGGGAAGGAGGAGGAGGAGACACTTCCGCGCGGATAGATGCCGCACTCGAATCAGGCGACTACAACGCCGCGATCAACCTGCTGAGCCGGGAAATCAATGTAACTCCTGACAACGCCGAGCTGAACTGCAAGCTCGGCAAGGCCTTTCTCAAGCTGGGGGAGGTTCAGGCCGCGAACCCTGAAATGGGCGGAGACCCGGGCTCATCGTTCACAGATGCTGAGAGCTGTTTTTGTAAAGCGTTGAAGCTTGATCCCACACTTCATGAGGCACAACTCGGCCTGGCCAGCACCCTGTACATGAACAGCTCCTTTGATGAAGCCATCACAGCTGCGGAAGAATACCTGAAACAGATTCCAAACGATGCCAAGGCACTGAGCCTTGCCGGAACGATCGGACTGAAGCTTGCCGCACAACTCCCTTCCGATGAAGGCATCGTGCGCATCGACGCATCCATAAAACGCTTTGAGAAGGCGATTGAACTGGATCCGTCGCTCGACAAGCTCTATATCAAGCTTGGAGACGCCTGCCTGCAAAAGAACGATATCCACACCGCTGCCGATGCTTACAGAAAGGGGATCAAGAACTGCCCGGAATCCAATGATGTGCACTCACGGCTTCTGTATCTCAACGGCAGGGAGGGGGGAACAGAGCCCGGTGCCGCGATCGCTTTTTATGACAGCCTTCTTGAGTCTCAGAAAAAACCAAGCCCGGCCGGACTCGGGCGCTTGTGGTGGTTCAAGGGGATTTGGCTGAGTCACAAGGCAATGAACCTGTACAAGCAGGAGAAGTACAGCCTGGCGCAGAAGGCCTACAACGAAAACATCGGCTGTCTGAAAAAATGCGTTGAAGCCTATCCGTATTTCAAGAGCGATGCAAAAGCTCAGGAGGCGAAAGCACACCTGAACCGCGGGTGGGCATTTATCAAGATGGATATGCTGATGGAAGCCGAGGATGAGATGTTCACGGCTCTCGATCACGATCCTGAGGATTCAAACACGATCTTTGCCATCGACACTCTCGGATTCGCCGTGTCACAGAAAAACGGCCTGGAGGGAGGGCTCGGTTTTTTCAAACGCCTGACATCCCGGTGCGGGAGCAGACACCAGTGGTGGAACGACTACGGATATTTTTCCCTTGAAACCAATATGCGCTCAGACGACCCCCCTTCCAAGTACCGGGAAACATTTCAAATATATCAAACGGCACTGGAGCTGAAACCCGATTACCCACGCTACACAAACGACTCCGCCATGCTTCTCGACTACTATCTCGATCCTGGCGGCGAAAGGAAAGACGAGGTGGAGGCCATGTACAAAAAGGCGTGGAAACTGGGGAAAGAAGCCCATGAAAACCCGTTCACCGACGAAAAAGAAAAAGAGGTTCACTTCTCCGCATACACCGACGCAATGGTGAACCTCGGCAGGATGTACCTCATGCTGGATAGGATTCCTGAAAGCCGCAACATGCTTGAGGGACTCCGGGCTGTATCGCCGATGCGCTGGGAAACCGTTCTGCTGGAAAAGGCGCTGAACAAGGATACGCCTCCTGAAAAAGCAGCCCTCTACAAGAGGGCCCTGTCCGGAAAGCTGTCCGAGGAGGACATCCTGGAGCTTCAAGAACAAGCAGGTGAAAAGAGCTCCTCGGGAGAAAGCGACTGAAGGCTCAAGGGCCACATGTAACGACACCCGGTAATACCGACAGCAAGCGGATCGAACTCTCTGGAACCAACAAAATGATCAACCGAAATCAACCACTGATGCCTCTTTTGTTTTCGCTCATCTACCTGTTGACAGTCCCGTTAGGCTTCTGCCAGGAGGAGGAACAGCCGGTACAGACTCCGAACCCCTTCATTGAAAAGGGCGGGAAACTGCTAGAGGACGGCAAAACCGAAAAGGCGCTAAAAAGCTATACCGAGGGTCTTGCCCTGTTTCCGGAAAACACGGACCTTATGATCGGTGCGGGCAAGGCAGCGCTTCTGGGCAACGATGCCGCCGCGAGTTTGAACCACCTATACAAGGCCGTCGGTGCCGCGCCGGAATCTTACGAGGCAAACCTTTATCTCGGCAAGGCGATGTGCCGTCATGGACAGGAACTCGCCAATGATCTCATGTCCCAGAACGAAGGGTACATGATGATCGAAGACTCACTCGGTTTCCTTCGCAAAGCATCGAAACTGGATGATACCGCAATCGAACCCGGCCTGGAGCTGGCACGCACACTTTACTGGTTGAACGACCTGGAAGCCGCGGACGAGGCGGTGCTGTCGGCGATTGAGCGATCGCCCGGCAACATCGATGCCCTGCTCCTCCGGGGCGACATCTCCTACACTGCCTACAGGTACGCCGGAGGCCGGGGCGAGGGTGCCGATGAGGTCCGGATCAAGTGGCAGAACGCAATGGACCTCTACTTGAAGGCCGCAGAAATCGACCCTGAAAACGCGAAAAGCTACATTGGCATCGCAGCGCTGTACGAAGCCGACAAGAAGTGGAAAGAATCGGCCGAGGCCTACCGCAATGCTCTCATTCGGAATCCCGAGCTGATCAACGCGTACAACAGGCTTATTACTATCTTCAGAAGAGACGACATGGATGGCTCTTTGCCGGAATACATAGAACTGGTCCTTCAGAAGCTACGTAAACGGTTTCCAGGCGACAAGGCCAGAACAGCCACAGCCCTCTACTACCTCGCATTCGCGCACTTCACCAATGGTGATTTCAAGAGCAGCATCGATACCTACAACAGGTCCGCATCCCTCAATCCTGACTACCTGACCGGCGCCTCCTACTATATCGGCAGGGCACGGTGCGAGCTGGGCGAACTCGATCAGGCACGCAAAATGCTTTTGAAAACGTTCGAGCGGGATCCGGAGGGCCTTGCCTATTTCATGAAAAACGACAACGAGTTCGAAAACACTGTCTACCCATCCCTGAAGGGCCTGGCCTTCGACTGCTACAAGAACGGGCGGATGAACGATGCGCGTGAGGTGAACGCACTCATGCTGTCCGCGGTAGTGGATGACTCAAGCCTCTACAACGACTACGCGTTTCTTTGCCGCGAAACAGGTAAATACGAGGAGTCATACAAGGCTTACCGGAGCGCTATCGAACTTTCACCCACAAACCCGAGCCTGCTGAACGATGCGGCACTGATCCTACACTACCACCTTCACCGCGACCTGGGCGAAGCGAAACTCATGTATGAAAAGGCGGTTCAGGAAGCCGGTATAATCCTGAACGGGGAAAACCCGAACAGATTCGACCTCGACGAAGTCCGCGTGGCCCTGAGGGATGCCTCGAACAACCTGCGCCTGCTGAAAGCCGGGATCACGAGGGAGAGGGACGGATAGCAGCACACAAGGGATTGGGAGAAGAGAACCACGTAAAATAAACCATGCCCGTCCGGGCGGTTCGCGAACCGCCTCTACAAGCCGTCGAAAAGCCTTGCGAACCCGGCGATGAACTCTTGATCGATGATGAAAACCCCTTCCTTCTGAGTACTGATCCGACCGTAAAAACCCTCGCTGCAGCGTGCGCCGAGCTCGATTATCACCTTCACGGTCTCCTCTTTTTCATCACTGATAGACAAGAGCAAGGTTCCTTCCAGCTGCTCCCCCGCGAACCTTGTGTCATCGATCCGGTACGGCCCCGGATCGTATTTCACAACCTGTGTCCTGGCCATCTCGTTCAAGAACTGCTGGAACCTGGATTGCGGGTCATCAACAAAGAAACCTCCCTCGTTCCTCTTGATCGCAAAACTTTTACCTTTCCGCATGAACGCGGCTTCCCGTACGGCGCCGATCTCCTGGGGAAAAATGCGACGATCCCTAAGAAGAAGCGCGTTCTGGTAAAGCGGCTCGATGTCCTTCTTGTCCACTTCGTACACGGAAATCTTGCGGCGCGGCTCCTTCCTCGTTGCATAAACAAGCCCATTATCCTGCGCTTTGCTGAACAGGATTTTTGTCTTTCGGATCGAGCCGGCCTCGTCCCAGCCGAGTTCGAGTATCAGGTCAGGCGGGTCAAGTCCGTATTTCCCCAGATCCTTCACATCGTCCTCCACGAACTCCTTTATCCGTATCCCGTCAACCTGAACGAGAAATCCGTATATCGGGCTCTGGTGCCCGTCGGACACGTTGTCAGCCGGTGCTTCGAACGGTGCGGTGATTTCAAAATAGTTCGAATCGGGAATTCGTTCAAGCCTGAAAGTAAGCTCTCCGCCATACCATATCTTGAGCTGTTTCAGGTCTTCTCTGACAGGCTTCAGAATCTCCCGTCCCCTGTAATGGTTGAGCTGCTTCGGAATGCGCGCCCACTCCCGCGCGGAAACTGAGACGACAGCATCTTCCCCGTCACGCACGCAAAGGTGATCGCTATTCTTACCTATGCCATCGACTGCGATTTCAGCGGATTTGCTCATGGGGCCGGCGCTCAACGTTATCCGGAAGACAGGCCCGGCAAGTCCATACTCCTCCCTTATCTTCTCATCAACGGGTCCCTCGTACTGCCTCGACTGAACATCAAGGCGTGTGAGCCCGGAAATGAGGTTGAGGATGCGGTTGCTCGCGCGTTCGATCCGGATCGGTGCGAGTATCTCCCAGTAACCTCTCCGGTTGACCGCTTCCATTATCACCCCTTCAGGCCCCACCATGCTCACGCCCTTCACGAGCAGCGGGTCAATCCTGAATATCCTGTTGTCCCTGAACGATTCCGGGTTCTGGGTCAGCAGGTTCAAGATGTTGCTGCCGGTGCGGAAAAGCCGCTCGTCGCCGTCGATCATCACATAGATCTCGTTTCTGAACGGATCGCGCACACCGACATACAAGGTATGGCTGCCGTTATGGTCGTGAAAGGTGATTTGGAGCTCAGGCGGATCCAGACCCTTCGTCGACAAGGACCGCTCCTCCTCGCCCAACAGCACCTCCACGCGCGTGTTCCGGGCGAGCGTATCGAGGATCCGGGTAATCATATCAAAACGTGCTTCGTCCCTGAAAGGCTCTGTAATGACCCAGCGCCTTCCCTCCTTCCTCTCGAATACGGCCTTGCGGCCCATAAACATGGAAAGCTCGATCCGGTCTATGGAGCCGGGTACAAGACCCGGAAACAGGGGGGTGTTTCCCTTACCGTCAAGCACTGTTTCCTCGCCGGTCAGATAGATGAACAGCGCAATAACGGACAACAGAACGACAAGCATCAACGTGGTCATGAAACGCATGAAAACACCAGTTCAAGGCAAATCGAGGGGCCGGGCCGCTGATTCAGCGCCTCCTCAGCCACCACACGGCAATGCCCAGGATAACAGCAAGCGCCGGAATAAAAAACAGAACGTAGAAACCGATCCTGTGATACTCGTCTTCCATCAGGTCTACGCGCGAAACTTCAGGCGTTTTCGGCGGAATGTCCAGCAGGTATTCGCGCGCCGCAAGCCAGTTCAGGGAGTTCTTGAAAAGGTCGAGGTTGGCCGGGTAGTTGTTTGTGGAATCGTTCGTGTAGAAGTAGGTATCAGCAAAAAAGATCATCCGTGCGCCCTCGACCGCGCCGCTTCCCTCGCAGGAGACTCCAAGCACACGAGGCCCCATTTCCTCATTTGCACTGTCGTAGAAAAAGTTTCCGTCTTTACCCGGTTCGTGCGCGTCACCCCAGCAGTCTTTCGGGGACCAGACAATCTCCTTCACATCGGGATCATCCGCGCTCCTGTTCACGGCTCCGGAATAGAAAAAAAGACCGTATCCGCTCGCCCTGGCTATGGACCGTGTGACCCGGGACTCTTCATCAAAACCCTGCACCGGTATCAGGCTTTTATGCAGAAGGTTCTCCACGGATACCCTGCGCTCGCGGCAGGTAACGGCCCGGTTGAGGCTGATATCGAAGTCGGCCAGAATCTCTTCCGGGCCGGTACCGGACCTGGGTGAAAGCGCAAGAAAAAGGCGGCCCTTTGACTGCATGTACTCTCGCACGGCAGCAATCTCTTCCGGACCGAAGTCGTCCATCGGGCCTGGTATGACCAGGACAGAACAGTCTTCCGGCACCACGGGTTCCGCAAAAAGCTTGACCTCCTCAACCTCGAAGTTAAGGAATCCGAGAACCTTGGCCGCGATCGACAAACCATCAGCCCCTTCCACATGCAGGCCCGCCTCCCGGCGGCCGGTCGTGAAGTAAGCCTTTGGTCTTGTTTTCTCCATGACAGACAGGATCGCGGATGTAACCGCTGCTTCAACGTTGTACGATTTCACATCCGCGAGGTGGATGATGTTTGTCGTGGGGTCAACGCCTCCACGGTCGATGGTCGCCATGTCCGAAGGATAGATGTCCTTGCGATGCCCTTCGCTCAAGAATATTATCACGTTGTCCGACATCAGGCCGATCTTCTCGTTTAGCTCCCCAACCCTCAGGTTGTCGCGGTCGCGGTCCAGCACTTCGAGTTTGATCGTGCCCCCGGATTGGACCACGTATTCCTGGAGAAGCATGTTGGCGTAGTTACCAACCCTTTTTTCGGCCATGGACATGCCTGTCATGTCCCTGGGATCAGGCCGGTGGAAGATCGAAATCACCTTCACCTCTTTTTCGAGCGACTCCAGCAGATCGATTGTCATCGGGGAAAGCGTAAAGGACCGCTCGCCTGTCAGGTCTATCCTGAACCTGAACGCCGGAAGGGATGCGAGATGGCAAAGGCCAAGAAAAATTCCCGCTGCAACAAACACCATGACCGCGACATTGACGGCGATGAGAACCTTTTTGCCTCGGCTGAAGCTTTTTCGTTTCTCTCGCATCAATGCCATTTTCTGGCCTCCAGCACACGGACCGCAAGAAAAAGGGAAAAAGCGGTAAGGCCGACGTAAAAAACCAGATGAAAGCTGTCGAGCAGGCCCTTGGTGAACGTCTCGCGGAAATGCTTCCAAACCCAGAGCTGGTCCAGCACACGCCGGGCGGATTCCCATCTTACGACCAGGCTGATCATGGGCACGAAGAACAGCAACATGTTCACTATGAGCGCGGTAACAGCGGCAACCACCTGGTTGTTGGAAAATGATGAAGTAAAGAGCCCCAGGGCGACCAACACGGATCCTAGAAGAAAAATTCCTGAGTACGAGGTTATAATCACACCGTTGTCAGGGATCCCACCGTAGCGCTTGATGATGATGATATAAAGAAGCGACGGGGTCCAAAGGAAGAGGTAGAAGGTCATGGCCCCGAGATATTTCGCAAGGACAACCTGTACCTCGGACACCGGAGCCGTCATCAAAAGCTCGATCGTACCCGATTTCTTTTCTTCCGCCAGAAGCCGCATGGTGATGACGGGAGGAATAAAAAGCGAGCTCACCCAGAATATGGGGTTGAGCCCCAGGAACTGCCTGACAGCATCCGAAACATTGCCTTGAACATCAGGTACCGCGATATAGAACGAAAATCCGTTCAGGAGAAGGAACATGGTAAGCACGATGTACGACAGGGGCGAATAGAAGGTGGACTCGATCTCGCGCCAGGTAAGAATCAGTGTGTTGTTCGCGAACCTCTTCACATCTTTTCTCCGCCGTCCATGTGAATCTGGGAGAGGACTTCGTCTTCCACCGTCAAGTGAATGAAGATTTCCTCCAGTGTGAATCGCCTGGTCGAAAACTCTTTCACCGGCACTCCGATCGACACGAGGTGCCCAAGAATGTCCTTGTTGAAGCCTTCACGTTTTTGAGGAAGAAGCATGACCGTTGAACAGCCCTCTTCCTCTTCTGAATCTGTAATCTCGACGCTTTCCGGGAATTTTTTCAAAGCGTTGATCAGAACATCGGACGGGCATGAGGCCTCTATCCTCAGCCGTTCCCCGCCTTTCAGATCCTTCACAAGCCCTTTGGGCTCTCCGTCCGCAATGATTTTTCCCTTTTTAATTATCATCACCCTGTTGCAGACCGTTTCAACCTCCGCCAGGATGTGGGAGGACAAAAGAATCGTATGATCCTCTCCCAGGCGTGCTATCAGCTCGCGAACCTCTTTTCGCTGAGAAGGATCCAGCCCGGCGGTCGGTTCATCCAGGAGAAGAATCGGAGGACGGTTGATCAAAACATCAGCAAGCCCCACGCGCTGCTTGTAACCTTTCGATAGCTGCCCGACAATCCGCTTTTTCATGTCGGAAAGCCCGCAGACATCGCAAACATCATCGATGCCGGTCCGGGCCTCCCGGACCGAGAGCCCTTTGAGACGCCCCCTGAAAAACAGGTACTCGTTCACCCGCATGTCCGGGTAAAGGGGTACGCTCTCGGGAAGGTACCCCACCTGTTCGCGAACAGCCATGGATTCGCGGAACACATCCAAGCCGGCAATCCGGGCGCTTCCCGAAGATGCCGGTATGAAACATGTGAGGATCTTCAGAGTGGTTGATTTCCCCGCGCCGTTCGGGCCCAGAAAGCCGACAACCTCTCCCCGCCCTACTTCGAAGGATATGTCATCTACGGCCAGGACATCATAAAAGCGTTTGACAAGGTTTTCGACTTCGATCATCAGGAACCTATGCTAGAGGAGATTCATGGTTCAGAGGTTCAAGAAACTATATATACAAACAGAGCCCGGAGGGAAACACCGGGCTCTGCCAAATTACCGTTTTTTTGTAGAAGGACTGTCATCCAAAGCTGTCACCGTGGGATAGAAATGGACGAAAACTTCATGTTCCGGTATACCGAGCAAGCAGGCAAGCGGATCATCCTACTCCTTTACCTCGAACTCGGCATCGACCACATCTTCTCCACCGTTTTCCTTGGAACCATCTTCTTTGGCATCCTTGCATGGACCGTCGCCGGGTGCGCAACCCTGCCCGTCCGCGTCAGCCTGACTCTGGGCCGCATCCTTGTAAATCATCTCCGAAAGCTTGTAGGAGGCCTGGGAAAGCTTCTCCATGCCCGCCTTGATTGTGTCCGCAGTCGCATCACCGGCTTCGAGCGTGTTCTTCAGCTCGTCCCTGGCGGATTCGATATTCTGGCGCTCATCCTGGGAAACCTTTTCTCCATGCTCCTTAAGGGTCTTGTCAGTGAGGTAGACAAGGTGGTCAGCCTGGTTTCTCAAGTCGATGAGCTCGCGTTTCTTTTTGTCATCCTCCGCGTTTGTTTCGGCTTCCTTACGCATTTTTTCCACATCCTCCTTGCTCAAACCCGAGGAGGATTCGATCTTTATGGAATGCGCCTTCCCTGTACCGAGGTCCTTTGCTGAAACGTTCAGGATCCCGTTGGCATCGATATCGAAGTTCACCTCGATCTGGGGAACACCCCTGGGTGCGGGCGGGATGCCATCGAGCTTGAAGTTGCCAAGGGTCCGGTTGTCCAGGGACATCTCTCTTTCTCCCTGGAGGACATGTATGTCCACAGCAGGCTGGCCGTCGGCAGCCGTGGAAAAGACCTCTTTCTTTGATGTGGGAATCGTGGTGTTGCGCTCGATAAGCTTGGTCATGACGCCGCCCAAGGTCTCGATCCCCAGGGAGAGCGGAGTCACATCGAGAAGCACTACATCATCGACGTCACCAGCCAGGATGGCGCCCTGAACAGCTGCTCCAAGTGCAACCACCTCGTCCGGATTCACGTTCTTTGTCGGCTCTTTCCCGAATATCTCCTTCACTATCGCCTGGACAGCGGGAATACGGGTGGAGCCGCCGACCAGGATCAACTCGTTGAGATCGCTGGCCTTGAGCTCGGCATCGGCGAGGGCGCTCTCGCACGGTTTCCTGACACGCTCAACCAACGTCTCTATCAGCTGCTCGAACTTTGCCCGGGTAATGTTGACCTGCAGGTGCTTTGGGCCGCTCTGGTCAGCCGTGATAAACGGAAGGTTAATTGTCGTCTGCATCGTGGAGGAAAGCTCGCACTTCGCCTTTTCACAAGCCTCCATGAGCCGCTGAAGCGCCATGACATCGTTTCTCAGGTCAACGCCCTGATCCTTTCTGAACTCGTCCGCAACATGCTGGAGGAGGGTATTATCGAAATCATCGCCGCCCAGGTGGGTGTCCCCGTTCGTGGAAAGCACCTCGTAAACGCCGTCTCCAACCTCGAGAATCGAAATGTCGAAAGTTCCTCCCCCAAGATCGAAAACGCCGATTCTGCCCGTTTTCTTCTTCTCAAGCCCGTATGCGAGAGAAGCCGCGGTTGGCTCGTTTACTATCCTTTCCACCTTCAAGCCGGCAATCACGCCCGCGTCCTTGGTGGCCTGGCGCTGTGAATCGTTGAAGTAGGCGGGCACCGTGATCACCGCCCTCTCGATCTTCTGACCGAGATACGATTCAGCCGTCTCCTTCAGGTTCTGAAGAACCATTGCGGATATTTCAGGGGGTGTGTACTGTTTACCCTGGCATTCCACTTTGACCAGCTCTTCCTGCCCGCCGACAACTTTGTACGGAACGATCTTCTCTTCCTCTGCCACCTCACTATGGCGGCGTCCCATGAAACGTTTGATTGAAAAAACCGTGTTTCTCGGATTTGTCACTGACTGCCGTTTAGCAGGATGCCCTATCAAGCGCTCACCGTTGTCCTGAAACGCCACTACGGAAGGAGTCAGCCTGGACCCCTCCGCATTGGCGATAACCGCCGGTTGGTCCCCTTCCATGATCGCAACCACTGAATTCGTCGTTCCCAGGTCGATTCCAATTATCTTGGAAGCCATCTGTCCGCCTCCTTATTAGCAAGCTTCGTATGGTATAAAATCTCGCGTAAACATAATTCCCGTTCTTATCACACCTGAGCCGAAATTTTCATCCGGAACAGGCTGCGGCGCACTCAAATATGGTTTTCTTTCCAAAATGCGCATGTTTTGCGTTCATAAAACAAATTGTATGCCAATCCAGGCTACTAGGCAAACTGAATAAATTATCCTAACAACCGTTAATATATTGATTTACAAGGCCTAATACAATTACTGCCTGTTGTTTGCGGTTTTCTCTCTGTCAAATCGGCATATATTATCCCACATTGAAAAATTGGCTGTCAGAGTGGCAGTATGCGGGAGCGGCTCCGTCGAATCAGTGTAAACCCTAACTTTGCAAAGTTAGGGTAAATCATACTCCTTGATCTTCCGGTACAAGGTCCTCTCCCCTATGCCAAGCATCTTAGCTGTCTTTTCCCTGTTCCCGCTGTTGAGCGTCAAGGTTAAACGCAGGCATTCACGTTCGACATCAGCCAGCTTCATGCCTGCAAGCTGACCAGTGACCGGAACCGTATCCCCCTGCTTTTCCTTGTAACCGGGCGGAATATCGAAAACGTCCAAAGTATTCCCCTGGGCAACGACAACCATGTTTTCCATCACGTTTTTTAGTTCGCGAACATTGCCTGGCCAGCTGTTTGAACACAAGACAGCCCGGGCTTCGGCTGAAATGCTCTCGATTTTCTTCCCATGCTGTTTGTTGAACTCCGCGATGAAAAAATCGATGAGCAGGTGTATGTCACCAGCTCTTTCCTTGAGGGGAGGGAGCTTGATTGAGACCACCTTCAGACGGAAATAAAGGTCCTCCCTGAAACGCCCGTCCGAAACCGCTTCGATCAGGTTCTTATTGGTGGCCGCGACAAGCCTCACATCAACCGGGACAGGCTCATTCGATCCCACACGCACGATTTCACGCTCCTCGAGAACCCTGAGAAGCTTGATCTGGGTCGTCAAAGGCATATCACCCACTTCATCCAGAAAAAGTGTTCCCTGATTTGCGTATTCGAACTTGCCGATCACCCTGGACAAAGCGCCTGTAAACGCGCCTTTCTCATGCCCGAAAAGCTCAGATTCCAGGATCCCCTCGGATAGCGCGCCGCAGTTGAGAGCAACGAAAGGGTACGATTTTCTCAGGCTGTTGTTATGAATCGCCCGCGCGATCAGCTCCTTGCCTGTCCCGCTCTTTCCGTAGATCAACACCGTCACGTTGGTTGGAGACACCTGCTTCAACAGGTCAAAAACATCTGTCATGGGCTTGGAGTTCCCAACGATGTTCCCGAAGCCGTACTTGAGATCGAGCTGTTTTTTGAGTTCGATGGTTGTCTGTTTGAGTGACTGCTTCTCCAGGATGTTTTTCAAAACGGTACGAAGCTCGTCCAGGTTGACCGGCTTGGTGATGTAATCAGCAGCGCCTTCCTGCATCGCCGTCACTGCGCTCTCCACGGATCCGTAGCCTGTCACCATGACAACGTCTACCAAGTCGGAGCGTTTCACCGCCTCCCTCAGGATCTGCATGCCGTCAACACCCTTCATCACGAGGTCGGTCAACACGATATCGAACCGGCTTTCTTTCAGTGCCTTCAGGCCTTCCTCGCCCGAGCCGACCACTTGTGTTTCCAGTCCGATCCTCTCGATGCCCTCGGCAAGAACTTCAGCATGATCGAGTTCATCATCCACTACCAGCACACGTTTTGCCTTC
Source organism: uncultured Phycisphaerales bacterium (assembly GCA_964542475.1). GTDB lineage: Bacteria > Planctomycetota > B15-G4 > B15-G4 > CAYZWU01 > CAZIUL01. The sequence goes on along the minus strand of CAZIUL010000001.1, from coordinate 100,492 downwards.
ATCTGAAGAGATATCCCCATTGGTATTATTGTCGATCTCCGGTTCCTGTATTCTTCGCGGAGGCGGGAGCTTCCCTTCCGGGTTCTTCACCTGGAAAAAACATTATAAAGGAAGTGCCTTTGCCCTCCTCGCTCAGCACCGAAATCGTGCCGTCGTGTTCCTCGATGATCCGTCTTGCGGTAGGCATGCCCATTCCGGTTCCGCCCTTTTTCGTCGAGTAAAAGACCTGAAACATCTTTTCGCGGACTTCGGTACTCATGCCCGAGCCGGTGTCGGTGACGACTATTTCGGCGCCTCCGTCCCGTTCGCGCGTCCTCACCATGACTTCGCGCTTGCTCTCGTCCATCCCCTCGAGCGCATGGAAAGCGTTGTGAAAAACGTTCAACAACGCCTTCTGAACGTACTTTCGATCCAAAGGAACCCGGGGCAGCGCCTGATCCAGATAAGCAGAGACCCTGATCTTCAGCCGCGTGCTTTCCGGATCCAGAAAATCGATGAGCTCCTTGACAAGCTGGTTGAGGCTGGAAGGCACCGGCTCCAGAGAGAACCCCCTGGCGAATCTTAAAAAATCATTGACAATGGAGTCAAGACGTTTGATTTCCCGCAGGAGGATCTCCACGCGCTTGAGTGCTCTGACCTCGCGGGGATTCTCAGGATCATTCCAATCCTCTTTCAGCAGCTGGAGGTTCATGCTGATGGTGCTCAACGGGTTCTTGACCTCGTGGGCCAACCCTCCCGCCAGAGTGCCAAGAAATGCTAGGCGGTCCACGCGTCTATTACGTTCTTTACCATTCATGCCGATCGAAACCTCGAAAGCCTGAGAATCTCTGGAAAACATCCTTCGCACGTTTTTTTATACCAAATTTCCCGCCTTACCCATAAAAACAAAAAAACCTTGGCAAGTACTGCCGGGGCGACAATAATGAATGTCCCGTATTTTATTGCTTTCCGGAATCGGATGTTTGTCAGTTGATGGTTATAAATTACGATCTGGTCGAGTGATGAAAACCGTCCTTAAAACAGTCACTGCAAAAAACCGCCTGGAAGTCGTGTCAGAAGCTGCCGAAGCTCTCAAAAACGGTAAAATCGTTGCGCTTCCAACTGAAACCGTGTACGGCCTGGGTGCTAACAACGACCTGCCCAGCGCGGTCCAGCGCCTTATCAGACTCAAGAACCGGCCAAAGGGAAAGCCGTTCACTGTCCACCTGGCAGACACAAACGACCTGCTTGGATTCAGCCTCGAGACCAGCCGCTTAGCCGGCAAACTCGTCAAACGCTACTGGCCGGGTCCATTGACCATAATCGTCACTCCCCCTTCAGGAACACCGATCGGCCTCAGGGTTCCGGGCAATGAAGTTACCCGGGACATAATACGAGCATCCGGCGTCCCCATCATCCTGCCGAGCGCCAACCCCGCCGGCACGCCGCCTGCGTTTACCGCGGAACAGGTGATCGATTTCTACGACAACGAAATCGAGCTCGTTGTCAACGATGGAAAGGCTAAAATAGGAGAGCCATCAACGGTTGTGCGCGTGTCAGGTGATTCCTTTTCAGTAGTACGTACAGGAATCATCTCGGAAAAAAACATCATTGACACCGCATGCCTTAAAGTCCTTTTCGTATGTACAGGAAACAGTTGCCGCAGCCCCATGGCGAAAGGGATACTCGAAAAGCTCCTGTCCGTGCGGTTTTCTTGTGAGCCATCCGGCCTGCCGTATCGAGGTTACCTCGTCCAATCCGCCGGATTTGCTTCCCATCAGGGCGGCAAGGCCAGCCTGAACGCAATCAGAGCGCTGGATAAAATGGAGATCGACATCAGCGACCATTCCGCTCAACAGGTCACCACCGGCATGCTCGAAAACGCCGATCTGGTTTTTGCCATGACATCAGCCCACAAATCGAGTATCTGGGAAAAACTGCGCGGTTGCGACAGCAAGGTAAAGCTCATCGATGAAAAAGGCATGGATATCCCGGATCCATTCGGCGGTTCTGAATCGGTGTATTCGCAATGTGCATCCCGTCTTTATTCAAACCTTCTGGAAATCGCGAAATCGCTATGAAACTAATAATCGGATCCGATCATGCGGGCTTTGACGCAAAAGAGTTCCTCAAGAAATTCATCGAAGAATCCGGGCATGAAACCATCGATGCCGGCACAACATCCACCGAATCCTGTCACTACCCGGATTACGCGGCCAAAATCGCCGGTGCGGTCAGCAGGGGCGAAGCGGACAGAGGAGTGCTCGTATGCGGAACAGGTATCGGCATGTGTATCAGTGCCAACAAATTCAAACGGATCAGAGCAGCGCTTTGTCACAGCGTCGAAACCGCCCGCTTAAGCCGCGCTCATAACGACGCCAACATAATCTGCCTTGGCGCCAGATCCATCGACCGGAATCTTCTGGCGGATATAATAAAGGTATGGCTCAACACAGGGTTTGAAGGCGGACGTCACGCAACAAGACTGGCCAAGATCGAAGAACTGGAACAGGAATGAGCTCGAAAGCGATCCGGGAAGTGCATGTACCATGTAACAACCCCGGTCATGGGGTATTCGCTCTACATTCAGAAAAGCTCTCTTGTCAAAAAATACTGGCACGGGCTCAGGTGTTTCGGCCCCTTCTTCTCATATGGGTACCCATACGAATGCTCTTGAGCCGTTCCCGTTGCCTGCGTCGCCTTTTTTCGCTTGGTTTCTCGTAATATGAAGATCTTTTGATCCCCTTGGTTACGCCCTCGTTGTTACATATCTTCCTGAGTCGTCGAAGAGTTTTCTCCAGCGGTTCGTTTTCTTTTATCTGAATCCGGATCATGCAGTTATCACGCTCCTTTTCCTTGCTATCCCGCTCCCCATTATCGAGGAGGAGGAAAGCCGATGCTCCAATTGGTCATAAAAGTCAGTACTAAAAACACGTTACAGGCCTCGTTTGCTTTAAAAACAGGGAATCCGGACAACCATCTGGATATACAGCCTAAAAACCGAACCAATCAGGCCATATAGCCTTGTTGTTCCTCCTCCCTGATGATTCTTATCGTATCCTCCGGTGTTTCCGCACCCAAAAGTCGTGTCCTGGAGGACTCGTGATTCAATAGTTTGGCTATTTCAGCCAGGGTCTTGATGTGCATCTTGGTCTTGTTTTTCGGCGTGACAAGGAGAATGACCAGATGCGTCGGCTTGTTGTCAATGGAATCGAAATCGATCCCCTCACCGGAAATTCCAAGTGAAACAACCGTTTCGTTGATCAAATCAACGCAACAGTGTGGAATAGCGACACCGTTTTCCATACCTGTTGACATCGACTTTTCCCGGTCCACGAGCGCAGCATGAACCGGTGCCTGTACATCAGGTGATATCTGGCCTGTCTGGACAAGCACTTCGATCAACTCCGAGATCAGCGCCCATTTGTCCATGTCCTTGATATTGAGGACTATGGCCTCTTCAGACAAAAGCTCCGATAGTTTCATCTGTTTCCAAACCTATATAGTAAAAGGTGATAGATTAACAACAGTGTCAAAAACAAGCAAACCGTAGCGGACGTATACATCGATTACGGTACGAGAACGTCATTCTTGGTATTGGGTTTATCTGTCATTTGCTGAAACAAAACCCTTAATATGATCTCATCCGGCAAAAAAATGCAAGGTTTTTTTCAAACCTATACGAGAAAGAATACGATCGTTACGAATACAAACAGGGGAATCAGGATGGGGATCGAGTACTTGATCATAAAACCAAAAAAGCTGGGCATGGGCACCCCGGACTCCTCGGCAATCGATTTAACCATGAAATTGGGAGCATTACCGATGTAGGTGTTAGCTCCCATGAAAACAGCTCCTGCTGAGATAGCCTCCAGATACACACCTTTCTGGGCAATCAGGCCGGCTATCGCTTCATGTTCCCCCAGGTTGGCGAAATAGGTGCCAAGCGCAGTGTTCAAAAAAGTCAGGTATGTTGGCGCGTTGTCGAGAAAACTGGATAGAATACCAGTGATCCAGAAGTAATCCATTGGAGCCGAAACGTTTTCCACTAAAAAGCTGAGCCCGCCTTGACTCCCAGCCTTCAGGATTGCCAGTGCCGGTATTATGGTCATGAAAATCCCGGCAAACAGGTAAGCCACCTCCTTGATGGGGAACCAGGAAAACTCGTTGGACTCCCTGACGGCTTTTGATGTTGTGTACAAAGAAAAAAGCCCCATGGCCACGATGATGCCGTCCCGCATCAAACTCTCTGTAGCCACGTGGACTCCCAGAACATTCAAATGCCCCAGGTGCACAAGCCCACTCATCAAAACAGCTCCGATGACTCCGGCCAGGAAAATGGCATTGTGCGCCCCTTCTATGCGGAAAGGAATTTTCTCCTTCTCTGGTGAACGCCGGCTCAGGTCCTCGCGCCGAAAATAGTACGAATCGAAGAAATAGAACAAAGCCAACAGGAGCAGCGAAGCCAAGGCCATGTGCGGGAGGAGGTTAAAAGTCCAGAAAAAAGGGACGCCGTGGAGAAAGCCAAGGAACAGGGGCGGGTCGCCGAGAGGGGTGAGGGATCCGCCTATATTGGAGACCAGGAATATGAAAAAAATGATTATATGCACTTTGCGTTCACGCCACGCATTAGCCCTGATCAGCGGCCGGATCAACAGCATGGAAGCGCCTGTTGTTCCTATCCAGCTTGCAATCGCCGTCCCTATGATCAGAAGAACGGTGTTCACCAGAGGAGAGCCCTTCAGCGACCCTTTGATGACGATTCCACCAGATATCGTGAAAAGACCCCAAAGCAGGATGATAAAGGGAATATAGTCAACAAGGTATATGTGGAGTATCTCGCGTATGGCAACCTTCCCGTAACACAACAGAAACGGCACCGCAAAAACCAGAGCCCAGAACGCGGAAATCGCTGGGAAATAATGGTGCCAGATCCTGGGCAGTATCAACGGCAAAACCGCGATGGAAAGGAGAATGCCGATAAACGGGATAACGCTCCAGAGGGGAAGTTCCGTTCCGAGCCCGATACCATGCCCGGCCTCCGCACCGGCTTGCTCATCTTCGTCGAGTCCGGCCGCGCCGACTAAAACATCATCTCCAGGCTCTCCGCTCTCACCGCCTTTATCCTCTCGATCGCCGGGGGCATCCGGCAAAGGTTTATCATCAGGATCCTCCGCGGTTGCCGGGCTCTGGCCGGCTGTCCTCACATTCGCCTCATCAGGCAACTGACTGTTGATCCCGTCAGGTGATACGTTCGGCCATGCACGGACTGCTGCCAAACCGCTGCCTGACACAATCAGGAGCAGCAACACAGCTGTTGATACACTTTTCAGGGACAAACGGTTGACACTCACGCTTTTTTCTCCATCCTCGACCAGGCCGCCCAGCTCGATTTCTATCGGTTCATCGCTAACAAGGTGGCCGAAAAGTTAATTAAATCAAGGAATAAGAAAAATATGCCACCCGTCGAACCGATAACAATTTATTGCGGGAGCAGGGCGGTTGACTTTCAGAACATCGCCCTGTATCTTCGACAAGATTATAACAATTGATAGCACCTTTATTCGACTTCTGGAGGATATAACGGGATGAAATCGAGGATCCCCGTCTTTTTTCTTAAGCTGTCCGTGCTCTTCATCGCTTTTTTAATCCCTTCGAATCTGTTTGCGCAGGCCAACTACGAATTCGAGATCGGAGACGATTACTACCTGATTCAGTTCAACGAAAGCGAAGGCACTCCGCTGAAAGATCTGATCGTCTTATGCCAGGACATCACCGGTTATGCAATCCAGTTCCAGGATGTAGAAGTGGAAGATGTTCAGATTTTTATCATAGGTAAGCAAAAAATACGAAAGAACCCTAAGGGTTTCTTCGAGTACTTCCAGTCCGTGCTGGTCAGCTACGGATTCATCTGCGCTCCTTACGGCCCGGAAGATGAACCGTTTTTCATCACGATCAGGAAAATGACCCCATCAGCTGCAGGGCGCGGAACCGATCTGTTCAAGGCACAGGCCCCCGTGATCAGCCTCGACAGGGTGGCAGAATTCAAGGACAACCCGGGAAGGCTCATCACAACGACCGTTCAGCTCAAATACATCGATTCGCGTGAAACGATTACTTCCCTGAATCCCTATTTTACGAACCAGCAGCTCGAATCGGTCCGGCCGGTGCAAAACTCTAACTCTGTGATCATCACCGGTTTCGCCAACAAAGTCTACTACATTACCAAGCTTCTGGATCTGATGGATGTTGAACCGCAGGAGACGGAAGCTCTTTTTATCAAGTGCGAGCTCGACTACGCGGTGCCTGAAGAGCTGGAACCGATCCTGACCCAGCTCGTGGCAGCGGTCAGAAACCTTAAACCGGGACAGACAGTCAAACCTGCTGCATCGTCAGGCATTCTCGTGGAGCCGGAACCAAAGATCCTTGCCGAACCAAGGACCAGATCGCTGCTAATAACCGGATCCGACAAGATGGTCGCAAGGATCAAGGGATGGGTCGATGTTCTAGATGTTGAGGTGGATCCCAGGGGCGACATCCATGTCTACAGGCTAAAGAACACCTTGGCCGTTGATATGCAGAAGGTACTCGAAGAAATGCTCAGGGGCCAGCAGCAGGCCGGAACAAACCGAAGAGCGCCCGGATCAACAGGAGGAACATCACCCAGCGCAAGCGGGATGGAAGAGCCTGCGCAGGTGGTTGCGGATGACGCGTCCAACTCGCTTGTCATCACAGCCACGAAAACCAAGTACGCCGAGCTCCTCGAGGTCATCAAGAAACTCGACATCCGCAGGCGGCAGGTTTTGATCGAGGTGGCACTGGTCGAGTTGACAAGCAGCGACACTGAAAGCCTGTCTGTGGAGCTCGGCGGGGTGCACATCGATGCCGGAGGCACCGAGCCGTTCGGCATCACAAGCTTCGGGCTCTCAGATATCGACTATGATGAGAATACGGGCACTTACACAAGAACCCCGCTGACCACCCCTCCCACCGGATTGTATGGCGGCATCATCAACTGGCCAAAAAATAGCGACGACGACGTGTTCGCCCTGCCCTTTCTGCTGTCAGCAATACACGAAAACACAAGCGCCAACATCCTCTCCATGCCCTCCGTTCTAACCAACGACAACGAGGAAGCTGAGATAAAGTCCATGGACAACGTCCCGTTCGCGGAAAGCAACTATCATGGCGACAGCGGACAATCGACCGAGACCTTCGGAGGTTATGAGGATGCGGGCATCACAGTGAAGATCTCCCCCTCCATTTCAGCAGGCAACTACCTGAAACTACAGGTGGAGATCCTTGTTTCCAACTTCTCGGGAGCTGCAGGGCCAAACATACCGCCGCCCAAGGCTGAGCGCGAGGTCAAGACCGCGGTGACAATGCCTGACGGTCACACCATGATCATCGGCGGAGTTATCACGGATGACCATACGGAGAACAAGAGCAAGTTCCCCATCTTGGGCGACCTCCCGCTGATCGGCTGGCTCTTCAGAAGCACGACCGAGTCGAAACGGAAGGTCAACCTGTACGTCTTCATCACTCCACACATCATAGGGGATGACTTTGCGAACCTCGACGATATCTCTTATCGGAAAAAGAAAGAAGCGGAAGCCTTGAACGGCAACATAATGCTCATCGATCCCGACTTCGAGGACACCAAGGCTGATAAGAGCATGATCGATGCGGGCGCTGACTGGATCTTCGAGATCCCGTCCTATGCCGAACCTGACACAGGGGAAGTTCAGAGAGAGTACATTGAAACGGAAAAATCAGAAAACAAAACCGGGGAGTTGTAGAGGTTTATTATGCGGATAGCGGCCCTGTCTCGTACAGCCGGCAGGACGTTAAATCCGATCGGTTCAACAAGTAAAACACCACCTACTGGAGGAAGGTAATTCAATGCTGGATAAAATCCTTCAGCTTTTGAAAGATGAAGGCCGCCTCGATGACGATCAGATCAAGGACTGCCTCAAGTCCATGGAAAACACCGGTTCGACTCTGGACAAAGCTCTCCTTACCCGTGGTTATCTTTCAGAGCCTGAGGTCTTGAAGTTTATCGGCTCTTACCTTGATTACGAATACAGGAGCGACCTGAGAGACGAATCCGTTCCCAAGGAGTTTCTGGACAAGGTACCGGTTCACTTTGCACGCAACTACAACCTCGTTTCCACGGGAACCGCGAACGGCGCCTTTCTCGTAGCCACCTGCAGCCCGTTCGAAACCCACCCCATGGACGAGCTGGCCTCTATGATAAGGAGCCAAATCGAACCTGTGCTGTCTACCAAGGCCGAGATCACCGCCCTCATCAACCGGGCCTACAAGCACCGCATGGACGCCGTGGACGAGGCATTGGATGACCTGAGCGACGAAGACATAATCAGCCTGACGGCAGAGGTGGAAGATGATGAGGATCTCCTCGATGTTGCCAACAAGGCGCCGATAATCAAGCTGGTGAACATGGTGCTCTTCCAGGCGCTGAAGATGAGAGCGTCGGATGTTCACCTCCAGCCGTACACAGACCGCATTCAGGTCCGTTACAGGGTGGACGGCATCCTCTACGACATGGAATCCGCCCCTAAAAAGGTGCAGGACGCCATCATTTCCCGTATCAAGATCATGGGTAAGATGGATATTGCGGAGCGCAGGCTGCCCCAGGACGGCCGGGCCACGGTCAGAATCGGAAACAGCGACGTGGATGTCCGCATATCATCCATACCTTCGTCCAACGGGGAAAGAATAGTCATGAGGCTTCTGGACAAAAGCGCTAGAGTCTACAAACTCGAAGAGATCGGCCTAGACGAAGACAACCTGAAACTGATCCGGAAGTACTTTTTATACACACACGGCATCATCTTCGTTACAGGTCCCACCGGCTCGGGAAAAACAACAACTCTCTACGCGGGAATGTCCGAGCTGAACGCCGCCGAGAAAAACATGCTCACCATAGAGGATCCCATCGAGTACAACCTCGACGGGATCAGCCAGGTGCAGGTGAACATCAAGAAAGGTCTCACATTCGCGAACGGATTGAGATCGTTCCTGCGCCAGGATCCGGATGTCATGATGGTGGGAGAGGTACGCGACTTTGAAACAGCGGAGATCTCCATCCGCGCCGCCTTGACAGGGCACCTCGTTCTCTCCACCCTGCACACCAACGACGCTGCAAGCGCGGTGACACGTATGCTCGATATTGGTGTCGAACCGTACCTCGTCTCCTCCTCGCTCCTGGTGGTTGTCGCCCAGCGCCTGGTCCGCGTCATCTGCCCCAAATGCAAGGAGCAGATCCCTCCGGACAAACCCACGACCAAAAAGCTCAAAGAGGTGGGCCTCGTGCCCGATGTTTTTCCCGAAGGAAAGATATGGGTAGGCAAGGGGTGCGACTACTGCTTCGGGTCCGGATACGTGGACCGAACCGCGATCTACGAGATCCTGCCAATCGACTACACGACAAAAGACCAGATCATGGACAGGACAGGCGCCAGCACGATCAAGAAATCCGCCCTCGAAAGAGGCATAATGAAAACACTGCGAATGGACGGAATCAGCAAGGTTCTCAAAGGGGTCACCACAATCGATGAAGTGCTCAGGATCACACAGCTCGACGATATGTAAACGATAGAGGCGCTTCACATGCTACTATATTGATTTTCGAGGTTGCAGATGCCCGTTTTCGAATACAAGGCCTTCACATCCAGCGGACAAACAAAGACAGGCGTGATGGACGCGGACACCCCAAGGGAAGCGCGGGTGAAGCTGCGCCGCGACAACATGCATGTTGTCAACCTGAGGCAGATCGAAGATCTAGCCAAGCATTCCCGCCTGTCCCTCCAGAACCTTTTTGCAAGAAAACGCAGGATCGGCGAGCTTGCAATGGTCACGCGCCAGCTAGCAACACTGCTCCAGGCAGGCATCCCGATGGCGGATGCGATGAAGGCCCTTATCGAACAGATAGAGTCGAAAAGGCTCGAGACCGTGTTCCGTGACGTGCGGGAAAAGGTCACCCAGGGAACGTCCTTCGCTGACGCGCTCTCGCAGCATCCCAACGTTTTCAGCAAACTCTACGTCAACATGGTAAAGGCCGGTGAAGCCGCTGGAAACCTGGAAGGCGTTCTCATGCGCCTGGCCCAGTACATGCTCAAGCAAAACCGTATCCGTAACCGGATCCAGGCCGCGCTCATGTACCCCATGGTCATGGTCTTCGTCGGCGCGATTGTTGTTTCGGTGCTAATGACAGTGGTGGTTCCAAAGCTTGTGGTTCTGATACGCGCCAAGGAAGGCGCCCTTCCGCTTCCCACCAAGATATTGATTGGAATCAGCGACTTTCTGGTTCAGTACTGGATTCTGCTGATCCCTGCGATCGTGTTGCTCTTTTTGATTCTGGCTGCAATTCGAAAGACCGAAAAAGGAAAACTGACCACCGATGCTTTTCTCCTCAAATCACCGATCTTTGGGGATCTCTTCAAGAAACAGGCCATCAGCCGTTTCGCTGTAACACTGTCCACGCTGCTCAAAAGCGGGGTTCCCGTGCTCGAAGCCCTGATCATCGTGAAAGACATCGTTGGGAACGCTGTTGTTGAAAACGTGCTGAACGATGTTCACAAGAACATCATGGAGGGAACCGACATCTCATCCCCGCTTAAAAAGAGCGGGGTTTTTCCACCGGCGGTCGGGTACATGATATCCGTAGGAGAACAATCGGGCGAACTGGAAGATATCCTGGAGACCATCTCCGAAGCCTACGACGAGGAGATAGAAATCGCCACGCAGAAGATGACCGCCCTGCTGGAGCCGGTCCTCATTCTTGTCATGGCGGTAATCGTAGCTTTCATTGTCCTGTCCATCATCCTACCCATGCTGCAACTGAGCAGAATGGGCGGGTGATAATGATTGATTGATATTGATAAAAAGCCCTTGGAAATGTATAATGCCTCGTATACATGTACACCTTGTGTACTCACCCGATTCGCTTCTGAAAGTCGGTATATAGACAGATCAACTGTTCCATACGTACACATAGAGCTTGTAGGGAGATAGCCATGTTTCACGCACACATAAAAGAAAACAGAAACGAAAACCGAAAAGCCTTCACTCTTATCGAGCTGATGGTCGTGGTGGCGATCTTAGGGGTGCTCGGCCTTGTGGTGGCAACGAACATCTTCCCGTACTTTGCCCAGTCACAGCAAACGGTTGCAAAAACCAACATTGATACGCTTAAAAGCACCGTTGAGAAGTTCCGGATGGACAACAAGCTCAAGCTCCCATCCACCCTCGAGGAGCTCCTTCAACCAAACGAGTTCAACTTGAACGAGCCTTACCTGGAGAAAGAGGAAAGCCTGGTGGACCCGTGGGGCAACAGCTACATCTACAACATCATGGGCAGCAAGTTCGAAATAATCTCGTACGGGGCCGACGGTCTCGAGGGCGGGGAAGGCGCGGATATGGACATCTCCTCGCTTGGCGACAAGGACCAGGGCTACCAGTATTGAGGCATGAAAAAGTCTTTACCGGTGTCTACACGTGCCCTTGAATACCGGTTGACCCGTCGCAAAAAAACGCTTCTTCTCAACGAACAGGTAAATGATGGACGCTGTTGTTAGCAGGAAAAACCAGGGTTTCACGCTGATCGAGCTGATGGTTACAGTTGCAATCATCGGCCTAGGCCTCACCATCGTTTTCTATAAGGTGGACACATTCCTTCCCGCGACACGCCTCAAGGCCTCGTGCAGGAAGCTCATATCAGACATCGAGCACCTGAGAATCTCCACAATCATGGTTTACAAGCAGCCTGCCTACCTGGAATACGACATCAAGAACAGAGGTTACTGGGCCTATCTGCCGTTCGAGATCGATGAGTACGGAGTTATACTCGGGCCCGGGCAGACCGAAATGCTGGAGTTCAGGAAACTTCCTGAAAATGTGATCTTCGAAAAGATCCTGCTCGGAGACAAGAGCATGGCCGTCGAAGAAACAGACAAAACCACGGTGTTGATAAACCCGGATGGTTCGGTAACAGGCCACATCACGCAAATCAAGGACACCTATTACGACAGCGCCGTATCTGTAAGAATCAACAGCCTGACAGGATTTGCCGAGATACTGGACGGACAGGTTGAATATGAGGAAATCGACGAATATTCCTTTTAAGCGCTTTGACAAGCGCGGGTTCACACTGCTTGAAGTCATGGTCTCCGTGGCCATCCTTGCGGTTGCGGTCGTTCCGATGCTTCTTTTGCGCGAGGAAAGCTTTCAAAAGGCCCTCTACAGCAAATCGATCCGCGTGGCAAGAGAACTCGCCCAAAGGCAGCTCACTCAAATAGCTCTCGAAGTGCTGGAAGACGAAGGGGCAGGCAATTTCGAGGACTGGCCCGACTATCGATACGAATACAAAGTTACTTTATACGACTTCAGCGGAGGCATGTCGGAGTATGACGGCGAGTACGGCGACAGCTACTTGGACGACACCCCGTCAGACAGCGTCTTTGACGACGAAGAAGAGGAAATCGGTCCGATGGTGATGCGGCATGTCGAAATCCGGATCTTCTTCCCCTCCGTAAAACAAGAAGAGGAAGACATGGATAACGAATACGTCATCGACACATATATTCCGGTACTTCTTACCGAGGAGCAGTACGACAGGCAGTCTTTCGGATCTTCTACCGAGGAGGAATGAAAATGAACTCCCCTCATCCGCGGTACCCGGGCAGGCTTCGGACCGAAACAGGCTTCACGCTCATGGAGGTCATCCTGGCCATAACCATCGTCAGCCTGATCATGCTCACGATCTATGGAACTCTGTATGCAATGATCGATGCGAAGCAGCAGATCGAAAAGGAGGGCATCAAGGCAAAGTCAGGGCCGCCGATAATGAAGCTCATAGAACAGGACGTGTCCAGCGTCTGGTGCATGAACATTCACAACAACGATGTCTTTATCGGTGAAGACAACACCGTGAACGGCGAAGCTGCTGACAGCATCCATATGATCACTGCTACGGACTCGACAATAGTGGAAATGAGCGGGGAAGAAGCTGTGCGCTCCGATCTTTGCGAGGTCAGTTACCGGATCCGCGCGAACCCTTCCAATCCGGACTACCTTGAACTCTACAGGCGGCAGGACTTTCATGTGGACGACGAGATTTCGGAAGGCGGCAGGTACGAACTACTCTATGAACACGTCAAATCATTCGAAGTCAAGTATTACAAAGACCTTGTCGAGGACGCAGACGAGTACGACGAGTGGGATGCAAAGGAGCGCAACAGGCTGCCGGCTGCCATTGAAGTCATCCTGACCCTCGAAATCGACCCGAGAATCGTTGGTTACAGCCTAGATGATATGTCGCGCGATACACTTGAGTTCAACCGCGTGATCTTCTTACCAGCCGGATCTGAACTGACAATGGCGGTCCGCCCGGTCATTCCCAGCCTCGTGGAACCTGAGGACGATGCTACCGGCGGCGGCGGCGGTGGTAGCGGTGGCGGCGGAAAAGGTGGTAAAACCCCGGAAGGAGGAGGGAAAAACCCAGGCGGAAAAGGAGGGGGAAAAGGTGATATGCCCGGGGGCGGATTCAATCCCGGAGACGGCAACGGTTTTGATCCACCTGATATCCCTGACAACGGGGGCGATGTTTCCGGCGATGATATCGACAACTGGTGGGAAATACTGTTCGGTTAGCAGCCCCACCCGTGGTTGCCCTCTGGGGGAAGTGTTCAGCGTTCAGGAAGAGGGAGTTCCGGTTTGGGATGTAGAATCGAAATCGGGACCGGAAGAGGATAACCGTTTAAAACAGACTGTCCGTATTACCGTGTTAATCCGTGGTTCTCTTCTTCTTCCTCCGGCTCGATCCTCTCCATCCCCCCCATGTAAGGCCTCAACGCCTCAGGCACATCCACACAACCGTCGCTTCTCTGATGAATCTCAACCATTGGAATCAGGATTCGCGGAGACGCGACAACCGTGTTGTTGAGTGTGTGAGCATAATGAATCTTCCCGGATTCATCGCGGTACCGTATCTTCAGCCGCCTGGCCTGAAAGTCATGAAACTTGGATGCCGAGTGGGTTTCACCGTAAGATCCCCTCGACGGCATCCATGCCTCTATGTCGTACTTTCTCGCTTGAGGCAATCCGAGATCCCCTCCGCAAACGTTCACCACCCTGTAGGGAAGGCTCAACATCCGCATGAACTCCTCCGAGTTCTCCAGTATCCCAAGAAGCTCATTTTCAGAGTTCTCCATGTCGTTGCGGCAGATCAGGACCTGTTCTACTTTTTGAAACTGGTGCACACGGTAAAGGCCCCGGGTGTCCCTGCCTGCCGCACCAGCTTCGCGGCGGAAACAGCTCGACTGCGCAACATAACGAATTGGAAGATCGGATCCGGACAGAATTTCATCGCTATGGAATGAAGTCACGGGAACCTCCGCGGTTCCGATCAGGTTCAGCCCTTCCTTCTCGGTCCGGTAGACCTGGTCCTCGCCGTACGGGTAGAAGCCCGTGCCCTGCATGGCAAAGTCCTTTACGAGCACAGGAATCTGCATGGGGATGTAACCCTTCCGGGTCATGTGGTCCATTGCCATCGAAAGTACTGCTCTGTTAAGAAGCTCTCCCGCACCCTTGAGGATATAGTTGCTGGATCCTGCAATCCTCGCGCCGCGTTCAATGTCTATGATATCCAGGCGTTTTCCAATTTCGATGTGGTCAAGCGGTTCGAAATCGAAATCGGGCGGTTCGCCATGGCGCCTGATCTCAACATTTCCGCTGTCGTCTTCCCCTTCCGGCACCTCTTTATCCGGGACGTTTGGAACCAGCAGCATCACTGTATCATACTCCTCCTCGACGGAATTTAGCTTGCTGGTGTTCTCCTTGATCTTCTCTTTAAGCGACTTCAGAGCACTGCCAAGGGCAGGGCGCTCTTCCGGCGGAGCTTTCGAAACCTCCTTGGATTTCGTGTTCATCTTTGCTTTCAATTCATCGCCATCGAATATCAACCGGCGCCTGATATCATCAAGCTCGACCAAGCGGTCCAGGTCTAAATCAAACCTCTTTTTTCGCGCTCCATCGCGCACCAGGTCCTTGTTCTTCCTGATATAATGAATATCCAACATTTATGCTGGCCCTCTCCTAAGAGTTCGTTGAAAAAGTGCTTCGGAAGCGAGGCCGAGTCATTTTGCCCGAGGTCAAGGCGCGAGACCGTAGGCGAATCAGTGGATTCGTTGAGGATCTCGCAACGCAGAGATCGGGCAAAAGGGCCGGCCGTAGCCGATCTGACTTTTTCAACGGGCTCCTAAGCATCGTCATTTCCATTCGCTTGTTATAGGTCCGCCAAGCAGCTTGATCTCTTTTGCTTCCAGTCGCGTTTCCAGCTCCATCCCTCCCTTGTTTTCGTAAACAAAGTTTATGGGAAACCAGATACAGCTCGGTTCGTTGAAATAATCATCTCGATCCGGCAGCTTCATTTTGTCTCCCTTGACCAGGACCCGCTGAGAACCCTTGTCCCGGATCGACACCTTTGGCTGAGGCACATAGTCAAAAAATACGGCGTAGATTTCGTTCCTCTTCCCCCAGACGTTGATGCGGTTTCCATAAACAATATAATTGTCCCCGTCAGTGCCTGTCTCGAACGTGAATGCAAACGGCGCACCGAGCTCCAGGACAGTCTCTTCCCCTGAAACCACAGGGATATACTCGGCCTTGCCGTGATAGATCCTGATCTGTCGCGCCTTTCCCTTCTTTTTCTCCTCAATCTTGCCGCAGGCGATCTCGTACTCTCCGACAGGCACTTCAACTGGATCCTCGAACCCGGCGACATTGAAGAAAATCCCCGGATTGTTTTCATCCAGCAGGTGAAGCACAAGATATGTAGGCTCAACATCACCATTCCACACGAATTTTATGTAGCCTGTCTCAACGGATGCCTCCACGGTTGTAAGCTTGCGGCCAAACCTGTCCGGATTCAGGTAGTAGTACTTGTCTTCTATCTTGGTGTACTTCGAAAAAGGGCGGGTAATCTTTTCACGCCCGATG
Source organism: uncultured Phycisphaerales bacterium (assembly GCA_964542475.1). Taxonomy (GTDB): domain Bacteria; phylum Planctomycetota; class B15-G4; order B15-G4; family CAYZWU01; genus CAZIUL01. The sequence continues at coordinate 84,493 of CAZIUL010000001.1, read as the reverse complement.
TTGATCGCATCGAGCCGCCAGTACGGCCAGTTGCCATACGTTATGAAGTCGCTGGGAACCTTGTACGCGTCACCAAAAACGCCGTTCGAATTGTCATCGATAAGAACGATGTTATCCCCGGAGACTTTCCCTTTTGTATAGCAGCCTGTTCTCACACGAAGGGAGATAACATCCATGCTCTGTGGAGCGTTGTTCATTGCCAGACCGAACATGGCCTCCTGCTGACCGGGTTTTTGCAGAAAGACAGAGTATTTGATCGGTTTGTTGTCTTCTCCTCTATCCTCGCCGGTAAGAGTCGTTATCTTGGGTTTACTCGTGGCTTTTATCTCTTCCTGTGTTTTCTCGTTCCCGCCGATGTTAAAGTAAAACTTACTCCCGTTGCGTAGTATATTGATCTGTTTTCCGTAAAACTCCCATTTATGGGCGTTCCCAGGATCCTGAGTCCATCCGGGGCCAAACGGCACAAACGCGGATATCTCCGCCAGGGAGCTGTCGAAAAGGCATTTCGACCACAGGTAGGGGTTGTACCCGGTATCGAAAGCCGGGGTCACGAAGTCATCGGGTTTTTTCATGCTGTAAAACTTCAGATCCCAGTTCTCGGAATTGTCTCCCAGCTTGAACTCGGGCTTTTCCAGCTTCTTTTCCCCTGAAGCAGCACCGCCATCTTCGCCCGCTTCGCCTTCTCCTTCGCTTTCGCCCTCCAGTTCGGCCGGCTCGCCTCCTTCATCCCTCGGCTTTGTAGGATCGTACCCCTTGCTGATGTAATAGTCATACCGGCTGTTCACCCATTCCCTATCCAGTGCCGGAAACGGCAGCTCATCTGATATTTCCCGGTACTTCTTGAAACAGATACATGCCTGGTACCCGTCTTTCAGCGCTTCATAGCACATGGCGCCCCGTAGTGAGAGCTGGAGCATGTTTTCCAGGTCATTGATCTTTTCGAAAGTTTCAAAGGATTTGCGCAATAGCCCGGCAGCCTCGTCCAGCTTGTAGGGGTTGTCGTTGTTTGCCCCCTCGGTATAAGCCGCCCATCCGAAATAGTAAGCGTCCCAGCCATTGAGGCGTTCGCTCCGTTTTTCCTGGTCCAGGCCCAGAACATAGTCGAGCCTGTACTTGTACCGTTGGCTCCTCATGCTCGAAGTCAGCTCCTCGGCGAGAACCCCGGCTTCCTCGACAAGGGCCTCGGTCTCCTGCCTGCAGATGGTGTTGATCAGCATATCATACACCTCCAGGGCTTCGTCCTTGTTGCGGCGAACGAGCCGCTGGACCTCCTTCTCGTCGTTCAGATCCCGGGCTTTTCTGAATCCCTTCAAAAACTCCTTCGCTCCAGGATTGAGCTCCTGGGCACCGGCGAACATGTTGAACATAAAAAACGCAGCAGTAATCAACACTGACAAACACACCGACCTGGAATGTAACATAACCTGTCGCTCCTCATTTTGCTGCAAACCGTTTTCAGCTCCCAGTCATGACTACAAGCCCTGCTGCCCGGCTGAAAACTGATTTCTATCAGAGATTATATAGATTATGTCCTTTCTTCACAGCGCATTGTACAAGAACTTTTTCCGCTCAAGAAGGCGAGGAAGGCTTGAGACTGCAGGTTTTCGGAAGAATAAGCGGAAGGAGTGGCGGAGATACGCAATGGTAATTATTGAAATAAGCGGGCTATGGACCTGGTGATCAGCGACGGTTGCGAAATTTACGGCTTGCGCTGTTGAGGAACTTCCTCTCCGCATCTGTAAGAGAGTTGATGCCTTCGTTGTGGATCTTGCTGAGAAGCTTGTCCATTTCCTTTTCCACGTTCACGGATTTTTGCCTCTCTTTGTTCTCTTTCTGCTTTTTGAACGATGTTTTGAAGCCCATCAGCCGGCTCTCATAACGGTACACCAGAAACCCGAAAAACGCTCCGCCCAGGTGGCACATGTGCGCGGTCATGTCCCCATGTGTAGGGAACAAACCGTATAACAGGGAAATACCGACAAAGATCATGGCCAGGGTTTTAACTTTCAGGGTCACCACTATGAATATCACGTTCCTGTTCGGCCATTTCATTGCATAGTAGACGATGATGCCGTAAATCGCCCCGGAAGCCCCTACCACGACAGGCAGATCCTGGCCTCCTCTGATGAGCGCGACCATTATGTGGATCACACCGCCGGCAACGCCGCCCAACAGGTAAAGATAGGTAAACCTGCGACTTCCCATGTGGGCTTCCAGCTCACGCCCGAAGAACCAGAGCATTAACATGTTGAAGAAGATGTGCCATACATCACCGTGCAGGAACTGGTATGTGACGAGCTGTACCGCCAGGACAGGAAGGAAAACCGTTCTTGCCAGATTGCAGTTCAAGCCGAGGAAGTTGGTGGTGTATCCGTAATCGAAATGAAAAAGCAGGTAATCGATGACAAACGCGGCAATGTTGATCATCAGGAAAAGTTTGACAACTGAAAACGAACGGCCATAGGACGCGCCTGCTCCATATGACTCGCGCTCGTCTTCAAACCAGGAAGCTCGAACCACCCGTATTTACCGCCTATTCACCGAGGAATGCCCCGCCGCAGCTTCAGTAACATGATCACGATCGTATCCGCCGGAATAGATTGTATGGAACGGCCGGACAAAGGTAAAGAGTCCGGTCGCATACCCCTGCGGATATTTGTAATATCGTGAAAACGCGCATTCCACTGAAAAAAACATGGAAATAAGAGGAGAAGTTATTTAACTAAGGGAAACATGTCAACCTGTCCTTGGATTATGGGATCGAAAGCCGTGACAGCACAAATACTAGACGGAAAAAAGCTATCGAGCAAAATAGTGGCCGAAGTCAAGCGAGCGGTCAAGAATACGATCCCACACCTGAAACCGACACTTCTATCCCTGTCAATCGGAATGAACGACCCCTCTTCGAGGGTCTACATCGCAAGCCAGAAAAAGATTTCGGCAAAAACAGGGATCGAGTTCAGGGAAGCCGCGCTTCCCGCTGAAGTCTCGAGGGACGAGCTCTTCGCAAAGATCGACTCCTTTAACCGCGATAAAAGCATCCACGGAGTGATCATGCAGCGTCCGTTTCCGGCTGACATCGATCCCTTTGACGTGATCAGCGAGTTAGACCCGAACAAGGATGTGGAAGGGCTTCACCCGGCAAATCTCGGATCCATCGTGCATGGCAAACCGGGCCTGACCCCCTGCACGGCCGAAGCCGCTGTCCGGCTTTTCAGGTCTACCGGGATCGAAAGCACAGGATTGGAGGTTGTAATCGTCGGCCACAGCGAAATTGTCGGCAAACCGATCTCCCTGCTAATGGTTCACGAACTCGCCACTACAACCGTTTGTCACATCGCCACACGAGATCTGAAGGCCCACACAGAACGCGCTGACCTCCTTTTCGTTGCCGCAGGCGTGCCGGGTCTAATCAGGGCGGATATGGTCAAGGCAGGCGCAATAGTCATCGACATAGGCATCAACAGCATCAAAACAGAGGAAAACGGGAAAACAAAACGCCGTATCGTTGGAGATGTCGCGTTCGACGAGGTTGTAAAAAAGGCGGGATTCATCACTCCCGTGCCTGGAGGTGTGGGACCTGTAACCACGGCTGTTCTGATGGCGAACACTCTCAAGGCGGCAACGATACGGATATAAAGGGCTCGATCAGCAAGCCGCACCAGCGACATTTACAACTTCCGGTGCAGCACGAACTCCGCCATACCTTCCAGCGCCTCCCTGGTCTGTGAAGGAGCAAAAAACGACAGCTCCTTTATGGCTCGTGATATGTACTCGTCCGCCACGCCGAAAGCGTGATTAACTGAGGCCTGCAGGTCGAATTCCGCTGCAATGACATCGCTCTTTCCCTTTATCGAATCGGAAAGAAAAACCTCTTTCAGCCTTTTACGTCCTTCATCCGGCAATGTGGCGGCCAAGTGGATAAGGGGCAGTGTTATCTTACCCTCTTCCATGTCCGTACCCAGGGATTTGCCGACTACATCCTCTTCACCGGTGATATCCAGACAATCATCCACAATCTGAAAAGCAGTCCCCAGAGCCATCCCAAAGCGCTCGAATGCTGCCGCCTCCTCTACATCGGCGTCGCTGTATACAGCCGCAAGCCTGCAGGATGCGGCGTAAAGAGATGCTGTCTTGGCCTGGATGATCGAGAAATAATCGCTCTCTGCCAGATCAAACCTGCCCCGCTGGAAGATCTGTTCTATCTCTCCGGAACAGACGGTCTCCGTGACCTCGGCAAGTACTTTCGAGGCTTCAGGCGTCGAGAGTGTGAGGGAGAGGGCGAATGCGCGCGCATAGATGAGATCGCCCAGGAGAATAGGAACCTCGTTTCCGTAAAGATGGTTGACGCTTGCAACCCGGCGGCGCATGGTCGCATTATCCAGGATGTCATCATGGATAAGAGACGCGGTATGGATCAACTCCACAACGGCTCCAAGCACAAAGTGATCCTCGGTGGTACGCCCCATGGCTTTTGAGACCAACAGCACCAGCGCCGGACGCAGCCTCTTGCCGCTGAAGAGAGAAACATGATCTATCAGCTTTTCCAGAGCCTCGGATTCTGCAAAAAGAGCCTTCTGAATCGTCAGCTCCACCTGCTCCATGTCAGGGCCTATCATCTCTTTGATCCGGGCAATATTCACGTCGGGAAAACTCCGTTAACCAGTTATCTCCAATTATTTGTGATCGATATCAACGCCCGTCATCCGACCAGGCCGCATCTGTTTTCTCAAGGCCGCCCTGTGCTATGCTTCATCCCGGGAGTTCTCTTCGATCTCCTTACCTTGGGAGTTCTCGTCGATCTCCTTGCTTGATTCGGCATCTTTTCCGCTGTCCTTCAGGCCCGCCTTGAATTCGGTGATCCCCTTGCCTAATCCACGGGCGAGCTGAGGTATCTTCTTCGCCCCAAACAGAATAAGGATGATAAGCAAGAGTATTAGGAGTTCCTGAATCCCTATTGGACCCAAAAAGGACATATGGAACAGTTCAATTGGAGGAATCATCAGATCCCCTCCTTTCCGAAAGGTTGGAGTCCTTCCTTGTTTTCAAGAAACTCACCCTGTTATCAGCCCACCAGGATTTCCACTTGTCATGGTCGGTCCCAAAGTCCCGGCCTGTCAGCCTGCACAGCTCAGAAGCCGCGGTTTCAGCGGCTTTGCCGCCTCCTCCCTTGAGAGAGTTAATGAGGATCTCAACCGCACCGCTCACCTTTTTATGGGCAGCTCCAAAGAAGAACGTCTGGATCTCCTCGAGCAGGCCAATGAATTTTTTGCGCATCTGGTTCTTTTCAGCAACCAGAACAGCCGTATAAAAGAACAAAAAACCCATCCCCATGTAAATAAAATTAACCTCCCCCAGCCACTGTTTTATGAAATCGCGACAGCCGGGGAAAAACGCGGCCGCTGCAAACACACACCCAAGGATTAAAAGAAAAGGCACAGCCAGCAGACGGACAAACAGGTTTTCCGGCTTGGTTTCCGGCATGACATGATCCCGCGTAAAATCAGCTTATTTCATACTCTTCGTCGCGAGGTGCTGTAAACTGTATTGTGGCAAGGCGCAAGACCGCAGGCGTTTTTGCAGCTATACGCCGACAACGGATCGAGCAAAGAAAAGCCAGAATTCAGATGGCGAACCCCGTGCAAAATTCAGGCATTACAGGTTCTTTTTCAAAATCGCGCCCATCTCCGCGGGGCTTCGCGCCACGTGCACACCGGCTTCGTCAAGCGCCTTTATTTTTTCCGGTGCTGTACCTTTTCCGCCGGAGATGATGGCCCCGGCATGGCCCATCCGCTTGCCCGCCGGTGCTGTAATACCGGCAATGAACGCGGCCACGGGCTTATCAACATTCTCCTTGATGAAAGCGGCGGCCTCCTCTTCCGCTGTACCGCCGATTTCGCCGATCATCACGATCCCTTCGGTCTTGGGATCATCGTTGAAAGCTCCGATCACATCGATGAAGTTCACACCGTTGACCGGGTCGCCGCCCATCCCGATGCATGTTGACTGGCCGAGCCCCAGATCGCTCAGCTGCCAGACCGCCTCATATGTCAAGGTGCCGCTGCGCGAAATCACTCCGATCGGGCCCGGCTTGTGAATATACCCCGGCATGATTCCTATCTTGCACTCGCCCGGTGTGATGATGCCCGGACAGTTGGGGCCTATCAGGCGCGTGGAGCTCCTGTTGAGAACAGCTTTCACCTTCATCATGTCAACGATCGGAATGCCCTCGGTGATACACACCGCAAGCTCGAGACCGGCATCGATCGCCTCGAGAATGGCATCGGCCGCGAACGGAGGCGGCACAAAAATCACGGTGGCATTGGCACCCGTCTTTTCCTTGGCATCAGCCACTGTGTTGAAGACGGGAATGCCTTCATGAGTCGTCCCGCCTTTACCTGGGGAGACACCGCCAACCACCTTGGTTCCGTACTCGATGCAGGTGCTGGTGTGGAACCATCCCGCTTTCCCGGTCATGCCCTGCACGATTAATTTGGTGTTCTTGTCTACATAAATGCTCATTTTCGTTCAGCCTTTCTATCATCATCCGGCCCTGCCCGCTCCAGGAGACACTCTCTCCTGTCATGGAAAGACGCGGCCGATCAGCTCCTGGTCGCATCCACTACCTTTGACGCTGCGTCCGACATGGAATCAGCGGAGATGAGGTTTAGCCCGCTCTCCTTCAAAATGGACTTCCCCTTGTCAACGTTCGTGCCTTCGAGCCGCACCACGAGGGGCACCGATACGCCGATCTCCTTTGCAGCAGCTACAACACCTTGTGCGATGATATCGCACTGCATGATTCCTCCAAAGATGTTGACCAGAACCCCCTTGACCTTTTCATCCGTCAGGATGATCTTGAAGGCTTTGGTAACCTGCTCCGTTGTAGCGCCGCCTCCCACGTCAAGGAAGTTGGCAGGCTCTCCACCGTGGAGTTTGATTATGTCCATTGTCGCCATCGCAAGGCCTGCGCCGTTCACAAGGCAACCGATGTTTCCGTCCAGGGATATGTAGGACAGGCCATACTCCGCAGCATCGACCTCCCTTGGATCCTCCTCGTCCAGATCGCGGTATTCTACTATGTTCGCCTGCCTGAAAAGCCCGTTGGAATCGAAGTTCATCTTGGCGTCAATCGCCATGATATCACCCTCGGTGGTAAGGATAAGAGGGTTGATCTCTGCCAGTGAACAATCCCTCTCCATGAAAATCCTGGCCAGGGCGATCATCACCTTCACCGCCTGGTTGACAGCCTTTCCCGAAAGCCCCAGCTTGAATGCGAGTTCACGGGCCTTGAAGGGAGGAAGCCCCATTGCAGGGTCCACCGTTGCCTTCAGGATCTTCTCAGGAGTTTTCCTGGCCACCTCCTCGATCTCCACTCCGCCTTCCGTGGAAGCCATCATGACCGGTGCGCTGATCTTTCTGTCAACAGCCAGCCCCAGATAAAACTCCCTTTCAATGGAAGAGCCTTCCTCCACCAGGATCTTTTTCACCGCTTGCCCTTCGGGCCCGGTCTGGTGAGTTACGAGCGGTTTCGATATGATCTTCTCGGCGGCCTGCACCGCCTCCTTCGCAGAACGCACCAGCTTGACTCCGCCTCCCTTGCCGCGGCCACCGGCGTGAATCTGAGCCTTGACAACGGAAACATCCGCTTTCAATTCATCAAAAAATACACCCGCATCGCCCGGCGTACCCACTACACGTCCTCTGGGTACGGGGATGCCGTATTCGGCAAAAACCTCCTTGGCCTGATACTCATGAATTTTCATCGATGCTCCTCATCTGTTTTCGGTCTTCTTGCCCCCGAATGGAACCTCGGCACTGCAGGGGGCGAAATGTGGAAAAGCAAAAGCACCGGAGCCGGCACTTCCTGTCCAAAATGGTCACAAACGTATAAATTGACGAATATTAATTGCATGAAAAGCCTGCGTCAATTAAAAAAGTCAAGCTGGATTGTAAACAAACGGTTTCTTGCCGGAGAACAAATGTCATGCAGGGTGATGAGCTCCAAGAACAGAACATCCTCGTTGTACTGGCAGGTCTGCCCGCATCAGGCAAGTCCACGTTAGCAAACCGCCTGGGACAGCTTCTTCAGGAGAAGTTCGGCATTACAACCATACTGATAGCATCGGATACGGTTCGGTCGGAAATTCCCGCGCTCAAACAGGAGTTCCTTCCTGAACTCGAACCTGCCGTGCGCAAGATGACACTGGATCGGGTAAAGTCCGCGCTCGAGCAGGGATTGAGCGTCATTCTCGATGACCTGAACTACTTTCGGAGCATGCGGTTCGAGCTGGTCACACTGGCCCGCGAACTCGAAGTGCCTCATGCGCTGGTCCTTCTCGACACTCCTCCGGATGTATGCCTGCGCTTGAACGCGGCGAGGGGACGGAAGATCCCTGACGAGGTCATTCTGAAAGATGCTGATCGCTTCGATGCGCCCGGACAGGATCCCTGGGATGAGCCCCTCGCCTCGATAAACACGGTTGAGTTCGATTGGGAAGAGCTTCACGCGCTTGCCAACGATCTCCGGGAAAACGCCCGGAACTTTGTACCCTGGACACCACCGGTACGAAATGTTCACACTCCGAGGCGCATCGAAGAGCTCGATCTTCTGGCGCGTCGGATTGTGGGCGAGCTCTACAGGGAATCATCCGCAGAAGCGGACGGAAAGCGGATCAGCCGGCTCAGGCAGGAGCTGGTGCGGCGCGCGGAAATGGAACGAATGTCGGATAATGAGGCGGATGAACTTTTCAGACAAAGCCTCGGAGCGCTTTTCGAATAGAGGATAAGCATCCGGGAAGCAGAGGCAACTCCCTGTGGTTGTCTTCTTCATGGTTGGCCACCCGCTTCGTGCTTACCCTCCTCCTGAAGCCACTTTTCTCTTCTTGAACTCTGAACACCTCTTTGATATCGAACCGGATGGCAGGCACGGGTGGTTGGCCCAACACCATCTTCCTGATTCAGCTCTTAAACTTCCTGTTGCTAAATGTTATAGTAATCTTTCACTCATCAAAACCGGTGCTGAAGCAGATCACAGCGCATTGTCGAGGCTTAAGGACATGAATTCCGAGTTTGTGGAAGCGTTGAAAGAAGCCATGGACAACAACCGCGGCGCGGTCATGGCAACCGTTGTGGAGACGACAGGCTCTGTGCCGCGGGAAATCGGCGCCAGGATGCTCGTGTTTCCACACGGCGAAACATTCGGAACGATCGGCGGCGGCGCACTTGAAAAAAAGGTTACAGACGAGGCAGCACTCCTGATGGGCGCGGGGAAAAACCGTTTTCTTTCGATTGAGCTGAAAAGCGACCTGGACATGGAATGCGGTGGCAAAACAAAGATTCTACTCGAAACCGTAGGAAGCACGAACAGGCTGGTGCTGTTCGGCGGCGGACACATAAGCCACGCACTCTACACCCTTTCTCCACTGCTTGGGATGAGACCGGTGATTATCGACGAAAGACCGGAGTTCTGCAACGGGGAGCGCTTTCCCGGGGCATCGCTTTACCCCATGCTCCCGGAAAAGGCTGTAGAAAACCTGAAACCCGGCGAGCATGACCACGTGATCATCGTGACTCACCAGCACAAACTAGACCTTGAATCGCTCAGGCTGGTCGTTGGCCTTCCAGTGGCATACCTTGGCATGATCGGATCGAAACAAAAGGTCAAGAAAACCCTGGACCAGCTCCGCTCCGAAGGAGTTTCCGAAACAAAACTGCACGCGGTACACGCACCGATCGGGCTCAACATCGGTGGCAGGACACCCGGAGCTATCGCAATCTCGATCGCTGCCCAGATCGTCGCAACATCTCATGGGAACAGTCAGGATGACTTCTCCTGGTAAGCAGACCCCGCTCATCGGCTCTGTCATACTCGCTGGCGGCTTTTCCAGGCGCATGGGCAGGCCAAAGGCCCTCCTCCCCCTTAGAGGCTCAACATTCATCGAAACGATCGCGGCTTCATACCGGGACGCGGGCATCTCATCGATCCTTGCCGTTACTTACAGGGACCTGGCCCGCCAAAGCGGTTTCCCCCGGTTGTGCGGCGTGGACCTGCTTGTTCTCGACGTACCCACGGACAGCCCATTGGAAACGCTCCGGCATGCGATTGACAGGATCGGTTCCGAATGGGACGCCTTTTTCCTTCACCCGGTCGACCACCCGTTTGTTGAGTGCGAAACGATGCGTTCCATGGCCCGCGTTTACATGAAAACAAACGCCGCAATCATCCAACCCAGGCACAATGGGAAAGGCGGCCATCCGGTGCTCATCAGCACGGATCTTGGCTGCGAGATCAGGGCGGCTTCCCTGGACCAGGGGTTGAGGCAGGTCATCAGGGCTGAACCGGAACGTGTACACCGACTCGAAGTAAAGGACAGGGGGATACTCGATGGTATCAACACTCCATCGGACCTGGCTGGAAGGCCTGAGATTGGACCGTCAAGGAACGAATGATTCGGTTTCGAAGCTGAAAGGAACTGTCAATGGCCAGATGCTCGCGCTGCAACAACAGAAAAGGCAAGCGGCACTGCCCCGCACTCGATAATCCGATCTGCTCCCTTTGCTGCGGCGAAAACCGCGTGATTCGGATTGACTGTCCCGAAGACTGCTCCTACCTCGAAACCGGGGAAGAATATCAAAAGGAACGGCGAATGGTAAAAGCCGTGTCCTCAGGAAGGGAATATGTGAATGAAAGAACGCAAGCATTCCGCGAAGAAGACGAGTTCATTGCCGCCATGTCCCTGGAACACGCGTTCCACATGCTGCGTCGGGCCGGAAGGCGCATGAAAGACAAGGACATTGTCCGGGCCCTTGATCAGCTTCCCATGCATCTTGGCAGCCTCGAAATCGTCACTACGAACCCTGATCCGCTTGCCGCGACCCTGGCCATGAGGATGAAAAACACCCCAGAGTTCGAAGAGTTAAGAAAAAACAAGCCTGATATCTGCAAAAAAACGATCGCCAGGCTCGAAGAGTTCGTGAAGAGAATGACAAAAAAGGCTTCCGGGGAAACGGTATACCTCGATTTCATCGCCACCTACTTCGACAGCATGGTTACAGAAAGAGAGTTGCAGGAGGAAAGGGCGGCGACGGCTCCAGAAGATCCGGATAGGGCAAGCGATCAGGATTCGCCGGGCGGAATAATCCTACCGTGAGACTGAACGTCCGTTAAGGAATCCCCGGAAAAGCCAGGGGATTCATAAAAAGCCCGCATTCGGCTCCGGCTTCGTGGTATCAACCGGATGAATGTTCTCCCTTGGTAAGGTGCTCGGCCAGGTCCAGGCCCATGGCAACAGTCCTGGCCATGTTGTTGTAGTGGAACTGGCCTGACCGGCCTATGCTCCACAGGTTTTCAATGGGCCTCAGCTCCTCCCAGATACGGTCGAGGGTTTCGTAATAATCCAGCGGATAGACCGGATACGCGTTCGGTATATCGAGCAGGGTTATTTCCTCTATCTCTTCCCGACAGCAGAGCGACAGCTTTTCCATTCCCATGATGATCTTTTCCTTGAGCTGATCATCATCAAGCGGCGTGTCATTGTCGGAGTCCGGAGGCGATATTTCGACACAGATCGCATCCTTTCCGGGAGGCACAAGCCCTCCGGTGATAAGGCGCGGAAAATACGCACGGTTGAAGATAATTTCCGGTTGGGAGTAGTATGTATAAAGGTACCGAGGAAGTTCCAGAGTGCGACGGACCTTGATGAATCCGAGCGCGATCCTGACAAACGGAAGGTCAGGTGCAGGCATGCCAAGCTCCTTCATCAGCCCATGAACCGCTCCGGTCCAGATCACTGTTCGGGGTTCATCGACAACGTTATCCTTCCAGCGCACGGTCCGGATCCTGTTCCCGGACCTGTGAAGCGAGACGTCGTTTGCGCCAAACACGATCCTGCCGCCCGCATCCTTGAACCTTTCAGCCAGGACCCGGCTCAGACTTCCCATGCCGCCGTACGGATAGAGGACCTTGTTCAGCTGTTTTCCGGCAGCAGTCAACCATATCCCTTTCAAGAGGTTGAAAAACACTCTTGCACGCACTGCCAGGGGAACCCGTTTGCGTCTCTCAATCTCCTTCACCTCGTCATGGCGACTGCTCCTGTGCTGGTTGTGTATGTTCCTTGCCACCTGGAGCCACCAATCCCTGTGCAGCTTCTCCGGACCGAGCATAGGCACTTTCTTGTCAATATATGGTCCGATGAAGTCGCGATAGATTGCCCGGCCATAAAAACCGGATATGAAGCCCTTGCAGTCCAAATCCTTTGGAAAACGCTGTCTGATGCTGTTTTTGAGGAAGGTCAGAGTACTTGTGGCAGGCAGGCGAAACAGGTCTTTCAGGTTGGGAGGCCATGACAGGTTCCGATCCCTGATCCATGCCGACACCTGAAAATCCAGGACCTCCGCCTTGTCTCCGAGGCATTCGCTGACCAGCAAATCCGCCCTTGGATCGAACTTCAGGAAAAAATAGTGCGGCCCTAAATCGAAAACATAACCGCCGAGATCCAGGCTTCGGGCCAAGCCGCCCACAACGTCCGTACGTTCGAGTATCAAGACCTCGTGTCCGGCGCGCTGAAGTGCGTAACCGGTGGAAAGCCCTGTAAGCCCCGCCCCAACTATTACGGTCGGTTTCATTTCACACCACTTGCCTGCTTGAACAGATCCTCTGTTTTCTTGAATATCCGGTTGCGTGCAAACCCCTTTACTTTTTCCCTGGAGCTGTCGGCAAACCGTTTGGCCAGGTCCGGATCGTTCAGGATTTTCATGATTTTTTCGCGGATCTCATCAGGCCGGTTGAAAGAAATTGTGAAGCCGTTGACGTTGTCCTCGACAAGCTCGGCGTTGCCGCACACACCGGTTACCACCGCGGGGAGGCCAAGCCACATCACTTCGAGCAGCGTATGCGACAATCCCTCGTAGTTGCTGTTCAAAACGAAAACGTCGCTCGCCTTCAGATACGCGGGAATCTTCTCGTAAGGAACGTTGCCCTTGAAACGTACCCTATCCCCAATATTGAGTGACCCGGCAAGGTTGGTCCAGTTATCCAGCTCTTCACCATCGCCCACAACGTACAGGATATGGTCGTTGGGCATTTTTTCGATCGCCTTGATGATTCCGTCCACTCCCTTCCATATCATGAGCCTGCAAATCGTGAGGATCACCTTCTCATCCTGGCCTATCCCCAACATCTCGCGCGCTTCTTCCCGGGTCATGGAGACTTCCTCCGGGCCATGGTATGCGTTGTTGATCTGGCGCATCTTCTGTTCAGGAACCCCGTAATCCAGGGCAATACCCTCTAGAAACCGGCTTGGCGCTATTATATTCCGTACCCATGACCACCACAGAAGCTGCAGCTTTCTGGCGAACCAGACCTTGAACCCATACTTTCTCTTCACATAATCAGTAATACTGTCCCTGTGCCATCCCAATCTGTGGGATATCTCCCACGTCCCGTCAACGCACATCCTTATTACCATAGGCTTTCCCAGAAGCCGGCCGGCCAGGGCAACAAGAAGGGCCAGATGTTCATTGATGTAAATCAAGTCGTCGCCGCGCGTATGCTTGAGAATCGCCCAGAACGAACGCAGATACCTGAACGGCATCCAGCACCTTGGTATGGTTATAACCTCGAAAGGATAGGCTTCGTGCTCCTGAGTCTCGCAAAATGCGATGACCTTTACCTTATGCCCCTGGCTGACAAGGTATCGTGCCAAACTGGGCACATAAATAGAAGGACCGCCGAGATCAGGCGGAAAAATGGGTGAAGTGATGCAGATGTTCATAGCGCTCTCTCAAACCTCCTGAGCTTCAGATGTTTATCCCAGGAACCGTAACATCTTCCTGCCAAGGCAGAAAGGATGTAATATTGCAGCCCTTATAAATAGGTTTCGGCAGATCTCCGTTAAAGTTGTAATGGGTATCAAAATATGAACGATCCATAAAGGAATAATGCTCAATAGATATAAAAAAAGGCAGGTTCTTATCGAACCCGCCTTTTTCGGTTTCCCGGATCGAAATCCGCTTAAGATGAAATGGGCACCCTTCTCATTCAACCAAAACCAGATACCGGGAAACCACTAAATTTTAATCTTGTTGCCGAATCTCCTTAATCGAATAAAAAAACGTTAACACCTGTATTTTTATTACTTTCGATGTTAACAAAAAGCGTTCCTTTATCTGTGAATTGTCGGTAATGCCATTTCCTTGGATCCTGGTATCGAAATAACTATATAATTTTTAAGAGATTAACTCATTTACACATTCAGGAGAGATGCTCGAATTAAAAGGGACTCTATCGTTTCCTCTTTGCTGAATAGAACTTGCGTCAAAAAGCGCCATGAGCATAAGCTTTCCACGTGTGCATAATCGGCACATCCGAAGCTATCCCGCATATTTCATCCTCGTCTGCTGCAGCACCGCAAACGGCGCTCATGCTGCGTTTCATGTGTATGAACAGGCCTGCTGTGCGCCTTGCCACAACACGGTTTACGGCGCCTCGCGACGAAGAGTATGAAATAAGCGGGCTTATAAAAACCACGGGATTGGCTTGTTGGCTCTGAATTAAAAGTACTGGATCCGAACCTGCCGGCTGCTTATTTACGATCCAGGAGCCTCGTCTTCAGCCGGTTCACTGTTTGATAGAAATGAAGCGGATCAATCGGTTTTTCTACGAAGGCAAAGATGTTGGACTTGATTTTATCCCGTCTCATGTTTTGGGCGATGATTTCGCTTGCCATGATTATAATGTCAAGAGCGATGTTCCTTTCATGGATATCGTGAAGGAGATCGTGCCCGGCAGAGTCGCCGGGATCTATGCCGATCATGGCGAATGCAAAATCTTTCTGGCGGATCAACTCCATGGCGGACATTCCGATGGCCACGTCCACATCGAAAAAGTCAAAGTTTTCAAGCCCCACAACCGCCGCATCCCGGATCAGTTTGTCGTTTTCAGACACGAGAACGTTCATGAAATCGCCCCTTTTTTCGAATCGAAACCAACCTGCAACCATTATCTTCTATCGGCAAAAAGGCACACTCGAATGAGCAGGAAAATAGTTGCTGGAATCGATGAGGCGGGCTTGGGGCCGAGGATCGGGCCTCTCGTGGTAACGCTCGTGTGTTTCGAGTGCGATGACAGGACAAACAACGATTCTATAGAAAAGATGCTGTCTCCTGCACTTTCCCGGTCAGCCGGGATTGCTGATCCGAAAATCAGGGTGGACGATTCCAAGCTCGTTTTCAGGGGGACGCAAGGAATGGCCCGGCTGGAAAAGGCGGTGCTCAGCATCTGCCTATCAGGGTGCGGGGGCGTACCGACGACTCTCGGAGAGTGGTTGAACGAAATATCGCACCCAAAAAACCCGGATCTGGAAGAGTGTCCCTGGTACGGGCCTGCCCCTTTCAGCCTTTCTCTTCCGATCGCCGTTTCTTTACACGACATCTCGATAAGTGGCGCCCTCCTGCGGTCCACAATGAAAAAATCCGGAATCACCGGTTTTCGCATCAGGCAACGGGTAATCACAGAACCGTGCTTCAACCGTGAGGTCGCCAGGTCAGACAACAAGTCGGAACTTCTCGCTGAATCCGTGAACACACTGGCCCGGGAAGCTATACGCTCGAACAGCAGTACCAGGATTGAAATCGACACGGACAAGCTTGGAGGCAGGGCCTACTACACGGGCATGATTCTTCGCGCTTTTCCCATGATGAAACTCGAAACAGAAGAGGAAGGTCCCGGGCTTTCCACCTACCACCTGGAAACGGAGGGAAAACGGGTCAGGATGCGTTTCATACGAAAAGGGGATGCACTTCATACCCATATTGCTCTGGCATCGATGCTGTCCAAGTACACTCGCGAGCTTTTCATGGAGCTGTTCAATCGTTTCTGGCGCGGCCTCATGCCCGGCATCAAGCCTACTGCAGGATATCCCATGGATGCGAGCCGGTTCCTGAAAGATGTAAAATCCACGGCACAGGCAGCAGGCATCGAACCGCATTCATTCACACGGACACGGTAAGATCCCGGAGCGCAGGGCAACTCTCGATCGCTATCGCTATCGAAATCGGTTTCGTGATCGGGACACGGACGGGCGGGCACAAGCCCGCTTATTTCATACTCTTCGTCGCGAGGTGCTGTAAACTGTGATGTGGCAAGGCGCATGTCAGGTGACGACCGCAGGCCTGTTCTTACAGGTTGAGGATCGTCACCTGGCATGAAACGCAGCCACAGTGCAGTATACGGTGCCGCAGCAGAAGAGTATGAAATAAGCGGGCAAGGGTGGTTGCTCTCCGGATCGATAGCAATTTGTATCTGTTGAATTCCCCTTACCTTTCGCTACCCTTATCTTCGATATATTCTTTGACGGTTTTCACTACCTTTGGCTGGACTTCCATGAAAGTCATATTGATCTATCCGCCGGACCATAGGGTTCCCCATTCGCTCTACCTCAGCCTGCCCGAACTGGCCGCGGTGCTGAAACAGGCAGGCCACGAACCGATCATCAGGGATCTCAACGCGGAAACCCTGAACCTCCTTCTCGACCGAAACCTCCTGAGTGGATACAGGGATTACATGAAAACAGCGATCAAGCTCTTCGATCTGAAGGAAGGCAAGCTCAGTCCGGAAGACGCGATCGAAAAGAAGCTCATCGAATCCTGTACAATACCGAACGACAACCTTGTGCTAGACGGTGAGGAAGCGGCCCGCATCTTCTACGATCGGTCCAGGTTTTATGATCCTGCTGATTACAGGCGCGCGATGGATTCGCTCGGAGCCGTTCTGTCGTTTCTGTTCGACTCGATAGCGAGCCCCTCGCCTTATCTTCCCCGGTACCTGCAGCAGATGGATTCTTTGCTGTCCACGATGCAGGACGATCCGGTCAGCCAGACGCTGCGCTCCGGGCTCGTGTCTTCGATTCTTTCAGCTGAACCCGATCTCATCGGCATCACCATTCCATACCAGGAAAACATGGTGGAAGGGTTCAGGGTGGCGAGCATGATCCGCGCCTTGGATCCTTCATTGCCCATTGTGGTAGGAGGACCGCAAATCACCAAGTACAGGGACAATCTTTTTGCCGACAACACGCTTTTCAGTTACATAAACTATGCCGTTGTTTACGAGGGTTCGACCGCCATAATAGAGCTTGCGGAAGCGCTTGAAGGGAAGCGCAGCCTGAGCAATGTCCGCAACCTTTATTGGAGCGAGAGGGGCAGGGTCCGTTTCAACGGAGTCGGCCCACCCGAGAACATGGACGACCTGCCGGCTCCATGCTACGACAATGCGGACCTGGACCAGTACCTGAAACCGGAACCGATTTTCGGTCTTAGCACAACACGCGGCTGCTGCTGGAAACGATGCGTTTTCTGCTCGGAAGCTTTCCGCTCACGCTTTGCCATGAGAAGCCCGAAACGCGTCTTCGAGGACATGAAGGGGCTGGTGGACAGATACGGTGCCAGGCATATCTTTTTCTGGGATTCCCTTCTCCCACCGCGAACCATGCGCGAGCTTGCGGAAATGAACAGCGCTGAGGGGCTGGATGTCAACTGGTTCGCGGACACCAAGTTCTACGACCATTACTCACGCCCCGAATACGTCAAGCTCCTGTATGATGGAGGGGTCAGGTGCCTGCAGTTCGGATTGGAATCAGCGAACCAGCGCGTGCTTGACCTCATGCGCAAAGGCACGAAAATCAACAAGGTGCCCGGAATGATCCGTCTCATCCACGAAACGGGCATAATGAACCAGATCTCCTGGTTTGTGGGCTTCCCGACCGAAACATCAGAAGAGTTCATGGAAACGCTACGGTTCTTCGAAAAGCACCGGGAGTTCATCGATATGAACGTTTTCGTGGGCTCTTTTTATTTCGAATTCGGAACCCATCTCAGCCGCCACCCGGAGCTGTTCGATTCGGAGATAAAGGATGTAGGCGGTGACTATCACCTGATCAGCCGCTCAGGAATGAGCGGGGAGGAAATTGAACTACACAAGCAGCGCTACCTCCCAACCTCGGACATGGACCTTCTGTGCCATGGGGGATACTTCCTGCACCATGCAAACGGAAAGCTGAATCCACACATGGTCAGCCGTTCCAGGGGGCGCTCCTTTCTCGATCTTGAAGGTTAGGTTTCAGAAAGAGGAAGAAAGAAAAAGAGAACCACGGATGGACACTGATTAATACGGATCTGTTTATTCTGCGTTTGGGGGAACGGCTTCCACGCCGTCCACTTTCGATCCCGTTCCCTATTCACCACGCGGAACCTTCTGTGAAAAAGCTTGGCATCATCGATGTTTGCAATGATAATCATGTCGGAATCTTCATCTATAGGCAATATCGATGATTTTAAGGAAGAGTGAATGCTCAACACGATAACTGTCTTGCTTTTCTGCATACCGCTTCTTCTGCTGATACCGTTTGGGTGCCAGTCCCCCCCCATCGAACCGGAGGGTCCACGCATGCCGCTCGGCAAGGATGAAAGCCTGGTTGTAATCGCAGAATGCCATAAATATCTGAAAGAGTACGAGACTGATCACCTGCTCGGAGCACAGGTGACCAAGGTTATAAAAAAACACGCACCATTTATAACCATCTACGACAGGGACCATATCGAGAAGCTGATGAAAGAGATGAACCTCCAGTACTCGGATATGGTAGACGCCGCAAAAAAAGCCGCCAAAGCGGGCAGGCTGGGCGGCGCAAAGAAGCTGCTTCTGGTAAGGGCGATCAACTTTTCAAAAGGCATCATGGTTGGACTCACCGTGACATTCAAGCTGCTCGAAGTGGAAACCAGCGAGGTCACCCTCCAGCACATAGAATCTCCATCCGAATTCTGGTACCCTTTTCATCCGCCGGAATCCGAGATTTCCCGCCTTCTCGAAATCGCCGTCGACGCCTTTGCGCAAAAAAGATTGACAACAATAAAACCAGAAAACGAACAATGGTGATGCATGCCGGTTGATACCGGGTTTTCAGCCAATATTTAATCACTGACATTGACCCGTCTGAACGCCGGCAATAGTGTGAATACACGCTAAAAACAAGACCGAAAATCAGCGCGCCCCGACCGGAGGGTCGGGGCGTGTTGAAATAAGCGAGTTAAGCCGGTTACATACGGTTTGCATCTCTACTTTGACGATGCATTGAACCGGATGGCCTTCCCCTTGACCTTGACAGTGACTTCCCTGTAAAGGATGTAGTTGCTCGATGTCGTATGGTACCTTGGCGCCATTATCGCGTCCGCATCAGGCACGCTTTCAATGGCGTTGTAAATGGCCCAGGCTTTTTCAAAGCAACCGGAAAAAAGCATCCCAAAAACACTGAATATGCCATAAGGTGAGGGCGGGGACGGCATCGGTGCAACGATCGTACCCTGGCTCGTGGAAAACCAGTCCTTGAGCGGAATGAATGAATGAAAACAGGTACCCGCGCGTATACTCGCCTTCAGCCGGGCCGATGACATCGTAGGTCGCGGTTGTGTCCATCGCCATCTGCAGCTCTGAACCTTGAGCTGGTAAGCTGTTGCCCTTGAAAATGCAGCCCATAGATACTGTCACACAAAGCAACAACACAACAATACCAACTGTTTTTTTCATCGCTGAAAATCCTCCAACAACAAATCGGACAAAATAAATCCACCCGGGATCAGGGCATTTCGCAAAGAAACCGGGATATCCCGTCAGGATCGAACCTGATCCGTTTATTTCATCCTCTTCTGCTACGGCACCGTAAACCGCACTCATGCTGCGTTTCATGTCAAGACGGTATCTTTCGAGCAAGCACAATTTTAACATCGATTCCCTGGATGCGGATACGCGCGTTTACTACAAAAGCACATCAAATACCCTGACGCCGTCAACCATGTTACAGACATGCAACGCGTACTTTTCAGAAAGCCCGGGGTACGATCGCGGATAGGCGCGGCCCACCGCAGACCGGAGCGCGTCTACACTGTCCGCTGTCACCAGGGCTCCTGCAGCGCCCTTATCCCCGCCGCCGAGCATCCGCTCCCCCAAAACACCCGGTACGGTGCGGGCAATGTCGCACATGCATTCGAGCTCCGGGCCGGAAATCCTGTAAAGATCCCGCAAGCCGATTCCGTCCCGCCTGAATACAGCGCCGACTTTTTCGATGTCACCGGATTTCCAGGCATCGAGCATCTCGTAAAAACGTTTCTGTGCGTAATAGATGTAGCTCATACGGCTGCACAGATCGGGATGGGTGTCCTGGAAGCGAGAGAGCATGCTTTCAAAGGTATCGCTGTCCCGCACATCGGCAAGAGTTGTGATGCCGAACTCGTCCCCTGCCAGCGCTACCAGTTCCTCGCACTCTGCGCGACGCACCTTGTATGTCGACTTTTCCAGCCCCGGGCGAACCGTGCCCGTGTCAAGGCTAACGAAACGAAACTCCCTGGCACCGCTCCCGAGCGGCACATGACTGATGGAACAGTCGACAGGGTTGTAATGTGTTCCCTTGCCCTCTTTGGCGAACAGGATCATGATCTGGTCCAGCTTGCCGCAGGGCGATCCGATATAGTCATTTTCAACAGCCTGCGCCAAGTCCACGATCCGCATTTCATCCGGCTTTTCGATATCATTCACATCGAAAAACGAAAGGATCAGGTTCAAGCAGAGCGAAGCGGAGCGCGACATGCCGCCGCCGGGAATATCGCCCCATACAACCGCATCCATGCCGTTTTCAAGCACAAATCCCTCGCGCCGCAGCACATGATCGACTCCGAAGGGAAAGCGTGCCCAGGAGTCGGCTGCCTCGCCGGATTCCGGCGGCGGAACCTTACCGGGCTCAAAAGCGATCACACCATCGTCCGGAAAATTTCCGCTGAACAGGCGGACTTTGCCCGATCCGTTCGCTTTAAAACCCATCCATATGAAACGATCCGTGCCCACGCCGAAAAGCTCGGTCCCGTTGTAATCGCCGTGCTCCACGCCCAGGCAGAAGCGCGATGAGGTGCGTCGGACACGGCCGTTTTTTATGTCCAGCCCGGTCTCTCCCGCAAGCTGAAGAAGCTTGTCCCTTGCCGTTTGCTCTCTTTCAGACGGTTGCACTGGAACGCACCTCCCGCACCTGTTTACCAGAAGATCGCATAAAGCGCTAGCGTGGCGATTACCACCAGCGTGCCGAATATCTTTGCGGTATTCGAAGGTTCAAGCTCAATGGTCGTTTGTTTGGGCAGTTTCCTCGGAGCAGCCGGTTTGATCGTGGTAATAATCCCCATCACCAGCAACACGGCAAAAAAGGAAACGGCCATGCGGTCGAGAAACGCAAGGTCAGGAAAGATGAACATCATCAGCCCGTACATCGGTGGGTTCAACAGAAGTCCCACGACACCGCAGATGGGAGGCGCCCTTTTGACAAAGAGCCCGAAAACGAAAACCCCCAGGATCCCGGGTGAAATGAATCCCTGGAACTCCTGGATATATGTGAAGATCCCCTTGAACTCGGGATCACCCAGAAGCGGCGAGATCAGGCAGCCTATGACAACAAAAACGCCAACGCAGATCCGGCCCACCATCACCGTGGTTTTCTGAGAAGCGTCCTTGCGCATGTACTTCCTGAAAATGTCCATTGTAAAGATGGTGGAAGCCGCGTTGAGCATCGACGCCAGCGAGCTCACAACAGCCCCGAGAATGGCAGCGAGCAGGAAGCCCTGGAGCCCGCTTCCGGAAGGGATCAGCTTTCCGATCAACAGGGCGAACGCCGTGTCGTAGCTGTAACCGATAAGTCTCTTCACATCGGGCTCAATGCCACCCGTAAAAGCGGCAGCACGCGATGATTCGTTGTACGCCTCTATTTCGGCTGTCTTTTCCGGATTGCGCTTCGCCCAAGCCTTATCGAATTCGAACAGCACGAATCCGCCTTCCCCGGAACCGGCCTTTGCCTCCTCGAACAGTTCCAGCACCTCCCTGTTGTTCTTGATGATCTTTTCGTCCTTTGCCGCCTCTGAAGCCATATCATCGCTGAAAAGGTTGAAGGCGATGATACCCGGAATGACGATTATGAACGGTATGATCAGCTTCAACGCCGCTGCAAAGACAACTCCCTTCTGGCCCTCTGCAAGCGACTTCGAACCGAGAGTGCGCTGGGATATGTACTGGTTGAGCCCCCAGTAGTAAAAGTTGGGGATCCACAGCCCAACGACAAGCGCTGTCCAGGGCAGGATCTGATCGTTCATGGGCAGAACCATGTGAAGCTTGTCACGGTTCAGCGCAAAAAGCTTGGTCACGCCTCCAGCGGCATCGCTCAACGCGCCGGGGTCCACATTCGAGGCGAGCTCAGCCACTGGTGTGGCCCCAAGCCTGGCCAAGGCCAGTATGAGCACTATGGCGCCCCCCAGGATAAGAGCTGAACCCTGGAGCAGGTCCGCCCATGCGCAGGCTCTGAGTCCGCCGCTTGCCACGTACATGGCTGCGATTATGCCTATGATCCACGATCCGGTCACCACGTTCACCTCGATGCTGCCGAACAGGAGTTTACCCGCGAACAGCGTGTTTATGGTGATGGCTCCTGAAAAGATCACGGCCGCAATGGTCACTCCCACATAGATGATCATGGTGAAAACCGACATGATTGTCCTTGAGTACTGGTCGTACCTGTGCTCGAGGAACTCTGGAATCGTGTAGATGCCGCTGCGCAAAAACTTCGGCAAAAAGAAGAACGCGACCACCACAAGGGTGATCGCAGCCATCCATTCGTAGCTGGCAATGGCAAGCCCCACGCTGCCGGCAGCTTGGCCGGACATGCCCACGAACTGTTCCGTGGATATGTTCGCGGCGATCAGCGAAAAACCGATCAACAGCCACCCTAATCCGCGTCCTGCCAGAAAGTAGTCTTCCGAAGTTTTCCCCTTGCGGCTCTTCCAGATGCCTAGTGTCACCACGGCTGTGATAAATACCAGAAATATGACTATGTCTATAGTGCTCAGATCCATGTGAAGCGCCCCTGTCAATCAAACCCACATTTCATCAGCTTCATGATCCATCCACCGCTTCCCGGCGAAAAGATCAAAACAAACGAATTACATGAAAAACTTGTCGGAGTCAAGCTCGGATACTCTTCAGAACAGAGTGCGGGGAGGTTCCCCTCGATCCTGTTTGCATGGCTAGGGTTTACAAAAAAAACTACAGATCGCAGATGCACTTCTATAGAATCTACCTTGGAATCTCAAACAAAAACAGACCCTATGGCTTCGGGCTCATCCGACTTGCACATGCATGAAGGGATTGTCCTGATCGAAAGGAAGAAGTTACATGACTAAAAAAGACCAGCTCAGCCGCCGCAGTTTCATCAAGAACGCAGCAGCAGCGGGCGCGGCCTTCACTGTCCCGGCCATCATCCCCGCTTCAGCTCTCGGAAAAGGAGGGCATGTCGCGCCGAGCAACCGCCTTGTGATGGGTTGCATCGGTGTCGGCTCCCAGGGAATCGGCAACATGCGCGGGTTCCTCGAAAAAGAGGAGGTTCGGATCGTTGCCGTGTGCGACGTGGACGAACGGCACCGGGACCGCGCCAAGGGCATAGTGGACGAGAAGTATGAAAACGAGGACTGCAAGGCCTACCTGGATTTCAGAGAACTGCTGGAACGAAAAGACCTGGACGCGGTCTCTCTCGCACTGCCGGACCAGTGGCACGCGGTGCCTGCAATCGCAGCTGCCCGCGCCGGCCTGGACATCTACGGGGAAAAACCGCTCTCTCGATCAATCCGCGAGAGCCGCGCTATCTGCGATGCTGTGAACCGCTACGGCCGCGTGTGGCAGACCGGGAGCTGGCAGCGCTCGGTATCGCATTTCCGTCATGCATGCGAGCTGGTCTTCAACGGACGCATCGGCAAGGTGCACACGGTCGAAGTTGGGCTCCCTACAGGCAGCGGATGTGGAGTTAAACCCGTAATAAAAGCGCCGGAGGGGCTCGACTGGAACCTTTGGCTGGGCCCGGCTCCATGGCGGCAATACTGCGAGTTCGGCGGAAACCGTTGTCACTGGGACTGGCGCTGGATAATGGATTTCTCAGGCGGTCAGCTAACAGACTGGGCCGGACACCACATAGACATCGCGCACTGGGGTCTTGGGCTGGATCGAACCGGGCCGATCGAGGTCAATGGAAAAGGGAAGTACCCGTCTGACGGGCTGTACGACGCCCCCACCGAGTACAAGTTCACATGCAAGTACGCCGGCGGCCTTGACATGATAGTAGGCAACGAAGCGCAGATCGGTTTCATGGGAACCAAGTGGCACGGCGAAGACGGCTGGATTCACGTGGACCGCGGGGGAAGCAGTTCTTCGGACAAGGAGCTGCTCAAGCCCGATGCGATCGGGCCGAACGACAAGAGGCTCTACGAAAGCCATGACCACATCCAGAACTTCCTGGACTGCGTCAAAAGCCGCAAACAGACATCAACCCCTGTTGAGGTGGCATGCCGTTCCATCTCGGTCGGCCACCTCGGGGAGATCGCAATGCTCACCGGCCGTAGGATAAAATGGAATCCTGAAAAGGAAAAGATCATCGACGATGAGGGAGCAAGCCGTCTGCTCGGACGCTCGTACCGCAAGCCATGGGCTCTCTGATCCTGTGAAAACCGGAAGGAACACGAAAGAAGCTTTTTCCCAAGCGTATGTTGAAAAGGTGAATCATGAATAAGACCAGAAAATGTACAACTCATGCAGCCGGTGTTCTTTTTATGGCTGTGATCATTTCAGCATCAGCCGCCTATTGCACCAACGGGTGCAGCGCCCCTTTGCCGACACCTGCCGATGCTGCCGTTTGCAGCGCTCCGGAATCGATACCAGCCGATGCCCAAGGGAAAAAAATCAATCGAGCCATGCCTGACAGCCCGCCCGCAAAGCCGCGTGCAAATCGCAAGCTTCTGGTTTTTTCGAAATGTGAGGGATTCGTACACGGTTCGATCCCGACCTGCAACAAGGCGTTGTTGATAATGGGCAACAAAACCGGTGCCTTCCAGGCGGAGTTCTCGGACGATATGGCAGCATTCGATCCAGAGAATCTGCAAAAGTTCGATGCCGTGCTTTTCAACAACACAACCCGCTTGAAATTCGAAAACCCCGTTCACCGCCAGGCGCTCATGGAGTTCGTCAAGGGAGGAAAAGGTGTAATAGGCATCCACGCCGCTACCGACAACTTCTACGAATGGGAAGAAGGCGCGAGCATGATGGGAGGGCTGTTCGACGGTCATCCCTGGGGCGCGGGCGGCACATGGGCTGTCAAGATCGACGAACCCGGCCACCCGCTCAACAAGAGCTTTGAATGCAGGGGGTTCCTGATAAAGGACGAGATCTACCAGATAAAAGGCCCTTACTCCAGGGACACCCATCGCGTGCTTCTGAGTCTTGACATGACAAGCAATCGCAACAACAAGGTAAGCGGAATCAAGCGCAGTGACAACGATTTTGCGATCTCATGGATCAAGTCGTTCGGCAAGGGAAGGATGTTCTACTGCTCCCTCGGGCACAACAACGAGATTTTCTGGAACAGCGCCGTGCTCAGGCATTACCTCGCGGGCATACAGTACGCTCTCGGCGACTTTGATGTCGATGCCATGCCCAGCGCTTCGCTTCAAACCGCACCTGTGCCGGCACGAACCACGGACGACGGCGGCGTGGAAGACCCTGTCATCAGGATCTCTTCGTACGAATTCGGTACAAGCCGCGAGGCTCTCTCAGCCGTTGAAGCCAGGATACTCGAAGCCGGCCCCGAAGAAATGCGCGAGATCGAATCGGTTCTGATCAAGATAATAGAATCAAAGAAAGCAACCTTCGCTGGTATACAGTTCGCCTGCAGGGGGCTCAGAAGGATCGGCACAGCAAGGTCGGTGCCTGTCCTGGCTGAGTTGCTTCAGGATAAAAGACAACATGACGCGGCCAGGTTCGCGCTTCAAGGAATGAAGTACGATGTTGTTGACAAGATCTTGCGCAACGCGCTCAACAAAGCTGAAAGAGCCGATATAACCATCGGCCTGATCGGATCGATCGGGCAGCGCAGGGACCTTGAGGCTGTGCCGCAGCTCGCAAAATTTACAAAAAACATTGACAACAATGTTGCAAAAACAGCGATTGCCGCCTTGGGCCGTATCGGCGGTAAAAAGGCTGCTGAAGCCCTGAGGGGTGCGGGCATTTCCGGTGAGCTGGAATCCGAGCGGGCTGACGCATACCTCCAGTGTGCCGACAGGTTCGCTGAAACGGGCGGGTCATCCGCAGCCGAAGAGATCTACAAGGAGATGGCGGGAGAAGACAATTCGTCCATGGTCCGCGTTGCAGCATATCGCGGGCTTATCCTATCCCTGAAAAACGAGCCCGTGCAAACGATCATCAGGATGCTCAATGACGGGGACGCACACGTGCAGAAAGCGGGCGCCCGGTTTCTCGCAAAACTGCCTTCCGGCACCAGCCTGGAGAAACTCCTGGATAACATGCCCTTCATCGAGGTTCAAGCCAGGGCCATGGTGTTGTCAGCTCTTGCCGAACGGGGCGACAAGGGTACCGCGTGGGCCGCTGAAAAAGCCATGCACAACGAGAACGAAAGCCTGAGAATTGCGGGCTTACGCGCACTGGCATCGCTCGGCAACGCATCCCACATCGAAACATTGGCAAAAGCGGCAGCTGAAGGAGGCTCTGTTGGCAGGGCAGCGGAATGGAGCCTGGATCGAGTTCATGGCCCTGGTGTGGAGCATGAGATATGCAAGCGGATGGAACTCCAAAAAGGGCCGGTTCGTGCCTCATTGATCAGGGCGCTTAAAGCCCGCAGGTGCGGAAAAGCTGTCCCTGCAATTATCGAACATGCATCCGATTCGGACTCCTCGGTCCGTGCTGAATCGATCAGCGCGCTCGAATCGATATCAAACGAAAAAAATCTGCCGGCACTTGTCTCCCTGTTCGACCGGATAAAGGAGGAAGGCGACAGGCACGCCCTGGAAAACGCCGTCGCATCGACGTGCGGGCGGATCGAAGGAGAAGATGCGCGAAAAACCGAATACCTGATTTCCGTCCTGCCCGGCAAAGCACCCGCAACCCGCGCCTCCCTTATTACAGTGCTCGGCAGGTTTCCGAACAACGCGACCCTCGATGCGCTACTGAAAGCATCAGAAGAGGGGGACGACGATGTAAAAAGCGCCGCGGTTCTCGCTCTTTGCGAATGGCCGGACAACGCACCCATGAGCATGCTGCGCGAACTGGCCGGCAAAGGGGTTGAAAATCCGCTGCGAAAACCCGCGTTCGAGGGTTTTCTGCGAATGGCCGCTATGCCGGAAGGCCGCTCCTCTGATGCAGCGAAGGAATCATATGCGGCAGCCATGGAGCTTGCTGCAGAATCCGAAGAAAAGGTCGCTATAGTGCAAGCGGTTGCTAAAGAAACCGAGTTCTGGGTTCTTGAATTCCTGGAGCCTCTCCTCGAAGATTCCGCCTTGATGGAATCTGCCGGAGAGGCCCACAAAAACGTCTACTCCGCGCTGTTCGACAAGGTTCCGCACGATGCGAGCGGCTGCAGCGTCACCTTGGCGTTTCCGCATTCGGGGAAATACACCGGCGGCAGTAAAGACGCGCTCACGGATGATGTGTGGGGATCGACGGACCACAACGACGGCTGCTGGCAGGGGTTCGAAGCAAACGACCTCGACGCGACCATCGATCTGGGACGCGTGGTCGAGTTAAAGACGATCCGCGCGAGCTTTCTCAGAAACCACCGCTCCTGGATCTTCCTTCCGACCACAGTGGAGTTTTCCTTTTCAACGGACGGAAAGAGCTACAAGACCGCAAAAACCATCAAACGGGATGTTCCTGTTGAGGTGTCCGATGCCGCCAAAATGGTTTTCAGCGAGAGGTTCGTGGAAGTATCTGCGCGTTACGTGCGTGTACACGCGCATAACATCGAAAAATGCCCGAAATGGCATCAAGGCAGCGGCGGATCAGCGTGGTTGTTTGCGGATGAGATCCAGGTGAATCCGCACATGAAATAACGAGATAACCGAGATCAGAACTGGACGTCCATCACCTCCACTGCGCAAACATCGATCCTCTCAGGGCGCATGCTTTTATGCGTGTGGCCCTTTGGAATCCCCTCGTCAGGAATCGTTCTCAAAACCATGGTCCTGGTCTCGTTTTCACCCAGGGAGACCTCAGCGAAAAAGAACGTCCGTTCGAAGGAGGATGTCGGCTCGCTGTGAATAACCTTCAACCGGACTTTCACCGGATGTCCAGCGGTGTTCTCCACGGTAATGAACAACCCCTCATGCTCCTTTCCGTCGGATTCGGTTTTTGCCGTGCACCACTTCCTGATTCGCACCGGATCCATATTCATGCTGTCCCTGGTTGTGAACTTGACATACTCCCCGATTTCCGCTTTCAGGGCTGTCGGAGACTTGTAAGCCATGGGAAGGGCAAATGTGAAAAGCCGGTGCGAATGAGGAGGGATGGATGAGGCAAGGCGGCCGGAAGAGGAAAAACGCTTCATAGTAAGCGGCAGAACAGGCAGAGGGCGTTTATCATTGTCGTCGAAGACGGTCACCTTGCTGCCGTTCAGCACAATCTCGTCGACACAAATATAGCTCCCGGTCCTGTTCGAAAGCTCGACCGAAAGGGCTGTGAAAGGGTTGGCCCTGCGCCTGGACATCGTCTCCCAGGACGTGGATAGAACCTTCACATCTTTGTCGTCCGGCAGCTGAAAGATAAGGTTCCATGGTGAAGAAACCTTTGGGATCGCTTTCGGAGCAACAACCGGTTGCGCCTCAGCATCGGATGACTCCGCCTCGATCTTCTCTAGCTTTTCGCGGCGTCTTTTGCGCGCCTCGTCCAGATCCTTGAGCGTGGCCGCTTTCGGCTTCCCGGGCTTCTGTGTCTTGTTCCCGCCGATAGATTTCGTTTTCGGCTGTGCGGGCGCAGGCACCGCCTTTGGTGGCGGGCCCTTCGGCTTCACAGTGCCGCCGAGCCCCTGGGCAACAAGAGATGTGCAGCAGAAAAACATAAGAAGGAGCAGGCATGAGACAGCGAGAAACACCCGCGCACTTTTCCTGTCGATGATATTCATAACACATATCCCTTCTTGCTTGAAAATCGGTTCACACTGATTTTCCGACCGGACATATTATTCCATACACAGTGAGGTTTTACAAGCGCAATGTTGTGTATGTTGTGTTTATCGGCATGTAACCAATCTTGTCTTCTGCTAGCCCCCTTATTTCATACTCTTCGTCGTGAGGTGCCGTAAATTGTGTTGTGGCAAGGCGCATGTCAGGAGACGACCGCAGGCCTGTTCCTACAGGTTGAGGATCGTCTCCTGGCATGAAACGCAGCCACAGCGCAGGTTACGGTGCCGCAGCAGAAGAGTATGAAATAAGGGGGCTAATGCTTTTATAGGGAAAGAGATGGAAATCTCCGGATCCGGGGAATGAATTTTTCCGCCTTGGATGATATCATCTCCCAGAGACGGCGATGATCCGCCACACCCGGGGCGACCGGGCTAGATGAACCCTGACTGTTTTAACGTTCGAGGTGTTTTTATGAACCGACATTCAGATATTGCGCGCACCCACCGGCAGCGCGGGGTTACATTCCTGTTTCTCGCGGCCGCTTGTGCCGCTTTCGCCATAATTCCCCCTGCGGCCGGGGCCGACGAAACGGTCCACCACGATCTCGATGTGAAGATCATACCGGCGGAGCATCGCATCTCGGGTACGGACACGGTTACCGTGCCCGCGGAGTTCGCAAAGAACGGCCGGATCCTGTTCCTCTTACACGGCGGACTCGATCTTTGCGCTGTCGATGAAGGTGCTTGCCTGGTAGTCGAAGAGGGCGACGCCGCGAACGAGGCCTCAGAGATCACTGTGGCCATGAACGGCATCCCCGACGAGGTCCCTGTTCTCAAGTATGCCATCACGTTGCCGGGTGCGGGAGAAGGCAGCGATGGTTGCACTTTCACCCTCGCGTTCGATGGAAAAATACATCACCTCATCAGTTCGGGCACGGAGGAGTACGCACGCAGCTTCAGCCAAACGCCGGGCATCATCTCGGAGGATGGCACGGTGCTGTCCGCGTCGAGCTTCTGGTACCCGCGGTTCGGAGAGGACCTTGTCACCTTCCGCCTAGCTCTTGAGCTGCCGACCGACCGCCGCAGCGTGACGCAAGGCAGCAGGGAAGTCGCAAAACCCGGGGCCGGAGCTGAAAAAGGCCTCCGCCGCGTGGTATGGGACTGTCCGCACCCCATGGATGACATCTACCTCATCGAGGGTGCGTTCACCGAGTACAGCGATAAGTCGGGCGAGGTGGCTGCCTTTGCCTTCCTCCGCGCTCCCGACCCGGCCCTGGCAGCCAAGTACCTGAATGCCACGAGCCAGTACATCGAGATGTACGAAGAGCTCATCGGGCCCTACCCATACGGGAAGTTCGCCCTGGTCGAGAACT
This sequence comes from uncultured Phycisphaerales bacterium, assembly GCA_964542475.1. GTDB lineage: Bacteria > Planctomycetota > B15-G4 > B15-G4 > CAYZWU01 > CAZIUL01. Next base: position 54,087 of record CAZIUL010000001.1, on the reverse strand, counting down.
TCTGGGAAACGGGCTACGGCATGCCGTCGTTCACCCTGCTCGGCCCAACCGTGATCCGCTTCCCCTTCATCCTGCGCTCCTCCTACCCACACGAGATCCTGCACAACTGGTGGGGAAACAGTGTGTTCGTGAACTATTCCGAGGGCAACTGGTGCGAAGGGATCACGGCGTACCTCGCTGATCACATGCTCAAGGAACAGATCGGCCAGGGCGAGGAGTACCGCCGCGACGCCCTGCTCCGGTATCGGAGCTATGTTCGCGACGACAAGGACTTTCCGCTGACCGATTTCCGCTCGCGCCACAACGCGGCCACGGAAGCTGTGGGGTACGGCAAGTCGCTCATGCTTTTCCACATGTTGAGAATGCGGCTGGGCGACGACAGCTTTTGCAGGGGGCTTCGCTCCTTCTACGAAAATTTCCGGTTCAAGCGCGCGTCGTGGGCGGACCTGGAGGAGATCTTTTCCGGGATCGCCGGCCGCAACCTGCAACCGTTCTTCCGCCAGTGGATCGAGCGCACAGGCGCGCCTGAAATCCGCATCCATGACCACGACTACTCATACTCGCGCACCAGTGGCGCGCGCCTGGTCGTTCACATCAGCCAGGTGCAGGAGGACGAGCCTTTTGACGTGGACCTGCCGGTTGCCGTGCATTTCGAGGGCGGGGAGCAGCCCCTGTTCATGACCGTGGAGATGCGGGATAAATACGAGCGCTTCACGCTGGAGCAGGCCGCACCGATCACGCGCGTCGAGGTTGATCCATGTTTCGATCTGTTCCGCCGCCTCCACCGCGAAGAGACTCCCCCCACCATCGGGCAGGCTTTTGGTGCGTCGAAGGTGCTCATGGTGCTTCCGTCCGGCGAAAAAGAGGGGCTTCTTAATGCTTGGCGCGATCTCGCTGAAAAGTGGAGCCGGGGGCAGGAGGAGAGGATCACGCATGTAGAGGACACCGCGCTCGAAGCGCTGCCCGGCGATCACGCGGTATGGATCTTCGGCCGCACTAACCGCTGGTGCCGCGCTCTGAAGCAAGGGATCGATAGGCGCGGCGTGGCCATGACAGGCGAGCATATCTCTATCGTAGGCCGGAATATCCCATGGACGGATCACTGCCAGGTGTTCACTTTCCGCCACCCCGAAAACGACGATCTCACCGTGAGCTGGGTGGTGGCGGACCGGGATGACGCAATCCCGGGACTTTCGCGCAAGCTCCCCCACTACGGCAAGTACTCGTACCTCGCCTTCCAGGGCGCCGAGCCGAACAACATCGCCAAGGGGCAGTGGCCTGCCCTGAACTCGCCGATGACACTGGTACTTGATTCGGAAGCGCCGCGGGGCAAGCTGCCCCAGAGCACCGCACTCGCAAAGCTGCCCGTGCGGGTGGACACCAGCCGGTTGTCGGCGCATACCGATTTCCTAGCCGGCGATGAGCTGAGGGGCCGCGGCCTGGGCACGCCGGAGCTCGACGACGCAGCAGAATACATCGCCGGCCGCTTTGCCGAGTACGGGCTCAAACCCGGCGGAGAGATGGGCTCCTTCTTTCAGGCGTGGCAGGACAAGGTGGGTGACGATGACCGGACCGCGATCCTGATGAACGTGATCGGAATCCTGCCCGGGAACGATCCATCGCTTGGGCACGACCAGCTCGTGGTGGGCGCCCACTACGACCATCTCGGGCTGGGCTGGCCTGACGTGCGCAAGGGCAACAAGGGATTGATCCACAACGGCGCGGACGACAATGCGAGCGGGGTGGCAGTGCTGCTCGAGCTGGCGCGGCTGATGGCGGACGGAGCGGCGCCCGGGCGCACCATCGTCTTTGCTGCGTTCACCGGCGAGGAGGCCGGGCTCCGCGGGTCGCGGCGATTCGTCTCCACGCAGACCGTTCGATCGGACAAGCGCATCCATTCCATGGTAAACCTCGACTCCCTGGGCCGCCTCGGTGAGCGCAAGCTCCTCGTGTTCGGCACAAACTCGGCGCGCGAGTGGCCCCACATCGTGCGGGGCGTCGGTTTCACCACGGGCATTGCAGCCGAAAGCGTTACGAACGACCTTGGCACCGGCGACCAGGTGAGCTTCCTCGATGCGGGCATCCCCGCGATCCATCTGTTCTCCGGGATCCACGCCGACTACCATCGTCCATCGGACGATGTTGAGAAGCTGGATTTCGGCGGTATGGTGAAGGCGACCATCTTTGCCATGGAAACGCTTACTTACCTGGCGGACCGGAAGGAGATGCTCACGTCGCAGCTCGAAGGCGCCGGCAGCGGCAAGGCTCAGGCAGACACGGCGAGACATCCCGGCGGTGCGGCGAGCGGCAGCGGCAAGAGCCGTGACGCGAGCAGCGAAAAGCCGAAACGCGCCTCCCTGGGCACCATGCCCGACTTCGCTTACAAGGGGAAAGGCGTGCGCATCGAGGCTGTCAATCCCGGCACCCCGGCCGAGGAGGCGGGTATCAAGCCCGGTGACATTCTTAACGGAATCAACGAGACACGGTTTGCGGATATCCGCGGATACGCTAACGCGCTCTACAAGTACAAGGCGGGACAGACTGTCACGATCCACATCGAGCGGGACGGAGAAAAGATGGAGCTCACAGCCACGCTCGCGGAGCATTGATCAACAAGGCGACTACTTAGGGAACAACCCTCATGGCACTTTCCGTTGGAATCATCGGGCTGCCCAACGTGGGGAAATCCACCCTGCTGAACGCGCTCACCCATGCCGGTGCGGAAGCGTCCAACTATCCTTTCTGCACCATCGAAAAAAATGTTGGCATGGCAACGGTGCCCGATGCGAATCTCGGCCGGATCGAGGAGCTGCTATCCCCGGAGGAGGCGATCCCCACGGCTATCCGGTTCATCGACATCGCGGGGCTGGTGGAAGGTGCCAGCAAGGGAGAAGGCCTCGGCAACATGTTCCTCGGCCACATTCGCCAGGTGGATGCCGTGCTCCACGTGGTGCGTTGTTTCGAGAGCGGGGACGTGGCCCCCGTGTACAACGAGCCGGACCCTGTCCGCGACGTGGAGGTTGTGGAAACCGAGCTACTTCTCGCGGACCTCGCCGCCGCGGAATCGGCGTTCGAGAAGACGAAGCGGGTGTTGAACGGCGGGCACAAGGAAAGCAAGGCGGAGACCGAGACCATGGCCGCTTGCGTCGACTTGCTGAAGAAAGGCCGCCTCCTGCGCGAAGAGGGATTCTCTGAGAAGGAGCGGCGCATCATTGACCAGGCGCGTTTTTTAACGCTGAAGCCGTCGCTTTACCTTGCCAACACGGATGAATCCGATCCGCGGGGCGAGGGCCCGCTTGCCCGGGCGCTCACAAAGGCCAAGGGCGCGGACAGGGTCATACCCGTTGCCGTGCAGATCGAGGAGGAGATCGCTGAGCTGTCCCCTGAAGAAGGGGAGGCGTTTCTCGCGGACCTCGGTATCGAGGCTCCCGGCTTAAACCGAGTGATCACAGGCTGTTACCGGCTCCTCGATCTCCTCACCTTCTACACCATAGCGAACAACAAGCTGCGGGCGTGGCAGGTAAGAAAGGGCTCGTTCGCGCCCGAGGCGGCCGGAAAGGTTCACACCGATATGGAGAAGGGCTTTATCCGCGCCGAGGTGATGGAGCTTACCGACCTGATCGAGCACGGCAGCCGCGCCGCACTGATCGAGAAAGGGCTCGTCCATACAGTGGGCAAGGGGTACGCTGTCAAGGATTGCGACGTTCTGCAGTTTCATTTCAAGGCCTAGTCCGCTTATTTCATACTCTTCGTCGCGAGGTGCCGTAAACAGTGATGTGGCAAGGCGCATGTCAGGAGACGACCGCAGGCCTGTTCTTACAGGTTGAGGATCGTCTCCTGGCATGAAACGCAGCCACAGTGCAGGTTACGGTGCCGCAGCAGAAGAGGATGAAATATGCGGACTAGTTCGCCACAGCGACCAGGCGCATCGCCTCAACGCTGTAGTTCGAACCGTCCAGGCCGCCGAAAAGCCTGATATTGTCGAAACCAGCTTTTTCCAGCCGGTCCTTGAGCTCCTGCCCGGAGTACAGGTTCAGCTTGAATGTGAAGTGTCGCGCTCTTCCATCCTTTATCACAATCCACTCGTTTACTACTGCCGCCCAGTCATCAACCACCTCCCGCTGCTGCACCAGTACGCTGCCATCAGGAAGGCGCTCGCAAGAGGCCGGCTCGAAGATCCCTGCGAGGCATTCTTTTCCCAGCATCTCCAGCACGCAGGTTGCGTCGGGCTTCAGGCTCCTGCGGATGTTCTCGAGAACCTTCGAGTCATCCCCCCTGTTCTCGAAATATCCGAACGACGTGAACATGTTCAAGACAAGATCGTAGCTGTCCGGGCGCACAAAATCGCGCATGTCCTCCTGGATCCATTCGACCTCAACACCCTCGGCCCCGGCCCTTTCGCGCGACTTCTCCAGCAGGAACGGCGACCCGTCAACACCTGTCACATGAAAACCCCTCTTTGCCAGGCTCAGGGAATGCCTGCCCGGGCCGCAGCAAAGGTCAAGCACTGATCCGCTGCTCACGCCTGTCAGCGCAAGAACCTTCTCCACCTGTTCATCACCCGCATCCCACTTGTCCTCCCCGAACATGAAAGGGTACGTGTGAATCCAGAACAGATCGTCTCTGAACCATTCGTCCATGTTCGGCATCTCCAACCTACAAGGATCGGTCAGTGCTCCAGTTTTTCATCGATGTTCTTTTCGATCTTGTTCAGAATGCTTTCACAACCATGGATGTCACCATCCCTCATGACGGCGATTAGAATGCAATCATTATGGGTCCTGCCCAGGATAAGCATGCCCTGTTCATCGAAAAACGCAAGCTTGCCATCCATTGCTGCTCCCTGTGCTTTTTTGTACGCATCGCTGCTGTTGAACTCATTCTTTACAGCGGCGAATCTTTGGCGGCATTCAAGGGCATCGGCGTACCTGAACACGAAAAGCCGGCTCCCGTCGGAATAGTCTCCCTTGACGCCTTCATCGAAGCGGAACACATCCTTTATAAAAAACGCCCGGCAGTTGAAAAGCCCCAGATGCCCCTTGAAAAACTCGATGCTGTTTATTGCCAGGCCCTCATCCTCCAGCACATGTACCAGTTCAGGAGTCAGTCCGCTGTCCGGTATCCCCGGGGCCACGGCTTTTGCGATCCGATCGATTTCGCTTCGGCACCCGGCGGTTTCCTCGAATCCGGTCAGCGTTACCAGGTGCCTGCCCTTCCAGAAGTTCAGGTAGTAGCTTTCCAGGAATCCGCCGTTGCCCAGCTCCAGCTCTTTTCCCTCATCTCCTGTTTTGAACGTGTACATGCCGAAGGCAGAGCATGCATCCGACATCTCGAATATCTCCAGCGTGAGGGACTCCCCGGGCGCCCTCTCGTACTCCTGGACCAAAACCGCTTCGAAACCGTATTCCAGGTAGATATCAGCCCCACCGTTTATGTAAACGAAAAGATCATCCTCATCATAGACCGCGGGCGGACTTGCAGCGCGCCAGCTGTCAAGCTCCTCCTGCTCCGGCAGCAGCTTCAACCACGTGGCAGGCACCGGTTCCGAACCATCGCCCGCACTCTCCATTCCTTCCTTTGCACAATGCGCTGCCAGTACGGCAACAAAAACAACGGTCAAAAACCGGAAAACCGATTTTTCATCGGTTCTGCTCGTGTAAAAGCGCACTATAAAACAACCTCCTTCAGCCTCTTTTTACTGAAGTCGATCTCACCGAGCCCGTGGCGATGCGCCTTCTCGATCATGATTATCTCCTCGGGCTTCAGCCCCCAGAGGGTGGAGCAGTACGCATCAACAGCAACCCGGTCCACACCCGCAACGACCTTCCGGGGCCTGTGAAGCTTTCCAGGTCCGAACGGGCCGTTCGTGATGATGATCTCCGTTGCGTCCACTATGCACAGGTCAGGCTTTATAACGGTGTTCAGATCCGCAATGCACTGGTCAAGATGTCCGATGTCATCGTTCTTGAAATTGCCGGTGTGGAACTTCCTGTTCGTTGCAGGCGAGTTCAATCCCATCAGGTTCTTCATCGTGCCTGTGAACCTGTTTCCCGCGTGATCCTTGGTAATCGGCATGTTGATAAACAGGTCGTTTTCGAAAAAAAGCTCCATGATGCGGGCCTGCTTGAGGACCACGCCGTCAGGCACGGAAACCGGTCGGAAAAGCGATTCATCCTTCAGGTCCACGATCTTCAGGTCAGCACCCGCCTCAGCGGCCGCCTTATCAAGGCCTGTTGACTCCCAGTTCTCCCTGGGAAGCCAGCTCAGGCAGTTCACCTCTTTCGCGCCGGCTTTCATGCACATATCAATGGCAGCGCCGAGCACACCCGGATGAGTGTATGTCCCCGGGTTGTTCCGCTGCGCGTTCGCGAGAATACAAACCTTTGCCCCCTTGCTCACGAACCGTTCCATACCCCCGAGAAGACCGACAGCCTTCCGAGTAATCTTTGAATCGTCATCCCCCTTCACCGCTGCTATTTCGAACAGAGCCTCCCCCGGTGCCGAGGGCTCATCGGTCTTGCCGGGCTTGCCGCACCCCTGGTTGAACAAGGTACTCCCCACCACTGCTGCGCTTCCAAGTTCTGCGCCCTTTTTCATGAACGATCTGCGTGTTATCCTGTTCTTTTTCATGGCAGCTCCTCTTTAACTCGATGCGAAACGGTTCCCGGTTCAGCACCGGTACACACCAAACATTCCGTTTATTGCAACGAACAAACCCTTATCCAACAAGCATCAACAAAGCTTCATCAAGACCATGCTGTTCGAATGAAGGCTGTTTTCGCGGCCGGCAACTACTTCCGATCGAACGGAACCCGCTTCCACATGGGATGCGATGTATGGCAGTCAGCCAGGAACCAGATATCCTTCGTGTTGACCAGGTCCCATGAATCATAGAGGAATATTTTCTCGTTTTCAGTCCCCCTTGATCCTCCTCCTATCGAAAGGCGGTAGCGATCCTTGTTGCCTTCAACGACAACGCTTTTCACGCCGTCCTCAGCGTATTCGGGCATCTTCTTGTCGTCATCGCTGCTTTTGCTGCTTTTTCTGGACTGTCCGCTGGTGGCCAAAGAAGCAGTGACAACTATCAGGACAGCCATCAACAACAGGGTTGCAGCCTTCCAGTATGAATCCTTCATCTCTCTTCCTTTCGTATCAAAAAACAATGCTTGCTGAATGCTGCCGTTGTTCCGGGTGCGCTTGAGGATAATGCACCATAACAAATGTCAGGTCAAAGAAGAAATAGCCGGTCAGGAGCAGTTCCGGGTACGGGACTCGACAAAGCCCTATATATAGCGTACACCAGCCGATTATTATCAAAAACAACCGATATGCAGTATTCTGGATTGTCTGGGCTTGATAACAGCAAAAATACGGATCAAGATTCGAATGTCTACTGATTGACTTTTCCTCGGTATTGATATATATTTTCATCAACAAGCGGAAGTTCCTGTACTACCGCTTGTAAACCTGGTTTGCCACAACCGTTCACCTAAAAAAAGCCCTATCATTCAGAACAAATGCCTTTTCTCGATTCGGCCGGAAGTCCCCTTTTACGCCGATTCAGAAAGATGTCGCGCAAAGAAAGCGACAAGGAAACAACCGATTGGTTCATTTTGGAAACTTATTGAGGTGACTGATGCATAAGAAAAGCAGAAAAATGAGGTGGTTCTTGACGATTACAGTTCTGGTCCTGGTTGCCGCCCACTTTCAAAACACTCTCGTTGCAGCGGACGAACAGGACAAGGATCCGCGAACGGTTCCCATAGAAATGCAGAAAGAGTGGGAAAGGAACAACCCCGGTGCGCTTCCGATCTGGCTGACCCCGGACGAGATGAACAGGCTCGATGAAATAGGCAAGGACTTCCGCGCTTCAGCACCTCCCCCGGGGGACATCCGCCAGCCCGCAGAGTTCGAACCGCTCGAAGGAGTGCTGATCCGCTACCCCAAGGGCATCTCGTACGCAATCATCGCGGAGATGTCCGAGGACACGGGGGTGACGACCATTGTCAGCAGCACGAGCCAGAAAAACCAGGTGCTCGGCTACTACCAGAGCAACGGTGTGAACACGAGCAACTGCACCTTCCTGATCGCGAGCAGCGACACGTACTGGACGAGGGATTACGGCCCCTGGTTCATCTTCAACGGCAACGACGAACAGGGCATCGTTGATATCATCTACAACCGCCCGCGCCCCAATGATGACAAGATCCCCACAAAATACGGGATCGACCAGGGAATACCGGTTTACGACATGGACTACGAAGGTGCGGGAGGCAACTACATGTGCGATGGCCAGGGGATCGCCGTATCAACCGACCTCGTGTGGTCCGAGAATTCGGGATACACCCACCAGCAGATCAGGGACATGGTCGAGGACTACCTCGGGATCCGAACCTATCACGTGATCCCTGATGCGCTTGGGGCGTACATCAAGCACATCGACTGCTTCGCCAAGTTTCTAGCACCCGACAAGGTTATGATCATCGAGGTCCCGCCGAGCCACTCCCAGTACAACGAACTGGAAGACGCGGTGGATTACTTCGAGGCCCAGAACAGCTGCTACGGCACCCCGTACGAGGTCTACAGGGTTTACTGCCCCACCGGCCAGTCGTACATCAACTGCCTCGTGCTGAACGACAAGCTTCTCATGCCGATCAGCAACAGCTCGTGGGACGACGACGCCATCGAATCGTTCGAAGAGGCCATGCCCGGATATGAGGTGCTCGGTTTCACCGGTTCGTGGGCTTCGACCGATGCGCTGCACTGCAGGACAATGGGCATCAAGGACCGGTTCATGCTCTACGTCAACCACACGCCGCTTACTAACCAGGCTCCCTCCCCCGGCGGTTTTCTCGTGGAGGCAGAGGTGCACCCCTACAGCGGGCAGAGCCTGATCAACAACACCCCTGTTGTTTACTGGAAAACAACCGAGGGCGGCTCGTGGAGTTCGGTGCAGATGACCTATTCAGGCGTCGGATACATCTACAACGCATACATCCCAAATCAACCACACGGAACAAAGGTCAGGTACTACATCCATGCAGAGGACGCATCCGGCAGGAGCGAGAACCATCCGTACATCGGCGCACCGGACGCGCACACGTTCAATGCCATGGAATCCAATCCGTCTCTCGATGCGGACACATTCGCTCTATCGTGCAGCGGTGGAGTGATCGACTTTGATCTTGATGCCGGCCCGTCTTACGGGTTTCGCAACTACTTCCTTCTCGGATCGATATCCGGGACCGAGCCCGGCCTGCCGCTCCCCGGAGGCCAGACCCTGCCCCTCAACTGGGACGTGTTCACAGGCTTCATCTTCAAGCTTGCCAATACCCCGGCTCTGCTTGACTTTTACGGCACCCTCGACGCGACAGGGACAGCCACGGCAACGCTCGACACCTTTGGTCCGCTGCCGGGTGCGATGGAGGGCTTGATCATGAACTTCGCCTTCACGCTCTATTCGCCTTACGGCTTCGTTTCCAACCCAATAGCGGTCGAGGTCGTTGAGTAACCGTTTCCGCGCTACAGCGCGCTTGTGCACGACGATAAAGCCCACATCCCTGGACAAGGGGTGTGGGCTTTTTATTCGGTGGTTACTTAATCATTGGCCTTGTGGTTTAATTCGGGGGATATCAAGAACATCAAAAAAACCGAAAGGACTGATCCTTTGAAAAAACAACATATGAATGACCAGCTTGCGGTATGCTCCTGGTCGCTGCGTCCCGCTGATCCCGGGGAGCTCATCAGGCTGATGAAAGATATCGGGATCAACAAAGTACAGCTCGACCTGGGCCCGACGGTATACGACAAGAAATGGGCCCGTGCCGGAGAGGAGCTTGCGGATGAAGGCATTCGTATCGTCTCCGGTATGTTCGGCACAAAAGACGAGGACTACACCAGCCTGGACTCGATCCGCCTGACAGGAGGGGTCGTTCCCGACCGCACATGGAAGGACAACTGGAAGCACATTCGTAAGGTCATCCCCGTGGCGCGCTCCCTGGGGCTGAACCTGGTCACCTTTCACGCGGGTTTTCTCCCGGAATCGCCATCGGACCCTGCATACGAGAAGCTGGCGGATCGCCTGCGCACAATTGCCGAGGCGTTCGGATCGGAAGGGATCGAGCTCGCGTTCGAAACAGGGCAGGAGGACGCATCCACGCTGAAGAGGTTTCTCGAGCATCTGGACGCTTCCAACGTGGGAGTCAACTTCGACCCGGCCAACATGATCCTTTACGGAATGGGCGACCCTGTGGACTCGGTAAAAACGCTCATGAAACATGTAAAGCAGGTGCATGTAAAAGACGCGCTCCCGGCGAAGACACCCGGTGTTTGGGGCGAGGAGGTAGTGGTGGGAACAGGTGCGGTGGACTGGAACGTGTTTTTCGGCGCGCTTGAAGATGGCGGTTTTTCAGGGTACATGAGCATCGAGCGCGAAGCCGGGGAAAACCGCGTACGCGACATCATCGAGGCAAAACGGTTCGTGCTTGGGAAGTAGGCTGGAGCCTTGAGCCTTCAACTATCCTCCTCGTGACTCTGCCGGATCCTGGCAAACAGCTTCTTGATGTCAGCCGCTCCGCCTACTGTCACCCACACGGCAAGCAGCCCGAACAGCACTACCGCTGCTATGAGAAGGATTTTCCACAGCAGCTCCCAGGAACCGGTATAATCAACCCAGGCTATACCTGCCGCAACGATCGCGACGATTACTGCAAAGCGTATCAGGGCCTTATCTCTGCCCTCCTCCTTTGGAAGCTCTTTCTTTTTCTTTTTATCCGGAAACAGAAGGGAACCCACAACGAGCACAAGCGTTGAAAAACCGATGGTGAACAGGCCAACCCGCTCGCTGGCGATGACCAGTTCGAACTGATCATTAACCGGGAAGAGGAAAATGATGCCTGATTCGAGTAGCTTCTGAACCGGGCTCAGGCCGATAATAGCACCCAGGCCGGACAAAAGCGCTAAAAAGGCGCCTGTGGAGCTGGCACGCTTCCAGTAAAGCCCGCCGAACAGCAGTGCAAAAGCGCCTGTGAAGTAAACAGCACCGGTCACAGCCATGTAGTCCCAGATGTCGTCCTTTCCCTTGTACCAGAGGCCCCAGTAAAGCACGTAAATGCCGATGGCGAAGATCAGGATCCGTGTGAGCAGGATACGCGCTTTAGCACTCATGGGGTTGCCGCGGTTTTCCATGATCGGCGCGACCACGTCCTGCGTGATCACCGAGCTCCAGCAGAGAAGGTAGCTGTCGTGCGTGGACATGAACGCGGCCACCATTCCCGCGGTAATTATTCCGATGAGGCCAGCCGGAAGTATCCTGCCCAGAAAAACCGGCATGCCGTACAGGTTGTCCATGGCCCCCTCTCCTCCTGCAGGAAAGAAGAGCTCCTTCAGCGATCCCTCCTGATTCATGATGAACACGAAGGCGCAGATGCCCCAGAAGTAAGGGATGAGAAACCGGATCATGAACGAGATCGATCCGAACATGTACTGCCTCTTGACCGCCTTTGGGCTTTCCATGGACAGGGCGCGCGCAACCGATGTGGGCCATATGCCGCAGCTCACCAGCCCCAGGAAGCACATCCACACGATGTAGTCCCAGCCGAAGCCGCTCCCAGCGACGCCCCGCGTGACCGTCTCAACCGTGGGATCAAAACCCTTCTCGCCCATTGTGGTGCGTATACCTTCAAAGATCTCGACCCATCCCAGCCGGTTGACTGCCAGGATCGTGGCCAGTATCAATCCAAACGATAGAACCACGAACTGAACATAGTCAGCGATCACCACGGAGATCATGCCGCCAAGGCATGTATAGATCAGCACAAGTGTTATCAAAAAAATCATGACCAGCATGAGGGCGTCGCTCTCAGCGGACAGCCCGGTGATGCCCACGATGAACATGGAACCCACCTTGAGGAAGAGCCCCATGTTCAGGATACCGCCGAGCGCCATCATGATCCCGCCGAGGATACGCGTTTTGCGGTCGAAACGCCGCTCGTAGAACTCAGGGATTGTGAGCACCTTCATCTTGCGCAGCCGGTAAACAGGAAAGCCGGTCACCCCGACGATGAATGTCACGATGCCCGCGGCCAAAGCGATGTGAAAGGCTGCAAAACCGCCGGTGAACCCTTTCTGGGCGCTGTACATGACTGTTATCAGGCCAAGCTCGGTGCCTGTCATGGTGGCGATGCCGAGGCACAAACCCAGTCCGTGTCCGGCGCACACGAAGTCCTTCATGTTCTTGATGAACTTCGCCACCACGATTCCGATGACCAACGAGATAAGCGGATAAAGGATGACAATATACCAATCGAGGCTGGTGAAGTTGGTTTTTGCGAACTCTTCCATTGGTGGTCTGTTTCTTCAATAAACCGGTACCCGGCCGGGCCGTGCAAGACATCTGCACGGGCTCGTCACGGGAAATAGAATAAGACGGAAATTGTACAGGAACCGATCGGAAAGTCACCCTCAATTCGATTTGCGGTGTGAGGCTGGATGGACAGCTCCCACGCCGTCCTCTTCCGGTCGGGCATCGTTGTTGAATTGCCATGTCAAAGAGGGCGAAAAATTTTTCGCCCCTACAGGTCTTCTCGGATGGGGTTGGTCGTTTTGAAACAATGGCCTCATTCACGGAATCGTTGTCATTATCGTACACTAAATTATTGTCCATCCGTGTCCATCCGTGGTTCTCTTTTTCATTCTTCTTCCTCCGAATCAATCGATCCTGCGGATCGCTTTCACGTCTATCTCAGCCACACTGGTCCAGGGCTTGCCGTTTACCTCGGACAGCGCTTCGAGGCGGATGAAACGGCTTGTCACCGGTTTGCTGAAAAGGATCGCCTGCTTCCGGTTGCTGTTTTCGAACCGTGCCTCATCAATGGATTTTTCCCACCTCTTGCCGTCTTTGCTCGCATACAGCCGGTACCTATCGATCCTGCCGTTCTCCATGTCCTGGCGCGGCAGGTAGTAGATCCCTTCCAGCTCGTAGGTGTGGCCAAGATCTATCCGTATCTCGTGCGGATGGGATGGCTCGCCCTGCCCCCATTTGGTGTGCCAGTATGTGCCGGTGTTGCCATCGATGGCATGTACTGCCTCGCCTTCTCCGGGATGTTCGCTGTCCGCATGAAGGACCTTCCACGCCGTCCGGTCCATGAACAGTCCGAACTTTCTCTCCGAAAGGGGGCTCTCGATCCACCCGTCCTCAAATGCACAAGCCGTGATCGTGCCGCCTTCGATCAATGGAGCAGGCCCTGTGTACGCCCTGGATGACATCACAGGCCTGGATCCGTCCGTGGTGTAGCGGATCGTTGCAGCTTCACAGGAGCAGGACAGCACAAGATCGCCCTTATCGTTTCTTTCGATTCTTACAATGGGAAGAACCGGGAGCACGGAGCGCGCTGTCTCAGCCGGATCAGCCTTCTCCCTGGAGAAGGGCATGATGCAGGTCTCGAAAAAAACGGGCTTCGATCTGAGCATGTACCTGTCCAGCGCACCCGGGCCGCAGCTTCCGTTCCCTATGCCGCACTGGGCATAATCGATGTTCAGGATGGTCTCATCGCGCGCTGAGAGCTCACAGGTGTGATCCGCTAAATCCAGATCGCCGGCCGTGTAGTGAAGCGCTGAGAAACACATTGTCGGCCTGGCCTTCACCAGCAACCCGTCTCCTGATTCATCGGTCAAAGCGACCCAGCGCACATCCTCCCTGTTCCCCGTCTCCTGGGGCCGCACGTAAGGCACGTACATCCGGTTAACCGTGGATCCGTAGCGCCCAACCGCGGCGCCTGCCTTGCGGTCCACGTAGTTCTCGTGCGGCCCGCGGCCGTACCATTCCACCTTCTCCATTGAACCGGGGAGCGTCATCTCCAAGCCGATTCTTGGAAGAACTCCGGGGCCGTTATGAGGCTCCACACGGTTGCTGAGCACGATCGCGCCGCTTCCAAGAACCGTCCACACACACTCATGATCGAACCTTACCTCCCCGCTGCCACGCAGGATCGATTCCGTTGTTATCCGCACAGCCCTATCGTTGAGCAGCTTCACATCAATGCGGACCAGCTCCCGCTGCAGACTGTTCAGGCCTGCCTTGTACCAGGATCTGGCCAGGTGCTTGTCGTTGTCAGTGGGCGCTCTGAAAAGGTTCAGCTTCGGACCGCAGGCCCCGTCCGCGGATGTGTCGATCACCCTCTTGTTATTGTAATCAAGGCGCGTGATCGTGCCTTCGGCCCGGCTGAAGGCAATCTCGAACCCCTTGCCGCTGATGAATACCGCGTCATCCGATGACTCATCCAGTTTCAAGGGCGGCATGGCTTCCAGTCTCGACACCGGCGCAGCAGGAACCTGATACGGAACATCGAGCTGCTCCCATGCCACCTCGTACCCCTTGTCCGCCCAGCTCAAATTGTATCGCAGCTTAAACGAGAGACGCACCTGGTATTCAGCCCCGGGAACGATTTCAGGCCGGGTAAAGGGCAGGGTAACGATCCTGCTTTCACCTGAGGGAATGTCCAGGAATTCGAGCGCACCCTGCTGGATAGTACGGCCGTCCTCGAGCAGGGTCCAGCTTGGCTTCAACGCGGCAAGACTCTTGAAGGCGCGCTTGTTCCGGATGCGGACCCTGCCTGATGCGAGGTCCACTGGCTTCACATCCACATACTGGTACACCTTTTTCACCTCCCACGCTTTGGGAGGGAGTTTCCTGTCCGGAAACACTACCCCGTTGATGCAGAAGTTGCCCGAGTTGGGCTGGTCCCCGTAATCGCCTCCGTAGGCGAAGTATTTCTCCCCGTTGGGCGCTTCCTTGTACAGCCCCTGGTCCACCCAGTCCCAGATGCAGCCGCCAATCAGGTTCGGGTGCGCCTCGATCACCTCCCAGTACTCCTTCAGGTTGCCGATGGAGTTGCCCATTGCGTGGGCGTACTCGCACATGATGAACGGCTTTGATGAATCGCTCCGTCCTCTTTGATCGAGCCAGTTCACGTGAACGTACATGGCACTGTCCATATCCGCCACCGAGTTCATCCGCTCGTAGTGGATGGGGCGTGTTGAATCCAGGGCCCGGACAGAAGCCGATGTGGCTTCGAAGTTCCGGCCCGGACCCGCCTCGTTGCCCAGAGACCAGATGATGATCGAAGGGTGGTTCTTGTCCCGCTGTACCATGGACACTGTGCGGTCCACATGTGCCGTTTCCCAATCCGCGTCGTGCCCGAGCGACTCCTTGCCGTACCCCATGCCGTGCGACTCCACATTGGCCTCGTCGATCACGTAGATCCCGTACCGGTCGCAGAGCTCGTACCAAAGCGGATTGTTGGGGTAATGGGAGGTGCGCACCGTGTTGATGTTGAGGCGCTTCATGAGCCGGATGTCCGTGATCATGCTTTCCCTGGTCACAGCGCGGCCCCGTTCCGGATCGTGTTCGTGGCGGTTCACCCCTTTCAGACGGATCGGTTTCCCGTTGAGCAGAAGGCGGCGGTCCCTGATCTCCACCTCGCGAAAACCGAAACGGCAGCTCTCCGTTTCTACAACCCTGCCCGCTTCATCCGCAAGCACCAGGATCACGGTGTCCAGGTTCGGGCTCTCAGCGTTCCACAAGCGCGGATCAGGCACTTCAATGGACAGGTCAACGGTCTTCTCTTCTCCGGAGGCGATCCTTGAAACCGTCCCGCTCGTGAAAAAAGGCTTTCTCCGCTCTCCTATTCCCTCGATGAGGAACAGTCTCAAGGTGTGCTCACCAGACATCGTTTCGCCGTAGTTGCGGATCTTGGCCGAAACCTTGAGCACCGCGTTCTTGTACGCGTCGTCGAGATCGCATCGAACGAAGAAATCCCGGATGTGAACCTTTGGTGTGGAAAAAAGGAACAGATCGCGATAGATACCGCTGAGGCGCCAGAAATCCTGATCCTCCAGGTAGCTTCCATCGCTCCACCTGTAGACTTCTACAGCAAGCACATTTTCCCCTGTATTCACAAAAGAGGTAATGTTGAACTCGGCAGGGGTCATGCTCCCCTGGCTGTACCCGACTTTTTTCCCGTTGACCCACAGGTAAAACGCGGACTTGACACCTGCAAAATGCAGGAAGAGCTCCCGCCCCTCCCAATCGGACGGAACCGTGAAGGTCCTGCGGTAGGAACCTACCGGATTGTTGTCATGCGGGATATGCGGCGGGTTCTTTGGAAACGGGTAGGTGACATTGGTGTAGATGGGAATGCCGTATCCAAGCATCTGCCAGCAGGAAGGCACTGGGATCTCGTCCCAGCCGCTCACATCGTACCCCGGTTTGAAAAAAGCCTCGGGCCGGTCCGCGGGTTTCGCCGACCAGCAAAACCTCCACTTCCCGTTGAGAGAGATATAAAAAGGCGAAGCCTCGGGTTCGGCCTCAAACGCGGATTCCACATCCTGATACGGGATCAGCGTGCAGTGGGCGGCTTCCTTGTTCCGCCCGATCATCCGCGGGTTTTCCCAATCAGGGAGATCCTGTGCGAAAACCGCTGGAGCGTTCAGGAAAAAAGCCGCAACGAGTACAACACACGCAAGCCTCGATGGCACAGATGACATTTTTAATCCTTTCTTATCCCCGAATTGGCTATTCCAGGATGAGATCATCCAGGATTCGCTTGGGCACGTGGTGCACATCCTCGTGATCCCGCCAGTACTTTATGCTTTTGTCAGGCCCCACATCGTCGATCTTCACGGTTTCGTTCGGCCTGCCGAGCGCAACGACCAGAAGGATCTCGTATTGAGAAGGGATCTCGAGCTCCGCCCTGAGCAGATCCTTCTTTATGGCGCCGAGCATGCACCCGCCAAGCCCTTTCTCCACAGCTCCCAGGAGGATGCTCTGAGCGGCGATCCCGTGGTCGCACCAGAAGTTTTTGCTCACATCCGTATCCCCAAGGATGATGATATAAGCCGACGGCCTCTCACCCTCTTCAGGACCGGGCCACTCTTTCAGGTACCCTGCCCACTGCAGAGTAGGAAAGACCCTGCCGTTCTTTTCCGGATCGTGAGAAAGGATGAACCGGAGCGGCTGCATGTTGGCAGCGGAAGCCGAATGCCTTGCCAGGTCCACCAGCTCCTTAAGGGTCTCGCGCGAAACCTTCTCATCCCCGAAGAACCGCCTGTAGCTCCTGTTCCTAGAAACCAGTTCTCTGAGCATGTAACTATCTCCCAACCAAATCCCTGTATCAAAAAGCCTGCCAGTCCGGTTTATGATCATAGACCCAGTTGTAGTACTCCGCCCGCTTCAGCTCTGATGCCGCTTCCTTGTCCATGAAAAACTTGACCACAGGATGAAACTGCAGGGCGGATGCCGGTATCATGGAGGTCACGGGCCCTTCCACAGCGCCTGCAACAGCAGCTGCCTTGCCCCTGCCGAAAGCCATAAGAAGGCACATGCGCGCATTCAATATCGTTCCAACCCCCATTGTGATAACGTGGCGCGGAACATCGTCCTCGCGCTCGAAAAACCTGGCGTTGTCCTTCATTGTCTGCCTTGTGATGGTCTTGATGCGCGTGCGCGAAGCAAGCGATGAGGTGGGTTCATTGAATCCGATGTGGCCGTCCGACCCTATTCCGAGGATCTGCAGGTCTATACCCCCGGCGTTTTCGATCCTTTCCTCGTAAGCCAGGCAAAACGCGGGGATGTCTTCTGCGAGCCCATCAGGGATGTGGATCTTTTCATCCGGCACATTGATCCCCTTGAACAGGTTGTCGCGCATGAACCGGCTGTAAGACTGTTCGTGGTCCGGATCGAGCCCCACGTACTCGTCCAGGTTGAATGTGGTCACACCGCTGAAATCGAGCCCTTCATCCTGGTGCATCCTGACCAGCTCCTTGTAGAGTCCGATCGGGGTCGACCCGGTCGCCAGCCCGAGCACAGCGTCCGGCTTATCCCTGACCAGGCCGGCAACAAGCCGCGCCGCCACAACCGAGGCAGCCGCAGCATCCGGCTGTACTATCAGTTCCATGTATTTCTCGTCCTTTCATAGAGCGGGCTTTGTATGCAGCCCTTTCGTTGTGTGTAGGGAAGAAATGTCAGATAAACCCGACGGGTCAGGCATGTCCGACAAGAGAGTTCGGAAGCCATATCATTGTCAGGTTTTTTATTCACCGGCCTATATCCGCCGCGCACCATCGACAAAAACAGCCTTCACATCAAACCTACTGTCCAGGATTGTGATGTCCGCTCGATAGCCTTGTTCCAGTTTGCCAGTATGTTCCAGGCCGAGCGATCTTGCCTGGTTCCACGATGTCGTCTTTACCAGCTCCATCAAAGGAAGGGCTGTAACCTCGTAAACATTTTTCAGAGCGTTGTTGAAGGTGAGCGTGCTGCCTGCAAGCAAGCCGTTCGATACAAGCCGCGCGCACCCTGCCTCCACCTTCACATCGAGCCCTCCGAGCTCATACATTCCATCCCCGAGCCCGGTCGCGCACATCGCATCAGTTACCAGGAGAATCCTATCCGCAGAGATGGTCTTGAAAGCAAGGGCGATCATGTCAGGACACAGGTGAACCTTGTCGCAGATCATCTCCACGAGCACATCTTCATCCAGCAGGCCCGCGCCGACCAGCCCGATCTCCCTGTGGTCGAGCGGACTCAACTGGTTGCAAAAATGAGTCAGGTGCTTCAGCCCCGCCTTTTTCGCGTCCCTGAACGCTGAAAACGCAGCCGAGGAATGCCCGCAGGAGGGAACGATACCCGCATTCCTCAGCTCCTTTGTGAAATCGATCCCCCCCTCGGCCTCGATGGCAAAGCTTACTATGGCAACGGGTGCGATGGCGTTCAGGCGGAGCACCTCGTCCATGTCCGGGGGACGGATATGTTCCGGGTTCTGCGCGCCCGCGCATGCCGGGTTTATGAACGGCCCCTCCAGGTGCAGGCCGCCGGCCCTGGCATGGGGCTTATCCCGCATGTACACGGCAACCGCTTCAGCGGCCTTGGACAGCTTTTCTTCCTCGAGTGTCAGCGTGGTCGGGTAAAACGTTGTGACGCCTTGGGCAAGCTTTGCCTCCCCTATGCGCTCGATCGCCTCAACCGTGCCGTCGGTCACATCGTACCCGGCCCCGCCGTGAACATGAATGTCGATGAAGCCGGGCATGGCTGTCAGGCCTCGCGCATCGAAAACATCCTCGGCAGGTGGAAGCTGCGGCGGACAGGACTCGTGGATCTTCGTTATGACCCCGTTCTCCATCTCGATGAACGCTTCTTGCATGTCGCGTCCTGGTGAGACGAGCCGGCATCCCTTTATCAAGCTCGTCCTGTTAATCGTTTGTGTTTTGCTCATCCTGTCTGCTTTGTGTAACTGGAGTTTTTTGATCAACATTCTGTCCGCCCGGAACTGGCGATTTCACCAAAAACAAGCCGCCTGTTCCAGGGATATTCTCCAGGCCTTGGTTGAAACGGGTGCGTCACAGGCTGTATGCTTCTGTTGTTACGCGGACTTCAGAGACTAGCGTGTACAGGATTCAAGGAAACCGTTTATGGAAAACAGGTTCAGAGGACTGATTACAGCCTTTGGAAGTGTCCGTTCCACCTGCCGCACATGCTGAGTTACTGCTGTAAACTCCTGGAACAGATGAACGGTGAAAAAGCGGATTATTGCATCGACCGCACAGCTCATTGGGGTATCGACCGCCGACACCCGAAGCGACCGAGCCAAAGAATTCTGGCTTTATTTCAATGAGCCAGAATGTTTTGGCTCTCACTTAAAATGTGGATCCGTTCGTGGGGTCAGGTCACACTCAAACATCGTTTTAAATAAGGGGTTACGGCTGTTTCTGATGATCGCTGATCGGTTTTCATGTTTACTTTCATCAACATATCTTGCGGGGCAAATGGTTTTTTTAACTACTCTATAAAAGACTAATTATTCCTTATTTTCGTAAAACGGTCTTTTTTAAGCAAGCATAACGTTGTTAATCGTTTTGATTTAAACCACTAGCGTGTTATAATGTTTCATATTGATCTGTCTCGTTAGAAAAGCGTTGATAACCTTTTGTTTGATAGTTGGTTAGGATTCTGTGGCGAAACAGTTTGGGCTGAAGACCTGGTGGACAAGATTCAAAAAGCATACAGACGAAAAACCGAACATAACGAACGCATTCGTAAAGCCGAAATCGACAAGATCATAAAAAGGCGCGGTTGGTAGATCACAACTTTCTTTTGTAAAGGTAACTTGTGGTGAATTCGGTTAAAGTTAAAAAACTGATGGTTGCTCTCACGGATTACGCAACCGTATCCCAGGATGAAACCCTTTATGAAGCGGTTCTCGCATTTGAAAAAGCCCTGAAAAGTGATCACCACCGCTACCCGCACAGGGCCGTGCTGGCGCTGGATGATGAGGGCCAAGCCGTGGGCAAGCTGAGTCAATGGGACTTGATCAAGGCTTTGGAGCCTCGCTACAATGAAATAGTCGAATCCAAATCGCTCATACGATACGGTTTCAGCGCCAGCTTCATCCGGTCCATGATCAAAAGCCAGGGTCTTTGGCAAAAACCGCTGGACAACCTCTGCCGAAAGGCCGCCAATATCAGAGTAAAAGACGTCATGTATAGTCCTGCCGAAGGGGAATATGTCGATGAAGATGCGTCCCTTGACGAAGGCATACACCAGTTGGTCATTGGTCATCACCAATCGTTGCTTGTGACAAGAAATTCGAAAGTAGTGGGCATCCTGCGGCTTTCAGACGTGTTCTTCGAAATTTGCAATATTATAAAATCCCGCCAACCTTGATCCGTTGGACAGCCTGATCAAGAAGAGCCTCGTTTCCGGAGGCGCAAACCCCTGGGATTAGAAGGAACCCCATAACCATGAGTGTCGAACCAAGGAATAATGACACTGACAACAGGATGGATTGGAAACGGCTCTTACCGATCTTTGCAGGGATCTTCCTTTTTGTGCTGGTTTATTTTTCCCCGCCTTGGCCGGATGCCGTTGACCCGACCGGAGCACATTTCGCTCTGAGCCAGGAAGGGAAGGGTGCCTTGGCCGTTTTTCTCCTGGCCGGGATCTGGTGGATTTTTGAAGTTGTACCGATCGGTGTAACCAGCTTGGCCATTGGAGTGTTGCAGGTCCTGTTCCTGATCCGAGGTCCCGAGGAAGCATTCAGGGATTTCATGGACCCCTCTGTCATGTTCATCTTCGCCTCGATCATGATCGGCCTGGTTTTCACCAAGACTGGGCTCACGAGGCGCATGGCCTACAAAATGCTGATGATAGTTGGAGAGAGGACCAGCATGATCCTTCTCGGCTGCTTCGTACTGACAGCAGCATTGACTCATTTCATGGCTCACACCGCGGTGGCCGCAACCGTCTACCCTCTTCTGATGGCCATTTACGCCCTCTATGGCGAGCACGACGGGCCCACAAAGTTCGGCAAGGCCCTTTTCATGGGTATGGCTTATGTCGCCGGCGCTGGGAGCATCATCACCCTGCTGGGAGCTGCACGGGGCGCGGTTGCAATCGGTTTTTTCAAAGACATCGTGGGACGGGAAATTCGTTTTTTCGAGCTAAGCTGGTATATGTTCCCCATAGGTTGGGTCATGGTTTTCCTTCTGTGGGGGTTTTTCATGGTTTTTTGCAAGCCGGAAAAAAAAGTCATTCCCGGCCTGAGAAACAAGGCCAAGCAGCTTAATGCCGCGATCGGCCCGGTCACATCAAAAGAAATCTTCGCCGCAGCTATCGTTGGCTGCATGATACTGGTCTTGTCGCTGCGCTCATTCGTCCCGGCCCTGGAGGAAATGAACAAGAGCGCTGTAATCCTGGTTTCTACGGTTCTCTTCTTCCTTTTCAAAATTCTAGATATCAACGACCTGGAAAACATCCCCTGGAACATCATCCTCCTCTTCGGCGGGGCCATGAGCATCGGTTTCTGCCTTTACGAAACAAAGGCTGCTGAATGGCTGGCCATCAACTGGCTGACCATGTTCAAGGAAGCAAACTGCATCGTTTTTGTGCTGGGAATAGCATTTTTCGTCATGCTCATGACCAACTTCATAATGAACGTGGCAGCCATCGCCATATCTCTCCCTGTAGCCCTCGTGATGGCCCCATACCTGGGAGTTGCCCCCGAAGTTGTGCTTTTCGCCTCCTTGGTAGTGTCTGGGATGCCTTTTCTCCTGTTGGTAGGTGCGGCCCCCAACGCCATCGCCTATGACTCCAAGCAGTTCACGAGCGGGGAGTTCTTCAAGTTCGGTATACCTGCCAGTCTCCTTCTCATGGTGGTATTGGGTCTGACGGCATTGTTCCTCTGGCCGCTCATGGGCATGCCCATGAGCGTACCTTGTTAAATATGCGCGGGAGAAAAGTATGTGTACCCCCAATCTTGCGCGCTGAATCGGTAAGGGTTAGGTGTTACAGGGTTAGGTGTTACGCGGTTCTTGGAACTTCGGTGCTTCTCCACGCAGCTTGAGGAAAGCGGATGGGCTCTGCAAAAGGAACAAACACGGTATCAGCTTTGGTGATCTTGGTGGCCCTGTTCCTAGCGCCTTTCAATGCTGATGCTGAACCGCACAAACAAGCCGGGGATGAGAATGCGGCTGAGAATGCTGGGCCCATTTTTACCTTCGTTCATCTGACGGATACGCATTGCCTCACGACAAAGGCCAACCGCGAAAAACCACCCGGGGATCCTTTTGGCAAGTTCGGGTATATAAAGCTTATTCACTGGAAAGATCTGGCTAACTCTTTTCAGATACTCGAAGGTGCGGTCAGGCATATCAATGAAAAGATCAAGCCCGATTTTGTGATCCATACGGGGGACATAACGGACAACGGCAATCTGACCGACCTGATAAAAAGCAAGAGGATACTCGATAAACTGAAGTGCCCCTACCATGCCTGCCAGGGCGACCACGAGGCAAAAAAGACCAAAGGCGTTTACAACTACGTGAAGGTGTTCAAGAAAAGAAGCGGATCTTTTAATGTAAAGGGATGGCACTTTATCATGATGGGAATATACCCGGACGATAAAGAGCTGAAATGGCTGGAGAGAGACCTGTCCCGGAACAGGAACAAGCATGTTGTTTTTTTCACTCATCGGCCGGTCGTGGCAGATCCCATATTGCTCACTGGGTTCAAGATGGGGGGCATTCCATGCCTCATGCCCGAAGCGGAAAAGGTCAAGAAACTTCTAGTAAAACATGGTAACGTTGCGCTGGTTCTAACAGGCCATGTTCACATGAACTTCAATATAAAAACGGTGCTGAGAGGGATACACCACACCGCCTTTGTTTCAACCGATGCATTGGGAGAAACCCCGCATCAGTTCAAGGTGATCAAGGTATACGAAGATCATGTGGAGATGGTTCTGCACACAGGCTTGAGCGCAAAAAACATCGAACATGACAAGTGGACATCCCAGACCGTCAGCACTCCTGACTTCCTGAAAAAGGCGCTGACGAGCACAAAATAAGGCGGTTCGTCAAGCCGACATTCGCTTGAGCACCTGTAAGGAACGAGGGCTTTATCCCGCAGGTACGCAGGGACTTTCATAGAGGTTTGTCAAGTGACACCAGCCCCAAAACAACTCGGTTCGATCCTGGTCAAGCCCGCGGGTCCTGACTGCAACATGTCCTGCACTTACTGCTTCTACCTGAAAAAAAACAAGCTCTTTCCTGAAGCCGGGGCTCATCGCATGAGCGTTGAAATCCTGGAAGAGAT
Source organism: uncultured Phycisphaerales bacterium (assembly GCA_964542475.1). Taxonomy (GTDB): domain Bacteria; phylum Planctomycetota; class B15-G4; order B15-G4; family CAYZWU01; genus CAZIUL01. The sequence continues at coordinate 30,440 of CAZIUL010000001.1, read as the reverse complement.
GGTCAAACAGTTCATGAAAGGCTCGGAAACCCAGCTCTCCTTCGGGTGGCAGGGAGGCGAGCCCACGCTCATGGGGATCGAGTTCTTCGAGAAGGCGGTCGAGCTCCAGCAGGAACAGGGCCGGGGTCAGTCGGTCGGAAACGGGCTTCAGACCAACGGTCTACTGATAAACGACAGGTGGGCGAAGTTCCTCAAAAAGTACCAGTTCCTCGTTGGACTCTCGCTCGACGGGCCGGAGCATTTGCACGACAGGTACCGTTTCAGGAAAGACGGCTCCGGAACCTGGTCAAAAGTGGTTGACAGCGCAAAGCTCATGCTGGACGCGGGCGTGGCGGTTAACGCTCTTTCCGTTGTGAACGATCATTCGGTCCGCTTCGCGGAAGAAACGTACGTATTCCACAAGGAGCTCGGCCTGACCTACATGCAGTTCATTCCGATCCTGGAGAAGGATCCCGCGGATCCGAAAAAACCCGCGGCCTTCTCGGTTCCGGTAAAAGAGTACGGCGGCTTCCTCTGTAAGCTCTTCGACCTCTGGCAGGCTGATATCAAGGATGGGGCGCCAACCACCTCCATCCGTTTCTTCGACTCCGCTTTCTATACATACGTTGGTATGCCCCCGCCCGAATGCACCCTGCTCGAGGAATGCGGGATCTACGTGGTGGTGGAGCACAACGGCGATGTCTATTCGTGCGATTTCTTTGTGGAACCTGAAAACAGGCTCGGAAACATTATGGAAAACGGGCTCGCGGAGATGCTGAACTCTCCCGCGCAAAACGGGTTCGGTGCTGCCAAAGCAAAGCTTCCCGCGCGCTGCGAGGAGTGCAAATGGCTTGTGCATTGCCGCGGCGGGTGCCCCAAGGACCGCGGTTTCAATACCGGCCCAAAAGAGATGAACTTCTTCTGCAAAGCTTATCAGCAGCTATTCGAACATGCTGACAGCCGCATGAAAGAGCTCGCAAAAGAGTGGAAAGAGCAGCGGGCCATGGAGAAGCAAGAGCAGGCCAGAGCCCGTGCGGAGCATCTACGCGCTCAACAGGGCAAGGTCGGACGAAACGACCCCTGCCCCTGCAAAAGCGGCCTGAAGTTCAAGAGGTGCTGCGGGAAATAAGCCGGATGGCTGTCGGCACCGTTCACAGACAAGACGACCTGAATGAGCCGATGCCGGTCTTTTTTGTAAACGGCGTTTCGATACACAGGCAAGCACGTAGATTTGACCTTGTGATGAGAGAGAATGTTTGATGCCACCCGGTAAAAGCAGCTCCGCGTTTGAGGACCCATTTGAGGTTTTTATCGCTGTCTGTCAGCTTCTTGCCGGCCTTAACGGAGGTTTAGGACGATGAAGTTTAAAACTCTACCTGTAAACAAACAGCAAGACATCCTCCCTGAATACCAGGGAACACCAATCGGCGATTTGTTCGCTTACCACAACCTTGAAAAACCTGATGATGATTCCACTCAAGCTGAGCTGCTCATTGGAATGTGCATGGACCACCGTAAGAAGCTCCATATCCCTGCCAACTTCGCATACATCATCCGTACCGGAGGTGCCAACTTAAAGCGCCTTGAGTTCTATGTTTCTTTTGCCGTGGCCATCGCGGGTATACGGTCAATTTGCCTAATCGGGCATGACCATTGCGGCATGGTCGGGCTGTCATCCAAGAAAGAAAAGTTCATCCAGGGACTGGTTGAGAATGGGGGCTGGAATAAACAAGATGCCGAAGATCACTTCAAAGCTTTTGCAGCGCAATCCGAGGTTGGAGATGCCATCGAGTTCGTGTGGTGGGAAGCCCGGCGCCTGAAGAAACAGTATCCGAAAATACAGGTGGCACCGCTGTTTTATAGCCTGGAGGATGGGCTCCTCTACCAGGTCAGCGAGTGAAGCTCATTGTGAGCAACGAAACGGCCCCTGCCCCTGCAAAAGCGGCCTGAAGTTCAAGAGGTGATGCGGGAAGTAGTTGTGGGTGAGGAGTGCAGTGTTCAGGGTTCAGTGTTAAGGAAATAAAAAGGCGGCAACAGAGTGCCGCCCTCCGGCTGAAACGGCACACGCCGGTTGAACAATGGAGGTCAGCTGCTCAGTCGGCGCCGTAAATCAATCTTCTACCTGCCGCGTTTTTTCATGAACTCGGGGGCTTCTTTTATGCACGTGCCGAGCACACCGAACGATTGTGCGGCAGCCTTGATTCCTGTGCGCCGGACCTCCAGGGGATCGTCCCCCACCACGGGATAGCCCTGCTCGTCGGGTTCTACATTCTCCCAGCTCTGAAAAAGCCTTCCCCACTCGCTGTTCAGTACCGCGTCCATACCTTTTCGCGCGCGAAACGGATACCAGAAGGTGTCGTGGTAAAGCACGCTAGCGATGTATGACCAGGGCGCCAGCACGGTTTTCAGCGACCATTCCAGCGGTTTCTTTAGCGGGCCCCAGTAGATCTTGTGCTGCATGCGCGATGCAAAGGTCATCTTCTTGAACGGCCCGTCAAAATGCCAGTTCTCCTGTGCCGCGTCCTCGTGGCCGACGATCTCGATCTCTTTCGGATCGCCGCAGCCAAGGCCCTGCTCGTGGGCTAAACGAACGTACTTCAGATCGCTCATGGGATCGAACCCCATCATCTTGGCTGCAACAGCATCGATCGCCACCTGGTCGGAGCTCGCAAGCAGCACGTTCTTCACATAGGGCGTCATGCACCGGGGCCCGGGCCCGTCACCCGCAAAGGTGCCGTCCATCACCGCGAACACCCCCTTGTGAATCTTCTTCTGAATCATCAAAAGATCGACAAGTGTTTCGTGTATCACGGGATGTGTCCAGTGCCGCCTCTCGTTCAAAAGCCCCCCGAACGCGTTCTTCATGGCCCCTGTGGTGGTTGTGAAGATATGGGTTTTCACGGTAGGCAGATGGATGATGTTCTCACCGATGAACCGCCTGGGTATGTGAAACCCCTTTGGATAGACTTCGTTCAGGCACAGGAACCTGCCCGCAAGGTCGCCCACAGCGTCGCGCACATGAATCCATTCCTCCCCCTCATACAGGTGCACGTTCTTCAAGGAATGCGCATCCGTCACGTTGACCTGCTTGTTCTCGCGCTCACCCAGATGCGCGTCGATGACCACTGTCCGGTTGTGGCAGCCGTGGATCAGGTCAGGGTCGTACCCGTCCCGTTTCATGGCCCTGATCACGCCCTCGAGCTGCCAGGGCGTGGTGGAGCAGCCCGGATAGAAAAAGTGCCACGATATGTTTATCTTCAGGCCGGTATCAGCATCCTTGGATACCGTGTCCTGGTACCCGGCAAGGTTCATCAGCTTGTGATAATCTTCGAGAACCGTGCGAGGAGAGGTGCGCAACACGGCCACTTTGCTTCTGCTCATAATGTTTTATCCATTTAAATCCAAAATCAATAAAAACAGGAAGAGGCCGCGCTTTCTCGAAAAAAGCCCGGCCTCCACCTTAGTCGGCAGCTCACGGAAAAAACAGGACAGCGCAGGAATTCTATTTTTTGCCCGGTATCGGGATCACGGCTTCGATGTCGACCGGACCCATTGCATAGCTTTCAGGCCCCAGTTTTATATCGGAGTTCATCATTTCCTCGTAAGTGACTTCATTGCCCGTGTAAGCCGCGATGCGGCCCATGATGGCGAGCAGTGTGGACTGTGCTGTTATCTCAGCCTCGACCACCGGCTTGTTCGTGCGGATTGCGGTGACGAGGTGGATGTGCTCCTGGTCGTATGGCGAGTTGTTCTTCTGCGACTCGTATGACCACGCTATAGATCCATCCGGGTTGTATATCGTGTTACTGCAGTTCGTGTGCCCTTTTGTGCCAATGATAAACTCGGACACGTTGTTCGCGCACCCGTTGATCTGCCTGCACATGCTGTGAACATGCATCCCGTTCCCGTACACGAAATCCACGCTGAATGTGTCGTACTGATCCCCGGTCACCCTCCTGTGGCGCCCGCCGAATGCAACGGCCTTTACCGGAAGCATGCCGGTAAACCAGTGGATCACATCGATGTTGTGAACGTGCTGCTCCACGATGTGATCGCCTGAAAGCCAGCACCAATTGACCCAGTCCCTGATCATGTACTCCATGTCGGTCCACTTTTCATCACGCTCTCTGTACCAGAGCTGGCCCTGGTTCCAGTAGCAGTTAGCCCCCAAAATGTCGCCGATCGCGCCGTTCAGGATCTTCTTGTACGTGGCGATGTATGCGTGCTGATGGCGGCGCTGCGTTCCTGTTATCACGCTGAGCCCGATGGCTTCCGCTTTCCTGGACGAGCTCATTATTGACCTGGCTCCGACAGGGTCCACGGCAACGGGCTTCTCCATGAACACATGTTTCCTTGCATTCACGCAAGCCTTGAACTGCTCCGGCCTGAAATGCGGCGGAGTGGCGAGAAGCACGACGTCCACTCCCGAGCCGATCAGCTTCTGGTAAGCATCGAACCCTATAAAACACTTCTCGTCGGCGATCTCCTGGCCCTTGTTCTTCTTGAGCGCCTGGCGGCATCCGTTCAGGCGGTCCTCGAACACATCCGCGAGCGCAACGACTTCCAGGTTGGGCCCCGCGTTCAGGAAGTTGTGCGCCGCTCCGGTGCCGCGGCCTCCGCAGCCCACCAGCCCGGCCTTGAGCGGTTTGCCGTCCGGAGCCTTTTCGAGAAGCGGCGGAAGATCCTGCTCAGCCACCCTGGCGATCGCGCTGTTTGCAGGCATTCCCATGCCGCTTCCCCAGGCTGCGAACGCCGCTCCGAAAGCTCCGGTGGTCCCGAGCGTCCCAACAAAGTCACGCCTGCTTATCCCTTTGCCGTCTTTATTGCTTTTCATCGCTCAACTCCAAACTGATGCAAAACATGTTGATCTAAATAACAGCGCTCAATTCTCTCATTCCGGCAATGATATTGAAAGAGTCCGTTGAAAAAGTGCTTCAGAAGCATTATTCGCCGTTTTCCCCATTATACTCGCATACCACCCTGAAACCCACGTCATAAGAATCCGAATACCACCAGATGCTCTTGGGTATCTGAGGGTCTGTCATCAGCCACTCGCTGTGTCGCGTGTGATCCCTGGCTGCGCAGCGCAGATCAGCCGCATCGCTCTTGAATGAGCCGCCTCGCGTCACTCGCTCTTTACCCTCGAGCGGTCCTGCCGGGTCCTTGATCCTGCTGTCAGCCGGATACTGTGCCAGCGTGTCCGGGCTGTACCAATCCGAACAAAACTCCCAAACGTTGCCGGACATGTTCAAGAGCCCGAACGGGTTGGGCTCGACTGCTGACGGAGGATGCGACCTGTTTCCCGAGTTCTTCGCATATATCGAATAAGATGAGATCTGTTCCTCGTCCGCGCCGAAAATCCGGTTCCACAGGCTCTTCTCCGTGAAATCGCCGGGGTCGCCCTCGAAAAAGTATGGCGTGCTCCTTCCGCCGCGGCACGCGTATTCCCACTCGGCCTCGGTGGGCAGCCTGTACTTCTTGCCGGTCACCGAGGACAGCCATCTGCAATAGGTTTGGGCCGCGTGAAAGGTCATTGTGATGGCAGGCATCTTGCCTTTCCCCCACCCCTGGTCCGGCGTGCCCCATGGTGGAGTCGCCCCGGATATGGCATCGATATCCGCCTCGGCCGCGCGCGTGTCGGTCCTTCCCTCTGAAGCGGTTGCCGCGTAGAACGCTTCGTACTCGTCCCATGTGACTTCGGCCCTGCCCATCCAGAAAGAGCTCACCTCAACCGCGCGGACCGGGCCCTCGTCCGGATCCCTGTACGCCTCGGATACAGGGCTTCCCATGGAATAGGTTCCGCCCGGAACAGCGACCATGTCGAACGACACAGGGCTGCCTGGGATCGTTTCCGTAAAATTCACGAACCCCTCCACATGCGCGGGTTCGGTGTACAGCTCTCCTTCAGCGGAAGCCGTGCTTCCGAACGACTCCGCTGCTGCGACATTCTCCTCGAAATGTCCCACGTGCAAATGGCAGTTGATGCAGCGGAGCTTCTCAGGCGCCCGGGAGTAGTGAAGATGGGCATCATCGCCCTCTTCGGACATGCCGATCGTGAACAGGTTCTGATGGCACCTGACGCACGACTCCTTGAACGTGTAGGTGGCCGCGTGTTCCAGCCTGGATCTCTCCTCCCAGTCGAAAGAGGAAGCGTCCTTGAAAAGCTTTCCGTAAATGTCCTTCAATCCCAGGCGAAGCTTCTCCTTGAAGCCGCTGAAGCCGGACGGCGGGAGATGACACTCCACGCAGTGCACCACAACCCCCCTTTGATTGCTGTAGTGGGTGGAAAGCTTCCAGGAATGGACCGCCTGGGGGTGCACGTGGCAGGATTCGCAGTACGAGTCGGTGGAAGTGTACTCTATAGCCTCCAAGGCGCCGTATACGACTGCGATCCCGATGACGATTCCAAGAAAAATACGGTTAACAAAAAGCTTAATCAGGACTTTTCGTAAGAACCTCAACATGAATCATACATCCGATGATAGTTTCAGAAAACCGGGCTGACACGGCGCCGCGCAAATGTTTACAAACCCACAGCCTATGTTTTTTCGGTCTTGATCGGTATTGGAAATTGCCGAAAATTACTGTGGCGGTGATCGAATTTCCTGCTATTATAGTATGTTATACAATTCAAGCGTAGCGACAAATATCCAGTTTTGGAGAAACACGGATGAACAGATACATAACTGCTGTGATTGTCGGCTTTTTATCCATTGTGATCCTCACAAACGAAGCCGCGCACGGCCAGTGATGCGGAAAGAAGGCCTCTGGGTCGAGGCCAATCATAAAAGCGGGCGGGAGTGGTAAAATCAGTGCGCCAAGGGTTCAGCCTCCAGCCTGGAGAAACCGTGGTCTTGCTAACAACAGCCCCCAGGAGTTCAAGAACCTGACAAGCCTGGACAGCGCGTCATCCAAGCCGATTTTTCTATACCTGACATCCTCTGAGGAAAAGCTGATGCAGGCTGTGGAGACATACGAGAACTCGGTGCTGGTAAACGAAAAGGTCTGTATCGCCGCAAAGTTCTTCGACTGCTATCAGGTGGATCTAGCTGACATCGAAAAAAACCATCCGCTCTACCAGATGGTCAAAAGGCCGAAAAAATTGACCTTTTATACGATATGCAACGGCGAACTCCTCTACGGTTCCCCGATCAAACCGTCGGTCTCCAAGCTCTATTCGCTCTGTTCGAAAACGCTGAAAAAAACACACAGCGTCCACCTAGATAGAATCGTCAAGGAGGAGGGAAAGATCCTGGACGAACTCGACATGATAACGAGCGAAAAAAACAAAATCGACCAGACCCGCCTGGACAAGGGTAAGAACCTCTCAAGGAAAGAAGACCTCGACTTTCAGAAAAAGGAAAAGGAACTTCTGAAGAAAGAGAAAGAGCTGAAAGAGATGGAACGGAAGCTGCTCGATCTCGATGAGTACCTTGAGAAAAAGGAAACGGCTGCCGGGAGCTGATCGTTCATTCGAAGGACACCTTCATCCTTCAGCTCCTGTCCATCCGTGGTGCTCTTTCCTGTTTCTTCCTCTTCCCCCGCCCCTACCTCGCGCGTTCGGTCCAGCCGTGATCGCGAAAAACCGTGAGCCAGTGCAGCAGGTTTCCCTCGATCCTGCGCTCGTGCAGAACACCGACAAGCGGCAGCGCCACGCGCACGACATTCACCGAATCCAGGAAAAAGAACCAGCGCCTGTTGTCATCAGGTGTAACCGGGTCAGTGGTTCCAACCGATGCTTGGAACCTGTGTGTCACCAGCTCGGGCTTTATGTCCAGCTCCCCGTTTTCGAGCTCGTCTCTCAGGGCTGCTATGCGCTCTTCACCCACGGCGGCCGGAATAACCAACACGAACGGCTGCGGGCTCCGGGCGCTCTTCATGAGGGATGAAATCTTTTCAGCCGCCCTGCGGGCCTGTGACATGACATGCCCAAGGTCAAGGCTCTCTCCATCCGGAATCCACGGCATCGGTATCCAGGCGAGCACGGTACCGCGGCTCGATACCGGCAGTCCGCGAACAGGAAGGTTGATGAGCTCTTTGAAAGGTTTCGAACCGCTGAGCGCAAGGTCGAGCCCCATGGGCAGCGATCCGGGGAGCCCAGCGAGCATTGACCTGTCTAGCCGCTCCACCCTTGGAAACTGCGCGCAAAAAGCACCGTAGCTCGATGCAAATCCCACGTACCCTTCGATGGGCGCGCCATCCACTGTGTGATACGTGCCAACGAGCGTGTGGTTGATGAACGCCTGAACCGTGGCCCCCTCTACAAACAGTTCGAGATCGAACGAAGGCGAAGCCCTTTCGAACGCGAATCCGCCCCTGCCCACCGACCCGGGCAAAGCTCCGTCCCTGCAGCGAAGCCCGTGAAGATGCCAGTTCACGGAATCGAACGAGGGTTCGTCCTCCGTCTCTCCGATGGCGTACATCAGATCCCCTGCCGAAAACTGGAAGCGAAGGTTCTGGTGGCGCCTCGCGTAACCGAAAACCACGGCCCCTGCCACATACGACGTGGTGAACTTGATCCTGGTCTTGATGCGATAAGCACCGGGGAAAAGCCAGAGGTTCGATCGGGCAAACGCATGCCTTTGGTGCGCGGCGCGGTCCATGATCCCGGTGCCCTTGCGGGGCCTCTTTCTCCCCACGTGAAGATCGTTGCCGTCGGTTGTGAACCAGAGGTTCGGATGCCGGAACTCCTCATAGCTCGTCAGCTCCTCTTCCTCCCATCCGATGGAACCGAGGTGGCGCGGTGTACTGTCAATGGGATGCTCGAACTCTCCCTGCTTGGCGGTTGACAGATCAGGAGGTTCAGCAGGCAGCAACCCAAGCCATGCAGCAAGGCGGTTACGTTCGGCAACGAACGAGGCTGCGGCCTGTAAAAAACCATTTTCACGGTACTCCGAAGCGGCCCCTTCCAGAGCTTTCATAAACGCCATAGTCCTGTTGAGTGAGCCGGCATACGGCGCAGCGCCTGCCGAGTGCTCCAGGAAAGGAAAGGACGCCATATGATCCGCTGCCCAGGAAGCATCAGCAGCGTGCAGCTCCTTGAAAACACGCGCAAGGCAGCGGCTGACCTCAAAAGACGGACGATCAACCGAGGCTGCCCACACGAGGGCATGAGCGGCTTCCTCTTTTCTGCCCATCTCCAGCAAAAGCTCGCCCGCCTTGCGAGCCTGTTCCTCGCCGAAGTACGGTTCCGCGCGAACCCTCGACCAGGTCCAGGTCGGTTCGTCATAAACATATGGGTCATCCCTGCCTTTGGGGACACTGGTCGTGTAACGTCCTGTCCACGGCTTCCTGTGCTTCCAGTAAAACCCGCTCATGAACGCCTGGAAAGCTTCGGCAAAAGCTTTAAGCCCGTCCGGGCGACCCTCCTTTCCGTCGGCGAAGTTTCTCAGGAACCAGCTCTTCGGATTCTTCCTCCCGCTGCCGCACCCTTTCATGAATTGATACAGCCTTTCGGCATACGGCTTCTCCCCGTCCTGTTCCCACGATGAAAGGTAAAGGTACAGCGCGTAGCCGGCCACGTAGTTGTCCCGGTAGTCTTCGATACCGCCTTCGATGAGTTCCTCGAGCTTTCGCTCGTTGCCGTACCCTTTGATCCAGGCGTTGTAGATCGTTTGGAAGCTGGCGTGGTTCGGAACAAACCGCTCATCACGGGACGACCCGTAAGCTCCGCCGGTCCACACCGCTCTGCCCTCGAGAAGCCAGGACGGCATTCCAGGATATATGGCCCCATCGAACCTGTGGGTCAGTTCGTGAGTGAGACCGTGACCGAGTCCCTCGACTGTTCCGCACGAAAGCCGCAGTGTTGTGGTATCCCCGCCCTGGAATCCGCCTACCCACCAGTAAGGCGCGCCCTCCGCCTCGAGGCCGTGTGCCTCGGGCACAATGCGTACGAGGCCCTGTCTTCCCTCGAACGGGTCCTGTTCGAACCAGTTCACCAGCCTGTCGTGGTGATCCTCCACGGTGAGCGCCACGCCGAGCAGCGTCTCGTAACCGCAGGTCGTCTCGACCTTGTACTTCTCGGTCAAGGAAACAGCCACGCCCGGGTTCGAAAAACTCGCATGCTCCCTGGTGAACCCCTCCGATTCTGCCTCGGTCAGGGATTCGAGCGCCTCGACGCTCCACGGCTCCCCGATCCTGGATCTAAGCTGCGAGCGGCCGCGAGCCATGCCCTCCGCGCCCATTCTCCTCACACCGCCCATGCTCCCTGGCCGCTCCCCCTTGAGATCCTTGAAAGCCGCTTGAACGCCAAGCCCGTGCAAGCATATCGCGGCATCGAGCGCTTCCCGCACATGCTGGCTTGAAAAAGACCTTTTCATTGCCTGTTCGAGCGCCTTGATCACGGGCATGTGAAAGCCGGAAGGAAGGTCGGGCATGGGAGCCAGGCCCCTGCCATAACTTTTTTCGAGCGAGGGCGACGCTGATGCAAGCTCCCTTGCAAGACGTCGGGCCCACACGGCAACGAGCACATCCCCGCACTCCTTGTACCCCCCCTTTTCGCGGTCACCCGCGAACGACACCAGCTCTTTCACAGCATCGGCGCGCGCGACCGCGACCTTTGACAGGTGCCTGTCGTCCCGAACGAGAAGCGCGCCCGCCTCCCTGCCGGGCTTCGCGCGCCCTTCAAGATCAGCGGCAGCCGCGTACCAGGCATGAGACCAGAGAATTCGTGCGGAATCGTCTTCCCCGATGGTTTGAAGCAGAAGCTCCAGAACCTCTGTTGAGCCCGGGTCGTGCACGAGCGCCCCGCAAAAGTGCTCGTAGGCCTCATGCATCTTTCCGGCATCCATGGCGCGGCAGCCCAACCTCACATGCTCGTAAGGGTCATCCGCAACGCCAAGTCCAAACGCAAGGGGAACCAGGAAAACCGCAGCTGCCGTGATGCGCAGGATGAGGATCGAGCCCGCGAGCATACAGCGCCAAATAGAAAAATGACGCGCCCACGCCCTGCTGAAGCTGTTTGGCTTGATCAACAGAGTCTCCTCAAGGCACTATCTCAACCTCTACCGGGTTCGACACGAAATCATACGGGCTGTAAAGCAGGTAGGAAAAACAGATGACAACACCCACTGCCTGGGGCGACAGAGGGCCGTACGTGTCGAACTCAGCCGAAGCGCAGCCCGAACCATCAAACTGGCCGTGAAAGTCCGCAAAATAAGGAGTGTTTGCAAGGGCGAAAACAATCCCCGTGAAAAAATCCCAGTTTAATGGAAGAACCACTTTGCCGCCGGGAAGAGCAAATCCCGGTTCTGTTCCGGAAACGCCTCCCAGGAGGAAATAATGCCTGTCAGCCCATTCCATGCCCGCGTTGAGTGAAAAGCCCACCGTGCCGCCGGAAGCGGCTGAAAGCTCGGTCGCGTCGGCCTTGAGCCACCCGGGCTCCAGTTGATTGTAGTAAAGGTAGTTACCCTCATCCGAATCCCAGTTGGTTATTGCCATGTCCAAAGAAACCGAGTAGTCGAACCTCACCTTCAGCATCACGGCGGGTGCGGCGCACACCGTTATCCAGCCGCACTCTCGGTTCACCATGTACTGGGAAGGCCCGAGCGCCACGCCATCGAGAACCACCTCGTTAACTCCTTGTATCTGGCGCCTTGTAAGGTGGAACAGCTGCCTGCCGCCTGCCGGAGGAAACAGGTTCTGCACGGTTTTAACGGTGTGCGCATCCGGATCGATATCGCCGAATACGATCTTCTCCTTCACGCTCGTGCCCTGCGAGTTCCAGTCAGGCAGGCGTTTGAGCCCGTGGCCGTTGTTAAGAAAGATGCGGGTATAATCCCACCAGCCCCCTACAGCCAGGTCAAGGGCGCCGTCGGAGTTAACATCCGCAAGCGCGACAGCGGAACACATGCCGTCGTAGTAGCTCCAGCTTTCGCTGGTCTCGAAGTATCCTCCTGCCAGGCCGTCGTACCTGCGGAACTTGCCGCTGCCTCCGGGAAGCTGATTGTTGTCGGCAACAAAAAGATCGCGGAAGCCTTCCTGGGTGACATCTCCCCAGGCCAGCATGATGGCGTCCTGGTTGCTGCCGTCTATGGCGGACCATGCCGCACTTCCGGTCAAGGTTCCGCCGGTATTCCTGTAGACACGAGTGTTCTTCCCTGCCCCTGTTGCTGCCAGGTCCAGCCAACCATCGTCATCCGCATCAACCCATAGCACACCCTGGTCCGTGTTAATATCGTTCGACTCCCAGAAGGCGGACTGCTGGAGCTGGCCGTTGACATTGAGATAGACGTAGTCCTTGTATTTTTTCTGGGGCGAGTAAGCCCATCCTGTTGCGACCGCCAGGTCCGGCCGGCCGTCGTTGTTGATGTCACCGAAGGCGACCCCGAACGCACGGGCGTCTTCCGCAGAGGTCCAGTCCGGCAAAGAGGAGAGCGTGCCGTTGTTGTTTAGGTACACCCTGGCTGCGCACGAACCGGAAGATGTCTCCACCAGGCGCGCGACCGCCACATCCGGCCAGCCGTCTCCGTTCACGTCAGCCACATCGAGATGGCCGTTCTCTCCCTTGTCCTGTGAGCTCCAGTTCGGATACGAGGGAAATGTTCCGTCTCCATTGTTGTAGTAGACAGCAACGCGCTCTATGGCCATATCGTTCCCGTTCGAGACCACGAGATCGAGCCACCCGTCCCTGTCCATGTCAGCGAGAGCGGCTCCTGTCGAGTAGTGCTCGTCAGATGAAACCCAGTCGGGCGTGGGGTTGTAAACGTCCTGCCCGGAAAGCCGGCCTGTGGACAGCAGAAAACAAGCGATCAATACTAGAACCAAACGTTGCAGCATGGTCTTTCCTCCATAAATCAGGTCGGACATTTCCGACAAGAGAGTTCACGGTAAATGTTGAAGATATCATACCAAAAAAACCGCCCCCGCGGAGGGGGGCGGCTTTTTTTAAGTTGTTCATGGCGATCCGTTTTACGGCTCTATGGTCACCTCGATGTAGTTGGACGCATAGAACGGGTTCGGCTTCAGGAAATAAGCCAGGTACAGGGTCAGTCCGGCCGTGGCAGGATCCAGAGGGCCGAAGGTATCAAGTGTGGCTGTAGCGTCTCCCTGTGCGCTCAGGACGCCTGTGAAGTTTGCAAAGACAGGCGAGCCCAGCGAAGACATGATAATGTTGGTCAAAATATCCCACTTGATCGGAAGCGTTGCGCCGCCCGGCAAAGGAAGGCCTGGAGATGTGCCGGTTGCTGAACCCAAAAGTAGGTACTGCCTGTTGCCGTTGGCGGGCCCGGCCCCGAGGGAAATGTCCACTACGCCTCCGGTTGCCGCTGACAACGAGTAACCGTCAGCCCAAAGACCGGGATCAAGGTTCATCCTCATCACCTGGAGATCATCGAGAGCCGCTTCGACGACGTCGTCGTTGGGATTGTCAGTCGCGGAAAAACGGATCTTGATCTGGGATGTAGGCGCGACATAGTCCGAGACCTTGTAGGAATATAGGTTCCATCCCGGGTTGTTGGTTATGGTGGTCACCCTGGTCCAGGACGAACCGTTGTTGTTGGAAATGTCGAGTATGAGAGGCTGCTGAGTACCGTAATCGGTGTGGTGAAACCACAGGTAGAAGTTGATGTTCGCGTCACCGCTCGACAGATCCAATGTAGAAGAGGTCAGGATCGTTGGACCGCCGTCAACATCGTGGTCGCCTGCGCTCCCGCCGAGCCTTCCTGTGACGTAGCAGTTGACACCGTCCGGAGTGTGGTCGTCCTCGGGCTGGGCGGATGTTCCAACAGGGTTGCCCCATTCCCATGCGCCGGTCTGCACGTTCTGGTTCTGTATGCTCCAGCTGGGATCAGCCTCGAAATCCTCGAAAAAGAGCTCTTCTACGAGGTAGACATCAAAGCTGTAAACATCAGCGGGCGCGTTCCACGGCGCATAGATCGTTGTGCCGCCGTCGCCCTGAGCGCTGAAGTAGAACTCGGGCTCATCGCCGGGCTGCGTGTTGGGAATGACCCCTTCGAAAAGGTTGCCGCCCATCGATGTCAGGGGCACGGCAGTATAGCTATGGCCTGAGTCGAAACGGTAGTAGAGATAGCCTGAACCCGGCACGTACTGCTCGAACCCGTCCTGGATCTTGACCTCGATCGTGGTTTCAGGTCCCGGCGGATACTGACCGCTGGGCAGGCCCGCGGGAAAGCTCATGAAAACCGCTGGTTCGGCAGGCGGCTTGAGGACCTGTGCCGGATCACCGAACAGCAGACAACACTGGATGATCTCTCGCCATGACCCGCCCCAGTTGATGGCCGGTGCAAGAATTTCCTTGGAATACGCCATGGCCTTGCCCATCTGCCAGTTGTCAGTGCTTTGCGAGTTGCTTGTCACGTCGAACATGTAATCCCAGAAGCTCTTCTGCTGCAATGAGCTGGAGGAGCCGGTGTTGTCGTAGTTGCCCCAGCCGTAGCCCGTGTTATACACGCATGCGAAAGCCAGCTCCGTGTCGGAGTGGAAAAGCATGGAGTGAAGCACGCCGTCGTCAGTCGCGTCAAAGTCGCCGCAGTGGCACCCGTAGTCGTGAATGAAAAACGGCCTGGTGTTGTGATACAGCGCTTCCCAGTCGGTGTAGTTCACGTCGAGGGACATGTTATAGTTCGCATGCGCGATACCGCTGATCAGCGTGACCTTGTCGCTGCTGATGTCACCCCTGAGCCCAGAAGCTCCTCCTCCCTGCCAGCCGCCCGGGTTGGGCGATTCCTCGGTCCACTTGACTGTCATGTCGTACATCTGGCCGGGGTTCTCCAGGTTCCATGTCTCGAATCCGTACTGGAAACCCACCCAGGACGGGTAAGACGGGCCCGCGCCGGGGTTTGGCCCGAGCCAGTCGTCACACCCCTTGATGGCGCTGTAGTCTATGAAGTCATCCCCTTCACAGGGCCATCCGGTGTCGCCGCCGTAAAAAGCAGCGTTGTCCAGGTATGTCTGGTCTTCCGAGTGAGCGTAGTAAAAACACTTGGTCAGCCAGTTGGACACGTCCTGGGGTACATCGCAGGTAACCCTTCCGATGAAAAGCTCGGAATCGAGGTCAAAGCCGGAATCTCCCTCTTCGCCCCACTTGCCGTCCTGGTCGTCATTGAACGTGTTGTCCAGGTGGGCGAAGTAGATGTCCGCGTCCACTTTAGACTCGGCATCTGAATCCATGAGCCTCGACGGGATCAGGTTGGCGTCGGCGCCTATCAGGACATAGCTGATACCCCAGTCGAGGTAGGCGTCCTTGCAGAACTCCCTCATGCGAGCCTGGGTATCGTCGAACAACGGAATCGCGTTCCTGTAGTCGGGCTCCGCCAGGATCTCCTGTATTGTAACCAGGGTGCAGTCGAGCCCGTCATAAATCTCATGATCATCCATGAGGCTTTCCCAGTTGTGTGGGGTCGGGCCGCTGGTGGGCCAGTAATCGAGGCTGTTGGCTGTTGTTGTGATGATCACGTAGTCGTAGCTGTCTGAAGGATCGCAGATCCCGCCCGGATAGTCAGCACGTGACAGGGAAACGGAATGGTACCCCTTGCAGGCTCCAGGATTGCAGACCAGGTTTTTAACCCACTGTTCATCCTCCTGCCTGCTGCGGAAGTTGGAGTTCGGTGTGCTGCTGTCCTGAAGCTCGATCTTTACGCTCATCTCCGGATAATACAACAGCCTGCCCGATGCAGGAGCGTATTTCACGGGGAATAGCCCGACCGAAAAAATCGTGTATCCGCGACAAAGGCTCGATTGCGGTTCATCGTAGTTAACAGCGGGAAACAGGCTGTTTGATCCGTAAATTACTCGATCCATTGCCAGCTCATCAGGAGGCCGTGTGCCAAACGGCAGCGGCTTCTGATAGGGCATGACAGGATTGTTAGCAAGATCAAAGTCTTGGATATCGCACGCGCTGAGCGCGCCAGTCACGGTTATTCCGGTTACTGATTTCTTTGGAGGTAAAAGAACCCTTATAAAGGTTACCGGAAGCGCTGGTTCACCTGCATTTTTGGCGATGTTAATAGCGCCGGGCATGCTGACCGTCGTGAAAAAGGAGCCGAATAGGCTTTTCTTGCCAAGCACGGGTTCGTTGAATGTGATCGATTTGGTAATGCTGTCAGGAGCGGTATCCGGCGTTTGCGCATAGACCGGTGCACCGCCTGCTGCCAGGAGCACAAGAACGGCGAGCGAAACAGCAGAGGAACAAACTCCCGGGTTGGCTCTCCTCCACAACATTCCAACATCAAAGATTTTTCGCATGGTACATACCTCCAGCTGAAAAAGAAAAACAGTACTTAACACTGTCTGAAATGTTGTCGGCTTCTTGAAAAAGCTGGTTTTTCGAAAACCTGAGAGAGAAAGGGTGCAGGTCAAAAATAAATTGTTTTGGTGACATTTGGATGCTCTTTATGAGCAACAACTCCGAAACCCAGCAAAGATAGGCGTTTACTTTCAAAATATTTTACATGAAGAGCAACATTTAAACAAGATTTATTTGCCATTTGGGTCGAAAAATCGCCGATCTCAAAAAAATACCTTGCCTTCAAAAGACACGATCTGAACTATGAAACTCTGAATCGGTTTGACGTTTGGTTTTTTTTACGTGAGCTCATGAAAAAAGCACTAGTAATCGTAGAGTCGCCGGCAAAGGCCAGAACCGTTTCGAAATGCCTGGGTTCCGGCTTTATTGTCGAATCTTCCATAGGACACATCCGTGACCTGCCGTCAAACGCATCGGAGATTCCAGCCAGGTACAAGGCCAAGGAATGGGCTAGGCTCGGGGTAGACGTAGAAGATGACTTCAAGCCCATTTACGTGATACCTAGAGGCAAGGCCGCACAGGTCAAAAAGCTCAAGGCGAGCCTGAAGCAAGCCAACGAACTCTTCCTAGCGACCGATATCGACCGCGAAGGTGAAGCAATCGCATGGCACCTGGTAAATGTGCTGAAACCCAAATGCTCTGTCAAACGGATGACTTTCGAGGAAATCACCGAATCAGCCATTCTAAGAGCGGTGAAACAGACCAGGGAGATCGACTCCAAGCTGGTGGACGCGCAGGAAACGCGGCGCATCCTCGACCGGCTCTACGGCTACGGGGTTTCTCCGATACTCTGGCGCAAGGTGATGCCGAAGCTTTCGGCAGGCAGGGTCCAGTCGGTTGCTACACGACTCGTTGTGGACCGCGAACGCGCGCGCATGAGGTTTGTACGAGCCGAGTACTGGGGTGTGGAGGCTGAACTGGAAGGGGGAAAGCCCCCTTCGAAAAGGACGTTTACAGCAAAGCTCGTCGAGCTGGCCGGCAAGAAGATAGCCACGGGAAAGGATTTCGATGAAACTACCGGCTGCCTCAAACAGGAGAGCAAGGCGTTCGTGCTCGAAGAGCAGGATGCGCATGGCCTCACCGCAGGGCTGGCATCCGCCGAATACACGGTTGCGGATGTTGCGGAAAAACCGTTCAAGCGCAAACCATATCCTCCGTTCATCACATCTTCCCTGCAGCAGGAAGCTGCGCGCAAGCTCAGGTTCAGCGCGCACCGGACCATGGGTGTGGCGCAGAAGCTTTATGAAAACGGCTTCATAACATACATGCGTACCGACTCAACCCAGCTTTCCACACAGGCGGTTGCCGCAGCCAGGAAACAGGCGGCCTCGCTTTACGGGGAAGAGTACATTCCACAAACCCCACGCGTGTACACACGAAAATCAAAAAACGCACAGGAGGCCCATGAGGCGATACGACCCGCTGGAGAATCGTTCCGCACGCCCGAGAGCCTTAAGGGAGAGCTGGATTACGACGGTTTCCGGCTGTACGAGCTGATCTGGAAACGCACGGTCGCATCCCAGATGAAGGACGCCAGCGGGCTGCACACAAAGGCGCTGATCCATGCTGACACAGAAGAGCGCGGCCTGGCTGTTCTGAGCGCATCAGGAAGGGTCATCTCTTTTCCGGGCTTTCTCAGGGCTTACGTCGAGGGTTCTGATGACCCCCTTGCCGAGCTCGCTGATGTGGAGAGCATTCTTCCGCCGCTTGCAAAAGGCCAGGAGTTGGACCCGGCTGTAGTGAAGCCTGTTCAGCACTCGACACAGCCGCCGGCACGATACACCGAGGCGAGTCTCATCAAGGAGCTCGAAGAGCGCGGGATCGGCCGGCCGTCCACATATGCAACCATTCTTCAGACCATCCAGGCGCGAGGATACATCTGGAAGAATGGCACAGCGCTCGTGCCGAAGTACGTGGCTTTTGCCGTGATTCAGCTTCTGGAAAAACATTTCGCCGAGCTCGTGAATTACGACTTCACCGCGCGGATGGAAGAGGAGCTCGACGACATCGCGAACGGCCGGTCCAAACCGGTCCCCTGGCTGAAAGGCTTTTACTTCGGCAAGACAGACGTTAACAGCGGCACGAACAGCGTTGCCCGGATCGGGCTCGAGGCCCTGATCGAAAAATGCGATGAAGGTGTGGATGCCAGGGCGATTTCGAGCATCGTGCTGGGTAAAACCGAAGACGGCGAGGAGGTGGCGGTACGCGTTGGGCGCTACGGTCCTTATGTGCAGATTGGAGACAGCGACAAGAGGGCAAATGTGCCTGATGATGTTTTTCCGGATGAGTTCGCCGTGGAAAACGCGATGGAGAAGATCCGGGAATCCGAGGAAGGCGATCAGGTGCTGGGCACTGATCCGGAAACGTCCAAACCGGTTTACCTCAAGAAAGGCCGTTTCGGCCCTTATGTGCAGCTCGGGGATGCGGAGCTTAACGACCGGGGAAAGATCAAAAAAGGCACAAAGCCCAAAATGGCGAGCCTCTGGCCGTCGATGTCCCCGGACCTGGTGACGCTGGAGGATGCCTTGATGCTCCTGTCTTTTCCAAGGAAGCTTGGCAGCCATCCTGAGACAGGCGAACCCGTTACGGTGCAGGACGGCAGGTACGGGCCGTACGTCAAGTCAGGGAAGGAGAGCAGGAGCCTCTCCGGCCACGAGCAGCTCAAAACGATCACGTTCGAGCAAGCGCTCGATCTCTTGAAGCAGCCAAAACGCGTAAGAAGTGGAACAGCCGCCAAGATTGCCGAGCTTGGCAACCATCCGGAGAGCGAAAAAGCAGTGCTGGTGAAATCCGGGCGCTATGGGCCGTATGTAACCGATGGCGAGGTTAACGCTTCCCTGCCGAAGGGCGGCGATCCGTTGAAACTAACCCTCGATGAGGCTGTGAACCTGCTAAAGGCCCGGGAACAGAAGATGAAAGAACAGGGGAAAAAACCCAGGCGGAAAGCAAAACGCAACAAAACGCAATAGGACCAAGTGCACGACGTAGGGGCGGACACAAAACGGGCAGCCTTTCGCGGCTGCCCGTTTATGTATCTCAAAATAATACCGGATTCAGCTTACGGCCCGGGGGCCTGTGTCCCGACCGTACACTCGACGTCAGTGATCTCAGCGTTTGTATCCTCTGAAACCCCTATGCTTGCCGCGCATATCACGAAAGCCGGTTCATCGGGTACCGCAGATGTGTCTTGTACAATCACCCCGGTGTCCGAAACCTGTGCACCGCTCAATGGATCGAAAACAATGCCGCCATCTCCTTCCAGCTTCAAAACCCAGAAGTCACTGCCATCTCCGAAAGATGTGGTACTTCCTGAAACGACAACGCCTGTGCTTACGCCTTGACTGGCTGAGATCCCCCACTCATAGTTAGGCCCGGAATACGCCTTATCCCACACTATCCAGCCTTGGGAGTCCAGCTTCAGGACAATGCATGACCCGATAGCTTCGCCGGTCACGATGAAGCCGCCGTCATCAGTAACGCAGGCCGAGCGTCCGTAATCATTTCCACTTATATCGAACTTTTTTTGCCAGCCGCCTGCAGTTTCGAGGCTGGAATCCAGCTTCAAAACCCAGATATCGTGATCAGTCGATTCAAACGAGTTCGTGTAACCCGCCACGATATAGCCGCCGTCAGGAGTCAATGCGATCGACTCCACGTGATCTTCCGCACTTCCGCCGTAGGTTTTGTTATACTCGACAACACCTTCGGCATCGAGCTTTAGAATCCACCAGTCGGTGGTCCCTCCCGCCGAAGCGAAAGAGCTGCTCGTACCAGCCAGAACACAACCACCGTCCGGGGTCGCAACCATTGAAGACAAAAAGTCATTTCCCACGCCGCCATAGCTCTTTCCCCAGATCACATTTCCATCAGCATCCAGCTTCAAGACCCAGTAATCGGCGTCCCCGGCCAAAGCAAAAGAATTGGTAGTCCCTGCTACGTAGTAGCCGCCTTCCCCGATAACGGCAACTGATTTCGCTTCATCGTACCCTGATTCTCCATAGGTCTTCTGCCACCCGTCTCGTGTTATCTCACCATCCGCGTTCACCTTCAGGACCCAGAAATCGGTGTTACCCGCCCCCCACGATTCGGTGTAGCCGGCAAGGATATAACCGCCGTCAAGGGCCTGAGCCATGTCGTTGCAAAGATCGCTCTGGTCACCTGCGTAGCATTTCTCCCATCCGGGCTCATCCTTTGAACCTTGAGAGTCCATCTTTAGCAACATCATATTCACGCTCGAGGCTCTACCAAAAGAGTCGGAGGAGCCTGCAACCACATAACCGTCCATGGTTCGCGACACGCTGCTCGACCAGTCCGAGTTCACTCCGCCGTACGATTTCGCCCACGGCGTTGTGGGAGTTTCCTCAGTCTGCGCTTCATTGGAATAATCGGACATGCTGCCGCCATCCTCGATCGCTCTTACCCTGTAGAAGTAGATCGTCTCGGGCAATACATCCATATCAACAAAAGTGGTGTTCCCACCCGTCGTGTTACCAACGATTGCGTAGTTCACACCGTCTGCACTTCGCTCAATGCTGTAACCATCCTCCAGTGCGGAGTTGTCCATCCACTGAAGGTCGATCTTCGAGCTGTAAAGGGTGGTGATCTCCAGGTTCGAAGGGGGTAACATGGAATAAACGAACACAGATTGGCTGTACTCTGAAAACTTCTTCTTTTTGAATGCTCTGATCCTGTATTCGTAGGGGGATTCCGCCTGAGGAACTGTGTCGGTAAAGGTGGTGACATTGGCCTGCACCACGGCAATCTGTGCAAACTCACCCCTGCCCATGCTCCTTTCAATCTGGTACCCATCCTCTTTTTCAAACGCATCCGTCCACTGCAGATATACATCCCAGGTGCAAATCGAAAAAGCGTTTAGCGTGGATTGGGTTTGCCCCCACCCGAGCCCGCCGCCGTGTTTGCTCCTGTGGCATGCTGGAACCGAAACCAGCAGAACCGCCATCAGTAGCGAAAAGAGCAGGGTTCTGAACATTACACTTCTCATGATTAACTCCTTCTCAAAAAAACCTAGCTTGCGTTTGTGTCTTTGCTCGATTCTTTTATCTTACGCATCCGGATCTAATAATAAACTCTAAAATGGCCGGGTTTGAGCTATAAAAGCAGGAACACCTGCCTTCAGCAGACAGTGGCCCGGTCATCATCGAAACAGCTGCAGGAACAACAGATAACAGCAACTGTGACATCAAAATGCCACATTTCAACATTGGTTTATATATCTACCCAGCAATCAGGAACATTCAGTAAGGATATTCTAGGGGCTGTGAAAAAAAAACAAGAATATTCATGTTTCTGATATGGCTTATTATGTAATTTAATTTATATATATTCAAGTGATTAATTGTCGTTATTTCCTATTCAGTATAGAGTTATCTCATTTGAGACCTCCCGCGTTTATAACAGGGACTTTTAAGCAAGCATGGCATGAGCATAACCGAGTTTCTCGACAACACGCACTTCAAATGGGCAGCCGGCCTCGCATCGGCCGCATTTTTCGCACCCGCTGACTGTTCGTTTTGATGGGAGGTTTCGATATGCCTGCCTTGCGGACAGTTTTTTGCCATACCCGTTGTAATACGCCGCGAACCTCAGAATATCCGGGATTTTAATCCCGGACGGGCAGGCTGAAGCGCACCTGCCGCACATCCTGCAATAACCTCTTGAGGTTGCTTTCACGTGTTCTTCAAGCTCTTCCTTCTCCCTGGAAGAGATCCTCTTCCCGCTGACCGAAAGGTTCTCATTCAACACATCAAAGCTGAGCATCTCGGTGATGATCGCACAAACGCCCCGGTTTTCTAGAACCCATTTCAGCTTGGCCTGAGCCAAGCTTGATCCTCCTGTTTCGAACCGCTTCAGGTTTTGCCTCTCGCCGCCGGCCATGGTCTTCATGGCAATGACGCCTACGTTTTTTTTTCGTGCGAAGGAAATCACTTTTTCGATCCCTGATACGGCCAGGTAGTCATCGTATTTTTCGCCATCTTTCACACCGATGCCCGAGTAGGCGTTGTACCCGATGGTGACCATGTCGTAGAGTCCGCTTTCGATCGCGGGTGAAAGCACTTTTACCGGGTCCCTGTGACAGGAAGCGCCTGTAAATCTTATCTTTCCGTCTTTTTTCAACTTTTCGAACGCGGCAAGTACCTCCTCATCGGCAAGGATCTCGGGACTCGACGCACCGTGTACGAGCATAATATCGACGTAGTCCGAGCCGAGGCGGGCCAGGCTTCCTTCGGCCTCGAGGATCAGCTCCTTTCTGCTCCTTCCCTTCCTGCCCGTGTGAACCTTGGTGGCAACGTGAAACCTGTCCCTCTTCCCCTTGATGAGCTTGCCGATCATTCGCTCGCTGTTGCCGTTCATGTAGGACGAGGAGGTGTCAATGTAGTTGACGCCCATTTCCAAGGCCTTCACAAAGACAGGCTCCGGCGGCACAGGACTGCCTCCCAGGCTGATCTCGGAAAGCTTCAATCCGGTTTTACCGAGACTGCGGTAGAGCATACCGCCTTCCTGCGTCTTCACCGATCCCTTCTCCTTCTCCTTCTCGTCCCCTTGAGCGAGAAGCGCGGCAGCCGGCAACTGCGTGCCTATCACTGTCAAGGCAGACCTCTTGATGAATGTGCGCCTGTTCATTGTTTGTGTGACCTCGATTTTGTTTGCTTCCGATCCGTGGTTCATTTGTTTCATCGAACCAGGATGGTATATTCTCCGCATCCGTTTCACAACCGTAATACCGGAGAGCAACAGGCCCGATGTAAAATCAAGGAACAATACCATGAAACCGATCTACCTGGACTACAACGCAACAACCCCCATTGCGCCGGATGTCGCGGATGCCATGCGGCCTTTTCTGGAGGAGCTGTTCGGCAACCCATCGAGCGCACATCCCTACGGCGTGCAGACCAAGCGTGCCGTTGACAAAGCGAGGGAACAGGTCGCCGGAGCTATCGGGTGCGTGCCCGGAGAGATAGTGTTCACTAGCGGCGGCACGGAATCCAACAACCACGCCATAATCGGTGCTGCGCTCGCGCTAAAGGACAAGGGCAGGCATATCATCACCTCGGCGGTCGAGCACCCAGCGGTCATCGAGGTCTGCGACTTTCTCGAGAAACACGGTTTTGAAACCACCCGCCTGCCCGTGGATGAGCACGGCCTCGTCAGCGCGGCTGAGCTGGAAAACGCAATCACCGAGCACACCGTGCTGATCACAGTCATGCACGCCAACAACGAGGTGGGATCCGTGCAGCCGATCGCCGAGATAGGCAGGATCGCCCAAGACAGGGGGATCATCATGCACACTGATGCGGCCCAGTCGCTGGGAAAAATCCCGACGCTTGTGCATGATTTGAATGTGGACCTTCTCTCCGTTGCCGGGCACAAGATCTATGCGCCGAAAGGAGTGGGCGCGCTCTATATCCGCGAAGGTGTAAAGCTTGACAAGCTCATGCACGGTGCCGGACACGAAAACGGGCGCCGAGCCGGAACCGAGAACGTGCTCGAAATCGTGGGGCTCGGAAAGGCGTGTGAACTGATCTCGCGCGACCTGGAGAAGAATGCAAGGCACATGACTGCAATGCGCGAGCTCTTGCACGCGGGACTTAAAAACAACATCGGTGAGATGAGGCTGAACGGGCACCCGGAAAAACGCCTCCCGAACACACTGTCCTTGAGCTTCCAGCACATCCAGGCAAACTCGCTTCTGGATGATACGCCTGAAATCGCCGCATCCCCGGGCGCAGCGTGTCACTCGGGCGAGGTACACCTGTCGCACGTGCTGCAAGCAATGGCAGTTCCCGCCGAGTACGCCATGGGCACGGTCCGATTCTCCGTTGGAAAAATGACCACAAGCGAAGAGATAGGCCGAGCTGTCAAGGCTGTGTCAGCAGCGGTCAAGAGGATTAAATGATAAAGGGGCGCGGCTTTCTGACTTACCGCGCCCCTGCTGGTTGCTGAAAACAGCTTTGTCACTCCTTTTGCATCAAGGATCCAACGTCACAGGAACGAAGTTCGATGCGTAGAACGGGCTCGGGGCCAGCATGTAGGCGAAGTAAACGGTAATGCCTGCAAGCGCGGGATCGAGCGGTCCGTAGGTATCGAGCGTTGCAACTGCCTCGCCTTCCGCATCAAGGTTACCGGTAAAATTAGCAAAAACCGGTGAACCCAAAGAGCTCAATATGATGTGGGTCAGGATATCCCACTTGATGGGCAACACAGCGCCGCCGGGGAGTGGAACACCCGGTGATGTGCCTGAAACAGATCCCAGCAACATATAGGGCCTGTTTGCATTGGCCGGACCCGCTCCGAGCGTGAAGTCGATCACGCTGCCCACGGATACGGGGATCGAGTATGCATCCGCCCAGAGCGTCGGATCGAAATCCATGGTCGCTGCCTCGAAGTCATCTAGCAGCGCCTCCACGATATCATCGTTGGGATTGTCCGACACCACAAGACGAATCATCACATCGGAAGTGGGCGCAACATAATCCGACACCTTGATCGTCCTGTAAACCCACGAGGGGCTGTGCGTTATGTCTTCGACCTTTGTCCAGGGCCCGCCGCCCGTGTTCGTTATCTGAAGCTCGAGAGGCTGCTGCCCCCCGTAGTCCGTGTGATAGAACCACAGGTAGAAGCTCACCACGGCCTCGCCGCTTCGGGAAAGGTCAAATGCCGGTGACCTGAGCCTTGTCGGACCGCCGTCAACGTCATGGTCGCCGACGCTTCCGCCATCCTTTCCCGTCACATAGCACATGGTCCCGCCTGCTGAGTGGTCGTCCTCCGGCTGAGCATCGGTTCCGCTGGGATCGCCCCGCTCCCATTCACCTGTCGTGATGTTCTCGCTCTGCACGACCCAGCCAAGATCGGACTCAAAATCATCTGCAAACACCGTCTCGGTGAAACCCAGCCCAAAGGAATAAACGTTATTGGGAGCATCGTAAGGCGAATAGATAGTGGCTCCCCCGTCTCCCTCAGCGCTGAAGTAGAACTCCGGTTCATCCCCGGGACGCGTGTTCGGAAGAACAGCCTCGTAAAGATCGTTGCCGAGCGAAGTCAGCCCTACGGCATCGTACACATCGTTCGGATCGAAACGGTAGTGGAGCATGCCTGAACCGGGCACGTAGTTCTGGGTGCCATCCTTGATCTCGATCGTCAGCTTCGTCTCCGGTCCGGGAGGCAGGTAACCCGAAGGCAGCTCACCTTCCACGCTCATGACAAGAGGAGAACTCTTCTTGGCAAGAAACGGGTCACCGGCAATGGTCATTCCAAAGTGCCACGATATCTCGCTCCCCGAGTACGGGGCGAGGTAGTTGAACCACTGGCGGAACGATTCACCAAACGTCTCGTGCTGCGAGAACGGCTGGTAAAAAGCCGCAAAAACCAGCATCGATCCGCTCTTGGTGCTGCCAATCACCGCGACACTGGTGTCGCTCGAATTGTAGATGTAAGCGCCCCCAAGGAAATCCGGTTCGGTGAACCGAAGAGTGCTGCAGCAGAAAAGGTTGTAGAACATGGCATGCGGCACCGCTGCCTTGATCTCCGTGTTGTATGCCAGCCCGCCACGAGTGAAGTAGTGTGCAAACTGCGACGAATGGCAGCAGAGCTGAATAAACTCGTATGCGGGATTGGGAACCCTGTTGTCAACGTAGTCGTCGCGGTTGGTGGCAGGCCCGGGGATGTCATCAAAATTGGGGTAGGCGTACTTGATGTCGGTCCGTATGTCCATGTACGAGACCCAATCGTCCTCGGTGTAGCTCAACGCATAATCAGGCAAAGGTATCAGGTTTTGCCTGTAAGCATGGTTCTTTACGAAGTAGTCGTTGGTAAGCGCGACCTCGTTGCCGTTCATCATGGATGCGTCGATGTGACCGATGTAGATCTCGGGGCCCTGGTCACCGCTCCCGGCGGACAGCCCGTCCCATACGCCGTCGCCGTTGCTGTCCGTCCAGGTCCCGTCGAGCTCCATGAAATACAAATCGCAGGGGAACTGGTCGCCGTTGTAATCGTACCAGGCCACGGCATGATCCCCCACAAGAACACACCCGGCCAGGTTGGTCGAGTGGTTCAGGATGAAATCTTTCAGGTCTTCGTCATCTCCGCCTGTCGTCTGATAAACCTCGACCTGGTACCCGTCGTCCTCGAGGTCACCAACGTAGATGTTCAGGTTCGTCTGGATGCTCGAGTAAAGCCCTGAATTGACGAGAACAAGCGCAACAGGCGCGCGGTTTCCGGCGTTGCCGCTCGAATACATATAATCAGCCTTGAACGGAGGAACAGCTCCCCTGCGGGCCATGTAATCCTGGAACGTTCCAAGCTCGTCAGAGCCCATCAATTCAAGCTGTCTCACCTTGGAATAATCGTAAGTGTATCCTCCATCCTCATCCCACGGCGGCAAAGGGGAAGGCGAACATTGGCTTTCCTGAATGAAAACCGAGACGCCTACGCACAGGATCATTGAGATCATGAAAAATCGCGGCAGTTTCGTGTTCCTCATGGTTTTGGCTCCATTAATAATAAAAATGGGTGTGGGTGCCCATCTGTCGGAAGCGGGAAATCCGGCAGCAAATCAGATCGCTAATAAAAAATGCCGTGCCAGGAATCGATGAGGTGCTCAAAGTATAAGGCATGCATTCGTTCTCAAGCCTGCCAAATCTAAGCGGAATGAGTAGTTGCTTCGTGGCTTTGTCAAATATTATACCACGCCCATAAAGTAACGCAACGTTTAAATCAAATCCGGCTGAACAAGATCCTGAAGAGGTACTTCCGCGAAATCGATACGGATTTCGTCTTCCGCAACATGCCCCCAGCGCTCATTTTCTCGTGCCGCGGCGCGAGAAACGGCTTCGCCATAAGAAAAAAAATCATTTGAAACAGCCACAGCTCCCCACTACGCATCCCGCTTGGCCATGAAATGGTTGAGAAGCCCTCTCGTGGACGAATCGTGATTGGCAAGGTCGACCTTTTTACCGGCTATCAGATCGTACTCCTCAGCCAGGATCGTTTTCGCAAGCACCTTGCCGAGTTCGACCCCCCACTGGTCAAAGCTGTTTATTCTCCAGATCGCTCCCTGGACAAAGATCTTCATCTCGTACATGGCGATCAGGCTGCCCAGGGCCCGCGGCGTCAGCTTGTTAATGAGAATCGTGTTGGTCGGCCGGTTGCCTTCGAAAACCTTGTGGGGCAGCAGCCTGTCCGCCTCTTCTGCTTCCATGCCGTCGACAATCAGCTCCGCCTTCGCTTCCTCCTCGGATCTTCCGGACATGAGCGCCTCTGACTGGGCGAAGAAGTTCGCCATGAGCTTTTCGTGGTGGTCGCCTATCTTGTTCTGTGAGTTGACACAGCCGATGAAGTCAGCGGGAACAAGCTTGGTACCCTGGTGAAGCAGCTGAAAAAACGAGTGCTGTACATCGGTGCCCGGCTCTCCCCACACGATGGGTCCTGTCTGGTATCCGACCTTGTTGCCGTCGCGGTCTACCTGCTTGCCGTTGCTCTCCATGTCCGCCTGCTGAAAGTAAGCGGTGAACCTGTGAAGGTATTTGTCGTACGGAATGATGGCATGGCTCGCAGCGCCGAAAAAATCGTTGTACCAGATGCCGAGAAGCGCGAGGATGACCGGGATGTTTTCCTCCAGCGGCGCTTCTTTGAAGTGTCTGTCCATGGCATGCGCGCCTTCGAGAACCTCGACGAAGTTCTCGTGGCCGATGTTGCAGGCTATGGGCAGGCCGATCGCTGAAGCCCATGAATACCTGCCGCCCACCCAATCCCAGAACTCCAAGATGTTGTCCTGATCAATGCCCGAGGCTGTTGCCAGCTCCTTTCTTGAAGTCAACGCCACAAAATGATTCTCCAGACCTTCCCCGCTCCCCAATCCGCGCAGCAGCCACCTCTTTGCCGAAGAGTGGATGGTCACGGTTTCCTGGGTGGCGAACGACTTGGACGCGATTACAAACAGCGTCTCTTCAGGGTTGAGATCCTTGGTGTTTTTATGAAAGTCGGAGGCGTCCACATTGGAGACGAACCTCACGGACACCCCCCCCTCGGAATACGGATAGAGAGCTTCCGTGATCATTACCGGGCCCAGCGACGAGCCTCCGGTCCCCACATGAATGACAGTTCGGATGCTCTTGCCCGTGGCGCCCTTCCATTTTCCTGAACGAACTCTATCGGAAAACTCCTTCACCTTCTCGAGCGAGGATTGGATTCCCGGCATCACATCCTGTCCGTCAATGATCACCGGCTCGCCGGAACGGTTTCTCAGGGCGGCGTGCAGCACAGGCCGGTTCTCGGTCCAGTTGATGGGCTTCCCGTTGAACATGGCATCCCTTGCCTTCTCGACTTCCGAGGCCCGCGCCAGCCTTATCAACAGGCCCAACGTTTCATTCGTGATATTGTTCTTCGAGAAATCGATCAGCATCCCCTCGAAAACAAGGGAGAACCTCTCGAAACGATCCGGATCGCGCGCAAACAGCTCTCGAAGATGCAGATCCCTGACCTCGCTGCAGTGGTTATAGAGATCTTTCCATTCAGGGGTTTCCTCGAGCGGCGCTTCCTTGATCATCTCGTCCTCCTTCAGGGAATGTTCGCTTTCCACAACTGAAGTTCATTATCGAAACTTACCAGCCGGCATCAACAAACCTAAACCGGACATCATACAATACCGTAAACAAAATAAAGTTGTTTTGAAGGTGTAGCTTTCATAACATTTCCGTCTCTTTGACCCCTTATTTTTTCTTGCTCTTGATCCATATCTTCCTGCAAAGCCAGGTGCAACAAAATCGAGGCGGTGGCCGCATCTTGAAAACAAAAAGACCGGCCACTCCTCCCGGAGAAACCGTCATGCACAGCGTTTTCTTTTATGAGGCGTTCGAGGAAGAAGCTGCCGCCCTGAAACGCCTTCTACCCTCAGGCTTGACAGCCGGATTCACGGGCAAAACCGTGCAGGAAACAGGAGATATCGATCCGCCTTCTAAAATCATAAGCGTCAGAACACAGTCTGTGATCCCGCCGGGCTGGGCATACGGGTTGTCAGGGATACTGTCGCGGAGCACGGGCTACGACCACATGAGCAGGTACATCGACAAGGCGGGAAAGGACCTTTCGTGCGGACACCTTCCCTTATACTGCAGCAGGGCAGTGGCTGAACAAGCCATGCTCATGTGGATGATGCTTCTAAGAAAAATGCCCGCCCAGCAGAAACAGTTTCTTTCCTTCGTACGCGACGGTTTATCAGGCGCCGAGTGCAGGGGAAAAACACTGGCAGTAGTGGGCGTGGGCAACATCGGCTCGGAAGTGGCTAAGATCGGCATCGGGCTCGAAATGAAGGTGCTCGGTGTTGACATCGTTGAACGCCACACCTTCCTGAACTATGCTCACATCAATGAAGCACTCGCAAATGCTGACATCATCGTCTGCGCCATGAACCTGACACCTGAGAACACGGCTTACTTCCACCGCGATCGGCTGCTCAAGGCAAAGCGCGGCGCAATATTCATCAACATCGCGCGGGGCGAGCTTTCACCATCCAAAGACCTGCTCTTTCTCGTGGAAAACGGACACATCAGCGGTATTGGCATTGATGTGTTCGAGAATGAAAGCTGCCTGGCAGCCTCTCTTCGCAACGGAGTTCAATCCGAGAAAAGCGAGATCGAGGCGACCATGAAACTCTCCGGACTGCCGAACGTTATCTTTACACCGCATAACGCGTTCAACACGATAGAAGCTGTGGAACGCAAGGCATCCCAGAGCGTCGAACAGGTGGTATACTTCATCAAGCACAACAGGTTTCTCTGGCCGGTTCCCATTTGAGAATACAAAAAAAAGGAATATGACATCGGTCATACAGTGACAACCGGCTGACATTAACATAATCATATCAATGTAAATAACTTACTCGTGATCCATCAATAAATCAAATAACCTGGGTTAAGACCGTTTTCCCTTCTGCACCCCGCCCAACGATTGTCTAACCTTTTGCATATCCAGCCTTTATGTCACAATCCAATATTGGCATCTAATATGCTATTCATCACACGAAACCATGGAACGGGGTATTAGTGACGGTTAGGTCCTTACATCTGATTTAATTGTTAGATGCTCCGTTCGAAATCGGACGCATTGATTGGGTTCGTTAAGCGCAGTGGTTAGCCCGAATAATTCATGCTTTATATTAGGTAAGGGCTAGAAAAAAGGCCTT